>NZ_JALPRJ010000068.1 GCF_030464885.1 Caballeronia sp. SEWSISQ10-4 2 | reverse complement strand
ACGCACAGTGGCTAATAGTGATAAAAAATACAGCTAACTCACGCAGACCACTAAGACCGAAAGCAGCAACCCGGCATCAACCCCCACCGCTAAGCCTAAAACCGCCTGCACCCAAAACCCGTCCACCGGCGCGAACGAAAAACGACTTTACGCCTGCGTCAGCGTCAGCGTCAGCGTCAGCGTCAGCGTCTAGATTTATCGCTTGCTGACCGGGTGTCCGCATCCTGCTCTTCCGATTCGCGCCGGGAATGCTTTAGCGCGTCGAATATCCCCCAGATGGCAATCGCTAGTCCAGTTCCAAATCCGCAAGCCAACAACACATATGTACTCATCTGCAACCTTTGAATGGAATGGAGCGGCGCCCGATGTTGCGTGCCGCCCTTCCCCCCCGCGAGGCTCATGGGTGCGCAAGACGTCGCCGCCCCGGATACGACCCATGCATTCTTTCAAAACCCATGCCCCTCGTCACGCGCCACGACGAATCGTGATGCAGTGTCAATCAGGCACGGGCACCGTGTCGAGCGCGGCCCAGCTAACGCTCGACACACCCTTGTCCATGCTTAGCCGGCTCGCGACAGCCTCGACCTTCGATTGATATTTCGGATGCGTTTCGAGCGTTGCAATCACTTCAACCCGATGCGAATCGTCGTCCAGGTCCTTGCTGCTAAGTCCTTGAAACGACAGCGGCGCCGACACCATCGAGTTGGTGATGACAGCGCGGATATCCACTTCGTCTTCCGCGCGGCAGACGACCTTCAGCACATAACTGCGCACGAGATCCGCGGAAGCCACCGGCGCCGTATTGATCGCACGGCCTATTTCACGCAACACGGTATTGGTGAACAGGATCACCGCGGTTCCCGCAATGGCAGGCCCATAGTGGGATGATCCGCAAAGCACGCCGACGGCAGCGGAGCACCACAAGGTGGCCGCCGTATTGATACCCTGGATTGCGCCTTGCTCACGCATGATGACGCCGCCGCCCAGGAAGCCCACGCCAGACACCACGTACGCCGCGATCTGCGTTACCGTCGTCGTTCCGTTTCCCGTCAAGGCGCCGAGGATCACAAACAAGCAAGCGCCGCTGGTCACCAGTGTGATGGTGCGCAGGCCAGCCGTTCGCTGCCGCATCTGCCTCTCAAGACCGATGGCGACTCCGCACGACAATGCGGCTAACAGAGGAAGAATATAGTCGAACACCATAAAGCGATTCTTTGAATTGTATTGTTCGCATGCATTGTCTGACGAAGACCGCTCAAGCACGCTCGACGCGCGCTTAACGACTGCACCGGCGCGCACTGCCAGTGCGCGTCACCGTATTGTTTGCGCGTGACAGTCAAATGACAGCAGGCAAACTACTCTGTCAGGCAGGTGCTGGCAGCATGGCTCAAGCGTGAGCCATGCCGAAGAAACCGCACGCTTGGAAGCCCCAGGCGCGGTTCAGACAAAGAAGACCATCTGAACAACCTTGACCACGACCAGACCGACGGCCACGACAAGATAACCTCGAAGCACGCCCATCCAGATTCGCTTGGTCAAGCTGAGGTTCGGCGGAGGCAAGGTATCGAGCGGTGGCATGCGCCATGACTCCCGGCCGTGCTTTGAGTGAGCCGAAGCCGCAAGGCCGGACTCGGCGCCCGCCCCGTCGCGCCGGCGCTCGCGGAGCATCAACGTGATTGCGTAGCCGACCACCGCCAGCACGGTTCCGCCGCCGAGCGTTTCGAGGATCGCTGCACCGCTTATGTCCGGGTACATCACCGAGGCTGTCAGGATGATCGAAAGCATTACCAGCACCCAGACAACAGCGCCTGTAAAAACGTTCAGGCGCTTCGAGTTGACCCAAGGGCCCAGCACCGCTTTGTCGTTGCAGAGCAGCAGAAGGAACACGGTCGCACTCGGCAGCAGGACACCCGCAAGCGTCTGCACTGCTTCGGTCAGCAACCCCAGCGGGCTTCCCGGAATCAACACCAGCGCAGCAGCAGCCACCACGATGCCAAAGTAGACGAGATAAAAACCCTTTGCATCGGACACGCCCCTATGCAGCGAGTGACGAATCTTGAAGACGTCGCCAATCGCATACGCAGTCGACAGCGACACCGCAGCAGCGCCGATGATGCAAGCGTCAAGCAGTGCAATGGCGAACAGCGTGGCAGCGGTATGTCCGGCGTATTTGCTCAATCCGTTGATCACACCACCTGCATCAGTGAAGTTGCCGAACTCGGGCTTGCCCGCGTAAAGCGCTGCACAGAATGACATCATCGCCACGCCGCCGATCATCACGAAGACAATCCCGATCCACAGGTCCGCTTTTTCGTACTTCATGAAACGAGGTGTGATGCGCTTGTCGATAATGTAGCTTTGCTGGAAGAACAATTGCCATGGCGCCACCGTTGTGCCGACAATACCGATAACCAGTAGCATCACGTCGCTAAGCTTCGAATGCGCTGGCCAGTTCGGGATCAGGAAATCGCGCGATATTTGTGCGACCGGCGGATGAATCGACACCAGCACCGGCACCAGCAAGAGACTCAGCAAACACAGCACGACCGCAAAACGCTCAAAGCGCCGGAAGCTGCCGGTACTGACCGCGGCCATGGTCAACGCGGCCGCAATGCCGACCCCGACAAGCTTCGAAATGCCGAAGAAGTCGAGGACAAACGTGATCCCGATGAACTCCGTAACAATGGTCAGCGAATTGAGAATGAATAAATCAATGACACTGAACGCACCCCAAAACTTGCCGAAGCGCTCGAAGATCAGACGGGCATGACCCACTCCGGTCACCGCGCCCAGGCGCAGCACCATCTCCTGATTCACGAAGAGCACGGGGACCAGCAACAGCAGAGTCCATAACAACGTCGTGCCGTAGTTCTGCCCTGCCTGCGTGTAGGTCCCGAAGGCGCCCGCGTCGTTGTCGCCGACCATCACGATCAAGCCGGGACCGAGAATCGCCAGCAGCGTGCGCAGGCGTGCCCACCAGTTGGTACGGGGCGCCGTGTCGTGATGCGCGATGGTGCCGAGCGCGCCTTTGATGTCGCCAAGATGCGCGTCATCCAGGACTGCGCTGCGCGGCGGTAGAACGTTTGTTGGAGTGGACATGATGCTCCCCGGAAGCGATGGAATATTTGAGTGTTAAAGGCGCCTCGGCTGCGAACGCAAACGCATGCAGCGGAAAACGCTGCTAAGCAATTAGATTTGCAATAGCACGCCAGAGCACCGCTAGCCGACGCGGGCGGGCAGAGCCGCACGGGAGTGCGGCGACGTAGTGGCGCGCTTCCTGAGCATGCGGAGGTGACGAGACGAGCAGACCGAAGTACATGGTATTTCTCCAGGCGATTGGCTTATTCGCTTCTCGGAAAGCCAGCAGCACGGAGTCCGATCGTGCCTTGCGCGCGTCGAAGCAGGTCTACTTGCTGTCCTTAAAGCTTGGTGATGGTCATGGGGCTTAAGGGGTAACTGTCACTGTCCGTCATAACGGCTCCTTTTCATGCTTCGTACGCGCTTGATATGCACGTGTTGATCCACGCCGCGCTGGTTCCTGAATGCGGAACACAGCGCGTGCAAAAGCGGCCGCGAGTGTTGGCTCACGGCGAGGCGCCGTTCAGACGCAAACAAACGCTGCGACCGATTGGCGCAATAGGGGGTGCACGAGAAAAGTACTGCGAAAGTACTACGACGCGCACCGTCTGCCTGGTGGCAAGACGGCGGCTAGAGAATTCGAGCGCGGAGTCCTGCCGGTCAGGCAGCTAAACAATCCAGAGGTCGACGACTACAAGTGTCCAAGGCATTGGCCCTTTTGTGACGATGATTGAATTTTATGCAACCGCGAAATAACAAGTCAACAGTATTCGTTAAGCGAAGCAGAAATAAGCGGGTAGTTGTTGTATGGCTCGTTAGTAAGGCGCCTCAAGTCCGGCCCATGCGCCTGACGGCTAGAAACATGAAAGCTTAAAGAAAGATTATTACCATGCCCCGTGTAGAGAAATGGTCAATATCCCTATGAAGCGCTGTTGCCGTCAGGCAATGTCCCGAGCGAGCCTTCCAAGACGCTGCAATGCATCGTCTAATGCTTGATCAAACGGCTGCGGACAACTTAAACGAATGAACGAAGCAAAGCGCAGCGAATTCGAGAATATGGTTCCGGGCGCTATGCGAATTCCCTGCGTCAGCGCCACTTCGAACAGCCGCCCGGAATCCGACCCTGCCGGCAACTCGACCCAGAGCACTACGCCGCCAACGGGCATGCTAAGCCTCGTACCGGACGGGAAATAACGCGCGATAGCGTCGGCGGTAGCTTCCCGTTGTGTCCTTAGTCGTTCGCGTAGCTGGAATAGATGTCGATCATAGGCACCGGAGCCAATGAATTCCGCGGCAACGAGTTGAGGCAAGCTGTCGTTATTCCGGCTCTGCGCGAATTTAAGCATCTTGACGCGTGCATGCCATCGGCCGGGCGACATCCACCCTAGCCGCAATCCAGGCGCCAGGACTTTATTCAGCGACGCGCAATGAATGACCCCACCCTCGCGGTCCCATGCCTTCAAAGGCTTGTTCTGGTCGGCGTCGTCAAGCAACTCCCGATAGGGTTCATCCTCGATCACCGCAACCCGGTGCCGCGCGCAAAGCCGGACGAGCTCGGCCTTTCGCTCGTTGGGCATGACGCTGCCAAGCGGATTCTGCAGATGCGGCACAACAACCAGAGCCTTGATGTTTCCGTATGCAAGCAGCGCCATCTCCAGCGCTTCGAGCGACAGCCCCGTTGTGGGGCTAGTGGAAATCTCGAGCGCGCGCAGGCCCAGGCTCTCGATAATCTGCAACAACCCAAAGAACGCCGGGGATTCGATCGCCACTGTATCGCCGGCCTGAGTAACCGCCCGCAGCGCCAGGTTCACCGCTTCCACACCACCGGTTGTTGCGACCACTTCGTCAGGCGAGAGCGTCAGGCCCGCGGAAAGAGCACGTTTCGCAACGGCTTGCCGGAACACGGCGCCTCCTGAATCCCCTCCCGCTTCCGTAAGAAGCGTCGGCCTGTGCCGAAGGATTTTCATCGTCAAGGATTGCAGCCGTGCGGTTGGATAAAGTGATGCCGCGGCCGTTGCCCCACCCAGGTTCAGCGCATCGGGAAACTGCTGGGCTTGGGCGATTACCTTCGATATGGATTCGTGCAGACCTACAAACTGCGCCTCCGCGGGCGCAGTTACGTTTGCCGGTTCATCTACGCCGGGTAAAACCGGCGTCGTCCGTCGACGAACGAAATATCCGGAACGTGGTTTTGCCTGCAGCCAACCGGCATCTTCCAGACGCCGGAAGACCTGCAGCGCCGTCGAGAGGCTGACCTGGTGCCTATGCATCAACGCCCGGACAGAAGGCATGCGATCGCCCGGCACAAGCGTCCCCGAGGCAATCACACGGCGATAGTGCTCGGCCAGGCGCTCATAAAGCGGCTCGCCCGTCATGGGCAGATCTCGAGGCGGCGTTTCGAAGGAGAGTGTCATTGTGCAGATGCTGCTGGTAACCCATCGCTCGCGCCAGATACAGAAGCGAGGAAATTGGACGGAAACAGATGTTGAATGATCAATCTGTTTCGGAACAGATTGTACAGCGCTGAATCTGTCGCAAAGGGAGCCGCCTCAATAAGCTTGAGTCGTGCTTAAGCCCTTTTTCGCGAAGGTGCGTAGAGCGAATTCAAACAAACAGCAAAGGCGCGTCTTATGAAAGCGATCAGGCAATGTTTCTATCCCGGGCAACTCAATGCCCGACGTCAGCGAGCCGGAACGCAAGTCGTCGCGATCGACGGCGTGCTTCGGTTGACCTATCGTGACCCTTCTCTGGACTGGCTTTTAAATGTGACCGGTCCTGTTTCGGTCGCCATCGAGGAAGGCGGATGCCATGTGCTTCCCTACGATACGTTTGTCGAAATAGAAGCGCTTGGAACTTCTGCGGTGTACGGTCTTGTGAGCGTGCCCCGCCCGGAGTACTCCCTCGTTGCGGCTATCGGCAGATGTGCCAGGTGGATTGGATGTCACGTACGCGCCAACGCCCAAGGACCAGACAAGCGAAGAACGCAGGGCGTGACGAGAGACTAGCGAGCAAGCGATGGGCCAAGGATTCCGCTTAAAAAAGTGCCGCTATACCGGACGCCCTCACGCACGGCACCTCGAACACTTCACTCGTCTTCCCAATAGCTCAACGATTCCTCAAGCCGCCCCACCGTTCTGAAACCGCCCTCGCCGGCCACCATCACCGCGTACTTGCCGGAATCGGGATACATGCAAACCTCCGGCGACTCCTGCGTGCTAACCGCGAGATATCGCAATTCCACGTCGCCGGTATTGATGATCTGATGCGCCGTTTCCGGGCCGCCCGCGGGACACGCGACCACGTCGCCGGCGCGGAGTGCGTGACGATCATCGCCAAGGCGAATCTCCCCTTGCCCGGCCACCACGAAAAACATCTCTTCATTGACGCGATGACTATGAAAAGGAAAAGCACGCTTGCCCGGTGCCAGCGCGATCAGGCTATAGCCGAGCTTCGACGCACCGAGTTGTCGCCCAAGCATACCGATGCGCGGCGCGAAGCGTTCCGCCGCGGCGCCGGACGGAGCGTGCTCGGCCGGAAATGAATGCAATTCGACTTCGTCCAGATTGATGACGCAACGGTGCATGCAGACCTCTAGGGAGATTGGGAAACTTCCATCCAACTACGGGTATCTGGACCGGGCACACCTCGCTCAAACATCCTTCCATTGGCGATAGGTCGCGGCCTGCCCGCAATACACGCCTTCGCGATTGATCAGGTTCCAGACCGTTACATTCTCGATCCAGAAGCGTCTTCCCGACTTCGCTATGCGAAGGCCGCGGTAGCCGCTTGCGTAACCTTTGGTTCGTACCGATTCAAGCAAGCCATCACGTTCCTCGCGGTCAGGATGTTCTGCCGACAACCGGGAACGCAGCGCCGTCATTTCGGCCCACGTATATTCAAAACATTGCTGCGCGGCCCGGTTTGCATAGACAAACCGCGGGTCTGCGTCGGTGTTGTGCGCGACCACGCAAAATGGCGCATCTTCGTATAACCATCGCGCGGCGTCGGCCTGCAAGGCCTCATTATCTAGCAGGGGCGTTCCGACCACCCGAAGGTGGCTGTCCGTCAGCAAATCGCAGAAGTCAGGGTCGAGGGCTAGCGACATCGTCATAGGGTTGAGTCTTGAAAGGTGGGAGTAACGTTCCGATTCAAGCGATGAATGTTACCGTGCCACACAAAATCCCGTCTTTCAGCGGAAAAGGCGGAATCAGTTTTCGAATGGCCGTTCGTGTCACGACTGATGCCTTTAAGCCAAAGCGGCTCTTAGCAAAGCCGGCATTTTCCTCAAGGGTGCAATCAGCTTCTCGTTGACCTTATAGTCGCGCTCAAGCGTCGTTGTCACATCCTGATAGTCCACCCATACCGTCTTCCCGCTGTCTTCCCAGACAACGGCTCTTAGCGGCAGCTCAAGCGCCGCGTGCGGGTTGGCTTCCATCACCGGCGTGCCTGCCTTCGGGTTTCCGAACAGAAAGAGCCGGGTGGGCCTCAAGGGCATGCCGGCGTCCACGGCGGCGGCGCTCTGGTCGATCTCGGCGAAGAGCGTCACGCTGTGTGTGGCCAACGCCGATTTGAGCCGGGAAACGGTCGCCTCGAAGTCATGGTTGCTCTGCAACGTGACGACCGTGGAAGGGAATTCTGCGGAGGTGTTGGTGCGTGCGGTCATGGTGTGCGCCATCCGGTAAACAGTGGGGTCATCGTTCAATGCCTGAAAATCGCATCATAGTGCGCCAGGCTTGGCCGGTGGTGGAAGCACGACGCCACGGCAATCACTGAAAATCCTTCAATTCAATCTCCGGATAGAACTGTTCAATCGCCTGTGCAAACGTGGCCCGTGAAAACTGTCCCAAGTGGGCCGATAGCAGGCGGCCTTGCGCGTCATAGAAAAGCGTCGTGGGATACGCGGTAGCCGAAACGGCTCTCGCGACGGCAAGATCGGGGTCAAGCAAAGCGTTCTTGATGTGAAGATCATGTGAGTTCAGATAGCTGCTTACTACATCGCGCGTCTCGCCCTGGTTCACGAACACGATATGAAGACCCGGAGTCTGCGCCTGAGCCTCTGCGAGAACGGGCATTTCCGCCTGACACGGAGGGCACCACGTCGCCCACAGGTTCAGCACGATTGGCCTGCCGTCGCCTTTGGTCAAGGACTGGCGAGCGCCATCGATATTGATCAGAGAGACAACCGGTACGTTCGCCGGTTGCCTCGATAAATGGACAAACGAGGTTACCGAAGTCCAGACCACCGCTCCGGCCACGACGGCAGCTAACAACGGCACACGCATGGTACGGCGGCGTAGGAGAAACCATCCGACCACACATCCTCCGGCTATCAGACCGGCGATCAAGTCGAATCCCTGATCCCGGAAATCAAGCATCTTCACGAGACCACCTTTATAGGCCGGCAGGTAACGCAGGACGAACGACAGCCGAGCCACCACCAGCCCGGTGAACACACTGCTGAAGATCGCTCCATCCACGTTCGCGCGGTTCTTGCGAAAGAGCCATCCGGCAAACAAGGAAACCACCACGCTGATGAAGAAGATCAACGGAGGCAGGGGTAGCGAAAGAGGACCGACGTTCATCTGATGCTGCCCGGTATTTGAAGAATGGATTGAGTGGATGGAAGCGGCTGCGCCGGACAATTATCCGGTGCCCCTACTCTCGGCGGTTTTTAGGTTCTCGCCTGGACCTGACCCACGCGAGATGGCCAAGGCCCGCGTCTAAAGTGGATTGTGGCACGGCCAAGCGCGAGACAGTCTCTTTGGCATGACCGTACGCCATCGGTTTGTGCGTGATTCTCGAGCGTGCCTGAAACCACGCATCAGAATGCAATCTGGTTCGCGCTGGAAGGTCCGGTTACAGCGGTCATGGATTCGTCAGGTTATTCAATGACATTTATTCACTGAAGCGATACGATCATGCGTATTCGCGATCTTGCTGATACGTTCCGACGCTTCCCGTACCCTGCCACGGCATGACGCTTTCGTTGTTGCCGCTTCTTGCGGCGTCTCAATGCCGTCATCAAACCTGAAGACAGATCTTCTTTTATTTAATAAGCATGACACAATAATGAAAAAATTTGTCTCAACTGGTTTTACGCAGCCTGGAAAAGCACCGGTTCAGCGGATCAGGTTAGCGCGCAGCACACGCTCTCGCATTACCGCGGCTGCGCTGGTGATCATCACCGCGCTCTCACTCACGCCTGCACTCGCTGCGCCGTTTATCGTCGCGCATCGTGGTGGCACCGGGGATACACCCGAGAACACGTTGCAAGCGTTCGGCACGGCGCTGGAAAACGGCGCGGATGCGCTCTGGATGACTGTTCAGGTGACAAAGGACGGTGTTCCCGTGCTCTACCGTCCCGCGGACCTTGGCTCGCTCACAGACGGGCAAGGTCGTCTCGACGACATCACGCTAAACGATCTTCGCAAGCTCAACGCGGGTTATTCGTTTAGCCGCAAGGACGCTTCGGGACGGGTCAGCTACCCTTATCGCGCTGACCCTCTGCGCATCCCGACCTTGCGTGAAGCGCTGGATGCGGTGCCGCCAAGCGTGCCGATCATGCTCGACATGAAACAATCACTCGCGGCGCCGCTGGTCGAAGCGGTCGCCCGGGTTCTCGACAGCGCGCACGCATGGTCGCGCGTGCGCCTGTATTCCACGGACGCCGATGCGATTGAGCTCATGAAAACCCACCCCGAGGCCCAGGTGTTCGAGACGCGTGACGCGACGCGGAATCGTTTGGTCGATCTCTCGCTTGGCGGCACGTGTGACAACCCGCCTCCCGCGGGAAGCTGGGTCGGAATCGAGTTGCATCGTCAGGTCGAGGTGGTCGAGCACTTCACGTTGGGGACGGGGGTGTCGAAGGTCGACGCACGGTGGTGGACACCCGCGGCGGTTAAGTGTTTCAAGACCAATGGGAACGTGAAGATCGTTGCATTCGGTGTTGACTCGGCCGACGCGTACGCAACCGCTGCCGCTCTTGGAATCGATGCGGTGATGACGGACTCACCGCGTGCAATGCGCACGGAGAAGAAACCTCAGTAGCACATCAGTCACCTTGTACCCGGAACTTTGTCACGGCCTGCCGGGTGGCTCTTCACATGATCGATGAAGGCGCGCAGCTTCGGCATGATCTGCCGGCGGCTTGGATAGTAGAGAAATACTCCCGGTATCACCGGCGCGAACGGCTCCAGCACGTGCACCAGTCTTCCCGTTCTCAACCCTTCGGCGACCATCGGCTCAGGTAGCTGCGCAAGGCCCATACCTTCGACTGCCGCGCCCAGCATGGTGGGAAAATCATGGGCGATGAGAGGGCCCGATACGGCAATCTCGATCGCGCGGCCGTCGTCGTTGAATGACCATAGCGCGAGCGCGCCGCTGGATCGCCGCCACCGCAAGCACGCGTGTTGGCGCAGATCGTCCGTGTGCTTGGGCCGGCCGCGCACGGCGAAGTAGGCTGGGCTGCCGACAACGATGAGACGAAACGGTGGCGTCAACGGTACGGCGACCATGTCGGGGTCGACGAACTGGCCCAGCCGGATACCGGCGTCGAACCCTTCCGCTGCAAGATCGATCAGATCCTTGCTTGTGGCGATCTCCAATTCGACCTCGGGATAAGCCTGGCAGAAGGATGCAATCAGTGGTTCCAGCAGGATTGGCACCACCGCGCGCGGCACTGAAAGACGCAACAATCCGGAGGGCCGCTGGCCGAGTCCGCGCGCAACCTCACTAGCGGCGACAAGCTCCTCGAAGGCAGGCTTTGCGTGCGAAAGAAACCGTTCGCCAGCTTCGGTTAGGCCGACACTACGCGTGGTGCGTATGAAGAGCGCAGCGCCAATGCGCGCTTCAAGTACACGCACCGTCTGGCTGATGGCGGACGGCGTCACTCCGAGTTCCGCGGCTGCCCGGCGAAAACTGCGATGCTGGGCAACGCTCAGGAACACCTCCACGCCATCGAGCGCGCCCTGCCTGACTGTGAAGTTCTGCTTCATAGCCCGTCAACATTGTGGTGAATAGTCGCTCGCGAGAGGCCATGGTACACCTACGCCTGCAGATGAGGAGTCACGCCGATGTCGACTCGCAAGCCCTGAACAATCCGCTAAGACCGCGGAGGAACCGCTCATGACCGCCACCCCTATTCCTGCTGGTATCGTCTGGCCGCGTCCCGCTTGGCGCAGCCTGCTTTGGATTGTCCCGCTGACGGTCCTGTGGATTGTGTTGATCTACTGGCAACCGATTATCCCGGCTAGCGGCGTTCCGACCACGGTCCACCAACTGACAGCCCATGGGCTTATCGCGGTCGGCTTGTGGCTCGGCCTCGAAAGCACGGACCTGACGCGGGGCCAACGCCGCGCGATCTGGTTGGCGGTCATGATCCCGGACACGCTTTGGTTCGCTGTCGCCTGGAGCGCGGCGATCAATGGCGTCTTCCGCACGGGCGTCTCACCCTTGCCGTTGTTGCCGCTGGCGATCTTCCTGCCGGTGATGATCGGCGCGCCGCTGTTGCTGTTGTCGAAGCGGGTGGGTCAGGTTCTCGATGCGATGCCGGCGACGTGGCTTGTCACTCTTCAGCTTTACCGGGTATTCGGCGGTTGGGCTCTCGCAGCCTGGCTGCATGGGGCGCTGCCCGGCGTGTTCGCGTTGCCGGCGGGAATTGGCGATGTGTTGACCGGCCTGTTCGCCGTGCCGGCGGCAATCGCCGTGGCGAGCGGTAAAGATCAAGGGCGGAAGGCGACGATCGCCTGGAACATGTTCGGCCTCACCGACTTCGCCGTCGCGATTACCTTGGGGATGATCACTTCGCCGGGCCAGTTCCAGTTGATCGTTCCGAGCGTGCCGAGCATCGGCGCCGGCCTTTATCCGGATGTGCTGACCCCTGCTTTCGTGGTGCCAGGCTCGATCCTGCTGCACGCGCTGTCGCTGCGCCAGCTGATCCGACGACGCACCGGCTGATCTCCTTCCTATCCTTCGATCCGCCAGACAACACCTGGCAGAATCCATCTTGCATAGGACCGGAGGCAACATGTCATCGGAACTTGTCTTCCAATTGCATCTCGTTCTGGGGTACGTCGCCTGGCTGCTTTGCTTGCGCGTATACGTCTGGCCCAGGCTCAAGTCGATGGACCCATTCGAAGCGCAACGCGCCATCGCCACCTTGCACAGCTTCCGGTTCTTCGGGCTGGTCTTCATCCTGCCGGGCATCGTGAGTCCCCATCTGCCTGCCAGCTTCGCCGTGTTCGCCGCATACGCTGACTTCGCAACGGGAGTTCTGGCGATGCTGGCGCTACTCACAGCACGAATACGCCCACTCTTTTGGTTGTTCGTCGTAGCCTTCAATCTTGTGGGAGTGACCGACCTCATCCTCGACTACTACCACGCTATCCAGTCCGATCTTCCTGCGCGTGCGGGAGAGCTGGGCGCTACGTACGCGATTCCGATCATCTACGTGCCTTTGCTGATGATCACGCATGTTGCTGCCTTCTATCTGCTGCTGCGCCCTCAGCCCAAGGCGGCTCGGAGCGATTTATCTTTCCGTAAGTCATGACATGACCAAAGCGTAGCCTGCTGCCAGCAGGCCACGATGACCGAAGGACGTTTCTGCACGCTCTTGAGCGTGTTGCGCGGCAGCGTTCAATCGGTGTGCGGCCCGGGCGGAATGCCGGGCGTCGCGATATCGAGCGGAAGACGTAGGGCGTGGACCTAACTCGATACCTTGATTCCGCTACGACCGCTTACGAGTCCAAGTGAAGTTGCACACCCGAGGCACTATAAAGTGCTGTCGCCTTGAAGCCGTCAACCGTAACCGTCGTGAAGCGCCCCTGCAAGCCGTTGCAATCCACGACCGCGATTGTGTCACCCACTTTCGGCGTGAAGCCTGCGGCGAGCTTTACATGCAGCGTCCCGCCGACAATTGAAGTCTGTCCGCTCACCGCGAGCCTTCCCTGGTCGCCGTTGCCGCGATCGATTTCGAGCGTGCCGGCGGCGAGTTGCGTGAACTTGCCGCCGATCGTCACGCGAGAGGCAGCGTTCACCGCAACCGTGCCGCCGCTGACGTACACGTCGCCCACACCAAACGCGTTCGTTGCACCGGCGACGAGCGTTCCGCCCTGTACCTGCGTGCCGCCGCTGTACGCATTCGATCCAGCGAGCGTGAGCAAGCCGGTACCGTTAAACGTCAGCTTGCCGGCGCCTGCTATGTCGTTGCGCCACGTATCGATCGCGCTGAAGCCGCCAAGCGATGCGTCCATCGATACAACGACGTTGCCGGAAAACGAGCCGTAACCGTCCGCTGCAGCAAACAGGTTGAGGCGACCCCAGCCTTCCGCGTCGTCGAGAGCGGGGAAGCCCGATGCGAGCCCGGTTGTCTTGAGCACTACGCGCCGCTGACCGGCGCTCAGGTATGGAAAACGCGTCTCGAGCAGCACCTCTGCGCTCTTCGGGACTACGGCGGCCCCGGTGGTCGTTGCGATCGAGCCGAACCCGAAGGTCAGGCGCCGCGTGTAGTTCGCCTTGTTGGTGGCGTAGTCGGCGAAGCGGTCGGTTGCCGTGGTCCCCGATTCGGCCAGCGCGCGAAACGTCGTGGCATCTGTGTTGGTCAGCGTGTACAGCGCGCTGTGCGCCTGCGTGACGGCTGTCTGTTTGAGCGTCGCGTTTGCGCTGTCGGAGAGGTTTGCGGCGACCACTGCTTCCGCCAGGATCCGTCCGCCGATTACATCGAGCGGAGAGTGCATGCCAGCGAAGATGCGGTTCTCGCCGAGCTCCAGACCGCGACTGAGCATCTCCTGATAGCGCTCGGGCAGCGCGTAGGCCATCGCAAGTGCATCGCGCATGGCTTCGGCCGAGTGGCCGCTCGGAAAGCCGCCATCGGTCGCCGGCGTCGTGCTTTCGGCCGGCACGAGTGTCGGCACGACGACTACGCTGCTGCTCCAGCGAAACGGCCGGGCATATTTGTAGAAACGCTTGGCCGGTTCAGTTGAACCATTGTTGCCCATCGCGTTGATGAAGTCGACAACCGAACCGAACTGCGCATTCGCCGTGCCGCCCACGCCCGTGTTATTGCCAGTGTCGTTGTAGGCGGTGGTGACCGCGTTCGCCGGAATGCTGGTGATGCTCGTAGTTTGCTGCGCGGCGCTGCGCCACGCATTGGTGAGTGGTCCCATGCCGTCCGACACACTGTAGCCCTTGCCGCGCCGGTCGTCGTAGTAAGCGGCTTGCCCCTGTGCGTCCGTGCGTTGCGTGGTCGCCGCGACGACGTACTGGATATTGGCATCAAGCACAGTCGGATTCAGCGCGGTGCCGTTGGGCGTGCCGTCGGTCGGGATGCCCGTCCAGGTCGATGCCACAACCGCCGGGAAACTCCCGACAGCCGGCGCAGAGACACCGGCATCCACGATATCGGTGAGCGGTTGCCACAACGTGCGGAAGCCGTTAAGCACGCGCACACCGGCGTTCGTCGCCAACGTGGCGTACCGAGCGTCGCCGCGTTGGTTGGTCGCCGCGTTATCGACGAAGGCGGCGACCGAGGCCTGGACCGGCGCACTATCGACGAAACCCGGGTCGGCGGGCGGCGCGGGAACAACCGAGACCGTGGCGGGTGCGTTGTTGCCATTGTCGGAATTGCCACCACACGCCCCCAGCAAAAGCGCGATGCTGGAAACGGCAAAGAGGAGGCGGACGGTGCGTATCTGCGATGACGACATGGCGAGCGTTCCCGATAAGGGTAGGTAAGGAAGCGCGCAGTTTATGGGGGCAGCATGAAGCTTTCATTACCTTGACGGCAAATCATTGCTTCGGGAGGAATGTGTTGCTTGATGCGGGAAGGCGGACAGCGCAGGTCAGGCGAAGCCGCGCGGCGGGCGGCTAGGGCACGTCGTGCAGGCAAGCGAGCGCCAAACTGGATGCTACGGCCGTTCCCAGAGCGTGGCATGAAGTTGCGACATTGCCAGGGCCGCTAAGAGTAAACGTCGATGGGGTGTCCGCTGGCCGCGTCAAAACTGTCACCGTTGTGACTATCAACTCGCACGCTCGCCACGCAAGTTTCTCCTTGACGGCAACTTGGTGGGCCTGAGTCAATGGAGACCGCCAGACAATCGCCATCGGCAAAAGGACACCCGCTCGTCGGCCGTTGCGGCCCGACAAGCCGCGAGCAGGCGATCCAGCTTTGAACGCCTTCCTCCACCGATCAGATGCCAAGCCATGCGTGCGAGCGTGTCCAGTAGGGGGCGATGAGCGCCTCCTCTCCATACCTTCCCGACCAACTAGATCCCATGTATCAGGGCGTGCGCCAACACGCGCAGCTCCTGGAACTGTGTCGCCAACTCGAAACTAAGCACGAACGCGCCGCCATAAAACACGCCGGGATAGCGCTGTGCGAACGCCAGCATCGGTGCGGCGATGCGCGTGCGTATCGCCCTGGCGCTCATCACGTACGTGATGCCGATGCCGAGCGCCGCACCGGCCAGCACGTCCGTCGGGTAGTGCACGCCGAGATAGATGCGCGGCAGGCCGATCAGCACCACGGCGTGCAATAGCGCGTAGATCCCCACGGGCCGCGAGGCGAGGAAAATGCCCATAGCGACCGCGCACCAGAGCATGGCGTGATCGCTCGGAAACGAACTCCACGTTCGCAGCACCGGCTCGTCCACGTCGGCCTCAGGAAAGAACGCACGCAACGCCGGTTCATACATCGGCCGCAGGCGAAACGGCAGGTACTGCGCAAGCAGGCGGCCGGCCGCCAGCGCGATGAGGCCGCTCACGATGGCGATCACGACAAGTTCGCGCTGGTGTCGCCGAACGGCCTCGCCGTCAGGTCCCTCCGCGCGTTGGTGCCTGAACCAGACCCACCACAGCAGTGCAACCAACACCACGCCCTTGGGCAAGTACGCGTTCACGACCGCTTCGACTACAGGGGTGAAGCCTTGAGAGTGAATGGCCACTTTATTTATGGACGCGATGGTCCACGTATCGATGACGTTCATTTGTCTCTGCTCCGTTATGTGCGGCAATCGACATAACTTCATCGTTGGCCGCAGCCGTTGTCACGACGCCGCATCGCAAGCATCGCTAGTGCCCGGCTACGCGGCGAAGCGCTCGACGGCCGGTAACGACCATCATCGTATTGTCATGAACATGTGGTATGTGCGCTGGCGCGTGTAGTGTCCCAGCTAATTGTCGGATCCCTCGCTCAAGCCTCTTCCAGAAGCATTCACGCAAATCGCCCGTTCGCGGTTGCCAACAACCGCTGTTATGGCCCCGCCACAGCGACCAGCACCGTCGTTTCCCGCCTCCGGGGTAACGTTAATTGGCATTCAAATACCGGGTTTTCCATTGGTGCAGCCATCGTCCGCCGACGGCCAGCGCACCGGTTGCTGGCCGCAATGGTCGACGAACAGCAGGCTAAGCGATATGGATAGATGACTCATATCGACCCGATTGCAGTCCGTCGCCAATCGCGTCTGTGCCTCTCGAACGGGTCCGACTTCTGCCCGACGCGGACCGATCAATGGCGGTCCACTCCGCCAGTTCAACGTCGGACCGGGCTCGGCTGGTCCCTCGCGGTCGGCTGGCGAACGTCTGCTGATGAGCGATGAGTCGCCATTTCGCAAAGCGACGGCAGCCGACTATTCGTCGGCAAGCCAGCTTCATTTTTGAAGCGCTGTGCGCTGCGGGATAGATGCTCCCGCGACTGCAAGAATCAAAACTTACTTTGAGATTACGGTCCGCTGGCGTCATCCGCTCGTACAGTCGCTTGGCCAGAGTGTCGTGGGTCTGCACGGACTAACGCGTGACATGCGCGCCATCTAAACGAATGGAGCCAACATGGCAGACTACAACAAGGATATTGAGCAATGGCTCACCGAGCAGACGCAGGCGCTGCGCGCCGGACGCTCCAACGAACTGGATTTCGAAAACCTTGCCAAAGAGATTGACGGCGTCGGAGAGGGCGAGCGGCGGGAAAAACGCGACACATTGCGCTGGAAGATCGATAAGGACGTGGATCTGTATAAGTTTTATTTGGATGTGTCAGTTAAGGCCTCCGTTTTCTTGATGGCCGTCACCGGCGGCATCGCGTCTTATGTTCTTTCTAACCATGGCAACCCAATAATCAGTATTGCCTTAGCTTTTCCCGCAGTAGTGAATGGCGGATTCACGATTTTTTTCTTTTATAGCATCACCGAGGCTAAACGTATAGCCAGGGTCCACGGCGAGGCCTCTAAGGAACTTAGGGTGCAGGAGTTCAACATGAACCCTCTCCGGTCCGTATGCCAGATCTTTTGCTTGATGTGCGCGGTTGCTACCCTT
Organism: Caballeronia sp. SEWSISQ10-4 2; assembly: GCF_030464885.1. Taxonomy (GTDB): domain Bacteria; phylum Pseudomonadota; class Gammaproteobacteria; order Burkholderiales; family Burkholderiaceae; genus Caballeronia. Next base: position 28,248 of record NZ_JALPRJ010000068.1, on the reverse strand, counting down.
GGACTTTTCTTGCTTATGGCGTTTCAGCTACGCAGCGGGTAGGCGTAGTGACCTGAAATCACAGCAGGACCGAGCTGCATAATGCGACGGGGGCGGAAACGAATTAACGACCACTGGTTAGGTACGAGCGTGCGGCAATGCCAGAATGACTGCTATGGGGGACAGTGGTGACATTCGAAAGATCCGGCTGCAGGGCCGAATGGGGTCGACTTTGGCCCGACGCGGTCCGATCAAAGGCGGCCCACTCCGCCGGTTCAACGTCGGAGCGCGCTCGACCATTTTGCGTCGCTCGACAGCAACGCGCGAGTAGTTGACAATCATGACCAAAAATGGACCTGAGCGAGCAAGGTTGAAATGCAGACAACACCAGAAATCGTGCCTGTCGGTACCGCACGGATCGCGGCTGAATGGGCCGGCGACGGCCAGCCGATTGTCTTCCTGCATGCCAACGTTGCGGACCGTCGGATGTGGCGTCACCAATTTGACGCGCTCGCCGCCAGCTATCAGGTAATCGCGTTCGACCGCCGGGGCTTCGGTGAAACGGCCATGGTCGACGAGACCTATAGCCAGACAGATGATCTGTTTGCCGTACTCGACCGACTGGCAGGCCGCGATAAGCCGGCGATTCTGGTTGGCTGCTCGAGGGGCGGCGGCATCGCCATCGATGCTGCCCTCGCGGCTCCGGATCGGGTTGCGGCACTGGTCCTGGTCGCACCGGGTGTGAGCGGCGCGCCTGCGGCAACACCTATCGCGGCTGTGCAGCGACTACTCGACGCCACCGAGTTGGCGAGGAAGTCAGGCGATCTCGATGAGGTGAATCGACTGCAAGCCGCACTCTGGCTCGATGGACCACTAGCAGACGAGGGGCGCGTAAGCGGATCGCCCCGCGCCCTGTTCCTGGCAATGAACGCGATCGCTTTGGCGGCGCCATCGCTTGGTCGAGTTGTCGAACCCAAGCCAGCTTGGGGCCGACTCGATCAAATCGCCGTTCCTGTACGGATCCTGTGCGGCGACCTCGATATACCGCACCTCCAGACACGCTGCGAACAGCTCGCGGCAGGGCTCCCGAATGGTCGGCTCGAGATGCTGAGCGCTGCGGCCCATCTGCCAAGTCTTGAGCAGCCCGAACGAGTCACCCAGCGGCTGTTGGTGTTACTCGACGATTGCCGACGGGGCTGATGACCACGGCACCCAGCAGTGGGACAGACAGTCAGTACACTAGACTGCTTTTTGCTTGCTTGACCACTGACGCTGTCGCTTGGCCGGCTACTCGATGCGTCATAGCCGGCCGATGCGGAGCTATTGAACGGAGGGGTGTTCGCCGGTAACGGTTTCCGGTACGACCGTGTGTATCAGCCGCATACCGCGCGCCGAGTTCGCGAACCATACAACTACATCCTTCGTCAGTCGATTGGCGAGAATGAACGCCCGGAATCCGGGATTATTTCCCCAATGGAAGAAACAACTTTCGGAAGGCTCGAGACCCCAACCTAGTCCCCAGGCAACGTTGTGATCCGGTGGGTCCTCGCCGTGCAGGTCTTCAGCGTCATCGCCTTGCCGCGTGTTGACGCGCGGCAGGAACCACTGATCGTAGCTTGCGCTCGTCAGGTCGCGGCCGGCCAGTACATGCTGGACGAATCCGATATAGTCGGAAGCTGTCGTCAGAAGCGAGCACGAGGCCTGCGCCGTCTGTACGCGGCGCTTTGGCACTGGTTCTCCTTCCCATTCGTGACCCTGTGCATGGTTCTCTGAGAAGCGGCCTGCCATTCCAGGCTCGAATGAAGCATTCCCAACGGCTCGAACACGCGCTCGCGAGCCAGCGTTTCCAGCAAGCGTCCACTGACGGTCTCCATCGCCCGCTGAAGCCATGCGAATGCGCTGCTACCGTAGCTGAATCTCTCACCGGGGTTGAAGTACGTGCGAAGCGGTGCTTTGTCGCGGACGATATTTGGGAGGCCGCTCGTGTGCGTCAGAACATGAAAAGCAGTTATCTTGCGCGACCTCAAGTCGCCCGGCACATAATCGCCGCAGATGTCGAACAGAGGTTGATACAGGTCCAGAAGCCCTTCTTCGGCTAGCTGAAGAGCGATGAAGGCGACGACCGGTTTCGTGAGGGACGTGGCCTCGAAAACGGTCTGAGCGTCGACAGCAGAGCGGTCATGAGAGCCCCGGATGCCAAAGTAGTGTTCGGTGCCTCTCGTGCCCGCACGAAGCGTTGCGAGCGACACGCCGTGAATTGGGCCGCAGGCAGTCGTTTCCGCGAGGAATTTATCCAGATCGGTCATTTGCTCGCGCTTCGGAAATTTCAGGGAAAGAAATTGTACAGACTGGGCCGGGAGCACGCACCTCGGTCCTGCGCCCCGCGTCACCTGCACGCGCCGTGCCGCGTGCCATTTGCCATTGTTCACTTCGCGGTCGGAAGTAGCCGCGCGTCGCGATTGCACTGACGCACCGCGCCAGGTCGAGATGCGCCCGACGAGTCGGGCAGTACGCGGCCAACAGGAGACGTTCGACAGAGCCTTATAGATCGTCAACAATGCAATCTCTATCTGGAAGCAACCAATTGTTATGCGGCTCGAAGCCACCGATGGTGTCGCCGACCTACTGAAGTGTCGATCAGGATCAGCGTATGCCACGCTCCGAACGTCTCCTTAATCTCTTGCAAGTGTTACGGGGTTATCGACGCCCCGTAAGTGGTCAAGCTTTGTCCGAGAAGCTTGGCGTGAGCATCCGAACGCTATACCGGGACATCGCCAGTCTGCAAGCGCAAGGAGCAATGATCGAGGGGGAGCCGGGCGTTGGTTACGTTATGAAACCGGGTTTCATGCTGCCGCCAATGATGTTCCGCTCAGAGGAACTCGACGCCTTGGTTCTTGGCATGCGGTGGGTGGCTGATCGCTGCGACAAGACGCTATCGGACGGCGCGCTGAGCACGCTTGCGAAGGTAGCCGCCGTACTACCCACTGAACTGCGTCGAGAACTGGAGGAATCGTCGCTGCTAGTCGGTGCGCCGTTGAAGAGACCTGCCCACAAGGTCTCGCAAGGCCTTCTACGTGCCGCAGTGCGGGCCGAGCGAAAGCTTAATATTACTTACGCGGACGGCAGCGGTATCAACTCACAGCGTGTAGTTTGGCCATTTGCTCTGGTGTATTTCGACTAGGCCCGGGTGCTAATGTGTTGGTGCGAGCTTCGAGCAGGTTTTCGGAATTTCCGATCGGACCGAATCTTGAACGTCGAGCAGATGGAGGAGCGCTACCCCAAAAGACGGTCAACGCTGCTTCGAGAGTGGCGTAGGGTCAATCACGTAGCGAGCCGCACAATACTGCCAGAATCTGACAGCATCGACCATTAAACTGAGTTTCCTTTCTTAGCCAGGAGCTCAAAATGAAGTTCGCATCTGTTCGTGTTGTTACCCAGGATATTGAAGGTCTGGTCGAGTTTTACCAAAGGCTTTCCGGTCTCGGGGCTGCGCGGCCGGCTGATGGGTTTGCTGAAATACAATTCGAAGGAGCGACGCTTGCGATTTCGTCTGAGCACCTGATTAAGCTTTTTAATGTCGGTGCCGCCATCGCGGCTGCGAATCAGTCGGCGATCCTGGAGTTTGAAGTGGAGGACGTTGACGCAGTGTTCCAACGAATGAATGCGTTGGGGACAGACATCGTTATGCCGACAACGTCGATGCCGTGGGGCAATCGCTCGCTGTTGCTGCGTGACCCGGATGGGAATCTCGTTAACATATTCTCTCGACCAAAGCGTTGAGGAAACCCGCCGGACCACGGTAACTTCCCCGACTTCAGTTCCTCATCGCGGCCGCCCGCAGCTTCGCTGTTCGTTCATTTACGAACGGCCGTTTTAGGGAGACGCGAACGTCCCTTTGACAGGGTCGAGTTCTGCCTACGGCTAACAGGCACAAGCCAGCCATTTGCGGTCTTTCGCCACGGTCTGCTTTGCGGTTGGCCGCCTTCAAGGCAACGAGTCCAGTGGGCTCGGCACGCCTCCACCGCCAACCTTCAGCACGTGCGTGTACATCATCGTGGTGGCCACGTCTGCGTGTCCGAGCAACTCCTGCACCGTGCGGATGTCATACCCCGACTGCCACCGGTGGCTACTTGTGTCTACGGGCGGCAACATCGCGGTGATCTCTAAATCGCGTTAGGCCTCGCGCAGGCCCACACACTTCAGGAGAAGTCATGTTCGACCACGTCAAATTCGGAGTCAGCGACTATGCAGCGAGCAAAGCGTTCTTCGTCAAGGCACTCGAACCGCTCGGCGTAGCTGTTGTCTCGGAGGGGCCGCCGACTTACGGTGTCGAGCTTAGCCCACAGGGTAAGGCTTCATTGTGCCTGTACCAAACCGAGGAGAAGCCGGCGCATCTTCACTTGGCGTTCACGGCCGAGAATCGCCAGCAAGTCGAAGCTTTCTATCGCGCGGCTCTGGAGGCGGGTGGCAAAGACAATGGTGCGCCTGGTCCGCGCCCGCACTACCACGCGAACTACTATGCAGCTTTTGTCATTGGTCCGGACGGGCACAACATCGAAGTGGTTTGCCACCAACCCGAGGCCTAACCCTTCCATCGAGCGGACTCGCGAGGCTAGGCCGCCTCTCATGTCAATGTTGAGCGTCCGTTATTCGTAGCCCGCGGGTGGATGTTCCGCCAGCACTGGCAGCAAACTGCCAGTGCAACTAGTATCAGCGAAAGCGGAACGGACCATCTATACAGGGTCGACTTCTGCCCGACGCGGACCGATCAACGGCGGCCCCTCTGCCAGTTCAACGTCCGACCGGGTTCGTTTAGGCTTATTCGACGCCTGCCAACACGCGCGATGGCGCACTCACATTCCTGCGGACAATGGCAGGCATCGAACAACCCCAAAACGACTTCTGCCCGACACCCAGGCCGATGAACGGCGGCCGACTCCCCTCAATCAGCGGCAGACCGGGTTCGGCCAGCAGCCGTCACTCACCGTCTGTCCTGGCCCCGCAGCCGGAACGCCCGGTGCGCCAGTACCCGCCTTGCTTTGTGGCCAGTGGGCGCCGCAAAGCGCAAGCGGCTCTTCACTCGTGCGGCCAGAAAAGAGACAGCCCTGTACGTCCGGTCGGCTATCATGCCTATCCTCTCCGAAGTAGCTGCTTATGATTTCCGTCCGTAATGTCACGCTGCGCCGTGGCGTCAATGTCGTACTCGACAGCGCGTCCGTCACCTTCACCCCCGGCGAAAAGATTGGTCTTGTCGGCCGCAATGGCGCCGGCAAGTCGTCCTTCTTCGGCCTTCTCAACGGCACGCTGCACGAAGACAGCGGCGAGTTCTCGATTCCTGCTGCATGGAAGATGGGCCAGGTCGCGCAGGAGATGCCGGAGACCGAGCAGAGCGCGACCGACTTCGTAGTCGAGGGAGACACCGTGCTGCTGGCCGCGCAGGCCGAAGTAGCGGCCGCTGAGGCCGGCGACGATGGCATGCGCATGGCGCACGCCTACATGGAGCTGCACGACGCTGGTGCACACGATGCCCCCGCACGCGCCGAAGCGCTAATCCTGGGCCTTGGCTTCAGTGCTGCGCAGCTTAGCCAGCCGGTCAACAGTTTCTCCGGCGGCTGGCGCATGCGACTGCAGCTGGCGCGCGCGCTCATGTGCCCGTCCGACTTGCTGCTGCTCGACGAACCGACCAATCACCTCGACCTCGACGCGCTGGTCTGGCTGGAAGCGTGGCTCAAGCGCTATCAAGGAACCATGGTAGTGATTAGCCACGATCGCGAATTCCTCGACGCGGTGACGCAGGTGACGGTGCACGTCGACAACGCCAAGCTCGTGCGTTATGGCGGCAACTACAGCAAGTTCGAAGACATGCGCGCTGAGCAACTGGTATTGCAGCAGGCCTCGATGGCCAAGCAGGTGGACAAGATCGCCCACCTGCAGAAATTCATCGACCGTTTCAAGGCCACGGCCTCGAAGGCGAAGCAGGCGCAGAGCCGGGTCAAGGCGCTCGAGCGCATGGAGAAGATCGCACCCGTGCTTGCCGACGCAGACTTCACCTTCGAGTTCAAGGAGCCGCTCAACGTCCCGAACCCGCTGTTGTCGATGCTGGACGCGAGCTTCGGCTACCCGGCGCCGACCGACGCCCTGCCGGGCACGCCGCCCACGGTCATCGTGCGGGGCATTAACCGATCCGTGCTGGCCGGGCAGCGCATCGGCATTCTCGGTGCCAACGGCCAAGGCAAGTCCACGCTGGTGAAGACGGTGGCGCACGAGCTGGCGCCGATTGCCGGCGAAATCAGCGAAGGCAAAGGCCTGAACATCGGCTACTTCGCACAGCAGGAACTCGACGTGCTGCGTCCTCTCGACACGCCGATGGAACACATGATCCGCCTTGCCAAGGACACGCCGGCGAACATGCGCGCCCCCGGCCAGAGTGGCACCGAACAATCGCTTCGCACCTTCCTCGGCACCTTCAACTTCAGTGGTGACATGGTCCATCAGAAGGTCGGCACGATGAGCGGCGGCGAAAAGGCGCGGCTCGTGTTGTGCATGATTGTGTGGCAGCGTCCCAACCTGCTGCTGCTCGACGAGCCTACCAACCACCTCGACCTGGCCACACGCGAAGCGCTAGGCATGGCACTCAACGAATTCGAAGGTACAGTGATGCTCGTCAGTCACGACCGGTCCCTGCTGCGCGCGGTATGTGACGAGTTCTGGCTCGTCACCAAGGGTGGCGTCGAGCCCTTCGACGGCGATTTGGACGATTACCAGCAGTTCCTGCGCGACGAAGCCCGTCGCATGCGCGAGCAGGCTGCCGGGGAGCAGAAGGTCATCGCCTGAGTCAACCCCCTGGCAGTTCCAGTTTGGAAGCTGCCATAGCGCTCGCATCGAGTCGAAGGGCCGCTATAGGGTCGACTTCTGCTCGACGCGGGCAGATCAATGGCGGCTCACTCCGCAAGCTCAACGTCGGACTGCGCCCAGTATGAGACATTCGACGGCTACGACCAGATTGACAACAATCGTCGGCATATGGATGCGGCCGAACGTTCGCTCAATCCATCGGCCACTATTGCTGCGTGAGCATCAGGTTCAGGTTCTGAACCGCAGCGCCGGATGCGCCTTTGCCGAGATTATCGAAAACCGCAGATAGCAGCACGTGCCCGTGCGCCGTGTTGGGAAATACGCTCAAGCGCATGTCGTTCGTACCGTTCAGCATTTGCGGATCCAGGTGCTTTAAGGCGCACGATTCCAGCAGCGGCAAGACATGCACGTGGGTCGCCTCGGCATAGTGCCGCGCGAGGCATTCGTGCAACGCGGCGCCATCCACGTCGGGCGCCAGCAGCCGCAACTCCAAGGGCACCGTCAGCACGATGCCCTGGCGGAACGCACCATACGCAGGGACGAAGATCGGACGCTGCGCGAGCCCGGCGTGCCGCTGGATCTCCGGGGTGTGCTTATGCGCGAGTTCCAAACCATAGACCTGGTAAGAAGGCGCGTTGACGGCGCCCCGCCCCTCGTGCTCCTCCACGCCGGCACGTCCACGTCCCGAGTAGCCGGACACAGCGTGAATGCTGACCGGATAGCTGTCTGGTATGAGCCCGGCCTGTAGCAGGGGACGCAGCAGGCCAATCGCACCGGTCGGATAGCAACCAGGATTGGTGACCCGACGTGCGTTCGCGATGCGTTCCGCCTGTCCCGCAGCCATCTCCGGAAAACCGTATGTCCAGTCCGGCTGCGTGCGGTGGGCGGAACTCGCGTCGATTACCCTGACAGCGGGATTGGCGATCGTATCCATCGCCTCACGCGCGGCGTCGTCGGGTAAGCAGAGGATGGCGATGTCGCAGGCGTTAATGGCTTCGGCGCGACGCTTCGGATCCTTGCGTTCCGCAGCGGGAAGCGTAAATAGCTTCAGGTCGCTTCGATCGCGAAGCCGTTCGTGGATCTGCAACCCGGTGGTGCCTTGGTCGCCGTCGATGAAAACGAGGGGAGGGATCATGCGCGGAATACTCCGGTGACTGGGCCATAACGATGAGAGTGAGCCCCTATCTTCTGCGTACAGCTAGAATAGCGAAAGTTGAATTTCATAACGCTAACATTCAGTTTTTCTGAATCTGGAACCTGACATGCGAGAGATCAGCTTGGACCGCTTGCGCACCCTGGTCGCTATTGCCGACCGTGGCTCATTCGCCGACGCGGCGCGTGCGCTGCACCTGGCACCGCCAACGGTCAGCCTGCACATCGCTGAACTGGAAGACCGCATTGGGGCTCCGCTCCTGTCACGGAAGCGCGGACATGTTCGACCGTCGGCGATAGGCGAGATGTTGGTAGGGCGCGCGCGTCGACTGCTGGCCGACGCGGAGCAGGCGTTGGACGATGTTCATCGCCAGGTGCAGGGGCTCGAAGGGCGGGTGCGGCTCGGTGCGTCGACCGGCGCGATCGCGCACCTGTTGCCGCAAGCGCTTGAGGGGCTGCGTCAGCACCATCCCGCTATAGACATTCAAGTTGCCGTACTCACTTCGCATGAAACGCTGTCCCGACTGGCGGATGGAACGCTGGATGTTGGGCTGGTTGCTCTCCCTCAGCCCCCGGTGGCTGGGCTCACAATAAAGCCCTGGCGTCGCGACCCCGTCATGGCCTTCGTGCCGGCACATTGGCGATGTCCTGCTCGCATCACGCCTGAGTGGCTCGCGGCTCAGCCGCTCATTCTTAACGACTCCACCACGCGTCTCTCGCGTCTGACTGCAGAGTGGTTCGCGACCGGCGGTCACCACCCTGCGCCGCGCATTCAGCTCAACTACAACGACGCAATCAAGAGCCTGGTCGCGGCGGGTTACGGGGCAGCGCTGTTGCCTCATGAGGCCACTACGCCTTTGCCCGACCGACGCATTGCCATGCATGCGCTACGCCCTGCGTTGTGGCGTCGCCTCGGCGTTGCACATCGTGCGGGATACGTCGAACGTTCCACGCAACACGTACTCGATGTGTTGTGGGATCTCCGATTGGCGTAGGAATTGCCATTTGCCTCCTCGGCTTGCTTCTGGCTGGGACGGTAGCCGATTGCGCGCCACGACGAATGAATGGCCGGTTTGTAGAAATTTGACCGGCCGAAGCGGGTCGACTTCTGCCCGACGTGGACCGATCAATGGCGGCCCACTCCGCCAGTTCAACGTCGGACCGGGCTCGGCCACTTTCGGCCGGTCGACATCGGCGACTGAATCGTTGACGATCTATAGTGGAAAAATAGGCCGTCCGTATGGAAGTGCGGCCGAATACTTGACCTGCTGACTTTCAATACGGAAAACGGAAATCAAACGGGCAACGTCCCCGGCCGAATATTTTTAAGGATATCTCTCCAAGAGACGATTCCAACAGGCCAATTGCCACTGTTCACAACAGGAATACAAGAAATATTGTGTGCATTGAATAAATCAATCGCGCCGCCAATTGTGGCATTTTCGCCAAGCACAATAGGATGATGCGCCATGATTTGGTGCACTCTTTTATCCAGGGTCGCGGCATCCTTGTAGGTTTCCGTGAAAGTTCCAATGTTCGGACTCAGCGCCTTGAACAAATCCCCGTCTGAAACGATACCTATAAGCTCGCCGTCCTCGACTGCGAGTACGTGGTGGAATTTGCAATTCTCGAAAATCTCCTTAACCGCGGATAGCTTGTCGTCCAACTCAACCGTGACAACCCTCGCGCTCATGATTTTCTTCACGTTCATGGCGTAGTCCATTTGTGCTCCCCCTATTGTCCATTGCAAGATCGGATCCCACTCAAGTTGTATACTTAGACCGGTTCTGATGCAAATTGGGTAGCCATTCAACCCTTTATCGGTTGGAAAGGATGTTTTAGGATCCGTTGTCCGACTTTGTCTTCGCTCCGCGCAGAACCATTCGTTGGTCGAATCTCAGTTTTGTCATGTCCAACTCGTGTGCCTGCTTTAGTTTCACCATTGCAAGTTCCAGTTCGGCTTGAGTCTTCTTGTAAGCCGCGTCGTCTAATATCTTTTTTCCAAACGCATAGCAGATGAATATCACGCCAATGATGAGTGTATATGCGCAAATAAAGATGAATAGCAACTCTAAAAATCTGAGGGCCAGATACGCGAAGAAATACGCTCCCACAGAGATAATGGTCACTTCCTTTTGAAGTGCATTGTTTGAAACCTCCTTATATCTTTCAAGCTTTATCTCGTACGCTACCGTTCGTTCCTTGAAGTCTTTGTCGGCAAGAGCATTGATTTTAGATTCTCGTTCATTCCCGGACATCCCAGGAGAGGGCACTATTTGTTCTCGCGCATACTCCTGCGATTCTCGTTCGGAAGGTCGTTGGCCCGGATCGGATATGCTCTTCTCCTTCTCAATCAATGCAATAAGGATAGGGCTTAGCGCTGCGACGAGACCCGAGAGGCCTGTGAACAGGGCAGACAGGACACGAATCGCCAGCGAGCCGGCTCCTTCATGGCAATCCGAACAGTTGACAGAACCGCCGGGCGTTTTGGGCGTCGGCTCTAGTGACAGTGGCCATGACCAGAGCCAGGGAGCAGCCGTGCCAGCGCCTCCATTGATGCTTGTTGCTCCATCTTTGCCGGGGGTGCCGGCCCCCCCTTTCTCGCCTCGATCACCTCGGTCGCCTTTTTCGCCACGGTCTCCTCTCTCACCACGGTCTCCCTTTTCTCCCCGGTCGCCTCTCGGTCCTGCGTCACCTTTCTCGCCCTTCAGCCCGGCATCTCCTTTTTCTCCTTTAGCACCTCGTTCTCCAAGGCCCGGCTCACCCTGGCGTCCAGTCGGCCCAGATGCACCAGTTACACCATTTATACTGGGGTCTCCCCTTCCCCCTTTTGGACCAGGGTCTCCTTTGTCTCCCTTAGGACCGGGCACGCCCATGTAGGCAACATAGATGCTTCCAGTGGCCGCAGTATCTGCCGGGTGCGAAACATCGCCGGGTTGGCCGCGATTCGCGCAACTCGATATAGCAAAAGAGACCGCCAGAGTTGCCAAGACCAGTAACCGTGTCATTGCATCCTCTTGTTTTTTCGGGTCTTGAGCAATCACGCTAAGTGTGGGACGCGCCAACCGGTCGAAACTCTTTAGGATTGGCCGCGGTTTTCTGCCGGGGGTCTCACCGCTTCCATGCTTCGATCGATCACGTTTGCGGCGGGGGTGGCGTTATTCAGGGGATATACTGCAGAGAGGTATCCGTCAAGTTCTTGTGTGAATTTCGTAGGGTGACCTACACATCTGCTCGTGATAGGAACGCGTGTTCGCCTCATGAGTGTCTGCCTTTGGCAAACCTGGCCAGCTCATACTCAATGGCCGATCTTCTGCTGCCTGCTAAAGGTTAAAAATGGCCGTTGGACCTCGGAAGCGGCCGTTGAGATGGTCTTGGCTCGAAGGACGGCGCCGGGTCGACTTCTGCCGATAGCTGACAGGCAAAAGCCGGCCACTTTCCCTCATGCAGTGCGGGCTTCTGTCGATGCCGGAAGTTGTCTGATTGGGCGGCTCGCCCCATCTAAACACCTCGCGCTTGATGCTAACGCTCCGGAAACTCAGGCTTGCCCTAGTGAGCGGCGTGCTCTATACATTCAGCATAGACACAGGAGGCCGTCACATGGCATACAACCGCCGCCACGCACGAGGATTGCTTAGCGCATCCGAGTTGCCGTTGTTTGAATCCAGTGTCGGCGAGGCACTGACCGGGTGGAACGCTGCGCAATTGCGCCGGAAAATCAAGCGCGCTTGCGACCTGCGTGACAAGTATCGGGATCTTCTACGCCGTCAGAAACTGGCCACCCGCGAGCGCACCGGGACCAAGTCGGGTGTGCAAGGTAACGACAACGTGCGCACTGAACAAAAAGTCAAGCTGTTCGAAGAAGTGCAGCAGCGCCTGGAGGGCCGACAGGTCAAGTTAGCAGCGGCCGAAGCCCGTAAGGCCAGCCAGGCGGAGAGCGCGCTCGCGCTAGCTGCGACACGTAAGGCGCGCGTCGAGCCAAGCAAGGTCATCGCTGCAAAGAGGCCCTCCAACAAGCGCGCGGCGGTTGCGTCGGTGGCAAGAAATCCCAAGGCGAGCGTGGGCTTGACCAGTGAAAAAGCGAGCGCAGCGGCGCAACGTTCGCAGCTCGCCGGTTCGCGTTCCAAGGTGATCCAGACACACATCGCCTCGCAGGGCCGACGACAGCAGGCAGTTCGCGACAAGCGCTGAGTCTGTATCGGGCACTTAGCTCCGCGCAGAGGCCGAGTCAACGTCGACCTCGTCGTGAAGTGCACCGACACCGTGGCGGCCATTCAAGGCCGGGCCTCGCCGCCGCCTAGTACTTTGCCGCCATGCCATCCGTCTACAACACATAGTGGTGGGTAGCGAAAACGTGATCCGGCTGTCGCTGGCTAGGCGATCTCGGAAACCGGCGCGCCCTTGGACATCCGTCCAGCAATGTTCGGCGCCGTGATCGGTGAGCCATCGCGCATGATTGTTCAAGCTTCGGCCTCACGTCAGCCACGGAGCGTGGCTGACCTATCACGATAGACAACCATCGGCCATCAAGTGCCGTTCGTGCGATTTGCGACCGTCAGTTACCGAGCCGGCACGAGACGATCGCTGAAGTCGCTTGCCCCCGCTCGTCGGTATCGACCTACCTGAAATGCTACTGGCGTTAGGTTGTCCGCCACAATTGGGGTGGAGGTTCGGGCGTGTCATCGTCGCCGACACGACCTCGGCTTGCTGCAAGATCGTTCAATACTTGTGGCCTGAATCTACCTAGCATTCCCTCCACCGCTTACTTTTCTGGAGAGATGCTTTGTTATTACAAAACGAGCCAGACGGCGCTAACGCCATTGAAGCCCCGCCCGAGCCGGAGCGTTGTGTCATCGTCGTGGACGAAGCGCTCCCGCCCGGCAAAGCCTCGAACGCCGCTGCAGTGGTGGCGTTCACGCTGGGCCAGCGCCACAGCCATCTCGTCGGAGAGCCCTTGCGAGAGCGGGACGGCACGGCGCACCCTGGTCTCATTCCCATTGGCATCCCGGTTCTCAAAGCCACGGCTGATCAGTTGAACGCGCTGCGCCAGAAATCGCTGGCGCACTGCGACGTGGTCGACTTTCCCGTGCAAGGGCAGGCCACCGTCGACTACGACGCCTTTCTACACGCGGTGCGCGTGCTGCCGGGCGAGTCCCTCCAGTACCTGGCTGTCGGACTGGTCGGGCCCAAAAAGAAGGTCGGCAAACTGGTCGGCGGCTTCGCCCTGTTCGCATGATGGGCGCAAACCTCACCGCGGAGCTTCACGGCCAGGTCTGGTCTGTGGGTATAGACCGTCCGGAAAAGCGCAATGCGCTGAACGGCCCTCTGTTCGAAGCGTTGGCAAACACCTTGCGCGCGGCGCAAGGAGACGTGGGCGTTCATTGCGTGCTGCTGCACGGAACCAGCGAATGTTTTTGCTCGGGCCACGACAAGGCCGAGTTCGGTTCCTTGTGGCCGCAGGCAGCCGACGGCGCGGTCGCCCGCTGCATCGAGACCTTCGCGGACCAGCCCAAGCCGCTCGTGGCAGCTGTCAATGGCGCGGCGGTCGGGTTTGGTGCCACGTTGCTGCTGCACGCCGACTGGGTGGTCGCCGGCGAGGGGGCCATGTTCCGCTTTCCGTTCGCCGATCTCGGTATCGTGCCTGAAGCCGGCGCAACCGCATTGCTGGCCCGCCGGGTGGGAGATTTGTGCGCACGCGACTGGCTCATGAGCGGCCGGCCGATAACGGCCGCGGAGGCATTGCAGCGGGGTTTCGTTTCGCGCGTGGTTCCCGACGCGGATGTGCGCGCAACGGCCGACGAATACTGCACGATGCTATCCGCCAAGCCGCCGGCAGCGTTGCAAAGTATGCGGCGTCTGTTGCTGGAGGGCGCTACGCTGTCAGCCAGCGAAGCCATCCAGCACGAGCTTGCCCACCTGAACGCCTTCATTCCTGCCGTTACCTGGCGCTCGACCCCTCATGCATAAAGTTCACGTCGTCGCCGCGCTCCTTCTGCACGGCCATGGCCCATGAAGCCCAACGCCTGCTGGAGTTGCGCGGCAACGATGTGAGTTTTTCAGACCTCTACGCGCTCAACTTCGATCCCGTGGTGCGCGCCAGCGATTTCGCCGAGCGCGCCAACAGCGACTACCTTGTCTACGCCAAGGAGCAGCGCCACGCACTTGAGCACAACGCCCTTGCGCACGACATCAAGCGGGAAGTCGACGCACTGCTGGCCAGCGATACGCTGGTGCTGGTGTTCCCGCTCTACTGGTTTTCGGTGCCTGCGCTTATCAAGGGATGGATCGACCGCTGCTTCCTGTCCGGCGCGCTGTACGGCGGCAAGCGCATCTACGGTCGCGGTGGCATGGTCGGCAAGCGCGCGGTGGTCGGGGTAAGCCTGGGCGGCCGGGAGCACATGTTCGGGCCGCAAGGCATACATGGCGAACTTGCAGGCGGCATGCTGCGCCACCTGCTACAGGGGACCTTGGGTTATGTCGGTTATGAAGTGCTCGATCCGTTCTTTGCCTGGCACATTCCATATTGTTCGCACGCTCAGCGAGTCGACACGCTCAAGCGTTGGGGCGATTTCGTCGCCTGCCTCGACGAGCAGCCGCGCATGCCGATGCCACGGCTAGAGGAATATGATGAAATCTTCCAGCCACTTCCAGGGGCAGCCTCACCATGAACACCACTGGACCGACGAAGTCGATCAAGCTCTGGCACGCGCCAGACGTCATGGATGCCGTCATGCTCAAGGGCCAGTTCGTCGGCCACCGCTATCCACCGCACGCGCACGACACGCATTGCCTTGCGGTGATTACGGGTGGGGCGCTGGCGGTCGAAGTTCAGGACCAGCGACGCGTGTGCCGCCGTGGCGACGTGATCGTCATCGATGCCGACGTGGTGCACGCAGGTTCCGCCGCCGGCGATGGGCAATGGAAAATGCGCGTGGCACATGTGCAGCCCGCAGCCCTAGCCGCCTACTGCGGGAGGCTCGGCATTCCCCGACGCGAGCGGTTCGACATGCCGAGTCCGTTCGTCATCGACGCTGAACTGTCACAGCAGCTCTACGGCGTGAACTGGTGTTCCGAGGTGGACGAGGACTGCTTCAAGCGCAGTGAAACGCTGGCCCGCGCCGTCATCGGCTTGCATGCCCGACACGCGGGCCGGTCTGCCGCTCTGCCCGTGGTGCGCAGCGAGCCTGCGCTGGTACGCGCGATCAAGTCCCGCCTGCGAGACGAACTGTACGCACACCTGACCTTGTCGACGCTTGCGTGCGAGTTTGGCGTGACGCCTTTCGTGCTGCTGCGTGCCTTTGTGCGCGACGCGGGATTGAGCCCGCATGCCTTCCAGCAACAGGAACGCGTGCGCAGCGCGATGCCGTTGTTGCGAGCCGGCAGGCCCATTGCGGAAGTGGGCGCGCTAATGGGTTTTTCCGACCAACCGCACTTCACGCGCGTGTTCAAGCAGCAGACTGGCGTGACGCCGAAGGTCTATCAGGCTGCCTTCTCATGATGCCGAGTTTTTGCCACCGTCTCCGTGTGTTGCAGGTCCCCTACACTACCTCGCCACCCACGCGGACGATGTCGGCAGTCAATCTCACAAGGAGCAACGAATGGCAGGTGATGTCAATAAATCGCGTCGGACCTTGCTAGGAGCATCGGCACTCGGTCTCACGGCTGCCCAGCTAGGCACCATTGCAAGCGCCAATGCACAAGACAATGCATGCACGAAAACTGTGCGCTAACGGCTTAAGTGCGGTGCACGAAAGCCCAAACCCGAGCACGCATTTTCGCTAAGCCCCTGACAATAAGTCATTCCGTGCATGGCACGCTAATCGCTTAAAAGAAAATGCAAGGAGCCGGTGCAGCATCCGGTCAAAGCACACAATCTGGAAATGGATGACTAGGGTTCCGGCCTGCTTGGCTTAGTCGAGCAGGTGCTGGTCCGAGAGTTGTCGACCTCAGGCGAGGTTACACGGCGGGATAAAAGCCCGGGAGAGAACGCGATGTTCGCGCTGCTCCTGGCCGTCCGCTAACCGTCCCCTCGAGGTCAAACCCATGCGCAAGCTTGTTCGCTTTTTCGGCATTGCTGCCGTCTCTCTCGTCACCCTCGCCTCCACCCCCTCGTTCGCTGCAGGTCGTACGGACTTCAAGGTCTGCTGGACCATCTATGCAGGCTGGATGCCTTGGGGCGAAGCCAAAACGCAAGGCATTGTCTCCAAGTGGGCCAAGAAATACGGCATCAACGTAGATGTCGTCCAGCTCAACGATTACGTCGAATCCATCAATCAATACACGGCCGGCAAGTTCGACGGTTGCGCAATGACCAACATGGACGCGCTGACCATTCCCGCGTCCGGCGGTGTTGATTCGACCGCATTGATTGTCAGCGACTATTCGAACGGCAACGACGGTGTTCTCATCAAGGGCAAGGGCAAGAAGCTCACCGACCTCAAGGGCCAGCAGATCAATCTGGTCCAGTTCTCCGTCTCGCACTACCTGCTTGCACGCGCGCTTGAAAGCGCCCATATGAGCGAGCGCGACCTCAAGGTCGTGAACACCTCGGACGCCGATATCTCCGCTGCATTCGCCACGCCTACCGTACAACAAGCGGTGACCTGGAACCCGATGCTCGCCGACCTCAAGGCTCAACCGAACGTCACCGAAGTCTTCGACTCCAGCAAGATTCCCGGCGAAATCATGGACATGATGGTCGTCAACACGAAGACGCTGCAGGACAACCCGGCGCTCGGCAAGGCGCTCACCGGCGCATGGTTCGAGATGGTCGCGCTGATGCACGCAAACAGCGCCGGCAGCACGGAAGCGCTTACTGCAATGGCCAAATCGTCAGGCACCGATCTCGCCGGCTTCAAGGGCCAGCTCTCCACCACCGCCCTCTTCTATACGCCGCAAGCCGCGCTCGCTTTTGTCACGAGCCCGAACCTGCCGACCATCATGACGCGAGTCGCCAGGTTCTCGTTCGATCACGGCCTGCTCGGTCAGAGCGCACCGAGTGCGGACGCGGTCGGCATGGCGTTCGACAGGGGTGTCGTGGTGGGCAGCAAGAGCAATGTCAAGTTGCGCTTTGATCCTTCCTATGTCGCGATGGCGGCAGCGGGCAAGCTCTAAGCCGGCATCTTTAACAGGGTGCGCGCCATGCGACTCATCAATCGACATCCCAGCCGGAGCGGCGGCCTCATGCTGCTGTTGCTGCCGTTCATCGTGCTGGTGGCGATCTATTTCACCGGGTCGTCGCTGCGGCTAAAGATCAATCCCGACGACAAGCTGCTGCCCAGCGCCACGCAAATGAGCGACGCCATCAAGCAGGTCGCATTTACGGAGGACAAGCGCACCGGCGAATATTTGCTATGGGACGACACGGTGTCCAGCCTCAGACGGCTTGGCATCGGTCTCGCAGTCAGTGCCGCGATCGCGTTGGTCGCCGGAATTGCAACGGGTGCGATACCGCTGGTGGGCGCGACCTTGTCGCCGTGCATTACCGTGCTCTCCATGATCCCGCCGCTCGCGGTGCTGCCTATCCTGTTCATCGTGTTCGGGCTCGACGAGCTGTCGAAGGTCGTGCTGATCGTGATCGGCATTACGCCGATGATCATCCGCGACCTGCAGTCGCGCACGCGCGAGATTCCGGCGGAATTGTGGGTGAAGGCCCAGACCCTGGGTGCTACAAGCTGGACGCTGATCCTGCGTGTGATCCTGCCGCAATTGCTGCCGCGTCTTCTGGTTGCAATGAGGCTGTCGCTCTGCTCCGCGTGGCTCTTTTTGATCGCGGCTGAAGCCATTGCTTCTACCGACGGCCTCGGCTACCGCATCTTCCTGGTACGCCGCTATCTGGCGATGGATGTGATCCTTCCTTATGTCATGTGGATCACGCTGCTTGCATGGCTGATGGACGAAGCGCTAAGACGCCTGACGCAATGGATCTTCCCTTGGTACGGCGGAGGCGCATGATGATCGAAGTACGCAACGTATGGAAAAAATACGGCGACCAGGTCGTGCTCGAACGGCTGAACCTGAGTATCGCAGAAGGCGAATTTTGTTCGATGGTCGGTGCATCGGGTTGCGGCAAGTCGACGTTCCTGCGCCTGTTGCTCGGTCAGGAACAAGCTACACGCGGAACGATCCTGCTCGACGGAAAACCGTTACCGTCCGAGCCGGACGAACATCGCGGCGTGGTGTTCCAGCGTTACTCGGTGTTCGAACATCTGAGCGTGGTTCGCAATGTGCTGCTAGGGCTGGAACTGCCACAAGCGAAGTTCACCGGCCGGCTGTTCGGCGCGCGCCGCCGCGCGGCCCGCGACGAAGCGGTCGCAATGCTGGAACGGGTCGGCCTGGGCGCAGCGGTGGACAAGTATCCGCAGCAACTCTCGGGCGGCATGCAACAGCGTCTCGCCATTGCGCAGGCACTGGTCATGAAACCGCGCGTGCTGCTGCTCGACGAACCGTTCGGCGCACTCGACCCCGGTATTCGCCGCGACATGCACGAAATGCTGCTCGGCCTTTGGCGCGAATCGAACCTGACGATCTTCATGGTCACGCACGATCTGAAGGAAGGTTTCACGCTGGGCAGCCGCGTGCTCGTATTCGACAAGGTACGCGTCGACCCGCAAGCACCCGGCGCATACGGCGCCCGTATCACCTACAACATTCCACTCGATCACAGCCGCGATTCGGCCTCGTCCATTCATGCGGCGCAAGCCGCCGTGGAAGGCGCCGCGCGTGCCGATGTGATCCCGGCTTAAAGGAAACTGAAGATGGATTTGCTATTGGAAGAAACCGTCCCAGGCGGCGGCCATGCATCGCTGATCGTCAAGCGCGGTCAGTCCTTGCGTCTTACGGATTTGCGCGGCGGCGCAAACGTGAGTGTCATGCTCGTCAACGCCACTGAAAAAAGCGAACGGCTAAATCTTCCCGATACGCTGAAGTGCCAACACACCGCAAAGCTTTCGGCCGGTCATTGCCTTTACTCCGACATGGGCCGTGTGCTCGCTGCCATTGTCGCGGACACCTGTGGTTGGCATGACGCAATAGGCGGTGTTTCGAATGCGGACGAAGTGAACGATAAATACGGCGTCGGCCGCTATCAGGAGCTACGTAACGCGTTTTATCGCAATGGCGCGGACAACCTGCTCGTTGAACTCGGCAAGTGGGGACTCGGCATCTCCGACTTGCTGATGACGCTCAACCTCTTCAGCCGCGTCGATGTAACCAGCGAAGGCGCTCTGAATTTTGTCCCCGGCAATTCGAAGGCCGGCGATTACGTTGAGCTCTACGCCCCGATGAACACGCTCGTCGTGCTTACCGCGATCCAGCATCCGCTCGACCCGAATCCCGACTATGCACCCAAGCCGGTCAAGCTTGCGCTAAGACAAGCCGATCGCCAGGTCGCGGAATTTTGCCGGACCTCGTGCGAAGAAAATGTGCGCGGCTTCATGAACACCGATCGCTTCTTTCTCTAAGCGGACTCTGACACCATGACAACAACGCTTACCGTCAGCGACAAACTTCCCGAACATGCCGTCTTCCGCGAAACGCTTGCGGCCGGGGAACCCTGGCTTCACGAAGTGAAGGCCGGCCAGACGCTGCGCATCCTGGATCTCGAAGGCAACCAGGCCGTGGATACGCTCTTCTACAGCCTCACCGATCCTCGCGAACGCTTCGACCCGCAGCGCACGCTGCGACGCCAGAAGAGCCTGTATCTCACCACCGGCACGGTGCTTTATTCGAACCTCGGCAATCCGATGCTAAGCATCGTCGCCGATACCTGCGGCCGTCACGACACGCTCGGTGGCGCGTGCGCTCAAGAGAGCAACACCGTGCGCTACGCGCTGGAAAAGCGCTACATGCATAGCTGTCGCGACAACTACTTGCGAGCTTGTGCGCACGACGGACGATTGTCGAAGCAGGACATTGGCGCGAATATCAACTTCTTCATGAACGTGCCGGTCACGGCCGAAGGCGGTCTCACCTTCGAAGACGGCATTTCGGCGCCGGGCAAATACGTGGAACTGCGCGCGGAGATGGACGTGATCGTACTGATCTCGAACTGCCCGCAACTGAACAACCCTTGCAACGCCTACAACCCGACGCCCGCGGAGTTGCTGATATGGAACTGAAGAAGTGGCGCGACTGGCTTTATTTCGTGTTGCTCGTACGCTCGGGCCGCTACTGCACCCGGACGCGAGAAGAATTACAGCTCAAGTAAAAGCTTGCTCTGACGACGCGCGAAATGCGTCTTGCCGCGGACGACCGCGGCATGCTTTTCCCCGTGGCGGGACGGCCCGCCCACGCATCCCCCATCTCTCATGTTCGAGAAAGTCCTTATCGCCAATCGCGGCGCCATAGCGTGCCGCATCCTTAGAACGCTGCGCGCGCTCAACGTCGCGGGTGTGGCCGTCTATGCCGAAGCAGACCGCGCCAGTCTTCATGTGAGCGAGGCCACGATCGCGCATGGTCTGGGCGACGGCCCGGCGTCGGCCACGTATCTCGATGTCAGCAAGATCCTCGACATCGCGCGCCGTGAAAACGTCCAGGCTATTCATCCGGGTTATGGTTTTCTCTCGGAGAATGCGGAGTTCGGTGAGGCGTGCGAAGCAGCGGGCATCGCGTTCATCGGACCCACGCCGGCGCAACTGCTCGCCTTTGGTTTGAAGCACACTGCCCGCGCAATTGCAGCCGAACAGGGCGTGCCAATGCTCGAAGGCACGGGCCTTCTGGAGGACGTGAACGCCGCGTTGCAAACCGCCGAAAAGATCGGCTACCCGGTCATGCTGAAAAGCACGGCGGGCGGCGGCGGGATCGGCATGCGCGTGTGCTGGAACGCGAACGAACTCCGTGCGCATTTCGATGTGGTGAAACGTCTCGGCCAGAACAACTTCAGCGACGCTGGCGTGTTCCTGGAGAAGTACATCGAACGTGCGCGGCATCTTGAAGTCCAGGTATTCGGCGACGGCCGCGGCAACGCGATTGCACTCGGCGTACGCGACTGTTCGGTGCAGCGGCGCAACCAGAAGGTGCTGGAAGAAACACCGGCGCCTTGTTTGCCCGAAGGCATGTCCGAAGCGCTTTGCGAAGCCGCGATCAAGCTCGCCAAAGCAGTGGAGTACCGGTCGGCGGGCACCGTTGAATTCGTCTACGACAGCGCCGCGCAGCAGTTCTATTTTCTCGAAGTCAACACGCGCTTGCAGGTGGAACATGGCGTGACCGAGCAGGTCTGGGGAGTGGACCTTGTGCGCTGGATGATTGAGCTGGCGGCAGGCACGCTCGCACCCCTGAGCGATCTGGCAGCGGCGTCAAGGCCCGAGGGTCATGCGATCCAGGCACGGCTTTATGCAGAAGATCCAGGCCGCGATTTCAAGCCGAGTCCGGGCCTGTTGACCGACGTGGCGTTCCCTCCTGCCGACGGCCGCGCGCTGCGCATCGATACATGGATTGAAGCGGGTTGCGAGGTGCCTCCGTACTTCGATCCAATGCTGGCGAAAATCATCGCATGGTCACCCACCCGCGATGCCGCGCGCCGGGCACTCGCCGACGCTTTGCAAAACACTAGCCTCTACGGCGTGGAGACGAACCGCGACTATCTGCGCCAGATCATCGACGACACCCCGTTCGCCTCCGGCGAGCCATGGACGCGCTGCCTTGAAGGACTACGGTATCGCGCGAACACTGTGGAAATCGTAAGCGGTGGCACTCAGACAACCGTCCAGGATCATCCGGGGCGCCTTGGTTATTGGGCGGTCGGCATTCCTCCTTCCGGCCCAATGGACGATCGCGCGCTGCGGCTCGGCAACCGGCTGCTAGGCAACAGCGACAACGCCGCCGCGCTCGAAATTACGATGGGCGGTCCGACCTTGCGTTTCAACACGAATGCAGTCGTCGCTGTCACGGGTGCGAGCTTGCCGGTAGTGCTCGACGATGCAGAGCAATCGCAGCATACGACGCTGTTCGTTCCCGCCGGTTCGACGCTCGCGCTCGGCACGATTCGCGGCGCGGGCGCACGCGCTTACTTGTGCGTGCGGGGTGGTTTCGACGTGGCGGTTTATCTAGGCAGCCGCAGCACATTTACGCTCGGTCAGTTCGGCGGTCATGGCGGCCGCGCGCTTCGCGCGGGCGATGTGCTGCATCTGAATCCCCTGGACGATGTCAGCGCAGGCGCATCCTTGCCCTTCGTTCCTCAACTCGCTACGGTGCGCGCGCTGCGTGTCATCTACGGCCCTCACGGCTCACCGGAGTACTTCAGTCCACGCTATATTGAGCAGTTCCTTGCGACCGAATGGGAGATCCATTTCAACTCGAGCCGCACCGGTGTACGCCTGATCGGGCCAAAGCCGGAATGGTCGCGGGAGGACGGGGGTGAAGCCGGATTGCATCCATCGAATATTCACGACAATCCGTACGCGGTCGGAGCGATCGATTTCACCGGCGACATGCCCGTGATTCTCGGCCCCGACGGCCCAAGCCTCGGCGGCTTTGTTTGTCCGGTGACGATCATTGAGGCCGATCTCTGGCAGATCGGGCAATTGAAAGCGGGCGATAAAGTGCGCTTCGTGCCGGTGCAAATCGATGCCGCCCGCAAAGCTGCGGCTGCGCGACTGCATGAACTGGAGACGCTGGAACTTCAGAGCGCGCCCGAATACCCGCAGGTTGAAACGCTCACTTCGCCCATCGTTCTCGACACCGGCACGCACGCTGGGCGGCTGGTCGCGCGACTTTCCGGCGACACGCATTTGCTGCTCGAAATTGGGCCGCCGGACCTCGATCTGGTCCTCCGTTTTCGCGGTCATGCGTTGATGCAATCGCTTGAAGCACTCGCGTTACCGGGCGTGATCGATCTGACGCCGGGCATTCGTTCGCTGCAGATTCACTACCAGCCGGAACGGCTGCCGCTCAGCCAGTTGCTCGCGACAATCCAGCAAAAGTGGCAGGACGTACTGCTGCAAAACGACTTACGCGCACCATCGCGCATCGTACATCTACCCCTCTCATGGGACGATCCTGCTTGCCGGCTCGCTATCGATAAATACATGACGACCGTGCGCAAGGACGCGCCGTGGTGCCCGAGCAATCTCGAGTTCATCCGTCGTATGAACGACCTCGATTCCATCGACGCCGTGAAGCAGATTGTCTTCGATGCGAGCTATCTCGTGATGGGTCTCGGCGATGTCTATCTTGGCGCACCAGTTGCCACGCCGCTCGATCCACGCCACCGTCTGGTAACGACCAAATACAATCCGGCGCGGACGTGGACGGCCGAGAACTCAGTGGGAATCGGCGGAGCGTATCTGTGCGTGTATGGCATGGAGGGGCCTGGGGGTTACCAGTTCGTCGGCCGCACATTGCAGATGTGGAATCGCTATCGCGAGATCGCGGATTTCGCGGGGCGCCCGTACCTGCTGCGCTTCTTCGATCAGATCCGCTTCTACGAAGTCTCCGCCGAAGAACTGCTGCGGATCCGCGCGGATTTCCCGCTCGGGCGGTATGCGTTGAAGATAGAGGAGACAGAGTTGTCTCTTGCCGGCTACCAGGCGTTTCTGGCAAGCGAAGCCGAAGGTATCTCGCAGTTTCGAGCGCGCCAGCAAGCCGCGTTTCAGGCCGAGCGCGAGCGTTGGCGTGAAGCGGGCGCATCGGAGGAAAGTCTTGAAGCGCCTGTGCCCCACACCACCGAGATAGCACCGCTGGAAGACGGACAGATCGCGGTGGACAGCGAAATTGCCGGCAACCTGTGGCAAGTGCGCGTGACACCCGGAGAGACCGTTTCAGCAGGAGACGTACTGCTTATCATCGAGTCGATGAAAATGGAAATATCGGTATGCGCGCCGTGCGCCGGGACGGTCGGCGAAGTGTATGTGTCGCCGGGCTCGCCTGTGCGCGCGGGCCAGCGGGTTGCAATCATCGAACGGTCTTAACCAGTCAGATCAGGAAAAACAATGCCATCATTCGACCTGCGCATGTCTACGCTGCGCGCCGCCTATCGTGCAAAAGAAACCACGCCGCGCAAACTGATTGGCGAGCTGCTCGCAAAGGCCGCCGCGCTCAATCCCGAGTTTTACTTATTCATCCATGTCCTGAACGAGGACGAAGTCGCGCCTTATCTGGACACGCTGGAAACACGAGACATCGATGCGCTGCCACTCTATGGCATCCCGTTCGCAATCAAGGACAACATCGATCTGGCCGGCATACCGACGACCGCCGCGTGTCCTGCGTTTGCCTATGTACCCACTGAATCGGCGACGCTCGTCGCGCAATTGATTTCGCTTGGCGCGGTGCCTGTCGGCAAGACCAATCTCGATCAGTTCGCGACGGGTCTCAACGGCACACGCTCGCCTTATGGCAAGTGCCGCAACAGCGTGCATCCGGATTTCCCTTCTGGTGGATCGAGCGCGGGGTCGTCGCTGGCAGTGGCGTTAGGCGTGGCGAGCTTTGCGCTTGGTACCGATACAGCAGGCTCTGGGCGCGTGCCTGCCGCATTGAACAATCTGGTGGGCTTGAAGGGGACCAAGGGGCTGCTGTCGACCGCGGGTGTCGTGCCAGCTTGCCGCACACTGGATTGCGTCACCTATCTGACAGCAACCGCACGCGAGGCTAGCGAACTTCTCGCGCTCACGGCGAAGCAAGATCCTCGCGACCCTTATAGCCGCGTCAATCCGCACTTCAACGATGCAAGTGCATTCGGCGAGGTATCCGCATTTCGATTCGGCGTGCCTTCATCACTCGAGTTTGCGGGATGCGCCGAAAGTCCGGCACTTTTCAACGATGCCCGCAAGACGCTCGAAGCTGCTGGTGGAACGGGCGTTGAAATCGACTTCGCGCCATTCGCCGAAGCAGCCAGATTGCTTTATGAAGGGCCTTGGGTCGCGGAGCGTTATAGCGTCGCGGGGGCGCTGATGGAGACGCGACCTGACACCGTACTGCCAGTGATCCGCGACGTGCTCGCCAAAGCGCCGGGCACGACGGCTGTCGATGCGTTTCGCGCGCAGTACCGGCTTCAAGCGCTCAAGCAAGTCTGCGATGCCGTCATGGCAGAGGTGGACTTCGTCCTCACGCCGAGTTTCCCTCGACCGGTCACGTTGGCGGAGCTGGAGGCGGACCCTATCGGCCCGAACTCCTTGCTAGGGTATTACACCAACTTCATGAACCTTCTCGACTATGCGGCCGTTGCCACACCGGCCGGATTCATGGCCAATGGATTACCTTGGGGCATTACCGTTTTTGGACGACCGTTTACCGATCAATATTTGCTAAGTATCGCTGATCGATTACAGCGGATGTTTGCTTTTCCTGTTGTTGGAGGCAATGCTCCCGATTTGCAACCGTTAGCGCGACAGGCTCACGGCGACCGCGCGCGCGTTGTGGTTTGCGGTGCGCATATGGAGGGACTGCCTTTGAACTGGCAGTTGCTTCAGCGCGGCGGCCGACTCGTTGAACGCACCTCGAGTGCGCCTTGTTATCGGTTGTTTGCGATTGAGGGAGTCGTGGCCCGGCCCGGAATGGCGCGCGTTTCCGATGGCGGCGGCGCGGCTATCGAAGTCGAGGTATGGGAGTTGCCCAGCGCGGAATTGGGGTCGTTCCTGACAGGCATTCCAGCGCCTCTGGGACTCGGAAAAGTCGAACTCTCGGATGGCCGCTGGGAGACAGGATTTATTTGCGATGCCTTTGGGCTGGAAGGAATGCGGGAAATTACTTCGTTTGGTGGATGGAGGCGCTGGATTGCCGCCGTGAGCGGATCCCTCGAAAACGCCTCCTGATCGTTAAACGGGGCGTTGTCAACAATCCTTGCTCTATGGCATTCTTATGCCATGTCCGCAATCAATCTAGCCACTGCGAATACCTGGTGCCGCTCCTGAGGGAGCGGCATTGTCACGCCTTTTAATGACCATGACCGCCGCAGTCCGGTTGACATGGCTTTATCTCCCGGTGCAATTGTTCTGCGGCGGTTCTCCAAGAGAATCCGTTTATGCACGACGCTACGCCGTCCACGCCACGCCTCGCCGTCCTGACCGGTGATCGCCCTACCGGGCCGCTGCATCTGGGTCACTATGTCGGCTCGCTAAAGACCCGGATCGAGCTTCAGGAAACGCACACGCAATATATCCTCGTCGCGGATACCCAGGCCATGACCGACAACGCGCACGATCCCGACAAGGTGCGCCGTAACGTACTGGAAGTGGCGCTGGATTATCTGGCTGTCGGTATCGACCCTCGCAAGAGCACGATCGCGGTCCAGTCGGGTCTGCCGGCCCTCGCCGAATTAACCCTTCTTTATCTGAACTTTGTCACCGTTGCGCGCCTCGAACGGAACCCGACCATCAAGGAAGAGATTCAGGCGCGCGGTTTCGGTCGCGACATTCCGGCGGGCTTTCTCTGCTATCCGGTCGCGCAGGCCGCCGATATCACCGGGTTCAAAGCCAACGTTGTGCCAGTAGGAGAGGATCAGGCTCCCCTGATCGAACAGACCAACGAGATCGTTCGACGCATCAACCGGCAAGCAGGCGTGGACGTTCTGCCGGAAGCCGAGGCATTGATTCCGTCGATGGGCCGCCTTCCCGGTGTCGATGGAAAAGCCAAGATGAGCAAATCGCAGAACAACTCGATTCCGCTATCGGCAACGCCTGACGCCATACGTGAAGCAGTAAGGAGTATGTACACCGATCCGAACCATCTGCGCGCCTCCGATCCAGGGACCGTTGAAGGCAACGTGGTCTTTACCTATCTGGACGTATTCGACGACGACCGTGCAGAAGTGGAGCGCTTGAAGGCATCGTACCGGGCGGGAGGGCTCGGGGACATGGTGCTCAAGAACAGGCTGGAAGATAAGCTCCAGGCGTTGATCGCCCCCATGCGCGAACGGCGTGAACGGTTTGCCGAGGACCCGGGTTATGTCTTCAGCATGCTTAAGGCCGGAACGGATCGTGCCAAGGCGGTCACGCAACGCACGCTCGACGAAGTGCGGACAGCGCTAGGAACGTTTTCGTTTGCATCCGTAAGGTCTTAAGAAGCAACGCTCCGATTGGAAAGCACCAGGCTACCTTGGCGCTTTCCGCGTCCTGAGCGAAACCATGTGCAACCGATATGGTTATCTTCATTTGATATTTAGCCTTTGCATTCCCGAATGCTAGCCTTTGAGGCGATCCACTGGCGCCACCGAATCCTTTTTGGCGCCTGTCGCCAAACGGCGTCCAGTCGCGCCAGGGACACTCGCCACCACTAGCCTTGCCGACCGGCGTAACCGCTTTCCTCGTAAACGGTTAGCGCCGCTTGAACGTCAAAGGACATCAATACAATGAGCACTCTCACCGACGCACCCGATCTTGCTCTGCACGCCTCCCCCGTCCGCAAATTCTGGTTCGACGAAGTCCCGCCTCCTGCCACGCCTGCGGCCGAACGCCGGCATCGTCTGGAGCGCCTTGCCGGCGCGTTCCGTCTTTTCGCCCGCTACGGTTTCGACCAAGGTCTCGCCGGCCACATCACCGCGCGCGATCCGGAATGGCACGATCACTTCTGGGTCAATCCACTTGGCAGGCACTTCGCACGCATGCGTGTTTCCGACCTGCTGCTGGTGAACAGCGCCGGCGAGATCGTTGTAGGTAAGGGACCCGTCAATCAAGCCGCATTTGCAATTCATGCGGCCATTCATGAAGCGCGCCCGGATATTGTCGCGGCTGCGCATACCCACTCGCTATATGGCAAGGCGTGGTCGACCCTGGGACGCAAGCTTGATCCATTGACACAGGACTCGTGCTCGTTCTATGAGGATCACGAACTATTCGATGATTTCCAGGGTGTGGTGCTCGACACCAAGGAAGGGGCGCGCATTGCGACAGCGCTAGGTGCGAGCAAGGCGGTCATCCTGAAGAATCATGGCATCCTGACCGCAGGCCCGACTGTGGAAGCGGCCGCGTGGTGGTATCTCGCGCTGGATAACGCATGCCACACGCAATTACTCGCCGAAGCCGCCGGCACGCCTCAGCGAATTCCGCATGACGTCGCAGCACTGACGCACGAGCGGGTCGGTCGTCCGGGAGGTGCGCTGTTTTCGTTTGAGAGTTTGTATGAAGGTCTTGTCGAGGCCGAGCCTGATCTGCTTGATTGATTTTTAAGCCGTGGGAGGTTGAGGCGGTTAGGGATGCTGGTGGGGTTTTGGGCGTAGTGGTCGGACTTGATGCCGGGGTGGTACTTTCGGCGTTAGTGGTCTGCGGGAGTTAGCTGATTTCTTTATCACTATTAGCCACTGTGCGTGGCGGCACTTCATTTCTTTTT
>NZ_JALPRJ010000067.1 GCF_030464885.1 Caballeronia sp. SEWSISQ10-4 2 | reverse complement strand
AAGGATGTTTGAACCCCTCCTTCTCGCGAATCCTGACACGAACACGCTTCGCCCCTTACGCGCTCGGGCAAGTACCGCAGTCCACGGCCCATGACGGCCTCACGTGTTGGTTGACTGATCACTTGCTCTTGCTCGGCGCGTTGATTTGTTTATTGCTGGTTGTTGGTTTTGCTGTGCGGACTGCGAGCTCAGTTTGGTGGGTGGTTGTACGCGGATAGCGCGGGGTGAACCTGTGGCAGGTTCAGTCACCGGTGGCGAAGCGTGTGGGTATCGGTGTTCGGAGAGGTCGGGGTTCAAAGATCGGTGAGTCTGGCGAGCACCGTACTACCAGGTGCCAAAAACTCCCAGCGTGCACGCTTGGGGACGCTAACTTGCCGATTCTTGAGAGGCGTTTTCTTTGCTTCTGTTTCTTTTTCGCCGTTGGAAAAAGAAAGGAAGTGCCGCCACGCACAGTGGCTAACAGTGATAGAGAAAACATCCAACATATAACGACCGCAGGCCTAAGCAGCAGCAACCCGGCATTAACTCCGACCACTACGCCCGAACGAACCAGACCAGCACCACCCCTGATCACCCAAAACCCCAAATGCGAACAAACCCCTAAGAACGAGTGCGAACGATGGAAAAATCGATGGTGAAAAACATGGCGATCAACTTCTCGGGACTGGTACTACCTACCTTCGTCTCGTTGATCACCGTGCCTGCATACATCCATCTCGTCGGCGTCGAGCGCTACGGCGTGATCAGCCTCGTCTGGACGCTCATCGGCTACTTCGGCATTCTCGATCTCGGCATGGGCATGGCCGCTCAACACCAGATCTCAAAGGCCCACGCCGCCAATGACCCCGAAGCCCGCTCGCGCGTGTTCTGGAGCGCCATCTGGCTGAACCTCGGCACCGGCATTGTCGGCGGCGTCCTCATCTACTTCGGCGCTTTCGCCTACACCGCCTACGTCGCACATTCATCGCCAGCCATGCAACGCGAGGTCTATCACGCACTGCCGTGGCTCGCGCTAGCCATCCCCATCGCCAACGTCTCATGGGTCTGCGCCGGCGCAATCAACGGCGTCGAACGCTTCGGTATCTACAACACCAATCAAACCATCGGCACCTTCCTGTTCCAGTTGCTGCCGCTCGCCGCGGCCTGGAAAATCGCACCGAACCTGCAAACCGTACTCGCCGCCGCCGTGCTCGCACGCGTGCTCGCCGTCATTCTGCTCGCACGCGCAAGCTTCAAGGTACTCGACATCAAACGCATCGAATGGCCGCAGCTCCACGTAGCAGGCGGCCTGTTTAAGTTCGGCGGCTGGATGCTGGTCGCAACCATCTCCAGCATGATCACGGACTCACTCGACCGCATCCTCCTGGGCGCGAATCTCGGCGCACGCTTCGTCACGTATTACACGGTGCCGCAGAACCTCGTCACCCGCCTGAACATGCTGCCGAACGCACTCGTTCGCACCTTGTTCCCGCGTCTGTCCGCAGTCAAACGCGATGACGCCGACGCCATGGTCCGGCAATCACTCGAATTCCTCAACGGCATATTCACGCCAATCGCGCTCTTCGCCGTGCTCGTGCTCGCGCCATTCCTGCATCTCTGGGTGGGGCAGGAGATCGCCATCGCCAGTGCGCCGGTGGGACGTGTCCTGATCATCGGCGTGTGGCTCGTCGGGCAAGCAAGCGTCACGCGCATCATGATCCAGTCGCAGATCAATCCTGCCACGGCCGCGCGCATCGGCCTGGTCCAACTGCCGTTCTTCGTAACGGCGCTGTGGTTCGGCATCGCCCACTTCGGCCCTATCGGCGCGGCCGCGGTCGTCGTGCTGCGCTCGCTGGCCGACTATGCCCTGTTGCTCTGGATCTCGCGACTCCATGCCCGGCCGATCGCCGCCGACATGCTGATGCACCTCGCATTCCTGGTCGCAAGCCTGGGCGTGGCGTTTGTCGTCGATCCGATCGCGTACCCCCTGGAGTCGATCGCAGCGGCGTTTGTTATCGCGGGCCTGAACGCAGGCTGCTCCCTTCTCACGCGGCCCGCGTTGCGCTCCATGGCGCGAAGCCTCGTTCATGAGTTGAATGTGCGCCTTAAACGGCGCGTGAAATCCACGGTTTTAAGGTGAGGAGAGTCGCATGAGACATGATCTCGATGAAGCGGTCATCGACCCGGTGCGAGTGAACCTCGAGCCCGCCGATCTACCCCCGCCGGCTGCGCAGAGCACTCCGCCCATGCACCGCGCAAGAGTCGCGCAACGTGTACCGCGCGTGGCGATCGTGCACGACTGGCTCGTCGCTTTTGCAGGCGCCGAGAAGGTGCTTGAACAGATCGTCATGTGTTTCCCCGATGCCGATCTTTTCAGCGTCGTCGACTTCATGGATGAGCGCGCGTGGATGCGCGGCAAGACGGTCACGACCTCGTTCATCCAGAAGCTGCCGCAGGCGAAAAAACGCTACCGCTCGTATCTGCCGCTGATGCCGCTCGCGATCGAACAGCTCGATGTATCGGGCTATGACCTCGTCATTTCGAGCAGTCACGCTGTCGCCAAGGGTGTGCTGACCGGCCCCGACCAGATCCACGTGAGCTATGTGCATTCACCCATTCGTTATGCATGGGATCTGCAACATCAGTACTTGCAGCAATCGAATCTGACCGCGGGCGTGAAGTCGTTGCTTGCGCGTCTCGTGCTGCACTACATGCGCAACTGGGACATCCGGACATCGAATTCGGTGGATCATTTCATCGCGAATTCGGCGTTCATCGCGCGGCGGATCAACAAGGTCTATCACCGCGATTCACACGTGATCTTCCCGCCCGTCGATGTCGAAGCGTTCCAGCTTTGCGAGGTGAAAGAGGACTTCTATCTGACAGCGTCGCGCATGGTGCCGTACAAGAAGATCGACTTGATCGTGGAGGCGTTCGCGAAGATGCCGGAGCGCAAGCTGGTCGTAATCGGCGATGGCCCCGACATGCGCAAGATCCGCGGCAAGGCCACGCCGAATGTCGAGATCATGGGCTATCAGCCGTTCGCGGTCCTGCAGGACAAGATGCGGCGCGCGAAGGCGTTCGTGTTCGCGGCCGAAGAGGACTTCGGCATTTCGGTGGTCGAGGCGCAGGCGTGCGGTACGCCGGTGATCGCGTACGGCAAGGGCGGCGCGCTGGAGACGGTGCTCGATAGTTCGCACGCGCGCCCGACTGGGCTCTTCTTCGACGAACAGACAACCGGCGCGATCATCGAAGCGGTGGAAGGTTTCGAACTCGGCGTGGTGAAGGTCAATCCCGCGGATTGCCGCGCGAATGCCGAGCGTTTCTCGATCAAGCATTTCCGCGATGGGCTGCGCGCGTATGTACAAAGCATCGCGCCGCAGTTCACGCTTGCACCGCCAGCGTTGCCGCCGGTGCCGGTCGAGCGTGCGCTCAAGGCTGAGCCTTCAAAGCAAGATGAAGAGCACAAGGCGGCCGACTCAATGCGTGTGCTCGCCGTCGATCAAAGCGGTGTGCTCGGTGGCGCGGAACTATCGTTGCTCGAGGTGATGAAGAACATGCGCGGCACCAACGAGACCGTGTTGTTCGACGACGGTCCGTTTCGCATCGCACTCGAAGCGGTAGGGATCAAAGTCGATGTGCTCGACGGCGCTGCGCTCGGCGGCGTGAGCAAGGAAGGCGGCTTGAAGCGGCCGGGCGCGGGCATGATCGGCGGCGTGATGAGCCTCGTGCGCGGCACGCTGGAAAAGTCACGCAACTCCGATGTGATCTACGTGAACACGCAGCGCGCGATGGTGGTCGGTGCGATCGCGGGGCTGATCTCGCGGCGCCCGGTGGTGTGGCATCTGCGCGATATCGTCAGCAAGGAGCATTTCGGCAAGACCCAGCTCACCATCATCAAGTGGTGCACGAAGCTCATGCTCGAACGCGTGATCGCGAACTCGACGGCCTCCGCCGTCGCACTTACCGCGTTGACGCGCTTGAAAGAAGAGCGGCTGGATGTGGTGTTCAACGGCATTTCAGCCGAGCCGTTCACCGAGCTGGAATCGGTCGCGCAGCACGAACTGCGGACGCGATTCGGTTTGCCGCAGGACGCGTTTCTGGTGGGCTCGTTTAGCCGGCTCGCGCGCTGGAAAGGGCAGCACATCCTGCTTGAAGCGCTGCTGCAGGCGCCCGAGATGCATGCCGTGCTGGTAGGCGCGGCGCTATTCGGCGAGGACGCCTACGAGGCGGAATTGCGTGCCTACGTGCTCGAACACGGTCTTGCCGATCGCGTGCATTTCTTAGGCTTCCAGCATGACATCGCGGCGTGCATGAAAGCCGTCGATGTCGTCGCACATACGTCCATCAGCCCGGAGCCGTTCGGTCGGGTGATTATCGAGGGCATGCTGGCGAAGCGGCCGATCGTGGCGGCGCGTGCGGGTGGTGTGACGGATATTGTTGAAGATCGCGAGAACGGCATTCTGTGCACGCCCGGCGATGTCCACGCACTCGCCGGCGCGCTGGGCGAACTGTCGGCCGATGTTGGTTTGCGCAACCGGCTGGTCGAGCAGGGTTATGCCAACGCGATCAGTCGCTTCGGTACGGAACGGTATGTGGAAAGCGTCGAAAAGATTCTCTCCGATGTCGCTGGGAAGTCGCGGTTGAAACGGGGGTAGCCAAGCGGTTGCCGGGGGCCGCTGGCGCCGATGGTTGGAGGGTCGTGCTGGGTTGCCGCTTTCGGTGTTAGTGGTCCGCGTGAGTTGGCTGTTTTCTTTACCACTGCTAGCCACTGTTAGCCACTGTGCGTGGGAACAGCGGTTTGAGCAGCAACCCGCTAACGACGATATCGCCAGCAACGCGGCATAAGACCCGCCACTATTGATGAAGAAAGGCCCGCATGGCCCGCGCGCCCATCTCAATAAACAGACGGGCGCGCGGGTGGTGACTTTCAAGGGGTTTGCATCAAGGGCTTTGCGCCAACGCGCGGATAACATCGACGCGCCAGAAGACAGACCTAGCGGACAAGCGCACGCCGGGCGGGAAGCGTGCGCTTCGAACGCCGCGTCTTCGGGTGGATATTTAAATGGGGATCAGCGTTAGCACTTGCTCGACCGTGAGCAACTTATCGGGCGGAAAGTCTGCAAGGTACAGGAGCGCGGCGACCGGGTCGCCTAACTCCTGCTGCGCACAAACCCGCCAGGTGCTTTAAGCCGTAGCAGACTGACGCCGCTTAAGACTTGCCGACCAGTTCATCGCCGGGCGTTCGACCAACATGTAGAACACGAACGCCACGGCAATCGGCACGACCATGAAGGCAAACGACGCCCAGATCGTAGTTTGCAGCGCCGAGTGAAACAGCACCGATCCCAGCAGGATAAGGATCGGAATATGCACGATATACAGCGAGAAGCTGAACTCGCCGAGCCACGAAAAACCGCGCACGGGTAATGAATTACGCATCGGTTTATCCAACACCTGGAACAGATAGAGCGCGAACGCCAGCGCCCAGAACTGGAACGCCAGATATTGCCCGAGCTTGAACGCGCCGCAGCCGATCACCGCAACCACCACGGCCGCGATCTTCAGCTTCATCGACCCCTTGGGCATCTTGACTGCATCCGGCGCAGCTTTCGCTTCGGCGATCCACGCGCCAAGCGTCCACGAGAACCAGTACGACGCGAACAACACAATCTCATGCCGCTCGAACACGAGCGCCGAAATCACATTGACGATGCCGACGCTAACCAGCACCGCCTTCATCCCGATCCGCCGGCGCAGTGCAATCAGCAACGGATACACGAGATAGAACTGCACTTCGAGCGACAGCGTCCACAACGCCCCGTTCGATCCGAACGTGCCACCGGCCACGCCTTGCAGCGAGAGCAGGTTCACGATGAACAAATGCAGATCCGCCGTGCCGATCTTGGGGCTGACCGGCGTGAAGCCAAGACTGAACGTGTCCAGCACATACGTCAGCACCAGCGCCGCAAGCAGCACCGGATAGATCCGCGCAAAACGGCGCATCAGGAAGTTGCCCGTATCGAAGGGCGCGGCGGGATTGGCGAGCAGCTTGCGCGCCGTTCCTCGATGAATGCAGTAACCGCTGATCACGAAGAAGATCGGCACGCCGGCCGAACCCCAAGCAATTGGAAAGGTGAGGTAGCTGAAAACCGTGTTGAGGTCGAACCTGGCCCCGGTTTTATGGAATTGCTGTATGCCGATCCACGTGATCTGGCGGCAGTGAAAATAAGCGACCAGTAATGCCGCGAAACCGCGCCACGCGTTGATGGCGACATCCCGGTCGTCGATGCTCACAGCGGCTGCGCGTTCGAGCGGTAACTGCAGGGAGGAACCGGCCGGATCGAGCAGGGACGAATCGCTCATTGAAGACCTCGTGTCCAGATTTGAATGAAGGCCGGAGGGGATTCCCGGCCTTGTGGCGCCTTACTTCAGCGTACGAAGTGGCGCGCTAGGCAACTTCCATATTAGTCCTGCAAATAATGGAAAAATATGCGTGGCAAACACCTTGTCTTGCGCATGATGAGCAAAAACGTCCCTTTGATCTGTTCGAAAGGTAACGAATTTATTCGGCAATTATTTACCGATTTTTTTCTGCTAACTTCATTTCAGACCATTCAAAAACAGGGGTACGCCATGGACATGCACGCGTTTGCCGGTATTGCTGTTCTGTTGATTCTCGCCGCGGTCTCTGCTTATCGAGATGCGCTGCGTAACGATCCCATGTCGAAACTGAACGCCTCGGGCATTCGTTTCCCGCATTTGGACGACCAGGAATAAACGTTTCACGAACGATCGTGCTGCGCCGCGGCAGGCGGATGAATATTTTTTTCCGATGATCGATCAGCCCCGCGCCGTTGCTGGATCCGGGGTATCCGACACGCCGCTTTGCGATGCAGCAATTTATTTTACGTTTTCAAAACCGGCTATCGATGGAAATCGGCACCGTGATAGAAAATTTTGAATGAATGCGAATCCAATGTGTTGGACACCGCACGAACGGGCGTTCGTGCATTAATTTGCAGGCATTTTAGGAAGCGCGTGCGATGCTGAAAGTCACCAAAGCCGTATTTCCTGTCGCGGGACTCGGCACCCGGTTCCTGCCCGCGACAAAAGCGAGCCCAAAGGAAATGCTTCCCGTCGTCGATAAACCGCTGATCCAGTACGCGGTCGAAGAGGCGATCGCGGCTGGAATCACGGAAATGATATTCGTGACGGGCCGCAGCAAGCGTGCGATTGAAGATCACTTCGACAAATCGTATGAGATCGAAGCGGAACTCGAAGCGCGTGGCAAGGCAGCGTTGCTCGAAGTCGTGCGCAAGATCAAGCCCGCGAACGTGGACTGCTTCTACGTTCGTCAGGCCGAAGCGCTCGGCCTCGGCCACGCTGTGCTGTGCGCGGAGAAGCTGATTGGCGAGAACCCGTTCGCTGTGATCCTTGCCGACGACTTGCTGCACAGCAAAGAGCCGGTCATGAAGCAACTGGTCGATGTGTTCAATCACTACCATAGCTCGGTGATTGGTGTGGAGCGGATCAGCCGGATCGACAGTGCCTCGTATGGCGTGATTGAAGGACGCGAGTGGGAAGAGGACATCATCAAGCTGTCGGGCATCGTGGAGAAGCCGCAGCCGGCCTTGGCGCCATCGAATCTGGGTGTAGTGGGGCGTTATGTATTCATGCCGGGCATTTTCACGCATCTGCGCAATACGCGGCCGGGCAGTGGCGGCGAGATTCAATTGACCGATGCGATTGCGTCGTTGCTGGCGGTGGAGCAAGTGCTGGCGTACCGGTATTACGGCACGCGCTTTGATTGCGGCAGCAAGATCGGATATTTAAAGGCAACGGTGCAACTTGCGTTGCAGCACCCCGAAGTGCGTGCAGACTTCGAGGCGTACCTGCGTGAGTGCCTGCCAGCGTTGTTTCCCGAGGCCGCGGCTGTCGAACAACCCGAGTTGATCGAGCCGCTCTAAGGTATTTCGCGCGTGCCAGCATCAACTCTGGCGCGCGCGATCCGTCAGAAATCAAACCACCGGCATAACCACGGCGAGTACGCCACGAGCATCTGCTGAATCGGCGCGTGATGCCCATAGGCAATCGTCGACACCGCAAGCAAACCCAACCCTGCAAAGATCGATCCGGGCATCCTGCGCGGCTGTTTGAAAAAGCGCCGCAGGAAAAACAACGCAATGCCGCCGCCCAGGAACCACCCGGCCACCACTTCAATCGGCGTATGTGCGTCCTGCACGACCCGACAGAAGCCGATCAGCGCACCCAGTCCCAACCCTGCCGCAGCGCCCAGCCGATACCACTTCACGCTCCTGCTTCCCGCAAGCAAGCCGAACGTCACGCCCCACACCGCCGATGTCAGCATGGTGTGGCCGCTGATCACGCGGAAATCGAGCGAGCGAATTTCAACGCCGCAACCCGCGTAGAGGACCTTGTTCACGCCGACCAGCACCAACGCACCCAGCAACGCGCCAATCCAGACCAGCGCTTCACGCTTGTCAGTCGTGCTCAGCCACAACGCACATCCGGCTGCAACGGGAATGGTCAAACCCGCATCGCCGAAATTGGTGATCCAACTTAAAACCGTCGTACTCGTCATACGCCCCCCGAAAAGCGCGCGCTTAGCCGCGACTGGAATCGTCGCCGCTGCGCTTCTTGCGCTGTGCCTGACGCTGCTGCCACACCTGTTGTTACCCTCGTAACGCCATCACTCCTCTGCGGCTTTCCTGCGCCCGGCCAGCCGGTATTCGGTCGGTGAAATGGACAGGCGCTTGCGGAATATTTTAGCTAAGCCGTCGCCGCTGCCGGCGCCGCATCGACGCGCGATCTTGTCGACGGGAAGATCGGTTGCGGCGAGCAGCATGCAGCTCGCATCCAGCCGCGCCCGCAACAAATACTCCGAGGGCGTCAATCCGATCTGCGCCTTGAAGCGCCGCAGGAAATTGCGCTCGCTCATTGCCGCCACGCGCGCGGCATCGGCAATCGAAATCGGCCGGATGTAATTTTCGCGCATCCATCGTGCCGCGGCGTCGATCTTCTGACGGACACCACCCACGTCGGTATCGTCGAGCACGGCGGACAGCTTCGGCCACGCACCCGGAATGGAACGCTCCGATACTTCCCGCGCCACCGCCGGACCGTAATCGCGCTTGATGATCGACAACGCCGCCGCGATCGGACCCTTGGGATCGTCGAGCGTCAGCGTCTGCTCGGCGATGAACAGCGAACTCGTCAAGGCGGACGCCGCCGCCGGGTCCTCGAAGTCGGGCGCGCGGTTCTGCAGTGAAAGATTGGCCGCCGCGAGGATCTGCGAGCCCTCGCCAATAGCCTTCACGAACGATATCTTCGGCGCAACCCGGCTCAGCCGCCTGAGCAACTGCGTGTCCAGTTTCGCGCGCTGCGCGCCTTCCCCGCCCGCGATGAACAGGGCGTCGCAATCGCTCATCCAGCGCGTGTCCAGACTCTCGGTCCAGATGCGCATGGAGCAACTGCTGGCAACGCTGCCGCCATCGCTCGACAAGAACAGCAACGCGTAATCTGGTGCCGCGCCCGACTTGACGGCCGCGGAATCGGACATCGCGTAAATTTCGTTGGCGAGCGAAAACACTTCCGATATCGAACTCACCTCGACCAGCGAGAAGTCCTCGAATATCAGAATGCCGATCCGTTTGGGCGCGGCCTTGCCTTCCTGTAGGGCTTCATGCATGGCTTCTTGCATGGCTTCGTCTGCTGACCCGGATCCTGAATCGTGCGCGTCGCCCGATGAGGTTTCATGCGCGGGTCCGTGCCTGTTCGAGCGGGATGCATCATGCGCCGACGCGGATTCTGCGGTCGGTAATCGCACAATTTGCAGCCGGCTCATACCATTGGCGTGTCCCATCAACTTGTCTCCGGTGTCGGTGCGAGCGGTGGGGATTGATCTCGTATGCGTCGCACTATACGCGGCGCCATTGAAGCGTCATGCCAGTCGTCTGAAAAGAACGAGATGTTGGCAGATGGTTTCGATATTCAAGTAATAAGCTGACCCTCAGTGATGAATAAAACCGTCACCGGTCGCTGTAACGCATCACATGAGGCGTTCAAAAAGGCCGCATTGACTAGAAATCCTGGCCCGTTATCGAGCGCCGGACAAAAAAACAAGGGGTCGGACATGCTCAAGGTACGCAAGGCGGTGTTTCCCGTTGCAGGACTCGGCACGCGCTTTCTTCCTGCTACCAAGGCAAGTCCGAAAGAAATGCTGCCCATCGTCGATAAACCGCTGATCCAGCATGCGGTGGAAGAGGCGGTCGCGGCGGGCATCACGGAAATGATCTTCGTCACGGGCCGCGGCAAACGTGCGATTGAAGATCACTTCGATAAGTCATACGAAATTGAATCCGAGCTCGAGGCACGCGGCAAACACGCGCTGCTCGACCTCGTGCGCAACATCAAACCGTCGCACGTCAACTGTGTCTATGTGCGCCAGGCGGAGCCGCTCGGACTCGGTCATGCGGTGCTGTGCGCGGAAAAGCTGATCGATGACGAACCCTTTGCCGTCCTGCTTGCCGACGATCTGCTCGATGGCGAGCCGCCCGTGATGGCGCAGATGGTGGAGGTCTTCAACCGCTATCACTCGTCGGTGCTGGGCGTCGAAGAGATCGATCCGAGCGAGTCGGGTTCGTATGGCGTGATCGATGGCCGGCAGTGGGATGAACGGCTCTTCAAGATGGCGCGTGTGGTGGAGAAGCCCGAACCGGCGTTGGCGCCTTCCAATCTTGGCGTGGTCGGACGCTATGTGCTGATGCCGCGCATCTTCCAGCATCTGCGCACGCAGAAGCCTGGTGCGGGCGGCGAGATCCAGTTGACCGATGCGATCCAGGCGTTGCTGGCTCACGAACAGGTGCTGGCTTACCGGTACAAGGGCAAACGCTTCGATTGCGGCAGCAAGCTTGGTTATCTGAAGGCCACGGTGGAGTTTGCACTGCGTCATCCGGAAGTGGCGAAGCCATTTGAAGCTTACTTGCGCGCGTTTCTCGCGAGCCGCAACAGCGTACCGGTGACGAGTGACGAACCGCTCGACGAGACACCGGAGTTGATCGGCTGATTTCGTGAGCGGTTCCATGAGCATGAATCGGTGAATGCGCCGGACCGGTGTTAGCTGCAGACACATCTGGCGACCAAGCTGAACAGGGTTTGAATTGCAGCATGAACCGCGTTGTAAGTAGCGCTAGCCCCCCGGTGTGCGCTATGGTCTTTAGCCCGCCATGAGCGGGCTTTTTTTCGCTCAACATATGAAAAAGCGGCTCATTGAGCCGCTTTTCGAGCCTCTTATAGAGCCGCCATATGCTTCAACGGAAGTACGCTTTTGCGTTCGAGTGCACGTCGTCGCGGGTCAGCACTTCGGCCGGCATCAGCCATGCATAGTCGCTGTGCTGATCAAAGCGCCCGATAGGCACCGACCCGCTCAGCATGATCGAATAAGCGAGCGCGACATAATGCGTGGCGATGTCCGGGACACCCGCGAAGTTATCGTCGTAGTAGTGCTCGAACACGCCGAACAGACGCGACGACGAGCGCTGGACGCTGGCTATGCCGAGTTCGTCGCGGACCACGCGCGTGAACGCCGTATCGAGCGTTTCACCTTTGCGGACCCGGCCGCCCGGCACGAACCACATGTCCTGCGCGGGCCGGTTGCGACGTTGTCCGAGCAACACGCGGCGGTTGCCATCGGTCACGATCAGGTCGATGGACACAAGCGGCGTGAGGCGAATGGCATGGAGGAAATCCGCGTCATCGAGGATCGCGGATTCGTTGGGCGGCGGCGCTTTCTTGAGCAGCTCGGCCTGTTGCGCGGTAGCGGCAACTGACGAAAACGAAGAGAGATCTGTCACGCTCGTGGTACCTCAGTCATGGTCATCGTTATTGAATAAGCGCGCGGCAGCGTGGCCTATGAAAAGCACCACGAGGGCGATCAGCGCGCAAACTGCCAACCCACCGCCGAGCATTGCGACGGCAATGATTGCCGTCCAGCGCAGGCCGTCCATGATGGTTCCGAGTGTGCTTTCGATCGCTGTGTTTCCGGCCAGACAAGCAATGTTTGCGTGGCTTCGTTCACTGCGTCGGCATTTTATGCAGATGAGTCAGTTTAGCGCGGGGTCATCGCTGCCGTATCGGCTTTGAACTGGCTTATTACGCCGAAAGATCGCGTTTGGAAGCCAATCGAAGGAATAGTCCTCGAGCGGCCTTGCGGGTGCCTCAAAGGCAGGGGAGAGCGAGGCAGGAAGAAAGCGGCGGCTGCTTTATAAGGTAAGTGCGCTTCGATTGCGCGGCCAGTCAGGCTTCGTCTCCACAGTGTTGTCGTGGACCGTCTCAGGCGGGCAAGCGCTTAGCACGGTCAGGCAGCCGAGTGTCGAGGCGAAAAGCAGGCTGCCTGAGGATGCGGTGGCATGCCCTTGTTCATGTCGATTCATGGCGATTGCAGTGGTCTTCGCCACTGCCCTAAAAATTGCATTGCACAACGATCTGCGTTTTGGCACGAACGAATGTGCCAAGGCGTAGCTGCCTATGCGGATCAGATGACTCAAGCAGGTCTCGGGCCAAGCGATGCGTTGCCTGCTGCCGTCGTCATGGATAGCGAATGTGAAGCGTGCGGAAAAGTCGAATCTGTCGGAGTTTTCGCAAAAGTCCGATGAGGTCTTCAAACGCTGTGAGGATGAAAGATGTGCTGCTTGAACGTCACTTTTATGCGGTCTCGCCAGCCGTTACCGCATGCCGGACTGGAGCACAGAACATGAACTACGAGCGCCCGGACACATAGTGTCCGGGGCATATCGACTTCCTGGGGAAGCAACAGGACGTTACCGGGCCACGTACCCTTCGGGCGCGTTGACGTTCGCCTTCATCACGCCGGCATTTTGCGACACCACATACACCGGCGCCTCGGTCAGCGTGAGCGCAACCCGCCCGTTTGCATAAGACAGCGTGGAAGGATTGCCCATCATGTCGAGGACGGTGACCGTTCCAGACGTTCCCGCCGCATCCACCTGCAACGTGTACCGCACGCCATGTGTCGCGCTAAATCCCGATGCGCCCGGCCATACCGCATTGTCGTGCGTCCACAGCGCTGTGACGACCTTGCCGCCGTTCAGCCGCTGGAACGCATAGGCATAGACGCCGGCTGGCGTGCCCTTGAGGGGGCCAAGCGTGTTGGTGCCGTCGATGATGCGCGTCATTGCCGCCACGCCCATGGCGGCGGGCTTCGGGCTGATCTGCGTCTGGCCGAAGCCGCCTTCCTTGTTGACGAGATCGAAGAAAACGCCATAACCCACTTCAGGCGGATCAGTCGCATAAAAGATATAGCTCATGTCCGCACCCTCGCCGAGCAGGATCAGATGCGACCGTGAGACCAGCGCGCCTTGCGCATACAGCACGTTCGCCGATGGCGTCGAGGGTCCGTACTTCGTGCCTATGTCATAGCTGATCCCCGACTCCGTAATGAACAGTTTCGCGCCGGGCTTAAGCATCTGCGTCATGGTGTGGCGCAGCGCACGCATCATCGCGGGCAAGCTTTGTGCGGCCTTCTGCGGATCGCTGTTACCCGCCATGCGCTCCGGTGGATGCGACGGCGATGTCCCCACGTCGTAGTAGCCATGCGCGCTAACGCCATCGAGATACTTGGCAATGCCAAGCGGTGCGAGCCGGTTCAGCCACTCGGTGTTTTTCCCCAGCGACGACAACGTCACCCCCATCAGCACCGCATGAGGATCGGTGGCGTGGATCGCTTCGTAAGTAGCCTTGTACATAGCGACGAGATTGGCGTCCGTATCGCGCCACGGCAGGCCGCCTTCATAGTCGGGCTCCCAGCTCACCTGATAGTAGTTATTCGATTGCTGCGGAAAGACGCTTGAGCGCACGCGATTCGATTCCTCGCCAACGCGTTTCATATAGGCGCTGTAATCGCTGAGTGAGGAGGGCGCATAACTATGCGTGTCCTTGCCCGTGCGGTTCGCCCAACCGGGAATGCCATCGAGCTGGATCAGCCGCAGCAGATCGCCGGGCTTGAAGAAGGGTTCGAGGTGATCGCCGGCGGTTTCGAAGGTGTTCGGCGCTTTCGGCTCGGTGATGTACCAGTTGCGGTTGTCGTTGACCCAGGTCAGGCCGAGATCGGTATAGAGCGGGCGGTACCCATCGCCGGAACAGCACGTCTGACCAGGCCGCAGATACGCCGCGCCCTGACCGCCGAAGCGATGCAGATCGAGGTTCTTATACGTGACGGCCGGCAGCACCGTGGCGACGTCAGGCAGCACGCCGAACGTGGCGATGCCCGCCGGCCGCGTGCCGCGCGACGGCAGCACGGCAGGGGCTGCATTGGCGGGGTCGAGTTGAGCCGCGACCGAAAAATAGCCGGCGGCCTGCGACGTGCACTTGATAGTCGATGTATGCGCGCCGGGCGTCACGGCGAGACGGCCGCTCGCTTTCACGGTGTTCCAGGCGTCCTGTATCCGCCACGTGAGTGTGCCTGCCGACTGGGCACGTGTGGTCAGCGCGAGTTCGAACGGTTTATGAAGCGCGAACATGCGTGTGCCGTCGCTGCCGGGCGTGTCGGCTTCGACTGTATCGCCGGAAGCGGGGGCGTCGACCGGGGCGGCAGCGGGGCTGCATTGCATCGCGAGCGGGGTGGATGGCGGCGGCGCGTCGGCTATGAACCGTGCCGCGGCGCTCTCGGCCACGGCTTCGACCCAGCAGCGCTTCGACGCGCCCGGCGCGGGGTCGTCGAACACGCCGTTGTCGCAACCCGTGCCGCCGGTGAAGGTCTTGATGACATGTTTGTCCGGCGTGCCGTAGAGCACCTTTTTCGCGCCATCGAAGGAACAACGCTCGTATTCCGCCGCGCAAGGTGTCCACCAAGATCCGTCGATCTTGACGGAATCCTCAGACATTACCGGCCCGTCCTGAGCCTGAGCCGCCGCGGTTTCGCCCCGGCAAGCGCACACGGACGCGAAGACGGCGAAGACCAGCGCAATCCGGGCGCATCGGGCCAGCCCGCGCGTTGGACGTGATGTCGTGCGTCCGGCAAGTCTTTCTGTTGATGACTTTTCCATTACACCCCGGGGTCGAGAGCCGGGTGGTTCGAGTCCGCAGCAACGGCGTTTTCCACCGAGGAAAAAGGCACTCACCACCTTCGTGCTACCTGAATGAAACGTTTTCTGATGCGCTGCCTCGCGGTGCCCGGCCGCGCGGTAAACCTCCATAAGTTTCTATCTCGCGATGCAGCATCCGGCACTGTTTTAAGGTGCCGCGAGCAGGCGCGCGGCAACCGGCGCGTTGATTGATACCGCCTCCGATTGCGCTGAGGATAGGCGAGGCGTAACGAACGCGCCAGTCGTGGCGATGAACGTTGTCGGATGCTGACTGCATCGGGTCGTCGGCGCTTATATGGGTGGCGGGATAGCGCGACTTTCTGGCTGATCCGGCGTTGTCCGGTGGTAAGCCGCGGGAAGAACCCTAGCGTAACTAATCTGTATCAAAACGCGCGACAGGTGCGCCGCGACCGTTTGCCGTGCCGTACGTGACCGATCCAACATAGGTCCGCGGGCGAATGTTTGTAGACAACTGGTATGCGAGTGGTCGCATCGGCTCGTCATCAACCGCCAGTAGAGCGGATTTTTTTGCCTACCTTCGCGGCCGTTTGCGTCTGTCCGATCCTCATTCGAGGACCGTCCAAAGCCCCGTCAGATCGGGATTTATCGTCGGCGACCACCCCGAGAGATCATTTTCATCATATTTTTTAAACGCCTTTGTCAGATGAATTAATTTTGTTTCCATTATGAAACGTCATCTGTCTGGATATTAGAAAACATTGAAAGTATGTGCG
Organism: Caballeronia sp. SEWSISQ10-4 2; assembly: GCF_030464885.1. Classification (GTDB taxonomy): domain Bacteria; phylum Pseudomonadota; class Gammaproteobacteria; order Burkholderiales; family Burkholderiaceae; genus Caballeronia. Next base: position 29,847 of record NZ_JALPRJ010000067.1, on the reverse strand, counting down.
CCACCGCACGTTGCCAGATCATGTTGTTAATCGTTCGTAAGCTTTAAAGGCGCCATTTAACGCTTGTATTTTAATTGGAAGTGGTTTTTCAAAGCCGCACGCGGGCTGTTAAATGGCGAAGTTCTCGTGAAGCGCATTTTTAATCACATTAACTCATGTTTCACACACGCAACGTTTACCGCTTTCCGGCGCTTCAACCGTGATGGCGCCGGACCTGAGAACGCGTCGGAAGCCTTGCCGCACGGGGCTTTATAAATGCCGGAGACGGTTGATTTGTATGACGTTCATGGCTTCCGACAGCCCTGTCCGATATGTGCGGTCGAATTGGACTGGCATTCGTCTTGCAATGTGCCTGTGGAAATCAAAATCCAGGACATGTGATTTTTTTACCAATTTAACGAACGGACGTATTCAAAATTACCGAATGATCGGCACCGCACGCATTGAAAGGATTTGAATGGCGACGTCGGAAGTTTTCCGCCAACATCTCGCTACTTTCAGTCACGACAACCTAATCAAATTCGAGGGTGTCTATGATGCACCGCAATGAGAACCCACTATCCAATCATGTTGGATTTAACAAGTTCGCAGGGGAACGCCATGCCGTACGCCAGTCTTGAACCCGCCGTTATGGGATGGCTACAGCCGGCCCCCCGCAGCACCCAGGCGGAAGTTCGCCGCATCGCGATCCTGCTGTTCGACGGCTTCTCGCTGCTGGGCGCCGGAATTGTCGCGGAAGTCTTCCATGTCGCGAACGAACTGGCGGTCCTGAAGGCACGCAACGACTGGACCTACGACGTGCGTTTCCTGTCCGTCGAAGGCGGCAACGTGGCGTGTTCGTCCTCGGTGCGCGTGTGGACTGACGGTCTCGATGCACGCCACTACGGCGGCTTCGACGCATTGTTCGTGGCGGGCGGCAAGGGTGCGGACGGTGCGGCCGGTGACGAACGTATCGTGGAATGGCTGCGCCGCGTGCACTCCAAGACCACCGTGGTCAAGTCGATTGCGGAAGGGCGCAAGGTGCTCGATGCTGCCGGCATCGGCCACGCGGCCGAGTCGCAGATCCGCATCGGCCATTCGATGATGCACGCCGTGCGCGAAGAGCAGGCGAGCGAAGCGGGCGACCGCTACGAGTCCATGAAGGGCGCTTTGCTGATGATCAAGCGCGACCTCGGTGTGGACGTGGCGCGCGGAGTCGCGGAACGTCTCATGCCCGGTTCGGCGTCGAAGCTCGTACCGTTGCTCGGCGACAGTGGCACCGCATCCGCCGGCGACAAGATCCGCACCGCGGCGCGCTGGCTCCAGGACAACTGCGAGAGGCCGATCTCGGTCGTGGATGCCGCGCAAGTGGCGGCCATGAGCGAACGCAACTTCCTGCGCCGTTTCAAGATCGAGATGGGGATCACGCCTTCGGACTATCTGCTGCAAGCGCGCTTGGCTGTCACCTGCACGTTGCTTACCGATTCTGAACTGCCGGTCGACAAGATCGCGCGCCGCAGCGGCATGGGTAACGGCGACCGTCTTGCCAAGATCTTCCGCAAGCGTCTTCTTATTTCACCAACCGAATACCGGATGCAAAGCCGCCGCGATGCCGGCGTCTGATTGAGGGTGAGTCCAGGCTTTTTTGACCGTAGTCACGGAGCGTTGAAACGTAGACGGTTCGATTGAACCAGGGTCGACGATCGGTGCAAATGGCGCGCGCAGCTCCGCTCGGGGAACGGGTTAAAGAATATAGGAATACTAAAATGGACGGCAAGATCAGGCAGGGCATCGAGGAAATCGCTGAGACGATGGTGGCTCCCGGAATGGCGACGGAGTGCCGGCGCCTGGTTCAGGTGATCCTCGCGGGCGGTTCGGGCACGCGTCTGTGGCCGGTGTCACGTGAACAGTTTCCGAAACAGCTGATTGGCGTGATTGGCACCGAGTCGCTGTTGCAGGCAACCGTGCTGCGCATGAAGAACTTTCCGGCAGCGTGGGACGTTGCTGCCGAGCCGGTGATCGTGTGCGGTGAAGAACATCGCTTTGCGACCGGCGAGCAGGCCCGCGAAAGCGGCGTGACGGCGCGCATCGTGGTCGAGCCCGCTCGCCGCGATACCGCCCCCGCCCTGACGCTTGCCGCACTGACTGCCTGCGCTGACGGCCAGGACGCCATCCTCGTGGCCATGCCGGCAGATCACGCTATTGCCGATCTTGCCGCGCTGCACGCATCGATTGAAATTGCCGCGCGTTTTGCGCAGGCCGGCGACATCGCCACGCTCGGCATTCCGCCTACGCGTCCCGACACCGGCTTCGGCTACATCCGCCTGGGCGACGAGCTGCGAGACGGCGCGCATCGCATCGATCGCTTCGTCGAAAAGCCTGCGGCAGAACTGGCGGCGCAATACGTTGCAGCGGGTAATTACTGGTGGAACAGCGGCATCTTCGTGGTGCGTGCATCGGTATGGCTTGCCGTACTCGAACAGCTCCAGCCGGAGATGCACGCGGCATGTGTCTTGTCGTACGAACAATTGAATAAAGCAGACGGATACTTGCGTCCATGCGCTGCAGAGTTCGCGAAGTCACCGTCCGATTCGATCGACTACGCGGTGATGGAGCATCTCGGCAAGCCCGGATCGCCGTTCAAGGGCGTGGTCGTACCGCTCGAAGCTGGCTGGTCCGATCTTGGTTCGTGGGACGCCGTGTGGGATGCGATGGATAAGGACGAGTCCGGCAACGTGGCAAGCGGGCGTGTGCTGTTCGAAGGGTCGACCGCGACTTATGCGCGCTCGGAAGGCGGCAGGCTCGTGGCGTGTGTGGGGACGACGAACCTGATCGTGGTGGAGACCGACGACGCGGTGCTGGTGGCCGATCGCTCGCGTGTGCAGGACATCAAGGGACTGGTGTCGCGCATCAAGCTGGAAAAGTCGCCGGAAGCCGACACGCATAGAAAGGTTCGCCGTCCTTGGGGTTTCTACGACTCCATCGATCACGGCGAGCGGTTCCAGGTGAAACGCATCGTGGTGAGTCCGGGTGCGCGCCTGTCGCTGCAAATGCATCACCACCGCGCGGAGCACTGGGTCGTCGTGAGCGGCACAGCGCTTGTCACACGCGGCGAAGAAGAGTTTCTGCTGAGCGAAAACGAATCGACCTACATCCCGCTCGGCGTGCGTCACCGCCTTGAGAATCCCGGTCGCGTGCCGCTCGAAATCATTGAAGTGCAGTCAGGGACCTACCTCGGCGAAGACGACATCGTCAGATTCGACGACAAGTATGGCCGGTGTAGTTAAACAACCGTCAAGCCAAATAAGTAAGCGGTTCGGGGAGAATAAAAATGCGCGGAATAACAGACCTGCTGGCGCGAGTGTTCGACGTCACCATGATCGTGGCGGGTGCGCTCGTGGCGTCGCAAATTCGTTTTGACGACATCTCGCAACGTAGCTTCTATCTGGCGTTCGTGGCTTTCGCAGCGGCGTTTTCGCTTGCTGTGTTTCCCTCGTTCGGTGTGTATCAGTCGTGGCGCGGCCGCTCGAAAAGCGCACTCGCGGGACAGGTCGCGCTGAGCTGGCTTGTCGTGCAGGCATGCGCGATGGTGCTGATGTTCTCCCTGCACCGTATCGACTTCGTGTCGCGTCTCTGGTTCGTGTACTGGACCGGCATGGCGGGCGCCGCGATGATCGCCGGGCGCCTGGTCACGCATAGCGTGTTGGGGCGGGTCCGCCATGCAGGCCTGAATCTGCAGCAAGTCGCAGTAGCCGGTTGCGGCGAACACTGCGACGAGATCGTTCGCAAGATCGACACGGCGCCGGCCGCGGGCTTTCGTGCGACGGCCGCGTACAACGTGCAGGCCGGCACCAAGATGAATACGCGGGTGCCGGTGTTCGAAGATCACGAAGCCTTCGCTAATTATGTGCGCACGCAGAACGTCGGTGAAGTCTGGCTCGCGCTGCCGCTGACCGAAGAACGCACGATCCTCAAGCTTGTCGACGAGTTTCGCAACGACCTGATCAACATCCGTTTCATGCCCGACGTGCGTACGCTCGCGCTCTTCGAAGGCAGCGTGACGAACCTGCTCGGCGTGCCGACCATCAACCTGGCGGCGTCGCCGTTGCCGCCCAACGCGATGATGCAAAAGGAGATCTTCGATCGCTTCTTCGCGCTGGGTGCATTGCTCGCGGTCTCGCCGATCCTGCTTGCCTGCGCGATCGCGGTGAAGCTGAGCTCGCGTGGTCCGGTGTTCTTCAAGCAACGCCGCAAAGGTGCGGATGGCCGCGTCTTCACGATCTACAAATTCCGCACCATGCGTCTGCATGCGCAAAAAGCAGGCGTGCTCGAACAGGCGAAGCGGGGCGACCCGCGCATCACGCGCGTAGGGGGTTTCTTGCGCCGCACGAGCCTCGACGAATTGCCGCAATTCTTCAACGTGCTGCGTGGCGATATGTCGGTGGTTGGACCGCGCCCGCATGCCCTCGAGCACGACGATCTTTATCAGAAGGTTGTATCGGGCTACATCCACCGCTACCGGATCAAACCCGGCATTACCGGATGGGCTCAGGTGAACGGCTTTCGCGGCGAAACCGATCGCATCGAAAAAATGGAGGGACGCGTCGCACACGATTTGTATTACCTCGGAAACTGGTCGTTCGGACTTGATATGAAAATCATTTTCCAGACGATCTTCAAGGGTTTGCGCCATACCAACGCTTATTGAAGCAGGGGACGACAACATGAACAGCCAACAACTATCCGGTGCCGCGGTGCCGAACAAGAACAGCCATGCCGTGCCTGGAACGCGTGTGGCTCTTTCCCTGGCGATTGCCGCCATGCTTTCCGCCTGTGCGCTTGCGCCGGGCCAGCACATGATCACACCGGCTGCGTTGCCGGTTACGTCGGCCGACAACGGCGACGTGACGAGCGACATGCAGATCCCGATCAAGCAGATCGACCTCACGCTGATCCGCCAGATCCGCGCGGACCAGAAGAACAACGCGACGGCCCAGAACCAGCTCAACCTGTTTGCGAAGCCGACGGGCTACAAGCTCGGGTCAGGCGACGTGCTTCAGATCGTGGTGTGGGATCACCCGGAACTCGCGGCAGCGCTCGGCCAGCCCGCTCAGAGCACCAAGACCAGCGACGCGGCGCCGGGCTTTGTCGTCGACGGCGACGGCAACATCCAGTTTCCGTACGTGACCCATCCGATCCACGCGACCGGCAAGACCGCGGAGCAGATCCAGCGCGAGATCTATACGGATCTGAGCAAGGTGTTCGTCAAACCGCAAGTGACGGTTCGCGTGGCGTCGTTCCGTGCGTCTCAGGTGTATGTGGACGGCGACGTGCGTGCTCCGGGTGCGCAGACGATCAACGACATTCCGATGACGCTGACCGAAGCCGTCAGCCGCGCGGGCGGCTTTGCGCCGACCGCGGACCAAAGCCGCGTGACGATCACGCGCAACGGCACGGCTTATCCCGTGAACGTCGCGCAGATGATGAAGCAGGGCAAGAACCCCGCCGAGATCATGCTGCAGCCGGGCGACATGCTGCATGTGGATGGACGCGACGACAACACCGTCTACGTGATGGGCGAAGTGACCAAACCCACCGCCGTGTCGCCGTTGCGCGACGGCACGCTCACGCTGGGCGAAGCCATCGTGCAGGCGGGTCAGATAAACCAGGAAACCTCCAATGCGTCGCAGCTTTTCGTGGTCCGCCAGGCAACCGGCGACTCGCCGGTGATCTATCGCCTCGATGCACGCTCGCCGGTTTCCATGCTGCTGGCGAACCAGTTTCCGCTGGAATCGAAGGACGTTGTCTATGTCGACAACAGCGGTCTTGTCCGTGCCAACCGCGTGCTGAACCTGTTGTTGCCGGCTATTAACGCGGGCCTGACCGCCGCGATCGTAACCAAGTAGTCCTGGAGCTGTGTCCGGTGCCGAACGTCATGAAGATCACGAATGTGACGAAGTTGACTTCAGGTGCCGGCCCGTTTCGATTGATCGTTTGAGTGAGCGACAAAAAATGGCCATCAATTTTGAAAACCGCTATGCGGATGTGGTGTCGACAGGGGACGAGCTACGCTTGTCCGACTACCTGGCGGCCATCTTGGGGAACTGGCGGATCATCGCTATGGTGACTCTGGCGGTGGTCGCGCTCGGCACGGCCTACGCTTTCATTGCGCCACCGGTTTATCGAGCCGATGCGATGATCCAGGTGACCGAAAGCAATCCGGCGAACAACGGCAATAACAACAACGCGAACGCCGTGCAGACCGTTTCGCAGATGTTCGACGCGAAGTCGACGACCGCTGCTGAAATCGAGTTGCTGCGTTCGCGGCTCGTGGTCGAGGACACGGTCAACAAGCTGCATCTGGATATCGCGGCCCGCCCGCGCTACTTCCCGATCGTGGGCGGCATGATCAGCGACATCCTGGGCACGCGCAACGGCCAGGCGCCGGTGAGCTGGCTGTCGGGTTTCGCCTGGGGCAACGAAAGCATCTCCGTGCCGAAGTTCGACACGCCGAAGGAAGCCTACGAGAAGAACTACATCCTGACCGCGGGCGAAAACGGCAGCTATGTCCTGAGCGATCCGGACGGCATTGCGATCATGAACGGCAAGGTCGGCCAGGAAGCAAGCGGGACGAGCACGCTCGGTCCGGTCACGCTGCTGGTCGAAAACATGGTCGGTGAGCCGGGTGCCAAGTACGAGCTGACGCGTTTTTCTACGCTCGGTACCGTGGACGGGTTGCAGAAGCGCCTGACTGTGGCTGAAACCACGCTGCAGTCCGGGATCATCGCGTTGAGCCTGGAAGGTCACGACAGCAAGCTGGTGTCGCAGATCGTGAACAATATTGCGCGCCGCTTCATTCAACAGGATCTCGATACGCGTTCGGCGGAAGCCGGCAAGACGCTCGCGTTCCTCGAGCAGCAGTTGCCAGAAGTCCGCGCGCAACTCGACCAGGCCGAGCAGAAGTACAACAGCTTCCGTAACAAGCAAGGCACGGTCGACCTGAGCGAAGAAAGCCGCCTGTTGCTGCAGCAAGTCGTCGACAACAAGTCGAAGCTGATGGACCTGCAACAGCAACGCGCCGAACTCTCGCAGCGTTTCACCGCGAACCATCCGTCGGTGGCCGCACTCGATGCGCAGATCGGTGCATTGCAGGCCGCGCAAGGTTCGCTGACCAAGAACGTGTCGGTGCTGCCGGATACCGAGCAGACCGCGCTGCGCCTGCTGCGTGACGTGCGGGTGGACACGGAGCTCTATACGAACCTGCTGAACAGCGCGCAGCAGTTGCGCGTGGCGAAGGCGGGCCAGGTAGGCAACGTGCGGGTGGTCGACTTCGCTGAGGCGGCTGACGACCCCGTGCGTCCGAAGCGCCTGCTCGTGATCCTGATCAGCCTGGGAACGGGTCTGGTGCTGGGCATTATCGTGGCGTTCATTCGCAAGGCGCTGTATGGCGGCGTGGAGCGTCCGGAAGAAATCGAAAGCCGTCTGGGTGTGCGGGTGTTCGCCATCGTGCCGCGCAGCAGCCAGCAACTGCGGCTGCAGCAGAAGGTCGGTTCGCGCAGCCAGGGTCTTCACGTCCTTGCCGCGACCTCGCCGGAAGACGCGGCAGTGGAAGGGATTCGCGGCCTGCGCACTTCGCTGCAACTGCAGATGGCCGATGCACGCAACAACGTGGTCATGCTGACGGGCTCGCGTCCGGATGCAGGCAAGTCGTTCCTCTCGGTCAACCTCGCGACCCTGGTGGCATCGACGAGAAAACGCGTTCTGCTGATCGACGGCGACATGCGCCGCGGCGACGTCCACTCGCACTTCGGCGTGCGTCATATGCCGGGCTTGTCCGACGTGCTGATGGGCTCGGATATCGAATCGGCGGTGCTGCATGACGTGCTGCCGGGCGTCGACCTGCTGACCAAGGGATCGCTGCCGTCGCATCCGTCGGAACTGCTGATGAGCGACCGCATGCATGAAGTGCTGGAAGTGCTCAAGCACAAGTACGACCTTGTCATCATCGATACCCCGCCGGTACTCGCGGTCACCGACGCAACCGTAATCGGCAAGCATGCCGGCACGAGCCTGCTGGTGGTGCGCCACGGCCGCAACCAGGTCGAAGAGATCGGCGAAACGATGAAGCGGCTGCACCACGGCGGCGTGAACATGAAGGGCGTGCTGCTGACCGATGTACCGCAGTCGAGACTGATGTCGGGCAGTTCATACACGAATTACTACGGCTACGAGAGCATCCCTGAGTGATGCCTGGGCACGAAGACCTTGCGGCGCGCGGGGCACGCGCCGCATCCAATCCGAAAGACGAGAGAGGCACACGATGAAACGCAAGGTCGCTTTGATCACCGGCATTACCGGGCAGGACGGCTCCTACCTGGCCGAGCTGCTGCTTGCAAAAGGCTATGAAGTGCACGGCATCAAACGCCGTAGCTCGCTTTTCAACACGGACCGTATTGACCACCTGTACAGCGATCCGCACGAGTCGGACCGCAAGTTCGTTCTGCATCACGGCGACCTGACGGACACCTCGAGCATCATGCGCATCGTGCAGCGCACCGAGCCCGACGAGATCTATAACCTCGGCGCGCAGAGTCACGTGCAGGTGTCGTTCGAGGAGCCCGAGTACACGGCCAATGCCGACGGCCTCGGTGCGCTGCGCATTCTCGAAGCGATCCGCATTCTGGGCATGGCGAAGAAAGCGCGTTTCTATCAGGCGTCGACGTCTGAACTCTACGGCCTGGTGCAAGAGTCGCCGCAGAAGGAAACCACGCCGTTCTATCCGCGCAGTCCGTATGCGGCGGCCAAGCTCTACGCGTACTGGATGACGGTGAATTATCGCGAAGCGTATGGCATGTACGCCTGCAACGGCATCCTGTTCAACCATGAGTCGCCGGTGCGCGGCGAGACCTTCGTCACGCGCAAGATCACGCGCGCGCTTGCGCGTATCGCGGTGGGTATGCAGGACGAAATATATCTCGGCAACCTGTCTGCCATGCGCGACTGGGGCCATGCGCGCGACTACGTTGAAATGCAATGGCTGATGTTGCAGCAGGAAGAGCCGGAAGACTTCGTGATCGCCACAGGTGAGCAGCACAGCGTGCGGGAGTTCGTGATCCAGGCCGCGGCCGAGCTCGGCGTTCATATGCGCTTCGAAGGTGAAGGCGTGAACGAAGTGGGCGTCGTGGACCGGGTCGAGGGGCGCGAAACGAAGATGGCAAAGGGCGATGTGATCGTCCGCGTCGACCCGCGCTACTTCCGTCCGACCGAAGTGGAAACGCTGCTCGGCGACCCGTCGAAGGCGCATGCAAAACTGGGCTGGCGCCCGACGACGACGTTCTCCTCCCTGGTGAAGGAGATGGTTCGTTCTGATTTCCAGATAGCACGGCGTGACGCGCTCGTCACGATGGCCGGATTTAAAGCGCTTGAACACCACGAGTAAAAATCATGGACAAAAACGCACGCATTTTCGTAGCGGGTCACCGCGGTATGGTCGGTTCGGCGCTGGTCCGGCGCCTGGCCGGCGAGGGGTATCGCAACATCATCACGCGCACCAAGTCGCAACTGGACCTGACCGACCAGGTCGGGGTGAACATGTTCTTCGAGAAGGAGAGCATCGACGTGGTGTTGCTCGCCGCGGCAAAGGTCGGCGGCATTCTCGCGAACTCGACGCTGCCGGCGTCGTTCATCTACGAGAACCTCACGATCGAAACCAACGTGATTCATGCGGCGTGCCGCTGGAACGTGTCAAAGCTGGTGTTCTTCGGTTCTTCGTGCATCTATCCAAAGGCTTGCCCGCAGCCGATCAAGGAAGAGTATTTGCTGACCTCGGCGCTCGAGCCGACCAACGAAGCCTACGCGATCGCGAAGATCGCGGGCCTCAAGCTATGCGAAGCTTATAACCGTCAATACGGTACCAAGTTCATTTCGCTGATGCCGACCAACCTCTTCGGTCCGAACGACAACTACGACCTGAAGAGCAGCCACGTGCTGCCGGCGCTGATCCGCAAGGCGCATGAGGCGAAGCTGAATGGCGACAGCACGCTGACGGTATGGGGTTCGGGTACGCCGCGGCGCGAGTTCCTGCATGTGGACGATCTGGCCGGCGCCGCCGTGTTCCTGATGGAAAGCGGCCATAACGACGGCGTGTTCAACGTCGGCGTGGGTGAGGATCTGTCGATCCGCGAACTCGCCGAGACGGTCTGCCGCGTGGTCGGCTTCCAGGGCCAGCTCGTGTTCGACGCGAGCAAGCCGGACGGCACCATGAGGAAGCTGCTGGATGTATCGAAGCTGGGTGGGATGGGCTGGGTTGCATCGACGGGGCTTGAGCAGGGCATCCGCGCAACGTACCAGGATTTCCTGCAGCGCTACGAGGCGCTGAGCCAGCAACCGGCACACGCGTGAGTTCGAAGCCGATGATCGCTTCGCACACAAGAGCTACCACTCACGGACAACTACAAAATGAACGCAACGGTCACCATTTTTCATAACGTCGTCTGGTCGCGGCACAAAGGCGCAGTGCTGTCCGCGCTGCACAATATCTCGGGTTCCGGCTCGATCAAGTATTCGGTGGTCCAGATCGCCGATACCGAGCACGATCGCATCGGCTTCTCGGACGTGGACTATTCGTTTCACAGCTATCCGATGCGAAAGCTCTATAACGGCTGCTACGAAGACGTGCCGACCTGGCGCATGACGGCGCGCCTCACGTGGGAGGTGCTGACGGCGAAAACGGATCTGGTGGTATTGCCCGGTTATCACCGCCCCGAGTACTGGGCGATGATGGCCGCGTGCATCCTGACGGGCAAGCGTCGCGCGGTGTTCTGCGATTCCACCGGACGCGACCGCCCGCGCAAGATGTTGACTTCAATTCCGAAGCGCGTGTTTTTTGCCCTCTGCGATGGTTATTTCGGCTTCGGTGAACGCAGCCGCGAGTACCTGATGTCGCTTGGCGCGAAGCAGGAAAAGATCTTCATCCCGTGCCAGGCGGCTGCGCTGCCGCGCTCGTTTTCGCCGGAACGTGCGTTGCCCGACCGGCTGCATTACCGCGCCGCCAACAAGCCCGTTTTCGTGTATGTAGGACGCTTGTCGCCGGAGAAGGGCATTGGCACGCTGATCGATGCGTTCCGCGGTTTGAAGGAGCGGATTCCGGACGCAGCGTTGCGGATTGTCGGCACCGGTCCGATGGGCGACGAACTCAAGGCCAAGGTGGTTGAAATGGGTCTCGCCGATTCCATCACGTTCCTGGGCAGCCTGCAGGACGAACCGTTGTCGCGCGAATACTTCAGTGCCACCTGCATGGTGTTGCCGAGCATGAGCGAACCCTGGGGTCTGGTAGTCAACGAAGCGCTTAGCCACGGCTGTCCGTCGGTGGTGAGCGAGAGCTGTGGCTGTGTACCGGAACTGGTGATCGATGGCGTGTCGGGTTATGCGTTTCCCGCTGGTGACGTGCCCGCCCTGCAGCGCACGATGCTCAAGTCGATCGAGGCTTTCGCGGACACAGCCGGGGCGGCGAAGCAATGCATGGACGTGATCCAGCGTTTCGATCCGCCTTCCGCTGCAGCAAACATTGCGCGGGGCTGCGCGATGATGCTCAGCGACTGACCGTGGATCTTTGGCACGGCCGGTTTATTACAGAACCAGGGGCGGCACCCATGGTCACCGAGGCGCGATTGCGCGGATGTGGTCCCGTGAGTGATGTTTCGCAAAAATCCTTTTCGACGGGGCGTGCTTGTCCGGCGGAAGTGGAGGCACGATGAGAATCCTTATCTACGGGCTCAACTACGCGCCCGAGTTGACGGGAACGGGCAAATACACCGCCGAGATGGCGGAGGCTTTGCAGCGGCAGGGGCATGACGTTCACGTCGTGTGCGCGCCTCCGTATTATCCGGAATGGAAGATCGCCAAGGGCTATTCGGGCTGGCGCAGTTCGCGGGAAACGCGCAACCATGTGCGCGTCTGGCGCTCGCCGTTGTGGGTGCCGGCGCGACCCAGCGGCCTCAAGCGCATGATCCATCTGGCGACGTTTGCCGTGGCCTCGCTGCCGGCGCTTGTTGCGCAGGCGTGGTGGCGTCCCGACATCGTGATGTCGATTGCTCCGACCATGCTCAACGCGCCGGCCGCGCTGGTGCTTGCGCGTCTGATGGGCGCGAATTCGTGGCTTCATATTCAGGATTTCGAAGTAGATGCCGCGTTCGATCTTGGCTTGCTCAAGAGTCCGCGCGCGGGACGCTTCGCGCGAGTGGTCGAGAGCGCGCTGCTGCGCCGGTTCAACGTTGTCTCCACGATCTCGGACAAGATGATCGAGCGCGCCATTTCAAAAGGCGTCGCGCCTTCGAGCGTGTTCCGCCTGCCGAACTGGGTGGACATCAGCGCGATCTATCCGCTCGATCGCACCAACAAGTTTCGCGATGAGCTGAAGATCGCAGAGAACGCGAAGGTCGTGCTTTACTCCGGCAACATGGGTGCGAAGCAGGGCATCGAAGTGCTGGCGGGTGCAGCGCATGCTTTGGCTGAGCGCCCGGACATCGTGTTCGTTTTCTGCGGTAACGGTGCGACCAAGGCTGACTTGCAGAAGTGCTGCGAGCATTTGCCCAACTGCCGTTTTATTCCGCTGCAAGCAGCAGAGCATCTGAACGAACTGCTCAACCTCGCCGACATCCATGTGCTCCCGCAACGGGGCGACGCCTCCGACCTGGTCATGCCCTCAAAACTCACGGGCATGTTCGCGAGCGGCCGCGTGGTGATCGCGATGGCGCGTCCGGGAACGGAGCTTCATAACGTCGTGGCGCCGCGCGGCGTGGTCGTGCCGCCGGAAAATGTGAAGGCATTGTCCGACGCCATCGAGGCGCTCGTGGCCGATCCTGAGCAGCGCGCGATTTTGGGCGCCGACGGCCGCGCGTTTGCGGAGCTGAATTTGTCGCCGGCGTGGGTGCTTGGACGGCTGGACGAGAAGCTGCGGGTCCTCAGGGGCGAGCGCGTGACCAGACGTTTGGGCGAGCGCAAGGAAGTGAAGGCCGCGAGCGCGGCAGGCGTACCGTCCACGGGAGGGTCTGCTGTGAAACTGGTGGAGATCGAGAAGATCGATTGACCAGCGGATTGACCTGCAGCAACCGGATGCGGGTTATGGTCCGGCACAATCTGCTTGATGAAGTCAGCCCGATGAAGTCAGCCCGGCAAATTCAGCCGGGCAGCTTGTTTTTCGGGCCCTTACGAGGCAAAAAACTCAACGAAGCCACACTCAATACGGAGATCGATAGATCTCCGTAGTTTTTTTACCGGTCGGCTTGAGGCCGGTTGGGCTGTACACGGATTGGCCAGCGGTGTCGGGCGTCGCCACGAGCTTGCCGGTCGGGTCCTTCACGCGTACGCGCGCACCGGGTTTCATCGCTACCGCGCCGGGCGCGACGAACGACGCGTTGGTCTGGGCCGGGTCTGCGTTGTTGGTCATCATCTTCTCGGCCGAGGTGGTGGCCGCCGCAGCCTTCGCACCCTTCTTCCCGCCCTTGCCGGCGGGGTCTTGGCCATAGGGATCGGCATAACCTGCCCCATAGGTATCTGGGCCGCCCAGCAGCTTCTCTTCGGCCGCGAAGTCGCGCGTGCCTGTATCGCCGGCGGCTGCATGGGCGCAGGGCCACGCGGACCATGCGGCGCTCGCAATCAGCAAGGCTAATACGCGATGAAGCGAGGGTTGGCGATTGAATGATTTCATGATGCGCTCCGAAGAACCGGCGAGTATGAAGATTGATTGTTATCCCAAAGCCGGCGTGGTGTCGAGTGGCTATCACTCCTTGTTTCAAGGTAGCAAATCCTCACGCGCACGCTCATGCAGATACCGCCAAAAGTCTTTCCCTTGCGGCCATTAGTGGGCTGGCGCACGAGGACGACAGGACCTATCGCAGATAATCGTTTCATGCGGCGTTGTTATTTCGATTCGCCGTTACGGGCTCGGGGGCCGGTGATCATGCTCAGAACAATCGACGAATATTGCGTGCAGGACCAGGTGGCGACAGACCAGGCCACCACTAGTCGGCGCGCGCATCATTCAGCCCCGCGCGCGGACGAAGGCGCAGCGCGCTTTTACAGCACCAAAAACACAAACAGCACGAACAACACAAAAAGCAGCGACAGCAGCAACACTGGCAAGGTCATCGACCTCAGTCTCGCCGGCAAGGGCAACTACGTGGCCAAACGCGGTGCATTGACGGAGATCGTGTGGTTCTTTATTGAAGCGGCCATCATCAACAACAAGTTCATACCGGTGTCGGCTGTGCGCGTCTGGCTGTTGCGCCGCTTTGGCGCGCGCATTGGCTCAGGTTGCCGGATGCCGCATCCCATTCGCGTGAAGGCGCCGTGGAACCTGGAAGTGGGCGACAACTGCTGGTTCGGCGTGAACGCATGGATCTACAACCAGGCGTTGATCCGGATCGGCTCGAACGTATGCATCTCGCAAGACGCTTTTCTCACCACCGGTTCACACGATCTCGCGACCAACATGGATTTGCGCGTTGCGCCAATCGTGATCGAGGACGGTGTGTGGATTACATCGAAATGCGTCGTACAAATGGGCGTGACCATCGGCCGCTCGACAGTGGTAACACCGCTGTCGGTGGTGCATCGGTCACTGGATGCAGAGGGTGTATATGGCGGTAATCCGGTGAGATTTATCAGAAAGCGGTTTGCCGCATAGCACCAGGATAGGGCGCCGTTAAAAGAAATGGCTTGCACGGGTGCCAAGCGCGTCGACCAGCGCGCTTTTGGCTGTCTGGGCCTTTATCTTGGCGGGTGACGAAGCACAGGTCCGACGATTATTACACGCAGGTAAGGCTGGCATGGCTTCCTGGCTGCAAGTAATTTCGACCGAACTCGCGCGGCGCTTCGTGGATGAAATAGGGACTGAAATCTGTCGGGTGCCGGCGGTACGTTAGCCGCACGAAGCGGCACCGGCAGCAAAACGTTTCGATAACGGGTGACGACAGCGGAGAGCCGAACACAACAAGTGGGCGAACCGCTGCACACGAGAGGGAGCACGGGGAATGTTCATTGACAGCCGGAATGTTGAGCAGCGCGCGGTAGTGGAGACCACGGTCTGCATCATCGGTGCAGGGGTTGCGGGGATCACGCTGGCGCTCGAAATGGATAAGCACGGGATCGATACCGTTCTGCTGGAGAGCGGCGGCTACAAGCCGGACGATGCCACGCGCGATCTGTATCGCGGCGAGAACGTTGGGATTCCTTACACCTACGCAGACGGCAGCCGCAGCCGCTTTCTGGGTGGCAGCAGTAACTGCTGGGGCGGCTGGTGCCGTCCGCTCGATTCGTGGGACTTCGAAAAGCGTGACTGGGTGAAGGATAGCGGCTGGCCTTTCGGGCTCGACGAGTTGCGTCCGTACTATGCCCGCACGCACGCCTTGCTCAAGCTCGGCGAAAACAATTTCGACCCGGCCTACTGGGAAGCCGCCATCGGCCGCGACGACGTCAGGCGTCATCCGCTGCCGAGCGGCACCATACGCGACACGGTCTCGCAATTCAGCCCGCCGGTGCGTTTCGGCAAGGTGTATAAGGCCGTGCTCGAACTGTCGTCGCATGTGCGCGTGTTCCTCAACGCCAACGCGATGAACATCGACACCGATACCGATGCGCGCCACGTCTCGCGTATCGAAGCCGGGACGCTGAGCGGCCGGCGCTTCACTGTGGCCGCGAAGATCTTCGTGCTGGCGACGGGTGGGATCGAAAACGCGCGGCTGCTGCTTGCGTCGAACAAGGTGCAGGCGCAGGGACTTGGCAACGGCAACGACCTGGTGGGCCGTTATTTCATGGACCACCCGCGCACCATGCAGGGCAGCATCAAGTTCAAGAAACCGTGGACGCGTAACAAGCTTTACGACATCAAGTATCACTATCAGAACGCATCGGTGTCCGCGCACGGGCAGTTCATCTCGTCGCAGTTCGCACTGACGCAGAAGGTGCTCGAGCGTGAACGTTTGCTCAATGCACGCGTGTGGTTCTACTCGGTGTTTCGCGGTGAGAACACGGAAGGCGCCGAAGCGCTGGTCCGATGCAAGCAAGCGGTGCTGCAGAAGGATCAGCCGGACTGGAACTTCTCGCAGGATCTGCTGACCATGGCCATGCATCCCGTCGATACGGCTTGCTTCGGCTTGGCGCGTCTGTTGCAGCCGCGCCCGCTCATCACCGACGTCAAGTTCCAGACCATCGTGGAAGCGGAGCCGAATCGCGACAGCCGCGTGACGCTGTCGTTGCAGAAGGATGCGCTCGGCATGAACCGCGTCAAGGTGGACTGGCAGTTGACCGAACTGGCGAAGCGCACCTTCGACCGTACCGTGACCCTGCTGGCGGAAGAAATGCAGCGGACCGGCGTGGCGGATGTGCAACTGGACGAGCCGCTCGAAGGCAAGCCGTGGCCGGCGCAACTGGAAGGCACGTGGCATCACATGGGCACGACCCGCATGCACGACTCGCCGAAGCAAGGCGTGGTCGACCGCAACTGCCAGGTGCACGGCATGGGTAATCTGTATGTGGCGGGCAGCTCCGTATTTCCGACGGTCGGCGCGAATTTTCCGACCATCACGATCGCGGCAATGACGCTGCGGCTGTCCGAGCATGTGCTGAAGGCATTGCGGGGCGAGATTGCGCCGCTTGCATCGGTAACGTCTATAGGTGCAGGCGCCGAGCGCCGGGCGTCGTCCGAAGACACCATGCCGTTTGCTGCATCCGCGTTGCGTCCGCCTTCGGATCTGGCCTTCATGGCGAAGAAGTAGGGCGGCTTGTTTTATCGGGCAGATTCGTTGCGTGATATTCGTAGCCGATAAAAAGACCAGCCGGTGGATGATTCCATCGGCGGGTTTCTTTTTTGGCTTTGGGCGGGAGGAGGTGGTGCTGGGTTGCTGGCGGCTTTTTTCGGGGCTTAGCGGTCCGGGTCAATGCCACTCGCACGATGAACAACTGGTCAGTGTCCTTAGCGTGCAGGATAAAAGTTTTTGGCACCCGATAGCACGGTGCTCGCCAGACATCACGGATGTTTGAACCCAGACCTCTCCGAAGACAGATACCCACGCGCTTCGCCACCAGTGACTGAACCTGCCCAAGGAACACCCCGCGCTATCCGCGAATAAGGGCTTCGAAAATAGCCACTCAGATCACGTAGCCAACCCACCACGAAATGAGGCAACCAGCACACGTGAGGCCGTCATGGTCTGTGGGTCATCGTGCTCGCCCGAGAGCGTTGGGGGCGAAGCGTGTTCGTGTCAGGGTTCGCGAGAAGGAGGGTTTCAAACATCGGTGAGTGTGGCGAGCACCGTGCTATCAGGTGCCAGAAACTTCTAACCTGCACGCCAGGGGCACTAACTCGCCCTTGGTTGGAAAGCGCTTTCTTTGCTCAGTTTCTTTGTCGCTTTGGACACGGAAATGACGTGCCGCCACGCACAGTGGCCAATAGTGTTAAAGAGAACAGCTAGCTCAAGCGGAGCACAGACCCAAGCAGCAACCACCCGGCATTGACTCCGACCGCTAACACCCGAAACCGCCACCGCCCCGACCCCCCCTCACACTGTCAACGGGCGCTTCTCTACCGTGTCGCGCCCTTCTCTCGCACCCGCTTGCAACACACGCAGCAGATCCTTCGACATGGCCTCGACCGTGAAGCGTCGATGGAAAGTCTGCCTGGCCTGCGTGTGCATCGTGGCAGCCAGTGACGGTTCCAGTTCGAGCCAGTGCCTGAGGCTTGCTGCCGTCCCCGCCACCGTATCCGATGCGACGAAACCCGCACCGTCCGCTTCCACTTCGCGCCAGATGTTCACTTTGTCCGAGATCAGCGCCGGCAGGCCGCAGCCCAGCGCTTCAGCTACCGCAATGCCGAAGTTTTCCTGATGCGACGGCAAGATAAACGCATCGCTTGCCTGGAAGGCACCCCACTTCATATCGCCAAGCAGCATGCCGGTCCACGTGATGCGATCGGCGATACCCAGTTCAACGGCAAGCTTTTGCAGCGCAGGGGTCCATTCGCCGCTGTCCGGACCCGCCATCACGAGATGTGCCGACGGATCGATATCGCGGATCTCGGCGAACGCCTTGACCAGCAGATCGCAGCCCTTTTTCTCATGGATGCGGCCAAGGAACAGAAGCAGGCGTTTGCCATCGAGCCCGGGATAAGCCGCCAGAAAGGCATCGCGTACCGGCGCGGAAAACGCCGGCGGCGGATTGGTGCCGAAGGCAACCACTTCCTCGTTTGCCCGATACAGCCGGAACGATTGCCGCGCGAGCACACGCTCTTCTTCGGCAGTGAACAGCACGCGGCGCGCATCGCGCAGCACGCGATATTCCGCCCACGGCCAATACAGCAATTTTTTCAGATGCTTGAGCGGATAGGTGCGCTTGAACCATGGATCGAGCATGCCGTGTGGGAACACGTAATAAGGCACGTCCAGCTCGCGCAGCGCCTTCCACGCGCCGTAGCTGTGGTACTGCCACAGGCCGTTGACGATCACGGCGTCGAACCGCGCAGCGTGGCTTTTGAGCCAGGGCACGAGGTGCGGCGTGAGGCCATAGTTACCACGCGACGGCCCAAGCGCATGCACGGTCAGCGGGAACGCGACGAGCCAGGGCGCGGCCGGGTCGTCGAGTGTGACGACTTCCACTTCGTGACCCATCGACCTCATGTCGACGCCGCTTTGCCGGACGCCTTCAGTCGGACCGCCCGCGCGCGGGTCGATAGTCGATAACAGATGCAGGATCTTCATTGCAGGCGCCGCTTGATGATTGAACGGTGGATCGATGTGCATCGATGTGGATCGTCAGCCGGCCAGGGCCGGCTTGATCCTTATGCCGACGTAAAGCGCGACAGCGTGTCCGTGCTGTCGCGGCCTTCGTTCAGCGTGGGAGCATGTGCGGACACGGGCATCGGCATGGCGACCGGTGCCCCAGCCGGTGCCTGTGACGGCGGGGGCGTTCCCGGCCGGTGCTTCTTCGCCATGCCTTGTTGCGCGACACGCTGGGCTCCACGTACCTGCATGGCGTAGGAGAGGCGCGTATAAGTCGCGACCAGCAGGCCGAGCGCGACGCCGAACACCAGACCGGAGTATCGCGGACCGAGCGGATTACCGCCGATCGACATCGCCGGCAAGCCCGCGAGCAGCAGCAGCGAACGTCCCATCACGGGCAGGTACAGCAGGTCCGGCACGCGCCGCCGCCACGTACGATACGCGACGCCACCAAGGCCCAGCGCAAGCAGTATTGCAAGCGGCAACCAGAGACCGAACAACAGACCGCCCGCAAAGAACTGGTACACCCAGAAGTTGTGGCCTGCGGCGAAATCCCGGATCGCGTAGAAGTCCTTCTTGGAGATCTGTCCAGCGAGCTCGGGCAGGTAGTCGGGCGAGTAGTGATAGATCGCACCATAGCCCTTGCCGGCGATCAGCGCGGATGGCGTGGAGGTAACCTGATCGTATTGATCCTTCATCTCGGCGAGGCGCGTGATCGTGGTCGGGTCGCGGCCCGAAGTTGTTTCCTTCGAAGCGTAGATCCG
Source organism: Caballeronia sp. SEWSISQ10-4 2 (assembly GCF_030464885.1). Classification (GTDB taxonomy): domain Bacteria; phylum Pseudomonadota; class Gammaproteobacteria; order Burkholderiales; family Burkholderiaceae; genus Caballeronia. The sequence continues at coordinate 10,331 of NZ_JALPRJ010000067.1, read as the reverse complement.
TTGCGACCAATGTTCGGCGACATCGGGGAAAAACGAGGCTGTGCCCGCCACCATTGCGGCGATCAGCAAGCCGGTCAAGAGGGCGCGCACACCTGCCTTGACCAGGTGCCGTGCCGACGGCGCCGACAGCCATGTAGCGAAGATGAACAGTGCGACGGTGCCCACCAGCAAGCTGCGCGTCACGCTCAGCAGCTCGATCAGGATAGTGCCGAGGAGGATCGCGAGCGTGACCTTGGTGATGCGTTTGGCCACCACGAACTCATGCAGTATGACGCCCTGCAAGCCAAGGAAGGTCACCGATATGATCCGGTAGCGGACGTCGTCGAGCGGGCCACCGCTGGTCGCCACGCCGTAGGCGAAGCTGAAGACGAGCGAGACGACCATCGACCAGAACAGCGCCTTTTCGAACTGCTCCAGCCGGTCGGCTTGCCACGGCCGGCACGCGGCCAGGTAGCCGAGCAGGAACAGCCCGAAGGGCAGCACCGTACGCAGATAGTTGCCGAAGTCATTGTCTTGCATAAGCTGGGTCACGATGCTGCCGACCACCGTTGTGATGGTCGCGGCGGTAATGATCGAACGAAACCGCGAGCGCCGCGTGAAGCTCGGCGCGATGAGCCAGAGGATCAGTCCGGCACCGAGCACCGGCATCATCATGATGACCTGCATCACATGGTTGCCGTCGTCTAGGCCCGCCTTGTAATCCAGCGCGAGAGGGCATAGAAGCAGCCAGATCCATAAGCTCGTGTATTTGTTACGCATGGCTTGTCTCTCTTCAACTCTTAGTTTTGAGGCTTGGCTGCGGACATTTCGAAGTTCGGCGGCACGTGGGACCTGATAAGGATCCAGGCATCGTTTGCGCGATCGTTTTCCCGAGCATGCCTTGCCGGAGGTATTCCTTCCGTTGCATGGATCGCATAGCGCCTTCAATACCTGCCGGCTGGTTGACTTCCGACGTGAGTCAAGCGAAGGATCCAGATGACATAACAGTGCCGCATAAATCATTCCGGCAACCGGCAACCGGCAACTGCCCAACGCTTCCCGCAGCACAGCTGCAGACCAAAACGCGCTGCCTGTGTTCGATGGCCAGCGCCTTCCCCGCTACTGCTGACTGGTTTGCTCGGAATATAGCAGTGGCGGAATCGGCTGCATCGGAGGAGGCGGTTAAGCACTAGTCTTCGTCTTGAATCGACGGGCCGCCGCGCGTGCGGCGCCGCGCTCAACGACAGGCAAAGCCCCTGTCTGCAAGGGATTCAGATGGTCGGGTGATTGCCGCAGCGCAGCGCGCAGCAATCACCCGAGGCGTCGCTTGCGTGCGACAGCCCGCAGTACCTGTCCGTGAACGGCGTGATGTTGGCGGATGAAACCGGAGTGCTCAGACGAAGATTCAGGGACTGCCAGTCAAGATTGATATGGCGGCGGATTTTGCCTGGAGAGTCAGGAAAAAATACCGAAGACAGGTCGGAGACGTGAGGCGCACGCGCCGCCGCAAAGGGGGAATACCATGGGCTTGTTCGGCACACCACGGACACAACAAACATCGAACCGGACGATCGAGCTCGACTTCGTGCGGGGCATCGCGATCATCGCCGTAATGGGCTTTCACTTTCACTCGGTCAAGACCGGTTATTCGTTTGTCAGCTGGATCGAATATCCCTTGAAAAGCTTTGGCCGCGAGGGCGTCAACCTGTTCTTTACGCTGAGCGGCTTTCTCGTGGGCGGGCTGCTGCTGAAGCAATATTCGGAAGCAGGACGCATCGACGCACGGCGCTTCATCATTCGACGCATCTTCAAGATCTGGCCCGCGTATTACGTGCTGATCCTGTTCCATGTGTTCGCCGGCCGCCATCCCACCGACACCTTCCTGTTCCAGAACCTGACGCACTTGCAGAACTACCTGGGCACGTCGATCAATCAGACCTGGAGCCTGGCGGTCGAGGAACATTTCTATCTGTTCCTGCCCGCACTGCTGCTGGTTTTCGTGCGCTTCAAGGTGGGGGCGAATGCAATCATCGGCACCTTGCTCGGGTTATGCGCCATAGTGCTGCTCGCGCGTTGTGCGGTGGTGTCGAACGGCGATCTGGATGCTGCGTTCTTCCAGACGCAGTACCGCATCGACAGCCTGCTGTTCGGCGTGATCCTCGCCGCGTTCTACTGGATGAAACCCGCGGTCTATAAGAAATTCGCCAGTCAGAAATGGCTGCTGCTCAGCATGGTGGCGGGGCTGATTGCGTGGCTTGTCCTGGCTACGCCGCACTTCGCACTGGATGAAAGTATTGGCTACACGATCCAGGCTATCGGCTTTACGGCCGCGATCGTGCTCGCGGTCGAATACTCGGGGGCTATCCGCGATTCGATTGCGTACCGTGCGGTAGCGTGGATCGGGGTGTATTCGTACGGCATCTATCTGTGGCATTCGCTGGCGCTCGCGCCCGGCGACATCATGATCCGCAAGATGGCTGCCATGCACGTTCCGTCGCTCGCTGCCTGGGCGCTTGCGCTGAGCGCGCAGTTTTGCATCGCGATCGTGATTGGCTACGTGACCACGCGTGCAATCGAATTCCCGTTCCTCAAGATCCGTGATGCATTGTTCCCGGCCAAGCGCAAAGGTGAAATGGAAGTGCCTGTGGTGAGCACGCACGTCTCCTGAGTGCGTCTGTTGAAACCGCGATCGCCCAAGCGCGGTTTCTCCCCTTGATTGACTGAATTGTCCGCTGGTATTTCCGGTTTCAGTTGAGTCTGTGCGGCGTTAAAGACCCGGTGTCTTGTGACGTTGCGCAAAAACGCCTTGACCGCATGGCTTTCACTACCTAAGTCGACAGGATTCGCAGTGCGGCGCGCTACGTGCGCAGTGCTGGCTCAGCTAGGCAGCACTGCGGCTTCTTTTGCAAGTGCAATGCCGCCAAACAATAGCCGAACTGCGCCATGCCGATACTGCCTTGCAGCTCGACGCTGCTACCATTTCCCAGCAAACAACAGGCACCGAAATGAGCACAACTACAAGCAAATCTGGCGGGGTACTACCGGCGCTCACTAGCATCCGCTTTCTTGCGGCTCTGACGGTGGTGTTATCGCATTTCACCGAGTTGGGCTTACTCAACCTCCCGAGGTGGTTCTTTGATTTCGTGGATGGCGGTCGTCCCGCCGTGTCGCTATTTTTCGTGCTCTCCGGATTCATCCTGACTTATACGTACCGGAAAACGATCGGTACCGAGGGCCCGGCGCGTTTCTATGTCGCCCGCTTCGCCCGAATCTATCCGGTCGTGCTTCTGTCACTGGGTCTGTCGGCGCTTGTGAGCGCTTATCTGCTTAATGCGGACGACGCATCGCTCATGCTCGAGTGGTACGCGCTAAAGAATTCGATTTATATCTCACTCGCCGTCAGCCTGATCTGCCAACTGTTCCTTCTGAACGCTTGGTTTCCGTTCGCTGCAGTTAATCAACCATGGAACGGGCCCTCATGGAGCATCTCCTGCGAAGCATTCTTCTACGCGCTATTTCCGCTGCTCCTGCGCAGGCTGGAAGCAATGCGAATGCGCGCGTTGTTCTTTGTGTGTATGGGACTCTGGATACTTCAAGGGCTGTGGATTGTGCTTCTTCAGCATGCACTACCGGCTAGCCGTTACGGCTTTCTCGTCGCAGAGTTCCCAATTACACACCTGTTCGAATTCATCGTTGGCATAGGCGCCGCGATCAAATTTGATGAGTTGCGCTCGCGTGGCACCTCGCTCCACTCTCGCGGCGTAGCACTGATTTCTGCGGCACTCACTGTGATCGTTGTTCTGGCAATCTGGCGCCCGGTTTCCCCCGCCTATTATCTCGAATCGCCCTTCTTCGCCGCGCTCATACTCGGCCTTGTCTTGTTGGAACGTCCAGTCATCGGCCTGCTGAATCAACGCTGGCTCGTGCGCCTTGGTGAGGCAAGCTATTCTCTCTACCTCATTCATGTACCGTTAGCACATCTGGCGTTTATCGCTGGGTTCAGGCAGTCGAATGGGTGGATCGCCATGGTCTTCGCAATATGCTTGAGTGCCGTGATCTTTCAGTATTTTGAAGAGCCCATGCGAAGGCGGATCCGCGCGAGGTTATCAACCATCGCGCCGCCAAAACGGCCCGCAACGACGCTCCATGATCGGGCCGCATGACCTTGTCCCGGGGGCAGCGAGGGCACCGGCTTGCTGCCGGCCTGAGCCGCCGCACGCCGCTGCGTAGGTGGCTTTATGACCGCCGGTCAGACTGCGCACATCCGATGCCGGGTTGCTGTTGCTTGCCATGGGGTCTGCGGCCTAAAAGTGCCAGCAAACCAGATCGCGTTCGAACCTTCAAATAATCGCCTGCCGCAGCGTCTGCTTGAAGTGGCTCAACGTATTGCGTTCCAGCAAATGGTCCCTGGCCGGCGCTCCAGGCCGTTGCTCGAACACCTTATCGAAAGCGCGATTAATCGACGTAACCGATAAATCCTCGACCACCGGTCCCAGCTCGCCGGTCCGGCAAAACCATCCGATCAGCCCGTCGGCCGTGGCGACCACGGGCTTGCCGAACCGGTACGCCTGCACCAGTACGCCGCTCATGCCGTAGTGCCCTTTATAACCAAGCCAGACCACATCGCAGGCGGAAAACAGATCCAGCTCCTCTTCGGCGGTGATGAACCGGTCCATGAACACTGCCGGCGGGGATAACTTACCTGCTGAAGAAAGGAACGCGCGGGTCTCATCGTCCTGGGCTCCCGCGACAACAAGCGTCGGCCGCTCAGAACCAGTCCGCTGTGCAAGCGCCGCGACCAGTTCCTGAATGCCCTTGCGCTCGGTGATCGCACCATAGACAAGCACGTGCTTGCCGGCGCCAAGCCCCAGGCGCTGACTGGCCGCCAGTGGCTCCGTAGCCTTCGCGTCGGGGAACGGGTCGGCGAGATACTGAACTGCCGCGCTACGGCCCGCCTGATGACGCTCACGATGCCCCGGCTTCCCCGCGTACCATTCGGTAAGCGTGGGATCGATCGTCAGCAGGGTCTTCAAACCCGGCGTACGAATTGCGCGCTGAAACAACTGCGCCTTGATTGCATTCACAAGCGGCTCGCGCGGCGCTTTCACGCCTACCTTGGCGTGATGAAAATTGGCGCGCATCGTAATGCCCACCCACGGCGTTGCGCCGAACGGCGAACCCGTGAACGGCAGCGAGTAAAAGAAATAATCGATGTAAGGCACCACCACGAGCGCCACCTTGCGGTTGTGGCTGGCGACATCGAATGCGTGCTTGAAATCGCGGAAATACCGCACATAGCTGACCCTTGCAGCGCCACGCCGGCCATGCTCGAGCGGCGCCACAAACTGGATCTGCAATTCCGGCCGGTTCTCCCCGGCCATGCGCTTTGCCAGTGCATGACCCGCGTTGGCGGGGTCGGTCACTATTACGCACCGATACCCCGCTTCCGCATAAGCCGCAGCGGCCCACTCGGCGTAACGCCAGCGATGCCCGGTAAAGTTCGGTTCGACAATCAGCACGGTGTCGAGCGTGTCATTGGCCATAGTCATTATTTTTTTGAAAGCGTACAAGAGGGCATGGTGCGGGGCAGCAAACGCAGAGAACCCCGAGCGCGCGCGCCGCGGCAAACATCAGTCGATATCGTCACACTAGCATTGCCGGACGCTGCGCAACCGCCAAAGTCAGGGTTTGGCCCTGGCGAAAAAAGACAGTGAGCCAGCACACACGAGGGCCGATATCGACTACGAGATGGCGCACAGCACAGGGCGGGTCACGTTACCTTTGCGGAAACCTTGGGGCTTACATCGCTAATGAAAAGTCACGTCTCGCGGGCAACCCGTTTGCCACGCTCCAACTACAAAAATTCGACCCGACGCGAGGAATGTCTGTGAGAGCAGTTCGCTTACCGTTTTCAACCGCAAGCGTGCGTTTCGATCAGGACGCCGCCATCTGGGTCCTGCTGCAACAGATCGTGGTGCGAGGCTTCGTCGCGGTCAAGTTCCTGGCGATCGGCCGGATCCTCGGGCCCGCGGCAATCGGCAGCGTAAGCGTGGCGTTGCTCGCCGTGGCCATAGCCGAAGCGCTGAGCGACACCGGCCTCGCGCAGGCCGTCGTGCAAGGCCGCGAAACGCCGAACCGCTCGCAGCTTGGCGCCGTGTGGACCACGCTGGCCTCACGCGGTGTGCTGATCGCGGTCCTGATCGTCTGCGCGGCGCCGTTGATGAACCAGCAGTTTCATCTGGGCGGCTCGCTGCTGCTGTTGCAACTCGCCGCGCTGCTGCCGCTGATTCGCGGCGTGGCGTCGCCGGCGTATTACATCGTTACGCGCGAACGCGGGTTCATGCGCATCGCGGGCGTGGAGATGTCGTCGGCATTCCTCGATTGCGCGATCGGCCTGGCGTTCGCCCTCGGCGGCGCGGGCGCTTATTCGGTCCTGCTCGGCATGGTAGCGGGCGAGTCGCTCAAGACAGCCCTGACCTGGACCACCATGTCGCCGCGCCCGCCGCTGCGCTTGTCGTGGAAGGGTATCGGCCACTACGTGAATTTCAGCCGCTGGATCTGGGCGGGCAGCGTGGTGAACCTGCTGCTGAATCAGTTCGACAAGGTGATCGTGGCCAAGCTGCTCGGGCCGGCGCAATTGGGCGCGTACCAGATGTCCTCGAAGCTCGCACAAATGCTGCTGGCCGATGCTGCTATCGCGATGTCGCAGTACTTGTTTCCGACCTTTTCCGAGCATCATCGCAAGGATGCGGATTTCGCCGCGCGGCTGTTCCGCCGCTATCTTGCTCTGATCGCGGGTGGCCTCGTGGTGCTGGTGATCTTCCTGCGCTTCGCCGCCGAACCGCTCTTCCAGCTCGTACTGGGAGCGGCGTGGCTGCCCGCTGTGCCGTTGTTCCGCATCTTCGTGGTGAACATGGCTATCGGCGCGATTATTGCGGTGCTGGTGTCGTATCTGCGCGCAGTCGGCTTGCCGAAAGTCGCGACGCATGCGTCCATCATCCAGGCCGTGGTGCTGCTCGTCACCGTGCCGGTCGCAACGCATTTGTGGGGTGTCACCGGCATTGCCTGGGCGATGACCATCGGCCTTGGCGCCGCCGCTGGCTGGATGCTGTTCCGCATCGTCAGGGAGGCGTGATGCGGATCCTTCATCTCGTTCTCGCGCCACGCCTCTCGGGGGCGGAAGTCCTGGCTAAGGACCTGGCGATTCATCAGCAGAAAGGCGGCGAGATAGTCGGGATGGCGTCGCTGCGGCCGCAACACGACGACTTCGTCATGCTGCGCCGTGAACTCAATGCCAGCGGCGTGGAATGCATGTTCCCCAGCGGGTCACACGGCCCGCTCGGCAAGTTGTGGCATTTGTACCAGGCGGTACACCACTATCGCCCCGACGTGGTGTTTGCCCACGCGACCATTCCTGCTTTCTATGTACGCGCACTGCCGATCGCGGCGCCCGTGGTGTACGTCATGCATTCCGCCACCAACGACTTCGAGCGCGGCTTGTTCCGGCGTATCGAACGGGTGTTGTCGCGGCGGGCGCGGGCGGTGATCGGGGTGTCGCCCGCGAATATCTCCGACTATGTGGCCGCCGTCGGCCAGCATCCGTCGATGCAGCTCATTCCGAACGGTGTGGACATGGCGCGCTTTTCGCCGGGCCTGAACGCCGATCCCGCCGATGACCACGCGCAGATCGTGCAGATCGGGCGTTATACGTCGGTGAAGAACCAGTTGCAGACGGTGCATGCGTTCAACGAAGTGGTCCAGCAGGTGCCGCTTGCGCGCTTGCTGCTGGTCGGCGTGGTTGAAGATCCCGCGTATTTCACCGCGGTGAAGGATCTCGTGGCGAAGCTCGGGCTCGAGCAGCGGGTCACGGTGGAAGGGCCGCGCTCCGACGTCTCCGACATTCTCTTCAAGGCGAGCGTGTTTGCCATGCCCTCGCGCTCTGAAGGCCATAGCATCGCGTTCCTGGAAGCGCTGGCGTCGGGCGTGCCGATCGTTGCCAGCGATATCCGGCCGTTCAGTTTCGCCGCGGATTTTCCGGCCGTGCATTTGCTCGATCCCGAGGACACAGCAACGTATGCACGCGCGCTCGTGATGGCGTTGGGGGAAGGGCGGGCGCAGCGGCCGTTAGGTGGCCTGACGCTTGCCGATACCGCAGAACGCTACCTCGCGGTCGCGCGTCAGGTCACGGGCAGCATGGCGGGTGCGGCGGCTTGAGCGTAGGGGCGTTAAGGTTGAGGCGGCACAAAAAAACGCCGGCTGTTCATCGGGACAGCCGGCGTTTTCGTTTTATCGACGCTTGATCGACGCAATGCGGCGGCGTCGAAACGTCAGTGGATCAATGAAACAGCTTCGTCGCCTGGACCAGCGTGTTGATCACACCCCATGCAAGCGGCACGAGCACATAGATCCAGAACACGCCGAGCAGCAACTTGTTGGTCGGTGCGGCATTCAGGTCGTGGTTCAGATTGGTATCGGCGTTCATCGCGTTCTCCGGGCTAGAGTAGGTTCAGTGGATTCAGTCTGCCGCGAGTGCGGAGGCGCTCATGTGATGCTTCTCGTTCACGCGGCGCACCAGCAGGTTGCAGATAAAACCGATCACCAGCAGCCCCGCCATGATGTGCAGCGTCGTTGTATAGGCCTCAGCCTTGACCACGCCATGCGCCACTTCGTACGCGCGAATATAGTTCACCAGCACAGGACCGGCGATGCCCGCCGCGGCCCACGCCGTCAGCAGACGGCCATGAATGCCCCCCACGTACTTCGTGCCGAACATATCGGCGAGATACGCCGGCACGGTTGCGAAGCCACCGCCATACATGGACAGGATCACGCAATACGAGAGCACGAAGAGCGCAACGTTGCCGCTCTGCGCGAACTGCGGCACCAGCAGATACAGCACCGCGCCAAGCGCGAAGAACACGAAGTAGGTGTTCTTGCGTCCGATCCAGTCCGACGCCGACGCCCACACGAAACGTCCGCCCATGTTGAAGAGCGAAAGCAGGCCGACGAAACCGGCAGCGGCCGCAGCCGTAATCGATGCCTTGAAGCTTTCCTGGATCATCACCGACGCTTGTCCCAGCACGCCGATACCCGCCGTCACGTTGAGGAACAGAACGAGCCAGATCAGATAGAACTGCGGCGTCTTGAGCGCCTCGTCGATATGCACGTGATTGCGCGTGATCATCTTGTTGCCGTTCGTCACCGGTGGCGTCCATCCAGCCGGCGTCCAGTTTGCACGCGGGACGCGGATGGCGAGTGCGCCGATCGACATCGAGATGAAATAGACGATGCCGAGCACCACGAAGGTCTCGGTGACGCCGTTGCCGGTCGCGCTTTTGAAGTGGTTCATCAGCGCCACGGAGGCGGGCGCCGCGATCATCGCGCCGCCGCCGAAGCCCATGATCGCCATGCCCGTCGCCATGCCGCGCCGGTCAGGAAACCAGCGGATCAGCGTAGACACCGGCGAGACATAACCGAGCCCAAGCCCGATCCCGCCGATCACGCCGTAGCCGAGATAGACCAGCACGATCTGATGCAGATGCACGCCGAGCGCGGCCACCAGGAAACCGCCGCCGAAACAGCATGCCGCGGTGAACATGGTGCGTCGCGGGCCGACTTTCTCGAGCCATTTGCCGGCGAACGCCGCCGACAAACCGAGGAACACGATGGCCAGCGAAAAGATCCAGCCGAGTGTGGTCAGCGACCAGTCGTCCGGCGCCGATTCCGTGATCCCGATCACGCGCGTGAGCGGAGCATTGAAGACAGAAAACGCGTAGGCCTGACCAATGCACAAATGTACGGCGAGCGCGGCGGGCGGCACCATCCAGCGTGAAAATCCAGGTTTTGCGATGGTTGCTTCTTTGGAAAAAAATCCGGGCGAACCGGTTGTTGTGCTGCCGGTCTGAGAGCTCATTCTTTGAATCTCCAATCTGGTTTATTTGCGCTGTTTATCGGTGGCTTTTTTTTAGGCGTGCTTCAGCGGCACGTTGGCAGCGCTGCCAACGTGCCGCCCAATCTCCCTAGGGCTGTTTGCACGGTGAAGGGATGAGAATGCAGGTGATATATGAAGTTGAATTGCATAAGATTCTTGCACCAGTACGTCCGTACCACCTTAGTTAAGGCATCGTCTAGTTGCAATAGGATATCCTCAGACATAAGTATTTGTACCGATAGAGCAAGCCTGGCCTTGGCCGGTTTTAGTCATTCCCGATAAGTAAAAAATGGGACTTCCCGATAGACCGCAGGCAAATACCCGTAATAACGGCCCGGTGCAAGCTTTCTGAAGGGATAAACGAGATTTATCAGGTTGCGCGAAAGACCTCGGCCTTCAGGCCGGAGATGGACAGCGCGCC
>NZ_JALPRJ010000066.1 GCF_030464885.1 Caballeronia sp. SEWSISQ10-4 2 | reverse complement strand
ACTAACTTGCTGATTGTTGGGAGGCGTTTTCTTTGCTTCTGTTTCTTTTTCGCCGCGTCGGAAAAAGAAATGAGGTGCCGCCACGCACAGTGGCTAATAGCGATAAAGAGAATAACTAACTTAAACCAACCGCAAGCCTGAGAAGCACCAACCCAGCCTCCCCCCGACCGAGTGCGAACGAAAAACTATTGCGCTCCTACGAGCCTGTAACCCACCCCAGTCTCCGTAACGATATGAACCGGCTGTGTCGGATCAAGCTCGAGCTTGTGGCGAAGGTGCCCCATATAGACGCGCAAATAATGCTGGTTCTCAACATAAGCCGGCCCCCACACTTCACGCAGCAATTGCTGATGCGTAATAACTCGTCCGGCATGACGCACCAGCGTAGTCAGCAGCCGATACTCAATCGGCGTGAGATGAATCGCCGTCCCATCACGCGTCACGCGCCTCTCCGACAGATCAACCGAGACAGTGCCGAACCGTACCAACGGCGTCTCCTGTTGCCCGCCACGATTACGCCGTCGGAGTTGCGCGCGAATTCGCGCGAGCAACTCCGACACACCGAAAGGCTTGGTGAGATAGTCGTCCGCGCCCGCATCCAGCGCCGCAACCTTGGCGTCTTCGTGGGTGCGCGCGGAGAGCACGATCACCGGTTGCTCAGTCCAGGTACGCAGTTCACGAATGACATCGATACCGTCGGTGTCCGGCAAGCCAAGGTCGACGACAATGAGATCAGGCAAACGAAAAGCAGCTTCACGCAAGCCCTGTTGCCCGGTTTCCGCCTCGAACACGGTCATGCCCTGCGCTTCCAGCGTGCTCCGTACGAAACGGCGAATCTGCTTGTCGTCCTCAATGACAACAACAGTCAAAGTAGGCTCGCTCATGGAATATCCGACTCCGCGGCAGCGTCGGGCCCCTCGCCGCTCTCCTCGGGAAGCACCTCGAAATACGGCGTCTGATTGGCCGGCAGCGTAAACCAAAACCTCGCACCCAGAACTTTTCCTTCGCTATCCTCCCTATTCTCCGCACCAATCTTTCCACCATGCGCCTCTACAATCGCCCGGCAGATTGCGAGGCCCAAGCCGATCCCGGGCTTCGCAGATTCCTTCTCGCCACGCGTGAATTTATCGAAGAGCGTTTGTTGTATTCCCGAAGCCAGACCCGGCCCGTTGTCGTCCACGCAGACCCGGACATAACGTTCGCCGGCTTGCTGTTCGACAGCTGCATGGATTGACAGCGCCGAGTCTCGCGGCGTGTATTTCGCTGCGTTCTCGAACAAGTTGGCGAGCAACCGCTCCATCAGTACGGCGTCAAGTTGTATCAGCGGAAGGTCGGGCGGAACACGAACCTGCACTGGGCGCCCGGCGAGCGTACGGCGACACACGGCCAGAGCCGCGCCGACCACTTCCTCCAGCATCAGCCACTGCCGGTTCAGACGAATGCTCCCCGCCTGAAGCCGGGCCATGTCGAGCAGATTCGTCACGAGCCCGCTCATGCGCAGCGCTTCCTCGTGGATCGCGTGAACCAACTCGCGCGCACTGTCCGCAGACCCGTTAGGAAGACGCTGCTGCTCCTCCAGCACCGACGCGAATCCGACAATCGAGGTCAGCGGCGTGCGCAAGTCGTGCGAGATCGCCGAGAGCAGCGAGTTGCGCATGCGCTCCGACTCCATGTTGACCAACGCATCCTGCGCAATTTCAACGTAGTGGACACGTTCAAGCGCAAGCGCGATCTGCGAAGCAAACGTATCGATCATGCGCTGCTGTTCCGGTACCGCAAGCTCGGCGGCATTGCCGGTGATGAGCGCGAGGACACCGCGTGTACGCATCGGCGCCTTGAGCGGCAGATACAGCGCATTGCTGGCCGGCAGTGTGTCCGTTCCGCGCCCTGCGGGCTTCTGCTGGTCGTACACCCATTGCGCGATGTCGAAGTCGAGATCGGCCGCGTCGAGCGTGACCTGCGGATTCGGATCGTCAACTTTCTGCCGGACCTTTTCCGAGCTGTCGGGAAGCAGGATGGCGACCTTGGCCTGGAAGATTTCCCCCACGTGCCGCGTCCCTATTTCAATGATCTGCTCGGTCATCAATGCGCCGCCCAGTTCACGAGTCATGGCGTACATGGCGCCCGTGCGCCGCTCGCGTAGCGAGGCTACCCGCGCCTGACGCCGAAGATTCGAAGTCAGATGACTGATCGTCAAAGACGTCAACAGCATGACAAAGAAGGTCAGAAGGTACTGCGTGTCCGAGACCGAAAACGAGAATTGCGGTGGAACGAAGAAGAAATCAAACGCCGCGACGCTCAGGAATGAAAGTAGTACACCAGGGCCCCGTCCAAGTCGAACCGCGGCAAAGACGACGCCCAGCAAATACAACATCACAAGGTTCGTGAGGTCGATATGGCGGGACAGCAGGCCCGCTAGCGCGGTAATCGCAACGCCAATAGCGGCCGCAAAAATGTATGCGTTGGGTGAGGATCGCGTTTCATTGCGGACCCCGGCGAACATCGGAATGCTTGCGTGGCGCTCGCGCGCTTCCTTTGCCGCCTTCACGCCCACCAGCGTCACATCGATATCGTGCGCATACTGCACCAGCGCTTCGGCAACAGGCTGGTCAAGCAAACGACGCCAGCCAGGTGCATCGGACGCGCCCGCAACGATCTTCGATACATTGCGCATGCGTGCGTACGCGACCAGCGTGGCAGCCGCGTCGGCGCCATCGAGGGTCACGGTTTCCGCGCCCAGCTCGGACGCCAGCTTGAGTGCGTCCAGCGTGCGTTTGCGCCATGCATCAGGCAACCGCTGCAGCTTGGGTGTTTCAACATATACCGCCAGCCAGTCCGCCTTGAGGCTCGCAGCCAGACGCGCGGCCGAGCGAACCAGCGTGGCGCTTTCAGGACCCGGGCCAATGCATGCAATAAGCCGCTCACGTGCCTGCCAGATCCGGCTGATCGACTGATCAGCGCGATACTCGCGCATCTGCGCGTCCACGCGGTCAGCCGTTCGACGCAGCGCCAGTTCGCGCAAGGCAATCAGGTTGCCCTTGCGAAAAAAATTCTTTACCGCGTTTGCCGCTTGCTGCGGCATGTAAACCTTTCCATCCCTCAACCGGTCAAGCAACTCTTCGGCTGGCAAGTCGACGAGCGTGACTTCATCGGCGAGATCGAACACGCGGTCCGGCACGGTTTCCCATACGCGGATACCCGTGATCTGTCCGACGATATCGTTAAGGCTCTCCAGATGCTGGACGTTGACCGTGGTGTACACGTCAATGCCCGCGTCGAGCAATTCGTACACGTCCTGCCACCGTTTCAGGTGACGAGCGCCTTGCACGTTCGAATGCGCCAGTTCGTCGACGAGTATCAGTTGCGGTTTGCGCGCAAGCGCAGCGTCGAGGTCGAATTCGGGCAGTTGCCGGCCACGGTACTCGTAGTGCATCAACGGTATCGCATTCAGCCCTTCGACCAGTGCCAACGTCTCCTTGCGGCCATGCGTCTCGACGATACCGACGACGGTGTCGACACCGTCGTCCCGTCGCCGATGCCCGGCTTGCAACATGGCATAGGTCTTCCCGACACCAGCCGATGCACCGAAGAAAATCTTCAACTTGCCACGCTGCTTTTTCTCTTCGTCGCGCTGGATCTTGTCGAGCAGTTCATCGGGATCGGGACGGTCCATCAGCTAGCGGGCTTCAGGTCGTCAAGCGCGAGGTTCAGCTTCAGCACGTTCACGCGCGCTTCGCCAAGGATGCCGAACTGGCGCCCGCTCGTTGCGCGTTGAACCAGCGCATCGACGTCGTTATGCGACAGCTTGCGTGCCTTCGCGACGCGGTCGATCTGATAGGCAGCCGCGGCAGGACTGATCTCAGGATCGAGACCGCTGCCCGACGACGTCACGAGGTCGACCGGGATCGGCGCTGTATTCGTCGGGTCGGCATCGTGCAGCGCACTGATGCGTCCTTTCACTTCATCCGCAAGCGCCGGATTCGTCGGGCCGAGGTTCGAAGCGCTCGAGCCTTGGGGGTTATAAGGGTTCGGCGACGTGGCGGACAAGCGGCCCCAGAAATAACCCGGCGCATCGAATTGCTGACCCAGCAGTTCCGAGCCGACCGGCTTGCCGTTTTTCTCGATCAGGCTGCCGTTTGCCTGGCTGGCGAAAGCAGCATGCGAGACCGCGGTGACCACGACTGGATACACGACCCCGGTCATCACGGTCAATGCCGCGAACAACACGAGCAAAGGACGAAGGATGTTTTTCATGACTATTAACCTTGGTAAATTGAAACGAGGACCATTGAGCAGAAAAGAGGCCGGGTATATAAAGCTTGCGCACTACCCGGCCAAAGCCCTGCTCGGATCAGGCCCAGCCAAACGCAGTCAGAATCATGTCAATGAGCTTGATGAACGGGAACGGCAGCAAGATACCGCCGAGGCCATACACCAGCAGATTGCGGCGCAGGAGCGAAGCCGCACCCAGCGGCCGGTATTTCACGCCCTTCAACGCCAGCGGAATCAGCACGACGATGATCAGCGCGTTAAAGATCACAGCGGACAAGATGGCGGACGACGGCGAAGTCAGATGCATGACGTCGAGCACGCGCAATTGCGGATACGTCGATGCAAACGCGGCCGGAATAATGGCGAAGTACTTGGCCACGTCGTTGGCGATCGAGAACGTCGTCAACGAACCGCGCGTCATCAGCATCTGCTTGCCGATCTCCACAATCTCGATCAGCTTGGTCGGATTCGAATCGAGGTCGACCATGTTGCCGGCTTCCTTCGCCGCCTGCGTGCCGGTGTTCATTGCCACGGCAACGTCGGCCTGCGCAAGCGCCGGTGCGTCGTTAGTGCCGTCGCCGGTCATCGCGACCAGCCGCCCTTCAGCCTGATAACCGCGGATGGTGGCAAGCTTCGCTTCCGGCGTCGCTTCCGCAAGGAAGTCGTCGACGCCCGCTTCGGCTGCAATCGCTGCAGCGGTCAAGCGGTTATCGCCCGTCACCATCACGGTCTTGATACCCATCTTGCGCAACTCGGCAAAACGCTCCTTGATGCCGCCCTTGACGATGTCCTTCAGCTCGATCACACCCAGGACACGCGCACCTTCTTCGCGCCTGTCGGCCACCACGAGCGGCGTGCTGCCTCGACGCGCGATTTCATCGACCGCATTCGATACTTCCTGCGGATAACGGCCGCCATTGCGTTCAACGTACATCTTGACCGCATCGGCTGCACCCTTGCGAATCTCACGATCCGGCAAGTCGACGCCGCTCATGCGTGTTTGTGCGGTGAAGTTCAGGAACGTCGCGTGAAGCGTAGCCATCTCGCGTTGGCGAATGTTGAAACGCTGCTTGGCGAGCACAACAATACTGCGGCCTTCAGGCGTTTCGTCGGCCAGCGATGCAAGCTGCGCCGCGTCGGCCAGGTCCTGCTCCGAGAGACCCGGAGCCGGCACGAAGCTCGATGCCTGACGGTTACCCAGCGTGATCGTGCCGGTCTTGTCGAGCAACAGCACGTCGACGTCACCCGCTGCTTCAACTGCGCGGCCTGAGGTCGCAATCACGTTCGCCTGCATCATGCGGCTCATGCCGGCCACACCGATGGCAGACAACAGACCGCCAATCGTGGTCGGGATCAGGCAGACCAGCAGGGCGGCCAGCGCGGTGATTGTCACCACGTGACCGGCCTTCATTGCGCCAACCGAGAAGATCGAGAACGGCAGCAGCGATGCGGTAGCAAACAACAGCACCAGGCTGAGCGCAACCAGCAAGATCGTCAGGGCGATTTCGTTAGGCGTCTTTTGACGCTTGGCGCCTTCGACCATCGCGATCATGCGGTCGAGAAACGCCTCGCCCGGATTGACCGTCACACGCACGACGATCCAGTCCGACAGTACACGGGTACCACCCGTCACCGCCGTAAAGTCGCCGCCCGATTCGCGGATCACCGGCGCTGATTCACCCGTGATCGCCGACTCGTCGACTGAAGCAACACCGTCGACCACTTCACCGTCGGCCGGAATCACGTCGCCCGTTTCCACGAGGACGATATCGCCCTTGCGCAGCTCGGTTGCAGTCGTGATGCGGATCGACCCCTTCGGATTCGGCGCGTCCAGCTTCTTTGCCATCACATCGCGCTTGGCGCTGCGCAGCGACGCGGCCTGGGCTTTGGAGCGTCCTTCGGCAAGTGCTTCGGCGAAGTTCGCAAACAGGACCGTGAACCACAGCCACAGCGAGACCGCGAGAATAAAGCCTGCCGGCGCCTCAGCCTGCCCCGAGAGCGCCGCGACCCACAACACCGTGGTCAGGATGCTGCCGATGTAGACGCAAAACATCACCGGGTTGCGCAACTGCGTACGCGGGTCCAGTTTCCTGAACGAGTCCGCAATCGCCGGCATCACGATCACCGGGTCGAACATCGAACGAGCTGCCGAGCGTGAATGGCTACTCGGCTCCGGATTTTTCTCCGGTGCCTTGTTCGGCGTTTTCACTGGCGGTTTGACAATTGTGTTCATACTTTCCTCTGTATCAATGACCGCTTATTTGCCCGAGAGCATCATCAGATGCTCGACCACAGGGCCCAGCGCAAGCGCGGGTACGTAGGTCAATGCACCGACCAGCACGACTGTGCCGAGCAACAACACGACGAACAGCGGACCATGGGTCGGCAAGCTGCCGGCCGTAGTGGCAATACGCTTTTTAGCAGCGAGCGCCCCGGCAATGGCCAGCACCGGGATGATCGAACCAAAGCGGCCGAACCACATGGCAATGCCGGTCGAGATGTTGTAGAACGGCGTGCTTACCGTGAGGCCAGCGAAGGCGCTGCCGTTGTTGTTCGCAGCGGAACTATAGGCGTAGAGAATCTCGGAGAATCCATGCGGCCCGGGGTTCGCTATGCCCGCTTGACCCGCTGTCGTCAGCACGCCAATCGACGCACCGAGCAGCACCAGGAACGGCGTCAGCAACACCACGATCGCCACCATCTTCATCTCGTACGATTCGATCTTCTTGCCGATGTATTCAGGCGTACGGCCGATCATCAGGCCGGCAACGAACACCGCGAGCATGGCGAAGACCAGCATCCCGTATAAGCCCGAACCCACGCCGCCGAAAATCACTTCGCCGAGCTGGATCAACAAGAGCGGTACGAAGCCGCCCATTGGCGTCAGCGAGTCGTGCGCGTTGTTCACAGCGCCGCACGATGCAGCCGTGGTCGCAACCGTGAAGATGCCCGACTGCACAATACCGAAGCGCACTTCCTTACCCTCGGCGTTGCCGCCTGCCTGCATGGCGGACGCGCTCTGGTCGACATGCAGCGAGGTGAACAGCGGATTGCCGGCCTGCTCGAACGAAATCTCGCCCCAGCACGCAATGGAAAAGGCAATGGTCATCGCCGCGAGGATCGCGTAGCCCTGCCGTTTATCGCCCACCATGCGCCCGAACACGACACACAACGCTGCCGGAATGACGAGCATTGCAATCATCTGGACGAAGTTGGAGAACGGCGTCGGGTTTTCGAACGGATGCGCGGAGTTGGCGTTGAAGAAGCCACCGCCATTCGTGCCGAGCATCTTGATCGCTTCTTGCGAAGCAACCGGGCCCATCGCGATCGTCTGCTTGTCGGCCTTGTTGTCCACCATCACCGGATTGCCCTTGGCATCCTTGACCGGATTGCCCTGCGCATCCGTCTTCGGCGTCTGGTAGACCGTCGTCTGCACTGTCGAAACGTCCTGGTAAGCCTCGAAGTTCTGGATCACGCCTTGGCTCACGAACACCAGCGCGATAACCGTGGCGATCGGCGCAAGGATGTACAGCGTGATGCGAGTCAGGTCGACCCAGAAGTTACCGATGGTCGCAGCGGTATGACGCGCGAAACCGCGAATCAGCGCAACAACAACGGCAATACCGGTCGCGGCAGAGAAGAAGTTCTGCACGGTCAGGCCAACCATCTGCGACAGGTAGCTAGCAGTCGCCTCCGGCGTGTAGTCTTGCCAGTTCGTGTTGGTCACGAAGCTGACTGCCGTGTTGAACGCGGCGTCCGGGGTCATCGGACCAAAGCTTTGCGGGTTGGACGGCAACCACTGCTGCAGGCGCATGAATCCGAAGACGACCAGCACGCCGAGCGCATTGAAGGCGAGCACGGCAAATGCGTAGTGCTTCCACGACATTTCCGACTTGTCGTCGACGCCGGCGAGTTTGTACAACAGCACTTCGACCGGGCGGCCGATGCGTCGGACGACTACAGACGAGCCGTCGAGTACGGACGTCATATACCGGCCGAGCGGAATCGCAAGCGCGATCAGCACGACGATATACAGGCCCGTTTGAAACAGTGTATTGGCGTTCATTCCAGATCCTCCGCACGCAGTAGTGCGTACACGAGGTACACGAATAACAGCAGTGTCGAAGCACCTGCCAGGATCATCATCCAGGTGGTCATGGACGACCTCCCGGAGCGCGACGCAACTTGTCGCAACCGATGGCGAGGGCCGCAGTCACTGCCCAGAAGGCGATGATGCCGGCGATATATAGCAGGTCCATTGTTTTGATCTCCCGTAGCGGATTTGGACGTGCTGAAGGTTAGTTGATCGCGCGTAAACGGCCGGAAAAGAGAACGAGCGGGGGTATAAAAAAAGTGTAAACACGCGGAGGGAGAGTTTGGCGCCAGGGGGTGGGTGCGGGTTATGACCGGTGGATGGACTTATCCGAGCGTGAGGCGGTGCTGAGAAACGCTAAAGGGCCGGATGACAAGCCGCCGCGAGAGACAAGGCACTGGAGGGATGGCGCAGCAGGGGAGTAAAGCGATGCCGCAGTTGACCAGCGGACTACAAGTGGACTAACATGAACTTAGTCCACTAGGAGCGAATATGCAAACCGTCAACATTCACGATGCAAAGACTCATTTCTCCAGGCTTGTCGATGCCGCGGCAGGTGGCGAAGAAATCATCATTGCGAAGGCCGGCAAGCCCGCTGCCAAACTGGTGCCCATACAGCATGACCGGAGTCCGCGTCGTTTCGGTGGTTTGAAAGGAAAGGTAAAAATTGCCGACGACTTCGATGCGCCCTTGCCCGAAGACCTGATCGCTGCGTTTGAGGGACGTTGATGCGTTTGCTCCTCGACACTCACATTTACCTGTGGGCGGTGACGGACAGCCGAAAACTATCCAAGCAAGCGCGAAAACTGATTACTGACGCCGACGAGGTTTTTGTGAGCAGCGCAAGCATTTGGGAAGCATCCATTAAAGTCGGCTTGGGCAAGCTGGATGCTGATGTAAATCTTTTGGTAGCAGAGATAGACGCAAGCGGCTTCAAGGAACTGCCGGTTCGTGCAGTGCATGCCGCATTGGTCAGCGACTTGCCGGACATTCATCGCGATCCGTTCGACCGGCTTTTGATCGCACAGGCGCTTTCTGAACCCCTTCGCCTAATGACAGCCGATAGTCATCTGGGGGCGTACACCGAGCTCGTCATCACGGTTTAAGGAGAAACTCGTCATTAAGGGCAATCGAACGGTTGCCCTTAATGCTTAGTGCACAGTCCGCTAACCGCCTTCCCTCATTCTCCAATCACGCAGAAGCCGCACGGCGAAGGCGCCGTGCAATTCGTCCGAACGCGTAAAACTGCTGCGCCCACACGCCGTATCCATAGTCGCGCGCAAAACCTTCCGGCACGGGCAACTGGTCCCGAATGCCGGTCGGCTCGATCGAACGATTCCACGCCGCGGTCTTGAACAACATATCCCACCACGGAAACAGGACGCCGAAGTTGCAGCCATATCGCGTGCCTTCGTGACCATAACCCACCGCGTGATGGCGCCGATGAAACGTCGGGCTCACCAGCAGGCGATCAAGGAACGGAACCACCGGCAGGTGCGCGTTCACGTGCTGGATGCTTTGCAGCACATTGCTGACCGCGACCAGCACCACGAACTGCGATGGCTGGACGCCGATAAAAAGCGAAAGCGCCGCAAAGAATGCTGCCTGGATGATGTCATCGAGAAAATGATTCCGGTCGTCGGCCCAGAGCGACATCTGCTGTTGGCTGTGGTGAACGGCGTGAAGCTCCCACCAGACGCCAAAGCGATGTTGCCAGCGGTGATACCAGTAACCCGCGAAATCCAGGATCACCAGATAGATCAGGAATGACACGACCGGTTGATCCGTCACGCCGGGCCAGATGCTGTCGACGTCGATGTTCGGTATGTCGTAGATCGCAATCAGGCTCTGCCAGTGATTGAACAAGGGCTGCAGGAGAAAGAAGAACGCAAGGTTAATGAGCCCGAGCTTGGCGATCCAGGTATAGAAGACGTCAGAACGAACCGCCTTTCTATCCTGCCATGTTTCGATCGGCCGCAACGCCTCCAGCGGGCGCAGGATCGCGAAGGTGGCCAGTATCTCCAGCACCCCGATGATCACCCAGTAGAGCGCATCGTAGGTATCTTCGTCGTACCCCATCAAGCCGACCTTGAAGAAGATCGGCTGGACGACATCGACATATAACAGGGTCTGCAAGGTAGAGACCACGTTGTCGAGTTGCGCGGCGATTTCAGCAATCATGGAGGTCCTCTTGTACTACCTGAAAATTAACCGAGGGGAATAAAGCGCCGCACATGTCAATCCGGATTCGGTGCATACACAGGTGCCCGGTCCGCAACATAAATCCCATGCGGAGAACGTCCGACCGCGATGGTGTCGATTAGTTTGCGGCTGGCGAGATCAATGACGCCGACATGACGCGCAAACCGGAAAGTCACCCAAAGGGATTTACGATCGGCAGACAATTCCATGTCGTCGGGTCCGGGCAATAAACCCGTGATATCCCCAACCTTCTCCAGCGTCGTGTAGTCCAGGATGCTGATCGTGCTGGCCACGCGATTGGTCACGACAATGTGTTTGCCGTCGTCCAGATTGCGGAAGTTGTGCGCGCCTTTGCCAGTCTGAATGCGTTTTATGACTTGCTGCTTATGCCAGTCGACAACGGCAACGTCGTCTTCGCCCGTCATGCCGACCAGCAGGTCCCGGTCGCCCGGCGTCATCCAGAGCCCGGCCGGCGTGTTCCCGACCGTCATCTTCCACTTCACCGTTTGAGTGGCCAGATCGATTGCGGCGAGTTCACCTGAATCCTGCAACGTGACGAATACCGTGCTGGCATCTGAAGAAAACGTCATGTGGCTAGGCGTTTTCCCGAGCGGGACACGCTTCACGAGCGTGAGGTCTTGGCCGTCGTATTTATAGACATCGACCCGGTCCAGCCGCAAGCCGGCGGTGACGAACCATTTGTGGTCAGGAGAAAAACCAAGCTGATACGGATCTTCTATGTTTTCGACCCGCTTTTGTACCTTGCCGCTACGCGGATCGACAAAGATCAGATCATTCGACACCGAGTCGGCGACAATAAGCGAACTGCTGTCCGGCGTAATCATCAGGTGATGGGGTTCTTTACCTGTCGGTTCAGTAGCCAGGACCTGTCGTTTTGCCTCATCGATTAACGTGAGCTGCGCCTCGCCGGAATCCAGCACGATAACCTTCGGTGCGGCCGGATTATCTGCTAAAGCAATGTGTTGGAAAAGCAGGCTGACGACCGCTGCCACTGAAAGGTTTCTGATTGCAGTGCTAAGCATATTGAAAGAAATGACAACGAGGAAGCCCGGACAGGCCAAAACTGTGCTTTGATAGCTTAACGCGCTGGTTTGAAACCGACAGAAAGCTATCAAAACACTGCATGTAATGCCGCGTGGCGAACGCCAAGCCCGCCGCCACGAAACGAACCTTATCTCTAACGTATCGAATCAAGCAATGGATGACCGAGTCCGCGCTGAAACTAGCCGATCGATGACCGACAATACGACTCTGGCCATGCGCGATGTGCTGGAAGGCCGCCGCACGGGCTGGTCCGTGCTTCTGCCCTTTGCCGGGCCGGCGGTAGTGGTCTCCGTCGCTTATATGGATCCGGGTAATTTCGCGACCAATATCCAGGCCGGCGCGAGATACGGGTATGGATTATTGTGGGTTGTGCTGCTGGCGAACATCATTGCAATGTTATTCCAGGCACTTTCCGCAAAACTGGGAATCGTCACCGGACGGAATCTGGCCGAACTATGCCGGGATTACTTACCGAAACCGCTCGTTTATGTGATGTGGGGAGTAAGCGAGGTCGCGGCCATGGCCACCGATCTGGCCGAATTCCTGGGTGGCGCGATCGGGCTTAGCCTGCTTTTTCACATGCCGTTGTTGATCGGCATGATCGTCACGGCGGTCATAACCTATGGTTTATTGTTCTTCGAGAAAGCCGGGTATCGGCCGCTGGAGCTGATCATCGGCGCGTTGGTCGGCATTATCGGCTTGTCGTATCTGGCGGAGCTTTTTATTGCGCCGGTCGCGTGGTCCCAGGTCGGGCTGCATCTGTTCAAACCCGAATTGCCCGACGCGCAAGCGGTGACCATCGCCGTGGGCATTATCGGCGCGACGGTCATGCCGCACGCGCTGTTTCTTCATTCGGGGCTCACCCAGGGCCGCCTGCCTCCCAAGACCGAAGCCGAACGCAAAAGGCTGCTCACGTTCTCAAACGTGGAAGTGATCATTGCATTGACTATTGCAGGCATGATCAACATGGCGATGGTGATCATGGCATCCGGCGCTTTTCACTCAGGTCATCCGGAAGTGGCCGAGATCGAAACCGCCTATCACACGCTTGCGCCGCTGCTTGGTATTGCCGCTGCGGGCATTTTTCTCTTGTCGCTGATCGCGTCGGGCATTTCAAGTTCGGTCGTGGGAACCATGGCCGGTCAAATGATCATGCAAGGGTTCGTCGGATTCCGCATTCCGCTATGGCTGCGCCGCGCGATCACGATGGTCCCTAGCTTCGTCGTGGTCTGGCTCGGCATGAACGCAACGCAAGCGCTCGTCGTGAGCCAGGTCGTGCTGAGTCTTGCGCTGCCGTTTCCCATGGCAGCACTCGTCTGGTTCACCTGCAGGACAGACGTCATGGGCTCGTACAAAAACCGGACGCTGATCAAATTCACGGCCATCTTTGCGGCTGTTGCAGTGCTGTCGCTCAACGTCGTGCTGTTGCTGCAGACGTTCGGTGTCGATATTCCGGGTCTTCCGGGCGCTTGACGCACCGCACTACCCGCCCCGCTTATCTTTGCCCCACGCCCTTAAAGAACGTATAGCAGAACACGCCATCTGCCTGCGTGGTTCGATAAAGGTCCCTGATGCCGTCGTCGAAATCTTCCGGCTTGATCAGGCCGGAAGATATCGCTGGCGCGCGAACGCCCTCGATCATCGCAGTGAATGTCTTCCTCGTGAATCCATCGACCAGATCAGGCCGGCTCGAGTCCGCGTACACCATGCGAGGTGACACGCGAACCTTATCGAAACCAGTCGCTGTCATCAGCGGATATAACTGCCTGCCGATAAGCGCATTGCCTCCCGCCCGCTGCTGCAACGTGATTTGGCACTGAATGGCCGCGCGCGCAGCATGACTGTCCGGATGAAAATACGTCGATCCGTGATCCCCTTCAATGACCGTGATCGTTCCACCCGGCTTGAGCAAACGCTTGAGCAACGTAAGCGCCTCGATGGGATGCGCAAGATGCTCCAGCACGAAGCAAACAAAAACGTGATCGAAAGACCCGGCATCGAACGGCAACGAGAATATATCGGCCTGCTGGAACGTCACGTTGGTAAGTCCCGCTGCATTGATTTTTTGCCGGGCTGCGTCGATTGATTCCGGGCGAATATCGATCGAGGTGAATCGTGCATCCGGGCTACGCTGAGCCAGCGTGACCGTCTGCGCGCCGACGCTGCATCCCGCCTCCAGCACCGTGTGTCCGGCAGGATAAAGCGTGTCGAAGTGCAGCAGGTCAGTCAGCGTTCGCGCCTGGTTCTGCAGGCGCTCGTTCTCGTGCGATTGATAACCGTGTACATACGCGTCCATGAATCCAGACCTCCTTCAAGTGGGTGGCCCAGTTTCGCTGTTCACTCCGGCGCTCGTCTTGAACGTTATTGCAGCGCGCGCACGGCCGTTTTCTGCCAGGCGCCGGGCGTGAATCCGAACTGACGAACGAAAAGCCGCGTCATGTGGCTTTGGTCAGCGTAACCACACGACGCTGCCGCTTGCGCCAGGCTTAGCCCTTCGCGAATGAGGCTTCGAGCTCGCTCGCCGCGCTGATGTAACAGCCAGGAATGCGGCGGCACGCCATAGATCTTTTCGAAGCGGCGCAGGACTTGATATTTGCTTAAGCCCGCCATCGCGGCCAGTTCGCTTAGTGTCGGCGGATTAAGCAAGTCATCGCCAAGCCGTTCGCGAACTTGCCTCAAGTCCCCGCCAATCTCGCGAACGGGTGGAACAGTGGAATGGACATTCAGCAGAAGCGCGCAGGTCTGGACCAGGGACTCTTCGCACGCGAGGACATTGGCGCTGGTCGACTGTCGCTCAGCGCCGCAGTTCTCGACGCGCCGAAACAGTTGCCGCAGCGCAGCGCCGAGTCGCGGGTCTTCTATAACAGGATGCGTGAGCGCTACATCAGAAGCGGTGCGAGACAGAGGATCGCCCAGCATGGAAGCAATCACCCCGGGTTCCAGATACACCATGCGCCAGCGACGCGAAGCGCCGCCAATCGGGCGGCCGTCATGCACCTCACCGGGATTGGTCGTGATCAGGTTGCCGGCATGAGCCTCCACCAGCCCCTGACCGCTAGCGGAGCTTTGCGCGCCGTTTTCCAGAAGGCCGAGGCCGAAGGTTGCATGCCAGTGTTTGCCGTAGTGACGAGCACTGTCGATGTCCGTGCAATAGACATCCGCCCAGGGCGAGCCAAACACTCGACAGCAGTGACTTGGAGTTGCCTTCATGTCTCAGAGACTATCGCAAGTTGAGCCTCGAGTTAGTTCAGAAGCACCGTTAAGCCGGGTTTACCAGAAACACAAAAAACGAAACAATAGTCACATCATAAGATACGATTATCACAACTGGACGCCACTAATAAGGCTGCAATGCCCACAAATGTTATTGACTCATCATTTGGCCGATGAGAAGATCACAACAACGTTTTGCGATCAATAGCAAAAAATTCGCAGAATACATAAAAGAAGTTCGTCATGCAGACGAAGGAGACAAGCGAGATGAGTGAACCGGTTGCGGTCGCGGCCGCTTCATCGCCTCAGGTTCCATTGATCCGTGTTGCGGGCGTCACGAAGCGATTTGGCGGCGTGCAAGCGCTTCGCGGCGTCAACCTCGAAGTACTTCCCGGAGAAGTCCACGCGTTGCTGGGCGAGAATGGTGCCGGGAAGTCAACGCTGATCAAGATCCTGAGCGGTGTTCATGCTTACGATGAAGGGTCCATCGAGATCGCCGGCAAGAGAGTGGCGTTCGACTCCCCCGCAAAATCCCGCGACGCGGGTATTGCCGTCGTCTATCAGGATCTGAGCCTGGTCGAATCCTTGTCCGTCGGCGCCAACCTGATGCTGGGACGAGAGCCGCGTACGCGTTTGGGTTTCGTGAAGAAACGCGAGCTCATGACAATGGTCAGTGACTTTCTTAAAGCACATGGCATCCCGCTCGATGCACGCACACCCGTGGGTTCTCTCCCCTTCGCTTATCGGCAGATGACGGAGATCTGCAAAGCGTTGATGGGAGACGTGCGAATCCTGATCCTCGACGAACCCACCTCGGCGCTGACCGGGGGCGAGGAACAAATCCTCTTCGACGCCATCCGCACCGTGACGGATCGCGGCGTGGGAGTGATCTATGTGACCCACCGGTTAAACGAGGTGTTTCGTATTTCCCAGCGAGTCACGGTGTTCCGTGACGGCATGAATGTCGGCTTGTTTCCAACAGCGGAAACCGATATGAAGCAACTGGTTGCAGCAATTATTGGCCCCGGCCACGCCGCCTTGCATGCCCGGGAAAGGACCGCGGTGGGCTCGGCGAGCGAGTTGCCTGCAGGAGAATGTGAGACGGCATCCGTGACCGTGGCGCCTATCCTTACGTTATCCAAAGTAGGTAACGACCGGCTCCATGATGTCAACCTTACGGTCCGCAAGGGCGAGATCCATGGACTCGCGGGATTGATCGGCAGCGGCCGCACCGAGATCCTGCAAACCATCTTCGGACTCAGACCGGTTGATATGGGCGCTATTGTTATCGACGGCCAGCCGCTCTCCCGTATCACGCCGGCCAAGGCCATCAAACTTGGCGTCGCGCTCGTGCCGGAGGACCGCCATCTGCAGGGGCTGGTTCTCGACCACTCCATCGAGCGAAACCTGACCTTGCCGCGGTTGCCGCATTTTTCCCGGTGGGGTTGGCTGCGCAGCCAGGCTGCCGTGCAGCAGGCACGAAGCGCGATGAAAAAGCTGGCCGTGAAAGCGCCGGGCTCTTCCACCTACGTCAAATTCCTGTCTGGAGGAAATCAACAGAAAGTGGTCTTTGCCAAGTGGGATCGACCGCGGCCAAAACTTCTTCTGCTCGATGAACCCACGGTTGGCGTCGACGTGGGCGCGCGCGAGGAAATCTACGGCGTGGTCCAGGGCGCCGCCAGTGCTGGCACAGGTGTCCTCATCGTTTCCTCGGATCTGGATGAACTGCTGCGCTTATGCGACCGGGTCTCGATCGTGGTCGACGGCCGCATCGTCAATACCATTGATCGCGCCAATCTCGGCAACGCCGAAGAGCTTCATCACCTGATTCAACTTTCCCGTTCTTCCAACGAGTCCCCCAAGGGGACTTCCTTCGGGGCGCACGCAACATGAACGACTCTGTCTCGACGCCGGCGACTGACGGGCAGGTTGCCCAGCAGCGGCGCAGCCGCAAGTGGCAACTGGTGCAACTCCTGTTGCAGGGAGACAGGCCGTATGCGCTGTATTTCGCGTTCGTGATCCTGCTGGTGGTCTTCAGCCTGGCGTCGCCGTGGTTCCTCTCGATCGACAACTTCCTGAACATCGGCCGCCAGACCGCGCTCGTTTCCATCATCGCTATCGGCATGACGTTTGTCATCATTGCCCGGCAGATCGACTTGTCGGTGGGGTCAACGCTGGCGTTGTCCGGGATGTCCGCCGCACTGGCGATGGCGCATGTCGGCGACAACTGGATCATCGGAGCCGTCGCTGGCATCGGCACGGGCGCACTCGTGGGCACGATCAACGGATTCATTATCACGAGGCTGAGCATTCCCTCGTTCCTGGTGACGTTAGGATCCCTGAGTGCTGCGCGCGGGCTGGCATTGCTGGTCACGACGACCAAACCGGTCATCATCACCAATGATTCCTTCGTCGCGATCTTCGGCGAGGGCGATATTCTCGGCGCACCGGTGCCGATCATATGGACGGTGCTCGCCGTGATCGCCGGCATCTTGCTGCTTCACTACAGCGTCTTCGGCCGGCAGATCTATGCAGCTGGCGGCAATCCGACCGCAGCGCTTTATTCGGGCATCAACATCAGGCGCGTGACGACGCTTGCCTTCATTCTCACCGGCATGCTTGCAGGGCTCGCTGCACTCGTCCTCTCCGCGCGCTCGCATGCAGCACGTCCCGATGTCGTCCAGGGTCTCGAGCTCGATGTGATCGCCTCCGTGACGCTTGGCGGGTGCAGTTTGTTCGGTGGCCGGGGGTTCGTTCTCGGCACGCTGCTTGGCAGCCTCATTATCGGAACACTCAATAACGGTCTGGTTTTGCTGGGCGTGAGTTCTTCGCTCCAGCTTGTCATCAAGGGAGCGATCATTGTCGCGGCGGTCGCTTTTACGAAGAAGTGACGGAACCACGGCCACGCGCCGGCCAAGGTTCCGCGATGGGCAGGAGACGCGGTACATCAAAACCAACGGAGGAGAATCATGAAAATGGTTTTAGCCAGTGTGATGGCAGCGGCAGGCGTCGCGGCCATGTCTTCTTACGACGCCCGCGCGCAATGCGTGACCGGGCTGCCGGTAGGATCGATAGGACCCAAGTCGATTGTCGGGCAAGGACCCAACGGCGAAAAAGCGGCTTCCGTGGACACGGTGCAACTCAGCGCCGCCGACATGGCCAAGGTGAAAGCCGGTAAATTCAAGGTCGGCATTTCCATGCAGACCATGAACCTCGACTGGTCCCAGCTGCAGGTGCAAGGCATCACCGATACCCTGAAAAAATATGACGTCGAGGTCATCGGCACAGCGTCGGCCGAGTATCAGGTCGACAAGCAGATCGCGGATATCGAGAACACCATTCAGCGCCATCCGGACGGCATCATCTCCATTCCGGTCGACGGCACCGCGACCGCCGCGACGTACAAGAAAGTTTCGCAGGCCGGCATCAAGCTCGTGTTCATGGACAACGTGCCCACCGGCCTCAAACATCCTGAGCAATACGCGTCGATGATCTCGGCCGACAGCGAGGGCAATGGCCAGATCGCGGCCAAGGTCCTTGCGTCATGCGTCCCCCAGGGCGCCACGATTGGATTAGTCAATTTCGGTGTGGATTACTTCAGCACGAAGGAGCGCACCAAGGCGGTCAATGACTGGATGAAAAAGAACCGGCCCGATATCAAGATCAAGCAGGTCGACTTCACGGATCCCTCGAAAGTGGGACAAATCGCGGGCGACTTCCTGACGGGCAATCCGGACGTCAAGGGCTTGTTCGCGGTTTGGGATCAACCGGCGTTGGACACGCTGACATCGATGCGGGCGCAAGGGGTGAACATTCCTGTCACGACGGTGGATCTTGGCCTCGAATCCGCGATCGAGATAGCCAAGGGAGGACCGCTCAAGGCGACCGGTTCGCAGCGTCCCTACGATCAGGGTGTTGCCGAGGCGATGGCCATGATGAAGGCGCTGATCGGACAGACGCCGCCGGCCTGGATCGGCGTGCAGTCTCTGCCCGTCGTCCAGTCGACTGTGCTCGAAGCGTACAAGACCGTCTTCAAGAAAGATCCTCCAGCCCAGCTTGCGGACGCATGCAAGAAAGCGAAGCCGGCTTGCGGCTGATGTGAAGCTTGAGCGAGGTACGGAGAGCGATTGGTGGCACCGTGCTTCGCTTGTCCGCAATCCCGGAGCGACGTTCGGTTTGTTCCGGGACGATGCCCGGAAATCAAGTGTGTCTGAACGCTCGCGCTCACCCTTGCGGTGAGCGCGATGACAACTTATCCAGTAGCCTGCGCAGCGTATCCCGCTCGTCCTTTTCCAGCGAAGCGAGTATTACATCGTCGAGTTTCAGTGCGATCGCCATGGCCTGCTGCAGCAACGCCGCGCCCTTCGGCGTGAGCTGGATCGCATAGCGGCGACGGTCGGCTTCATCCGGCACGCGATTGATCGCGCCGAGCGCCTCCAGATCGTCAATCATCGGCACGATCGCGCTAGGCACCACGTTCAACGCCTGGCCGAGCGCGAGTTGAGAGGCCATCGGCATGCCGCGGATAGCCGCCAGCAAACCACAATGCCTCGGTCGAAGCCCAAGCGGGCGCAAACGCTCGGCGAACTCCTCAGTCGCAGCCTGCCCCAGCTTGCTGAGCATGTAACCAGCGGTATTAGTCAAGTGACTTGCTTGTTTCATGGTCGAATAGTACATTGATTAAATCATTCACTATGTGAACTATTCCCCATGAGAACGAAAACCCTCTTCTACGTATGTGCTTCGATTACCTGCTTGAACGCACTGACCAGCGCTGCCTTTTCGGTGGCAATGCTCATCGGCGAACCGTTAATGAAGACCGCCGCCATGTACGGCGTTGCGCGCAGTGTGCCGCTCGCCCTGGCAGCGCTGGCCGCGACGGCTACGCGCTCCTATGGCGGTATCGTGGTGCTAGGCTTGCTGTTGGCGTCGGTACAGGCATGCGACGCGATTGTCGGATGGATGTCGCGCGATGCTGGCAAGACGATCGGGCCGCTGGTGCTGGCGGTCTTGACCCTCGTTTCGGTCATTGTTTTCTTGCGCAAGGAACGGTCGGAGGCTTCTTGAGACTGGCCGGCGAAATACCTAGAGCGCGCGCGAGAGTCGGGTCAGCGTATCAACCGGATGCCAGCCCG
Organism: Caballeronia sp. SEWSISQ10-4 2; assembly: GCF_030464885.1. Classification (GTDB taxonomy): domain Bacteria; phylum Pseudomonadota; class Gammaproteobacteria; order Burkholderiales; family Burkholderiaceae; genus Caballeronia. The sequence continues at coordinate 26,415 of NZ_JALPRJ010000066.1, read as the reverse complement.
CCTTTTGCCAAAAGGTCATACCGGCCTCGTTATCGACGACAACATCGAGATGTACCCATCCCAGTTGATGCTCCCGCAGGCCCTCGAGACACCTGTCGATCATCGCCCGGGCGAGCCCTTGACCACGCGAAGCGGGCGCAACCACGACATGCTGAAGGAATCCACGGCGTCCATCGTGGCTTGCCAGAGCGCAGCCAACCAGGTTGCCGTCATCAAAAGCGACGACGCTCAGGCCCGGATTTCTGGCAAGTAACCGTTCGATCCCGTCCCGGCTGTCGGTGACGGGCCGAATATCGACACCCGGTGTACTCCGCCAGAGCGCAACTACAGCTTCATAGTCAGCCAGCACCATTTCTCGAATCTCTACGCCCATTTTCCATCCTGCAAAGAGCTATTGTTAAACGTCAAGCAAACACGCGACTATAGATTTTACTGACACCGCCGACGCTTCTTTTAACACCTAGTTTACGCGCACTCAAATAGCATTTGCCCGAGTCGCGGTTCAGGCCGTCGGCATCGAATGCTCAGGCAGATCGCGACGCCTGAAAGTAATGAGATGTTTTTTGGCCCTTGCAATATCCCGGAGTTTTAGAAATGAAAAAGTCCCTCGTGGTCGCTGCCTTGTCGTGCGCGTCCATTGTTTCCGCTCACGCCCAAAGCAGCGTCACGCTCTATGGCGTTACCGATACCGGCCTCATCTATAGCAATAATCAAGGCGGTCATAGCGCCTGGCAGGAAACCAGTGCCGCAACCGAAAATACCGTGTACGGGTTGAAGGGCTCGGAGGACCTGGGCGGAGGTCTGCATGCCATTTTCAAACTCGAAAATGGGTTCAACCTGAATAACGGTACATCGTTCAATTCCGGCGATGCATTCGGAGAGCAGGCATATGTCGGCATACAAAGCGACAAGTTCGGCACGCTGCTGCTGGGCCGTCAATTCGATCCGGTCAATGACTACCTCGGACCTTTGTCGGCTACAGGCAGCGGCTACGGCGGCAACCTGTCCGCACACCCGTTCAACAACGATAACCTGGCCGCTGACTCCATGAGTCTTAACAATGCGGTCAAGTACACGAGTGTGTCGTATGCCGGCTTTACTTTCGGAGGCGCATACGCGTTCAGCAACAAAGCCAATGGATTCTCAGACAACCGGGCGTACGGGTTCGGCACTTCGTATTCGGCGGGTCCGCTGAACGTTGCAGCGGCGTATCTTCAGTTGAACAACGCTGGAGGCGGTATCCAGGCAACCAATCCAAACGGCGCAGTGGCACTCGGCGACGGCAGCGCCGACTTCGTCGCCACGCGCCAGCGTACCTGGGGTGTCGGCGGCAACTACGTCTTTGGCCCGGCCACGGTTGGCTTGTTGTGGACCCATTCGCAGATCGACAACATGGCCAGCGTATTTGCGGGGAGCTCAGGAAATGTCCCGTTGGCCGGCCAGTTGCGGCTCGACAACTATGAAGTCAACGCCCGCTATGCGTTGACACCCGCGCTCAGCCTCGCAGCAGCCTATACGTTCACCGATGGGTCGTACAACAGCGGAGCATCCGGGTCGTCACCAAGGTGGCACGAAGGCACCTTGCAAACCGACTACGCTCTGAGCAAACGCACGGACTTCTATGTTGAAGGCGTCTATCAACATGTTTCCGGCGCTCAAGCGGGGACCGTGTTAAGCGAGGCCACCATCAACACGCTGTCGCCCTCATCGACTGGAAGCCAGCTCGCCGTGACCGTGGGTATCCGCCATCAGTTTTAAAAGGCACGGGTAGTTGGGTTGTTGCACAGGCAGTGATCAAGGTGAATCTCGAACTGCACAGACTGTATGGCGCACCCGCATGAAGGGAACGCTGGCGCTTGGCGTAACTCGCCACGGCGCCAGCAAGATCATCCTACGTTCATTGGCAACAGCACCATCTGCCTGCCCTGCTGGTGCAGGCGCGTCTGGATCTCGACGGGTGTCTGGTTGTGCAACCACGCCGTCAGGAAATTGACCCTCTTGAAGATCAGTTTGCTGGCAAAGCACACGCTGTTTGGAAACTCATCCATCGTGGTCTCGGTTAGCTTCATGAATTCTCCAATCGGGTGCGTGCCGAAGCCAATCCGGTAATCGGCCGGAATGCCATGCCGGCGGCAGTGCGCGACGTAGTACTCGAGCGACGACCTGATCGTTTTCTGCAGACGATCCAGATGTTCGGCGCCTTCGTAACTTTGCGCATCGACTTCGCCCACGGCGAGAAATATGAAGCTCTTGAAGTGGCCAGGGAACAGCCGGTTGACCCACAGAAGCGCGTGCATGCTTGCACCGCGATGTTTGCCGACCAGCAGGATGGCTGTCGGCTGAGACGGGTCCGGGTTAGCCAACGTGGTTTCATCGGTTGCAGGCGGCATGTCGCTAAAGATTGCGTCCTCCCTGGCGAGTTGCGCACGTGTGTCGTTGTAGTGACGTTTGATCAAGAAGCACGCGACGATCACCGCGCTCGTGACCAGCACCGTCAGCCAGCCACCTGCCGTGAATTTCTCGACCAGCGTAATGACCAGCACGGTACTGGTCACCGAGAGACCAAGCGCCGACAGCACAAACGGTCTCACCCAGCCTTTACCGTCACGGCGATGAAGCCACCAGTACGTGCACAAGCCAAGCAACGACAGGCTGAACGTGAGGAACACATTAATGCTGTAAAGCACGACGAGGATGTCCACGTTGCCGTGCGTCCAGAACAGGATCACCAGACTCGCGATCCCCATGACGACGATGCCGTTCTGCCTGACGAGCCGCGTCGACAGGTCGCGGAAATGGCGCGGCACCCAGGAATCGGAGGCCATGTTCGACAACACCGCCGGACCGTCGAGAAAGCCCGTTTGCGCACCGACCAGCAACAGTCCCGCTTCGAGGGCCAGCACCACGGCCAGCAGTGCATGACGCGCGAACGCCGATCCGAGTCCCAGATGGTCGATCACGCTGCCGAAGACCACGGCGTTGAGCGTTTGGCCCTCAACCGGCCGGGCCTGCCACAACATGTAAAGCAGGATGATGCCGCCCGCCGTGAACGCCAGCGACGTCGCCATGTAGAACATCGTCACCTTGCCGTTCGGCACGCGCGGCTCGGCCAGCATGTTGACGTTGTTCGACACCGCTTCGAGGCCTGTGTAAGTACCGCCACCTAACGAAAACGCACGCATCAGCAGGGCTATGACCACGAGCGGTCCGAGCGTATGCGACATGGTGTGCGCTTCCGCCACAGCGCCTGGCACAACGGCCACCAGCTGATCGCCGTGGACGGCTACGCCATAGACGATCAGTCCAAGATGGAGCACGACAAAACCGAGAAAAATCGGCACCAGCACCAGGGTCGACTCCTTCATGCCGCGAAAATTCAGCCCGGTCATCAGGACGATCAGCGTCAGTTCGGTGGCGAGTTTGAATGCCTGCGCGCTAACAGGCAACAGGCTGAAAAACGCATCGACGCCGCTCGCAAGCGACGTCGCGATCGTCAGTACATAGTCGACCAGGAGCGCTGCCCCTGAGACGAGCCCCGGGCTCGACCCCAGCAAGGCGGTAGCGACGCGATAGCCGCCACCGCCAGTGGGAAACAGTTCGATGACCTGGTTGTAGCCAAGCGCGATGACAAAAACGGTCGCCGCGGTCGCGAACGCGAGAATCAGCGCGAGCGGCGTGTGCTGACCGAGCGCCAGGAACGCTTCTTCAGGACCATAGCAGGAGGAAGACAGTCCGTCCGCACCGAGCCCGACCCATGCGAGTAGCGGCGTGACGGCAATGGCATGGCGCGTGCGCGGATCGAGAGGATCGAGCGGCTTGCCGACCAGCAGGCTCCAGATCTTGTGAACGGCAGCCATGGCGTCTCCGAATTGATCCAGAAGCGGGAAATATTATTGTGAGCGAGAACGTCGAGGCCGCCAAATTCGCTTTCTTACGCAGTGTTTGGTTTTCCGTAATCTAGCCGCCAACAGTCCCGGCGCGTTGCTGCAGGAAGTGGCGCACTGCGGGATCGCGCTCGAGGCCGATGGCGCGCCGGTACGCTTCTGCCGCTGCCTCTGCGCTACCGTTTCGTGTCAATAGTTCCGCGCGCGCAGCCCAGTAGGGCTGGTATTCCGACAGCCGCGCGTCCCCTGCCAAATCATCGAGTGCCGCGAGTCCCATCGCTGCGCCCTGTATCTCGGCGATTGCAACGGCCCGGTTGAGCATCGCCACCGGGGAGTCGATCAACTGGCATAAGACGTCATACAGTTGCACGATAGCCGCCCAGTCAGACTGGCCGCCGCGCCGCCGCACTGCATGAGCGGATTGCACGGCCGCTTCCAACTGGTACCGCCCGAGCTTGCCACCCCGGCTTGCGTGCGACAGCAGTTCCTCCGCCTCGTCGATCATGGCCAGGTCCCACAACCGCACATCCTGGTCGCTCAGCGCCACGTACGAGCCATCGGCACCTCGCCTTGCCGCGCGCCGGGCATGCGTGTGCAGCATCAACGCCAGTAGTCCGAGCGCCTCGGCATCATCCGGCAACAACGAAGCGACAAGCCGGCCCAGCCAGATCGCCTCGTCCGCAAGATTGCGACGGCGTGCGTCGCTCCCCTCAGGATCAGCCCACCCTTCCGAATACGCTGCATAGATGGCTTCGAGCACCGTGTCCAGACGCTCGGCCAGCATCGTCTGGTCAGGCAGTCCAAGGCGGATGTTGGCATTGCGGATCTTGCTCTTCGCGCGCACGAGGCGCTGCCCCATCGTGCCGGGCGCCGTCAGGAACGCCGAGGCGATCGTCGCGGCGTCGAAGCCGAGCACCGCCTGCAGCATCAGCGGCGCGCGCACGCCGCGCTCGATCGCGGGATGAGCACAGGCAAACATGAGGCCCAGGCGCTCGTCGGGTATCACCGGCTCGCCATCCTCGTCGCTCGCCAGTTCGGCGAGCCACTGCAGGTATCCCGCCGCGTCCTCTCCAAGACGCCGCCGGCGTGCCGCATCGACCATCTTTCGGCGCGCGACCGTGAATAACCACGCGTCCGGATTCTGCGGCACGCCGTGCATCGGCCAGTCAGTGAGGGCGGTGGCGAAGGCTTCGGACAACGCGTCTTCCGCCCCCGCCACATCGCGAGTGCGGGCGGCAAGAAACGCGATCAGCTTGCCATAGCTGCGCCGCGCTGCCGCCTCTGCCGCCCTTGCCGCTTGATCCGCTTCACCGTCGCCCGGCAACACGAGCTCAGTCCTGCCCAAGCGGCCAGATCGGCCGTACTTCCATCGTGCCGTAGCTGGCAGCAGGACATCGGGCAGTCCATGACAACGCGGTATCCAGGTCAGGCACGTCGATGATGTAGTAGCCGCCCAGCTCTTCCCGCGTCTCGGCGTAGGGACCGTTAAGCACCTTGGTCTCGCCCGACCGGACACGTACAGTCGTAGCCGTCTCTACCGGCCTTAGCCGCGCTCCTCCACGCATGATCCCGGCCTTTTGCAGCGCTTCGGTATAGGCACCGAAGGCAGCAGTCATTTCCGCGCCTTGCGCCGGGCTCATCTCTTGCAGCTCGGCCTCGCTCCGAAAAATCAGCAGCATGTATTCCACGATAACTCCTTGTCTTTGACGGCAAGACACCATTGCCTAGCCTTGACAATGTCGCGCGGCTTAGCGGGATTTATACATGGTAGGTAAAAAAAGTCGGGTGCGTTGGAAGGTTGGACGGGGAACTGCGGGGCGATTAAACCAACTGCCGAATGGCGGGCTCGTCGCCAGTTTGGGAGCCGATTAATCGACTGCAAAATCGAAGGGCGTCGAGTTGACCTTCGAAGCAATCAGAGCGCCGGGTGCTATAGCACTAAAAAAATTACTCGGAACAGCTTGACTCTACGCCACGGCCAGCGACAAGTGACCAATAGGCTCCTTGGCAGGTATGATCTTGATTTCGATGTCGTAGCCGAGTCGATTCAAGCAATCCATCAGCTTGCGTTCAGAGAGGTTAGAGAAGTCCCCCCTCAGCAGGCCCGATACTTTGGGCTGAGCAATTCCCATACGGCGGGCAGCTTCTTCCTGAGTCAGCCCGAGCTTGCGCACGGCCTTGGTAATTTCAATCACAAGGCCCGACTTGATCTTGAGCTTTTCGGCATCTGCAAAGCCCAAGTCGGCAAAAACGTTGCCGGAACCCGTCTCGACCTCGATACCGTCAACGATTCGCTTTCTCATCTCGTAGCTCCTTCACCAGCGCTTCGGCAACCTTCAGCCTGGCACGAATAATATCCATATCTTCCTTGGGTGTGGCGATTCCGCTCTTGCTCTTCTTCTGAAAGCAATGCAGCACAAATACCGCTTCCTGAAACTTCACCGTGTAGACGGCGCGATAGGTGCCGCCAGCGTCATCTTCAACGACCTCCAAGACCCCAGCCCCACCGAAGCCTTTGAGAACTTTGGCGGCGCCATGCTGGCTACCTCGCTGGGCGAAATCCAGTGCATGCCCGAAGAACTTGCGCACATTTATTGGAAGCCCTATCAAGTCTCTCTTACTGCTACCGATCCAAACGAGCGACTTCTGTTGGCCTACCATACACGTATTATACCTTAAATAGTATAAACTACAAATAAGACTGTGAACGAGTGCATACAGAGCGCTCGACACTGTTGGTGACGTCGTTATATTCGAGCATCACTATTCAATGAAAGACGACTAGTGATCCTAAGTTTTCCGGGCATTCCTACACCCTGTCCGGGTTGCTCATAGTCTCATGAAAGTAGCGCCTTGCGGGCTAACGACAGTGTCGAGTAACAACACCCATCCCTCATCACCATCAAGTCGCGGCATGAACCTTCAACTCATCCGCTCGCGAAAGAAACAACTTCAGAACAGGAGAGGTGTTCGACTTGCTATAGCCGATGACCAGATCGATCGTCGGCGCATCGCCTTCAAGGGGCCGGCTGACTACCGACCACGGCAGCAGGTTGTTCGCATACTCCGGCATCAGCGCGAGCCCGCGCGTGGACGCGACCAGCGACATGGCCATTGCCAGATTATCGACCCCGTGTTCGGGCGTGATATTGACCCCGCTCTGCTGCAGATACTGCACGATCACCGCGTGCGCCACCCTCGCCTTGTTTGACGCCATGATGAATGGCTCGCCCACGAAATCCTCCGGTCGGATCGTCGCTCGCCCGGTCAACCGATGATCGCTCGGCATGAGCGCAATGAACTTTTCGCGGCTGACCACCCGGTACTCGAGATCGAACCCCGGTTCGGCACGCAGAAACGCCAGGTCGAGTTTTCCACGCGCGAGTGCATCGGCGAGATCCGGTGAATAGTGGCTCGACACCGTCACGTCGATGTTCGGCAGTTCATCGCGAAGCACCTGCATGGCGCGCGGCAGCCAGGTCATTTCCTGGCCGGTCAGGAAGCCGAGCGCGAAGACTTGTTTCGTGGGCTGCGCGGCTCGGCGCGCTGCCTCGATGGCGGCGTCGACCTGCGTCAGCGCGAGCCGCGCATGGTCGAGAAAAGCCTTGCCCGCCGCGGTCAGTTCAACCCCGCGCGCACTACGGTTGAACAGCTCCATACCGACCTCGTCTTCCAGATCGCGGATCTGCCGGCTAAGCGATGGTTGCGACGTATGCAAGCGACGTTCGGCTGCAACGGTCAGGCTGCCGGCCTCCGCGACGGCCAGGAAATATCGCAGATGTCGAAGCTCCATAGATCCTCTTTGATTTGCCCATGCCTGACAGGCATGCCCGCCAGCCTACAAAGTCTTTTTCCTTTCCTCAAGATATCACTAGATTACGCATCAGGCAGCGACGAAACGGCGATGACCCGTTCATCGCAATGGCGTGGAATCTGTCGCGCTCCATGCCTTTCATCTATATCGGAGAACCGCCATGACTCGCTTTACCCACCAGACCACCCCGACGCAATTCGTCGATGCGAACGGCATCCGCTTCGCCTATCGGCGCTTCGGCAAGACTGGGGGCGTGCCGCTCGTGTTCAACATCCACTTCACCGGAACGATGGACCACTGGGACCCGGCCGTCACCGATGGTCTTGCCCAGGATCGCGAAGTGATCCTGTTCAACAATGCCGGCATTTCCAGCACCTCCGGCGAAGTGCCGCAATCGATTGAAGAGATGGCCGCCAACGCCGCGGCTTTCATCAAGGCACTGGGTCTCACGCAAGTCGACGTGCTCGGTTTTTCGATGGGCGGCCTGATTGCGCAGCAACTGGCGCTGCTCGAACCGCAACTCGTGCGCCGCCTGGTCCTGGTCGGCACCGGCCCGCGCAGCGGCGAAGGCATGCAATCGCTGACGCCCGAGGCACAGGATATTTTCGGCGCGGCTTACGAGGAGCCCGATCATCTGTGGCTACGTGTGCACTTCTCGCCGTCGGAGGCGAGCCAGGCGGCTGGCCGCAAATTTCTGCAGCGCTTCCGCCTGCGCACTGAAGAGCGGGATCCCGAAGCCAACGACAAGGTCGCACCGGCGCAACTTGCCGCGCTCGCCAAATGGGGCGCGCCGCGCGAGAACCCTTTCGATTACCTGAAGGCGCTCGCTCAGCCCACGCTCGTGATCAACGGCGATAACGACGTGATCATCTACTCGATCAACTCGTGGATCCTGCAGCAGAACATTCCGAACGCGCAGTTGATCATTTACCCCGATGCGAACCACGGTTCGCTGTACCAGTATCCCGAGCGCTTCGTGACACACGTCGCGCAGTTCCTGTCCGAGAGTGGCGAACGCGCCTGAGCCAAGGCTCACGCTCCGAGCCGTCCGTTTGCTTTTCATTCAACTTACTGGGGTCTCGTCATGACCAGCCTCTCCGGAAAGACCGCTCTTGTTACGGGGGCTTCACGCGGCATCGGCCGGGCCAGCGCACTTGCACTCGCGAAACAAGGCGCGCAGGTGCTGGTGCACTACAGCAGCGGCGAAAAGGAAGCGGACGCTGTCGTTACCGAGATTCGTGCGGGCGGCGGCAACGCCCAGAAAGTCGCTGCGAATCTGCGCGATGCAGACGGCCCGCATACGCTTGCCAAGCGCGTACGCGCTGTAGTGGGTCATCGACTGGACATTCTGGTGGCAAACGCCGGCATTTCAAAGTCGGCGAGCATCGAGGAAACGACCGTTGAAGATTTCGACGACCTGTTCGCCGTGAACGTACGCGCGCCCTATTTCCTCGTGCAGCAGTTACTGCCTGTGATGTGCAAAGGTAGCAGCGTTGTTCTACTATCTTCTCTCGCGGCACATGCCGCGGTAGGCACGTTCCCGGCATACGCGGCTACCAAGGGCGCGGTCGACACGCTCGTCAAGCATTTCGCTTCCGCGCTCGGCGAACGTGGCATCCGCGTGAATGCGGTTGCGCCCGGTGTCGTTGCAACCGACATGGCGAGCTTCGCGAAGACCGATGCGGGACGCGTTTCAACGCTCGGCATGCAGGCGTTGAAACGCGTTGCACAACCCGATGACATTGGCGGTGCGGTCGCGTTTCTCGCATCGGATGCGGCGCGCTGGATCACTGGGGAAACGCTGCGCGTCGACGGTGGCTCGAAACTATGAGCCGAACGGATTCAAGTATTTTCAATGCCTGGGATAAAGCTTGTTGATTAGGTATCCACATTTAAATAATGCATCCAAAGGAAGATTCGAAATGACAACCGCCACACCCGTACTGTACGAATCAAAAGGATCCCCCAACGCGCGGCGCGTGCGTTTCTTCATCGCGGAAAAGGGAATCGATATTCCGATGAAGCCTGTCGACCTGGGCGTCAAAGAACAGTTCTCCGATGCCTACCGCGCCGTCAATCCGCGTAGCCAGGTGCCGGCTTTGGCATTGGCCGGCGGCCCAGTCATCACAGAAGTGCTTGCGATCTGGCGTTATCTGGAAGAAGCGTATCCGCAGACGCCCTTGCTAGGCACGACAGCTACGTCGAAGGCGCTCGTCGCGATGTGGGAACGCCGCGCAGAACTGGACGGCTTCGCGCCGGTGATGGAAGGCGTGCGCAACGCGGTCCCCGGACTGAAAGGCCGTGCGCTGTCAGGTCCGCACGCCTATGACCAGATTCCCGAACTGGTCGAGCGAAGCAAACAACGCGTGGCCAACTTTTTCGCGGACTTCAATGAGCGGTTGGAGACGGTGCAGTACGTCGCCGGCGATGAATTCTCTGCGGCGGATATCACGACACTGGTTACGGTCGACTTCGCAGCCAACGCACTGAAGATGCCCATTCCAGCGGAACACACCGCATTTCAGCGATGGTATGACGAAGTATCGGTCCGGCCGAGCGCCGCTGCATGACGTATTCATGACGTAGCCACAACGAAAAAACTTATCTGGATTTTATCAACTGCGGAGATTTTCTTCGCCGTTGCACTGTTCAATCAAGGAATCGAAATGACCAGCAAACCCGTTGTACTCATCACTGGCGCACTGACCGGCATTGGCCGCGCGGCCGCACTTGCATTCGCCCGCGAGAACGCACGTATTGTCGTGTCGGGGCGCCGGGCTGAAGAGGGCCGAAAACTCGCCGAGGAGCTCATCGCACTCGGCGCCGAAGCTGAATTCATTCAGGCGGATGTCCGCTTCGAGGACGAGGTGCGCAATCTCGTCGACGGCACCGTGGCCCGCTTCGGGCGACTGGACGTCGCGGTCAATTCTGCAGGCTCGGAAGGTGAATCGGCACCCGTCATGGAGCAGACTCCCGAACGGTATGCCGCCGTCTTCGACACCAACGTGCTCGGCACGCTGCTCGGCATGAAACACGAATTGCGCGTGATGTCGGCGCAGGGCAGCGGCAGCATCGTCAACATCTCGTCGACAATGGGCGCGCGTGGCGCAGCGGGCGCGTCGATCTACGTAGCCAGCAAGCACGCGGTAGAGGGACTGACCAAGTCCTCAGCGCTCGAAGCGGCGGCGTTCGGCGTGCGCGTCAACGCCGTCGCGCCCGGTCCTGTGCAAACTGCCATGCTCGACCGCCTGACGGTAAACGCCGAACGCAAGGCTGCCTTTCTTGCGGGCGTCCCGCTTAAACGAGCCGGAACGCCGGAGGAAATGGCCGACGCGATCCTGTTCGTTTCGTCCGACAAGTCGAGCTTCATGACCGGTGAGGTCCTCAGGGTCAATGGCGGAAGAACGGCTTCCTAACCTCTTTCACCACACCTTGGAGATACCCATGCTCTATGAAATCCGGACCTATACCTTCAAGCCACTGCGCACCGCCGAATGGCTCGCGTTATACAAGACCGAGGCTCTGCCGATTCAGCAGGAATATCTTGGCAAACTGATCGGCTTCTTCACGACTGAGATTGGCGACATCAGCCAGGTCGTTCATATCTGGGCTTACAAGAGCCTTGACGATCGCCTTGAGCGCCGCGACAGGATGGCGGCCGATCCTCGCTGGCAGGCATTCGGAGGCAAGGTGAAAGCGTTGGACATTCTCGTCGGCATGGAGTCGCGGATCATGAGGCCGACGGACTTCTCGCCGTTGCAGTAACGCGAACGTGCAAAGGCAAGCGCTTCGTCACAACGGCCATTTCATCTCGTTCAGCCGGGCACGCTGGTTGTTCCGGGTGAGCCCTGAATCACCGCACGGGACTGACGCCCATGCGATTAACGGTAATGGTGAACGTAATGTCTACCCCACTCTTCAATGACCTGCCCGCACCGCTCAAGAGCGTGCAAACACAACCCCTGTTCGTCATGCGTCTCGATGTCAAGCCGATTGTCATCGTCGGAGAGACACCCGGGCCATTTCGCCGGATAGGAATCGTGCCGTCAGGAACGTTCGCCGGCGAGCGGCTGTCGGGCAAGGTGCTGGACGGCGGCAGCGACTGGCAAACCGTGCGCAGCGACGCCAGCACCACGCTCGACGTGCGCCTGGTCCTGCAAACCGGCGACGGCGTGCACATCATGATGGCTTATCGGGGCGTGCGTCACGGTCCTGCCGACATCATGCAGCGACTGGAAAAAGGCGAGGAAGTCGACCCGGCAAGCTACTACTTCCGCATCAACCCGATCTTCGAGGCGCCTGCCGGAAAGTATGAGTGGCTGAACCAGATCATCGCGGTGGGTACCGGCCACCGGTTCGCGCATGGGCCGGTCTACAGCGTGTTTGAAGTCTTGTGAACAGGACACGTCAGCGCGGCGCACGCACCGCTGGCGTCTTCACCACGAGCCTACTTCTGCGGCCACATCGTGCGGCCGAGAAAGGTCAGCGTGCGGTCCCAAGCCAACTGCGACCAGACCGGATCGAACTGCGTCCTGGCAATACGGCCCGGCCCGAGTGCTGTTTCATTGGCGAACGCATGGTGCGCCAGGTAGTGATGAAACTCCACGTCCACCTTGGCATCGGTCAACTTGGTTTTCAATGCTTCGACCGTTTCGGTGGGAAAGAAAGCGTCTTGCGTGGCCCAGTGTCCCAGCACGGGAACCTTGATCTTCGATGCATCGATGTACTCGAGCGGCGGGAAGCCGTACCACACCACACCGGCCGACACCTCCGGGATATTGCTTAGCGCCAGCAACGTGAGCGCGCCGCCCATGCAAAAGCCGGTCACCGCGACCCGCTCCGAATGCTCTTTCAAATACAGCACGGCGCCACGAACATCCTGACCGGCAGCGTCGCCGAAGTCGAGCGCGCTCAGCAGGTGGTTCGCCTCGGCCTCTTCCACGGTCGATTTCCCGCGGAAAAGATCGGGCACCAACGCCAGATAACCGGATTGCGCGAGCCGGTCCGCCACGCCGCGAATCTGGTCGTTCAAACCCCACCACTCCTGAATCACGACGATGGCGGGCGCACCCTCGAGTTTCTGCGGCTTGGCCAAGTAACCCTGGATGTCCTGCCCGTCAGGGCGGCGAAAGGTGATCACGGATCCTTGCGACTGTGTCATGAGATGGTCCTCGATTAGGCGGAACCGGTAGCATAGCGCCAGCGGCGAAAATACGCCGACGGCCACCACGACTCGTCAAGACTATCCAGCAATGGCCAGTTCTCCTCGACACAAGCACGTGCACGTCTTCATCGATTCTACGAAGCGCTAAATCCCGCGAGCACGGCTGACCTGAGCGAAACTCATTGCGATCGAGCCTCTTGAGGCGGTGCTGCGGCGTTCCTCAAACGCGTCACTGGGTTCTAGCATCGGGCGACTGATCGGCCCGTAAACGTCGGAGCGACGGGCCGCCAAGCATTTCTGGCCAACGCTTCCCGCTATGAGGCCGGGATCCACTGCTGCGGAAACCATCGCGCTGGACGAGGACGAGGACGCGCTCTCGGCTAGAACTCGTCCCCAGGGATCGATGATCATCCCGTTTCCAGGCGAAGATTGATTGTCGCCAGTGTCCGAGCCGTCGCTAAAGACGACGAACATCCCGTTATCGGACGCTCGCGCCATCAGCGACCGGCGCAGCCAGTCTGCTCCGCCAGCGCTCTCTGCGGTCACTGCGCCATGGTCTGCGCGCGGCCGGGATCGCCGCTCCGGGAAAAACCGCTGTAGCGAAGTATCTCCCTGGCCGTCCGAGCCGATCATCCGGTGCGGAGCAACGAGCAAGGTCGCGCCCATCAGCGCCGTCATGCGAACGTTCTCGATCAAATAATTGTCAGCGCCGATGAGAATGCCGATGCGAACGCCCCACTTCGTATCCAGGACGGTGTACTGCTCGCCACACTCGATGCCGGGATGCTCGACGACGTGCAGTTTGCGATGACAACGACGCAACCCGCCCGGAATGCAAACCACATAGCTGTTGAAAAACTTCCCGTCGGGCGCACGCTCGATGAATCCGACGCCCGCAGCTACGCCGGTACGCTCGACTGCATTAGCGACTGCCTCGATCGAACGACCGTCGAGCGGCTCGGCGAGTGTGGCGAGTTCGCGGCGACGAAGGTGCAGGGTATCGCCGTATCCAACCAGGCTGGCTTCGGGAAAGACAACCAGCGAGATCCCTTTGAGCGCGGCATCTGCGAGCCAGGCTGAAACGTTCGCGACGTTTTGAGACGCGTTGCCGCGCAGCGAGATGAGCGGGACCGATGCAACCTGGAATGTGGGAGACGGAGATACGGACATGTCGGGCACCACTTGACTTGAGCAAGGAGTCTATTGGACTGCCCGACCTTCAATAAGTAAAATGAATCATTTGACCTGTTCAATCACTGTCTGGAATGGAACTTAAACTTCTACGCGCCTTCCTTACCGTTACGGAACTCCGCCATTTTGGGCGTGCCGCCGAAGCGCTCAATGTCACCCAACCCGCCCTTAGCAAGCAGATTGCGGCCTTGGAGAGCACCCTTGGTGCGCGGCTTTTTGAACGCGGCAGACACGGCGCTGAACTGACTTCATTCGGTGCGGAGTTCCTTCCCGGCGCGGAAACACTGGTACGCGACGCGGACGAACTCGTCGCACGTGCGCGTGAAGCCAGCAGTGGAAAGCGTGGGTATTTGCGTGTAGGTCTCGGGCTCTCTACCTTGACCTTAGCGCCCCAACTGATCGCCGAATTTCGAAGACTTAATCCGAACGTCAGCGTTTCGCTAAATGATCTTTCTTCGGCCGAGCAAACCCGCCGGCTTCTCGCAGGGAAGCTCGACGTCGGCTTCCTCCGCATGCCGGCTGACAGCGGGTTATCGTGTTTTCCGGTGCTGAGCGAGACGTTGGCGCTTGCTGTGCCTCAGCACGCAAGATGGAAGCGCCTTCCATCAAATCTGAACGAGCTTAACGAACCCGGGTTGATCGCGCTCGCGCGCAGCCGTGGCCCCGGCTTGGCAGCACAGATAGATCACTGGTGTAGTGAGCATGGCTTCGGGCCTCGGGTGATTCAGCAAACCGACGATATTCAGTCCGTTCTTGCCGCTGTCGCAGCAGGCGTGGGCGCTGCATTCTTGCCGTCCGGAGCAAAGTACCTTTTGCGGGACGCCAGGGTTCTGCCCTTGCGCGATGCGGCCGCCCGTTGGCAAGTCGGGCTAGCGTGGCATACGACTCGCGATGACGCGGTAGTGACGCGTTTCATTGAATTCGTCCGCGTGGCGACAATGCGCGCTTCCCGAATCATCAGTTGATTAAAACCGACCCGCGCTGCCAGACCAGTCGGGGCCGATTAACAGGCACCGCCCTAGGCAGTCGATACCTTGTTCCGACCAGTCGCCTTCGCGTTGTACAAGGCTTCGTCGGCAGCTTTGACCACCGTTGTCAAATCGTCGTCGATTTGCGGTTCACGGCTCACCGCGCCAATACTCGCTGTCACGCATCCAAATTCGCTGCCCGCGTGCTCGATCCGGCATGCGCAGATGGCGGAGCGGATCTTTTCAGCGATAAACGAGGCGCCCGCCGCCGACGTATCGGGAAGGACGACAATGAACTCCTCCCCTCCATAGCGTGCGGCGCTGTCGGCCGGACGCCGGATGTTGTCGGCGATGCATCGTGCGACGGCCGCCAGGGTATCGTCGCCGGCCTGATGACCATAAGTGTCGTTGTAGGCCTTGAATCGATCGATATCGACGAACAACAGCGACAGGACATTTTGTGAGCGTTTGGCGCGGCGCCACTCCAGTTCGAGAATCTCTCCCAGACTGCGACGATTATTCAACCCGGTAAGACCGTCGGTTCTCGCCAGCATCTGCAGCTCCGACTCAGCCCGCAAGCGCCGCCGCAACTGTATGCCGAGCATGACGGACAGCGCGATGAACGCCGCGCCGAACATGGCCATCAGCGACCCGATCGTCAAGGCGCGGCGCCGCCATGGCGCGTAGATATCTTCCTCGGACGCAGCCGCCATGATGATCAGCGGAGAACGCGGGAAGTTGGCGAACCAATACAGCCGCCGCACGCCATCGATTGACGCCGTTTCGCTAAAGCTCCCCTCCGGTGCTGACATAAAACGCCGGAAGGTGGCTGCGTTCTTGATGTTTCGTCCGATCACCTTGGGATCGTAGGGCTGCCGCATCAGCATGGCTCCATCTTTTCCGATCAGCGACAGCGATCCATGCGGACCCAGCGACAAACCCGCAAACAAGTCATGGAAATAGGCGATATTCACCGCCAAAAACACGATCCCCGCAAACGATCCATCCCGGTGAGAAAGCCGTCTGCTCAGGCCGATGCTCGGTGTACCGTTGCGCAGGCGAGACAAGTAAGGATCGCTTATATAGAGGCCCGCATTGGGGTTGTCGCGTTGAACCTTGAAATACTCGCGGTCGCTGAAATTCCCGGTTCTCGGCGTATCGCTGCCGGAGTCGATGACGACGTTTCCGAGCTCGTCCATGACCAGCATCGAACCGAGATATTTCGCGCTGGCCGCGCGGTCGAAGAGTACTTCCCGGCGCAAATGCGGCGGCAAGATCATCACGTCCGGTTGTTGAAGCCCATCTACCACGGCTTGCAGCGACAGTTCGTACAGTTCGAGATTGCGCTCGATATCACGCTGGGCAATGACGGCGATATCGCGCAAGGTGTCGCGCGTATGATCCAGCGCATCCTGACGGCTCTGATACAGGACTACGCAGCATAAACCCATCATGATTCCGGCGACGAGCACACCGCACGAAGCGACTGCAACGGACGTCGACAGCCCATGCTTCAAGCGATTCGTGATGCCGGCGCAGCTGGATTGCTCTGCTTTTCTCATTGTAATTGCGGTCTTTTCTGTCTGAGAGGGAGCATCGTTTTCGTCCTTGGCCCCGCCGGATCGGCATCAGTGCACCGAGGGTTTCACGTCCAACTCACGTCTAACCGACGTCCCGCCTGTCTCCATCGAAAACGCTTCGCCGCCGGTTTCACCGCCGGCGTTACCAGCCGCCACCCGCCTTGGGGTTCATTTGCCATGCAGTCATGCACACGCCATTATTGGCGGGCGGGTTTTCAATGGAAAATGTGCGACCTCAACCGCTGTCTCCCGCGATACGCATCATATTCCATCAACCCCATGCCAGGTGTTTTCTGGAAAACCATGTTCATAAGGAGACGTTGATGTTCCAGCGACTATATGAAGTCCATGAAGTGACGCAGGAAACCAAAGCACTCGCGACCGCACGCAAAATAGCAGCAATTGTCGCGGCGCTCGTCCTTCCCACCATTGCACGTTCCGAACTCGCTTACAGCGCTCTGCCCGATGAGCTGGAAGCGAAGCTGGTCGGTTATCTCCAGGGATTTTGCTTGCCGATCTGCACCGCGTGGCAAGTTGATGACGCGGATGTATCGATCGCTGCCACTGGCCTCATCGTCACATTGATGTTTCCTGACAGTCCGGCCTCTCTCAGCGCATCGATCGATGGTTTGATCGCGGGCTCCGAGGCTTTCAGGATCGGCGTGGATGCGGGCCGTCGCGACGGTGAACTGTATCGCACGACCGGACGTAAAGGCACCGCGCTATTGCAGATATTAGCGAACGATTTCCGGGGGTTCTGCGACTACTCAAAAGTTGCGGCCGACGCGCCTGCGTAAGACGGTGTAATAGCTTGCGCTCGTCTTTAGCTGACCGGATCTCGAGCTTATTGAAGCTGGACGCCGCTTCAAATGATCGATGCTGGCCGCGCGTTATCGGTCAGCTTTTCTCGCTGCACTGCGCCTCCCGCAAGAGCGCGGTGCCGCCCTGTTTTCTCCGCGTGTTCTTTCAGGCAGGGTTTGTCTTGATAGCGTTGCGCCCTTTCTTCACGGCATCGATACGCATTAAATGCGACTCCTAATCACGGGCTGTGGCTAAGCAAGGCCTGTACCATTCACTATTGGCCACCGCATGGCGAAGCGAGCCTGTCTTCAGAAGCCGGCTCACGCCTCGATCTTCGTCATCTTCACCATCTGGCTGAACATGAGTTGCGGCGCGATCCGGCTCATGGCCTTCAGCACGTTACTAAGGCCCGGGCGAATCTCCAGCTTGCCCGCTTCAATCTCTGCAATCGCCCGTTGCGCGAGAACCCTTGCATCCATGCCCTTCTGCCCTTTCATCTCCGCCTCGAATTCGCCCCGAAGCAGCGGCGTCTCGACGGCGGGCGGAGCCAGTTCGATCACGGTCACGCACGTGCCGCGGAGTTGCACGCGCAGGGACTGGGTGAACGAGTGAATGGCAGCCTTGGTGGCGCAATAGACCGGCGACGCGGGATAAGGGATGAAAGCGAGGCCGGACGACACATTGACAATAAGCGCGTCTTTGCGCGTCTTGAGATGCGGCAAGAACCGCTGGATCATCCGCACCGGCCCGCTCAGGTTGATCTCGATCTCGCGGGTCACGTCGTTCAGATCGCGCTCCCGGTTGAGATTGAGATTGCGCATGATCCCCGCATTGTTGACGAGCGTATCGAGCGCAGGAAATTGCTCGAGCACACGGTCATGCAATGCATCGATCGCTTCCGGACTTCCGACATCGCTCTGGAACGCGTGGACATCAGGCAGCGCCTGTATGGCGGCGTCGAGCTTGTCTTGATCCCGGCCGGTGACGATCACGGTGTTGTTCCTCTGAAGCAGTTGCTTCGCCAGTTCAAATCCAATGCCACTAGTCCCGCCCGTGATCAAAATGGTCTTTCGTTCGAGCTTCATTGGAGACTCCTTGTCTTGCGTGGTTGTTTGCTGGACCGCGCCGCCGAGTATAGGAGCGTCACTCTCAATGAGAAAGAAGGCACCGAAAAGTGCCATACTCACCGCAAGGAGAGCGTAAAAGATGCAGAAAATCCCTCAGTTCACGGACGAGCAAATTGCGCGGGCAAAGAGGTATGCGGCCAGCACGCCGCCCGATGACCTCGACCCTCGAATCCAGGCTTTAGTGAACGATCTCATCGGCCGCGTTGCCGACAAGTGGACGATGTTGATCATCGAAGTCCTCGCCGAAAAAGGTGTCATGCGCTTTACTCGAATCAGCGAACGAGTCGACGGCATCAGCCAGAAAATGCTCACGCAGACGCTGCGCCACATGGAACGCGATGGCCTGATTACACGGACCGTGCATCCTGTTGTGCCGCCAAAAGTCGAATACGAACTGACGCAGCTCGGCATGAGTCTTGGCGCGGCCTTTTGCGGCGTGTGGGTGTGGGCAGCAGAAAACCTCAGGCAGGTCGAGAAGGCCCGCAACAGCTTCGACGAAAAATCCCAACGCATCGCCTGAAGGCTTACTCCGACGGAGTGAAACCCGGCGCGCAGGGTTTCGCCGCAGCACGCTTATAATCTGGCGCGGCACCGGGCATGCCGGATAAAGGAAAGCGATCCGGCCGATCGTATCGCTGCGTGACAGCGATACCTGGCGGAGTGAAGCGCTATGACAACGACGAGTTTTACGCGTGAAGCCAACCGCTTCTTAACCGAATACGACGGTCAACCCGTCCAGCATCAAACAGAATTAAACAAGCCGGTGCGGTTTTGTTCGCGGCGGCACCTTACATCAACTGAAAGACCGAAAGAGTGATCATGACCATCTCCATCTACAGCGCATCCGTCCCGGTTTTCAAGCAAATGCTGACCGCCTTGTCCGAGGTGCTCAGGAAGGCGGAAACGCACGCCGCCGAGAAGAATATCGACCCGAACGCGCTCCTGCAGGCACGCCTGTTCCCGGACATGTTCCCGCTCGTGCGCCAGGTGCAGATCGCCGCCGACTTCAGCAAGGGCGTGAGCTCCCGCCTCGCCGGCGTGGAAGTGCCGTCGTGGCCCGATACTGAAGTGACGTTTGCCGACCTGCAAGCGCTTATTGCCAAAGCGTTGGCTTACATCGGCACGTTAGACGCCGCGCAATTCGAAGGCGGCGAAAACAAGGAAATCGTGCTGCGTCCGGGCACGCCGAAAGAGAAGAAGCTGATTGGAAGCGCGTATCTGCAACACTACGGCCTGCCGCAATTCTTCTTCCACGTCACGACCGCGTATGCGATCTTGCGCCACAACGGCGTGGAGATCGGCAAGCGCGACTACATGGGCGCTTACTAATCGACGGCACTCGCGGCTGCCTGCGACGGACCGGGTCAAGTCCGTCGCAGGCAGCCGATCAGCAGTCCATCAGCCGCCAATCAACCGGTCAGAAGGTCTGCCATTCCGGATCCTTGACCGGGACCGGCGCAATCCTGCCAGCCGCAGCCGGCCGTTTTGCCGGCTTGGTTTTACTCGCAGGCCGCCTTGTCACCGGAACCGCATCGACGGTCGTGACGGTCTGCCCAACCGGATCGGAAGCACTGATCCTGAAGACCGACACGAGCTCGCGCAAGGTGCCCGATTGAGCCGCCATCGACTGCGCCGCGGCGGACGCTTCTTCAACCAGCGCCGCGTTCTGCTGCGTCACCTCGTCCATCTGCATGACCGCCTGATTGACCTGCTCGATGCCGGTATGCTGCTCACCCGATGCCGCGCTGATCTCGCCCATCAGGTCCGTCACACGCTTGACTGACTGCACCACCTCGCCCATCGTGCGCCCCGCCTCGTCAACGAGCTGCGAGCCGGTTTTCACGCGCTCCACCGAGGCGCCGATCAGGTCCTTGATCTCCTTGGCCGCCGACGCGCTGCGCTGAGCCAGCGTACGCACCTCGCCCGCCACCACCGCGAAGCCGCGGCCTTGCTCGCCGGCGCGTGCCGCTTCAACCGCCGCATTCAGCGCGAGGATATTCGTCTGGAATGCAATGCCTTCGATCACCGTGATGATCTCCGCCACTTGTTCCGAGCTGCTCGAAATTTCGCTCATGGTCCGGACCACGCGATTGACGACCTCGCCTCCGCGCACGGCCGTCTCGGACGCGTTCACCGCAAGCGAATTCCCCTGCAGCGCATTCTCTGCGTTCTGCTTCACCGTCGCGGTGAGTTGCTCCATGCTCGCGGCGGTTTCTTCCAGCGATGCAGCCTGCTCTTCGGTACGCTGGCTGAGATCGGTATTACCTGCTGCAATCTGCGCTGAACCGGTGGCGATGCTGTCGCTGCTGGTGCGGACCCGGCCCACCACGTCGACCAGCCGTTCGTTCATATGACGCATGGCGGCCAACAGCTGACTGGCTTCGTCCTTGCCCGAGACTTCGATCTTCGCGGTCAGGTCACCGCGAGCGACGGTCTCTGCAATCACAACAGCGCGCCGGATCGGAGCGGTAATGGAGCGCGTGACCAGCCAGCCGATCGCTACGCCCGCGAGCATCGCGATGGCGATCAGTACGCCTGTGCTGAGCATGGCGCTGTCATAAGTCGACGCGGCGTGTTCGACTTCCTTAACGGCACCGCTGCGGTTGAGTTCGATATCCGTTTCGATCAGCTTGAGCACGTCGCCAAACGCGGAGGCGGCGTCACCGCTCGAGAGCGCACGGG
The DNA here is from genome assembly GCF_030464885.1 of Caballeronia sp. SEWSISQ10-4 2. Lineage (GTDB taxonomy): Bacteria > Pseudomonadota > Gammaproteobacteria > Burkholderiales > Burkholderiaceae > Caballeronia. Next base: position 5,204 of record NZ_JALPRJ010000066.1, on the reverse strand, counting down.
CGTCGTTGAATCCGGCATCGCCTTTGTCGGACAGGTCGAGAACCTTCGTGTCGATGGCCGCGTAGCGCGCCCACGCGCGCTTGATGTTGTCGAAGATTTGCTGCTCTTCCGGCGAGGACACCAGCTTCTCGTAGCCGGCAAAAACCGCATCAAGCTTGACGACGAACGCGTCGTGCGCCGCCCGTTGTTCCTGCTTGTCCTTCGCGTCGACAGCGAGGATTGAGCGCAATGACGTGCGGCGCACATTGTTGGCATACGCCTGCATGCTGCCGGCTGCCTGAACGCTAGGGAGCCAGTCGTCGCCCAGCTCGCGCGTGCCTGCGTAGATGCGTGACGCTTGCCAGAGCGTCAGCACGCCGACCGTGCACAACAACACCAGAATTGCTGCAAAACCCGCTCCGAGCCGGGTGCCTATTTTGAAGTTGCTCAGATTCATCTCAATGCTCTCCTGTGTAATCAACGATGAACACAATTACGGAGCAATAACGAGTTCCTGAAACAAGCTTTCAGTTTTGAAGGCGACCGAGGGAAGTGTAAAGATGAGGCTCTTTTTCTAAGTTATTGAATTTAATATGTAATAGTTGTATGGATGATCGTCGCACGTCTGCGGGATTCTTTAGGCTTCAGTAAAAATAACGTGTTTGAGATGGAAAATCGGTAAAAAATGGAACATTCCCGCCCGCGAGTAAGCGGTTCTGAGTACTTTTCCCCTTTATCGATCGCCGCGCAAAATAATTCGATATTCCTTACATCGGAGAAATATTTGTATCGTTTGGAGACCGATAACTCGCGCCTTGTTGTGACCGAACGACAATTTCTAGCCAAATGCACACGTACCCGGTATCGATCGCTCATGATTCGGCTGCATCGGGTGCCGATCGCGCAAACAACTGCGCGCACAGTTCCCGCCCAGCCTCGCTCAGCGAGGCTGTGGGCGTGCCGGTAGCGCTTTCGTCGCTGGCGGTGGGGCCGAGCAACGCCGCGTCGGACAGTGCGGTGAGGTGACGTCTCAGGCTGCTCATCGGCACGCCCGATTGCTTCGATAACTTCGCGAGCGACCACGCCCGCCCGGGTGTCTCCTGCGCGGCCCGCCATAACTGGGCGAGGATCGCGATCAGCGCCGGGTCGATTTCATCGTCCATGCTTTTAGTCCCTTTTTTAGTCCCTGTTTTTCCCACGCTCCATGCCCGCGACCAGTTCGCCGAGCGTCTTCAACGCTGCTTCTGTCTGCGCGCTCCACGGATAACTGTAGTTGAGCCGGATGAAATGGCGGAAGGCATCGCGCGATGAAAACATGGTGCCCGGCCCGATCGTAATCCCGCGTTCGAGCGCGACCTGGTAGAGCAACATCGAATCGACGTTATCGGGCAACTGGACCCACAGCACGTAACCGCCCATCGGCGCGGACATTTGCGTGCCGTCGGGAAAGAAGCGCTTGACCATTGCGATCATGAGCCGCGCCTGCTGCCGGTACACCTTGCGCACATGCCGCAGATGCCGGTCGTAACCGCCCCGCCGAAGATAGTCGGCCACCGCGATTTGCGGCACCGACGGCGTGGTCAGCGTGTTCAGGAACTTGAGTTTCTCCACCTCGCGCCGGTAGCGCCCGGGCATCGCCCAGCCGATCCGGTAGGACGCCGTCAGGCTCTTCGAAAACGACGCGCAGTGCAGCACCAGCCCCTTTTTATCGAAGTTCTTAAGCGCGGACGGCCGTGCTTCGCCGTAATACAACTCCTGGTACACATCGTTTTCGATGACCGGGATTTCATGCGCGGCGAGCAGGTCGACAAGCCGTTCCTTGTTCGCGTCGGACATCACGAAACCCAGGGGATTCTGGAAGTTCGGCATGACCATGCACGCCGCGATCCTGTGTTCGCGAATGATCGTCGCGAGCGCGTCGATGTCGATACCTTCGGCCGGATGTGTCGGCACTTCGATCGCCCGCATGCCGAGCCGCTCGATGGCGTGGAGCATTGCGTAATAGGTTGGCGATTCGACCGCGACCGTATCGCCCGGTTTCGCCACGGCCTGCAGGCTCAGGTTGATGGCCTCGGTGGCACCGACAGTAATAACGATCTCATCGGGATCGACGGGCACGCCGTTCTCCGCGTAACGCCGCGCGATCTGGCGGATCAGCTCGGGGTTGCCGGGCGGCAAGTCGTCCATCAGGTTCCAGCTCGAATGCCGGCGCGCGGTGGCGTTTGCCAGTTGATTGATTTGACGCCACGGGAACAGCGATGGATCGGGATAAGGGGAACCCAAAGGCGTGGCGTCCTGCGAACGGATCGAGCGAAGCGTGGACAGGACGAGGCGGCTGACGTCGACTGTCGACGCGACCGGAGGCGGTTGCGAGGCCACCGGACTGACCGCGTGTGCAGAAGGCAGTTCGCGCACGAAGTAGCCCGACTGCGGCCGGGTTTCCAGCACACCCCTGCTTTCCAGCAACGCATACGCATGCAGGACCGTCTTGATGCTGACCTCGTGCTGGGCGCTTGCCTGACGCACCGACGGCACGCGTTCACCCACGGCAAACACACCGCGACGCACGGCTTCCTCGATCTCGGCGGCTAATTTTTCGTAGAGCGTCACGATGGGTGGATGACTAAAAAGGGGCGAAACAACGGGTTCGATCCGGGCGAGCCGACAACTGTACTCCTCGTGTATCTATTTTTCTGTATACCGCGGAATCTTTGGAACACAGTAGCCTACGATCATTGGTGAAAACCCTAATTAATCTGCGGCAGGCATTGTGAAAAAAAACGAACCTCGCATTGAGCCGTACACGCACCCCGCCGCAGGCTGGGGCGCGCTGAAATACGTCGCCATCAACCTGCTCAAGGAGAAAGTGTCGGGCGCGAACTACCGCTCGTTGCTTGGCCAGAACCAGCCGGACGGCTTCGATTGCCCTGGATGCGCGTGGCCGGATCGCGAGCATGCATCCACCTTCGAGTTCTGCGAAAACGGCGTCAAGGCCGTGGCCGCCGAGTCCACCAGCAAGCGCGTTACGCCCGCGTTTTTCGAAGAACATACCGTCGCTCAATTGATGGAGGAATCGGACTTCGAGCTTGAACAGCATGGCCGTCTGACCGATCCGCTCGTCTACGACACCGCCCGTGACCGCTACGTGCCCATTGCGTGGGATGACGCGTTCGCGCTGATTGCAGACCACCTGAACCGGCTCGACAACCCCGATCGCGCCGCGTTCTACACCTCGGGCCGCGCGAGCAACGAAGCCGCGTTTCTGTACCAGTTGTTCGTGCGCATGTACGGCACCAACAACTTCCCCGACTGCTCGAACATGTGCCACGAAGCCACGAGCCGGGGTTTGCCGGGAACCGTGGGCGTGGGCAAGGGAACCGTCACGCTCGAGGATTTCGAACACGCGGATACCCTCCTGCTCTTCGGCCAGAATCCCGCGACGAACCATCCGCGGATGCTCGGAGAACTGCGCGAGTGCGCGAAACGCGGCGCCACGATCGTCTCGATCAACCCGCTGCGTGAACGCGGTCTGGAACGGTTCGCGAGCCCGCAGCATCCGGTTGAAATGCTCACCGGCGGCAGCACGAAAATCAGTTCGGTGTTTATCCGGCCGAAGATCGGCGGGGATTTTGCGTTGATCAAGGGCGTGGCGAAACGCGTGATCGAACTGGACGATGCGGCTTTGGAACAAGGTGCGCCGCGCGTGCTCGATGGGGAGTTCATCGCTGAGCATACGGTGGGTTTCGACGCCTTCGCCGAGGATCTGCGCGCCGAAAGCTGGGACGCGATCGTCGCTGAATCGGGCGTGCCGAAAGACGAAGTGCTGCAACTCGCCGATATCTACGCCCGAGGCCGTGCCGTGATCTCGACGTGGGGCATGGGCCTCACGCAGCACAAGAACTCGGTGCCGACGGTACAACTGCTGTCGAACCTGATGATGATGCGCGGGAACATCGGCCGGCTTGGCGCGGGACTATGCCCGGTGCGCGGGCATTCGAACGTGCAGGGCGACCGTACGGTGGGCATAGAAGAGCGGCCGACACAGGCGTTCCTCGACCAGCTCGGCGCCGTCTACAACTTCGAGCCGCCGCGCGAACACGGGTACGACGTCGTGCGTTCGATCGAGGCGATGATCGCTGGCGAGTTGAAAGTGTTCATTGGACTGGGCGGCAATTTCTCGATTGCGACACCCGATACGCCACGTGTGTGGGAAGCCATGCGCTCGTGCGACCTGACCGTGCATATCACGACCAAGCTGAACCGCAGCCATCTGATTCATGGTCGCGACGCGTTAATCCTGCCCACGCTTGGGCGTACTGAAATCGATATGCAGAACGGCGTGGCGCAAGGCGTGAGCGTGGAAGATTCCATGAGCATGGTGCACATTTCGTACGGCATGAACCGCCCTGCTTCGCCGAACTTGTTGTCGGAGATCGCGATCGTCGCGCGCATGGCGCAGGCCACGCTTGGCAGCGCGAAGGTCGACTGGCTTGCGCATGCGAACGACTATGCGTTGATCCGCGACGGTATCGAGAAAGTGATCCCCGGCTTCCAGGATTACAACGAACGGCTCAAGCGTCCGGGCGGGTTTCATCTGGGCGTGGCGTCCCGCGACCGTGTGTGGAATACGCCTAGTGGCAAGGCGCAGTTCCTGGTGCACAGGATCGAATTCGATACCCCGATTCATCGTGCCCGGACCGTTCATGGCGAGCGTTTGCTGACGCTCATGACTACCCGCTCCCATGATCAGTACAACACGACGATTTATGGTCTGGACGACCGTTATCGCGGGGTGTATGGCCAACGGCGTGTGTTGTTCGTCAATCAGTTGGACATCGAGATGCTGGGTTTCGAAGCGGGACAACGCGTGGATATTACGAGCGTATGGGACGACGGCGTCGAGCGGCGTGCTGAGGGATTCCTGCTGGTCGCTTATGACATTCCGCGTGGTTGTCTGGGGGCGTATTATCCGGAAACTAATCCGCTCGTGCCGTTGTCGAGTGTTGCTGATGGTGCGGGGACGCCTACGTCGAAGTCTATTCCGGTGTTGTTGCGGGCTTCTGAGAAGCAGCTGGAAGCGGCTTGAGATGTGGTTTTTCGCTCGCGCCGGTGGACGGGGTTTGGTTTTTTGGTCTGCTGGCGCGGGTGGGCGGAGGCGGTGCTGGGTTGGTGCTGCTTAGGCCTGCGGTCGGTTTAAGTTAGTTATTCTATTTATCACTATTAGC
>NZ_JALPRJ010000065.1 GCF_030464885.1 Caballeronia sp. SEWSISQ10-4 2 | reverse complement strand
GACGTGGCCGTCTTGCAGAAGGAATCCCGGTCCTTTAGGACCGGGAGGACGTCAAGCGCGGGTTTGATCGGTTGGAGCAGTCAAGGCATCGTTGAACCAAAACGGCAACCTGGTTTAATCTGAACCAGTACGCAGCGGTCGATGGTTGAAACACCGTCGCAACGGGCACAACATAACGCTGGATCGGCGTGCGAACGTGGCCTGACGCGTCGTTGAATTCAGCCCATTTGAAACTTCTCTCACGGAGTATTCATGGAGTTCGATGCCGTTTTGCTATCCCGCTTCCAGTTCGCCTGGGTGATTGCGTTTCACATCCTGTTGCCGGCCTTCACGGTCGGTTTATCGTGCTTTATCGCGACGCTTGAATTGCTCTGGTGGATAACCGCGCGGGATGTGTACAGGCGGCTTTCTGCGTTCTGGCTGAAGATATTCGCCGTTTCATTCGGCATGGGCGTGGTATCGGGAATTGTGATGCCGTTCCAGTTCGGCACCAACTGGAGCCGTTTCACCGATGCCACCGCCAGCGTGATCGGCCCGCTGATGGGTTACGAGGTCCTGACCGCATTTTTTCTTGAAGCCGCGTTTCTCGGCGTCCTGCTGTTCGGCCGCAAGCTCGTGCCGCAATGGGCGCATGTGCTGGCGGCTGTTTTTGTCGCGTCGGGAACGGTGATTTCGTCGTTCTGGATTCTGGCGGTGAATAGCTGGATGCAGACGCCGGCCGGTTACCGGATTCTCCCGGATGGCCGCTTCGAAGTGACGAGTTTCTTCGACGCCATCTTCACCCCCTCCTTCCCCTACCGTCTCGGCCACACAGTCAGCGCCTTTCTTGTGACCGCCGCGTTCGTGATTCTCGGCGTGGGCGCGCTCTATTTGCGGCAGCGGCGCGCACTGGAGGAGAGCCGCGTGATGACCAAGATGGCCCTGATCTTTCTCGTGATCATGGTGCCGGTGCAGATGGTGATCGGCGACATGCACGGTCTCAACACGCTCGAACATCAGCCGGCCAAGATCGCCGCGATGGAAGGCTTGTGGGACACCGGTTCGCGCGTGCCCGCCAATATCTTCGCGATCCCCGACCAGGCCAACGAACGCAACGATTTCGAAATTTCGATTCCCGTACTCGGCAGCATCTATCTCACGCACGATCCGAACGGCACCGTGCGCGGCCTGAAAGACTTCCCGCGTGAGGACCGACCGAACGTCGCCGTCGTGTTCTTCGCGTTCCGGATCATGGTCGGCATCGCGTTGCTGATGTTTGCGCTGGTGCTCTCCGGCATCGTGCTGTTCGCGCGCGGCAAGCTTGAAACAAGTCCGCGCTGGCTGCGTTGCGCCACACTCGGCATGCCGCTGGGGTTTATCGCTGTGCTGGCGGGATGGACGACCACTGAAAGCGGCCGCCAGCCGTGGACCGTGTATGGATTGCTGCGCACCAGCGATTCGGTCACGCCGTCGTTGACTGCCGGCGATGTCGGGCTCTCGTGGCTGCTCTACGTGCTGGCGTATATCGTCATCTTCGGCTCGGGATTCATCCTGCTGCGACGGCTCGTGCGGATCGGCCCCGCCGATGAACACGCCGATATCGACAGCGATCTGCTGCAACCGGAAACACGCGCGGCGAGGCCGTTGTCGGCGGCATCGGCTAATGCGCCGGGCAGTACCGGCGCCGCCAAAGCGGCCGGTCCGGACGATGTCGTTCCCCCTTCCAGGAGATCATGATGCTCGACCTCGTGCCGATGTGGGCCGCTATCCTGGCGCTCGCGGTATTCATGTACGTGCTGCTCGATGGCTTCGATCTCGGCGTGGGCATGGTGTTCCTGCTGCGCCGCGACCCCGTCGAACGCCAGCTGATGATCAACTCGGTCGCGCCCGTCTGGGACTTCAACGAAACCTGGCTGATCCTTGGCGGCGGCGGTTTGCTCGCGGTCTTCCCGCTTGCGTTCGCGATCATCGTGCCAGCTGTTTATTTTCCGATCCTGCTGATGCTGCTGGGTTTGATCTTCCGTGGCGTGGCGTTTGAATTCCGCGAGGTCGTGGGTGCGCGCAAGTGGATATGGGACGGCGCGTTCGGTTATGGATCGCTGATCGCGACGTTCTCTCAAGGCGTTGTGCTCGGCATGTTCATGCAGGGCTTTCCGATTCACGGACGTGTGTTTGCCGGCACGAGTTGGGACTGGTTCGCGCCGTTTCCGCTGCTGACGGGTGTCGGGCTGATCTTTGGCTACGCGCTGCAGGGCACGACGTGGCTCGTGCTTAAAACGGAAGGTGAGCTGCAGGAATGGGCTCGCGGCATGGCGAAGAAAGTGCTGTTCGGCGTGGTCGCGTTTATTTTGCTGATCAGTATCTGGACGCCGCTGAAGGACGCGCGTATCTCCGCGCGCTGGTTCAGCTTCCCGAATAGTTTCGTGTTCGCGCCGGTGCCGGTGCTGACTGTGCTGCTGGTCTGGACGTTGTGGTCGGCGCTCGAGAAACGCAAGGAAGTCGTCCCGTTCATGTGCTCGATCGGGCTGTTCTTTCTGGCGTTCACGGGTCTTGTGATCAGCCTTTGGCCTTTTATCGCGCCGCCGTCGGTGACGTTGTGGGATGCATCCACCACACCGCTTTCGCAGCAGTTCCTGCTGATCGGGACAATGTTCCTGTTGCCTGTGATCGTGCTTTATGTGGTGTGGTCTTACTGGGTGTTTCGAGGCAAAGTACGCGGCGATATGGGATATCACACGTAAGGTTGCTCGCACCGGTGAACGGGTTGGGGTTCTGCCGGCAACTATTGGCAGAACCCGGCCTATACGCCAGCATGGCAAACGAAAAACCCGTCACAAAGTCTGCGCCGCAGCCTTCTCCAAAATCCTGCCCCACTTGTGCGCCTCGCGCCGGTCCTGCATCGGCAGGTTCCACCGCGATTGCGTCGTGTCCTTCACGTCAAGCGCCACTTGCCACGACCCCGCCGCGCCCGATCCGACTGGCTCAACCCGTGCGCCGCGCAGATCCGCGAAGATAAACATGCCGACCTGCCCTCCTACGCGTACTTCACACAACCGCTTGGCTGCCGCCAGCCGCACGCCACCCCAGTCGCGCTTGAGTTCGTGCGTCCAGTCGCCATCGTGAACATTCGGTGCAACTTCCTTCCACCGCAACCAGAAATACACCGCGATACTCACCACCACCAGCACCGCGATCACCGCCGCGCCAATCGCAACCTCAATACCGAGCACCGCCGATATCGCGTGAAACGACCAGAACGCGCCGTAGATCACGGCCACCAGAACAACGAGCGCAACAATAATCGGCATCGATCGAAAACCTTACGAGACTGAGCTACGTTATTGGGTCTTATGCTTCGCGTTCCAGTCTTTCAACGCCTGCAGCGTGTTCGCCACATGCTTGTCCGGCGACAAACTCGTGTATTCATAGATCACCGTGCCATCCGGCGCGATCACGTACGACACGCGATTGGCCATCGAACTGACAAGCGGCATGGTTGCGTCGTATTGCTTGATGATCTTCGCATCGCCGTCGGCCGCGACCGGGAATTTGCTGCGGCATTCGCTGACGGAAAATTTCTTCAACGTATCGATGTTGTCGTGCGACACACCAATCACTGTCGCCCCCAGGGCTTTGTATTCATCGACGGCGTCGGCAAACTCGTGCGCCTCGATCGTGCAGCCTTTCGTGAACGCTGCCGGATAGAAGTACAGGACCACGGGCCCTTTCTTCAACTCGCTCGCGAGCGAGTACTCGTACACATTGCCACCCAACGACGCCTGCGCATTGAACACCGGCGCGTGATCGCCGGGCTTCAAGGTCGCGTAAGCCACCAGCGCGTACACCGCAAGCGCGGCACCCAGCGACACTCCCAGCATCCGACCCGCAAACTTTCGCTTCATGAGATTCCTCTATTTTCGTGACGCCCGTAAAACCGGACAAACACATCACCCGTTCAGCAAGCGCGATACCTACTCCACCCGATGCGCGCCGAACCATGTGGCCGCCTCGAACTGCAGATCGGCAAGCACGGCCGGCGTCAACACCTTGAATTCCGCGTTAGAGCCGATGCTCGAATCGAGCTCCGGCGCATCGCCTCGTTCCGCGGCCTGAGAGAGTCGCAGGAGCGCGCCGAGCGAGCCCTGGCCATCGACGATCGCCGCGCAAATTTCTTTCGATAACTTAAGCAGATCCATGATCTCGGCCGGTGGCAAATCCACCACCACATGCACGAGCGAAAAGATGCCGGTCATGAACGCGGCATCGGCGAAATCCTCACTCGATGGCCGCATGACCCGCGCCGCCAGTTCCATGAAACGCGCGCGCGTCCCGACCAGTTGTACCAGCGGGTCCGAACGCCACGGCAAATGGCGGCCATCGGCGTAGAGCAGTAACTGGGTCCAGCGCGAAATCTGGCGAGTGCCGGTCGCAGCGATCGCCTCGCGCAACGACGACACCGGCCGGCTCAATTGGAACGCGCTCGAATTGGCAAGCCTCAGCAACTGCACGACCACGTTCGGATTGAGCTTCAGCTCGGCTTCGAGTTCGCCGATATCGGGCTCGCCCGACAACACGCCCAGAAGACGCAGCAAGGCAGTGCGCGACGGATTCGAGCGACGCGTGACAAGCACTTGCGGACGGGCGAAGAAGTAGCCCTGGAACAGGTCGAAGCCAAGCTTGCGGGCTTCGTCGAAGTCCTGATGCGTTTCGATTTTTTCCGCAATCAGCGTCTTGCCATGCTGCTTGAGCGCGGCTGCCAGTTCCGGAAGATGAGCACGCTCGGTGGCGAGGAAGTCGACCTTCACGTAATCCACATACGGCAGCGCGTCATACAGCGGTTCGGTGAGCGACACGACGTCGTCGAGCGCGAACTGAAAGCCCGCCGTGCGCAACTGGCCGCAGCGCTTGAAAAGCCTGGCGTCGAAGGTGACGGTTTCCAAAATCTCAAGCACAAAACGCTCGGGCGGCATGATATGGACGATGTCATCGAACAGCAGGTCGCGGTTCATGTTCACGTAACCGCGATGATCCCCGAGCACCGCCGACAAACCAATCTCCCCGACCGTTCGCGCCACGACGTGCGCCGTGGCCTGCACGTCGTCGAAAATGCGCGCGCGATTGTCGGGGCTGTCGCGAAACAGCAGTTCGTAGGCATGCAGCGCGCCGTTGCGATCGATGATCGGCTGGCGGCCAAGATAGACGCTCTCCGGCTCGCGAAGCACGGGCGGCTCGGCGGGAGTGTCGGCCGCCTTGCGCGCGGCGTGGCGGGTCGGGTTCCGATTAACCGGTGGCATGAACAGACCCGCTGGATTCATGCGACACCACGCGCTCGCTGCAATGGGCGGCCGTCATCGAAAGCTCGCGCGACACGATGCGTGCGTTCAATACACCTGACTTCTGGGCCAGCTCTGGCAATGGGCTTGGGGACGCGATCATGGCGTGCAGCAATGGAACGATGTTGGCTGAATAACGACCAAACAGCGGTTAACTCAAGCGGTTGGCTCGAGAGGTTATAGCTTAAGGATTTAGCTTAAGAAGCTAGCTTACAAACTCGAAAGCGCAAAAGTGGCCAGAAGATCGCTCGAGACGCACTCGACGGCACCTGACCCGTTCGGAACTTGCAACTGTCAAGCCGCACTCTACCCCAAATCGAGATGCCGACAAATGGCGTCAAACCCACCGCGGCCGTGGCTCACCGACGCTCCGCCATTCCTCTAAAGAATTTCGGGACATAACCGTTAACTTGCAAAGAACGCGTCCGACTCGCGGTTACCGAATCTTCTGGCGGGTCGTGCCCGCATCGCCGGAAAAAATCGTCAACCACTCCCGATGCAGCGCGCTTGCCGGACAGCGTGCGCCACGCCCTTACCGGCCCGGTGCGCAATCAGACAGGCCTTAACTGAAACATGCCAGTAAAACGGATCACCGCCCAGCGCCTGAATACATGGCTCGCTCTAGCCAGCCAAACCGGCGCCGCCGTGCGCGCGGCTGCCCGGGCGCTGATCGCAACAACATTGCCGAGCTGTATCGCCAGGTTCGCGACAGCCGACGCTGCAACGCCCGCCATGCCAGCCACCGGCGCCCGTGAAACCCTGCCTCTTGCACTGCAAGTGCCGCTCACCGTGCCCGGGTCGCCGCCGCGCGGCGTGCAGGGTTCAAAAACCGGGCGTCCCGCCTCGGCTTCACCCGCACCGCTTCATCTGCTGCACCCGGCTGCCGTGAATGAAGCCGAACCGCCCGCAAGCACCGCCATTGAAACCACGCTTGCCGCGGTCGATTTCCTCGCGCAAGTGGATACGTCGCTGCGGTTTTGCTATGTCTCGGCGGGAAGCATCGATTTCCTCGGTTATCACCGCGACTACCTGAGCTCGCTCACGCTGCACGAACTGGTGCCGTCGGATGAAACCGCTGAACTCGATGCGCTCGTCGCCCGCGCACAACAAAGCGGCAAGCTCGAAACGGCGACGCTGCATCTGCTGAAGTCGCTGACCACGCCGATCTGCGTCGAGTTGCGGGTCCTCGCGACGCATACGCAAGGCGTGCCCGGCTTCGCGCTCGCGGCGTTCGAAGTTTCGCGCTGGCGCGACAACGAAGCCGCGCTGCGGCACACGCTGCATCACGATTCGCTGACCGGCCTCGAGAACCTGACGGCACTTAAAAGCGCGCTCGATGCCGCCCAGGCCGAGGCCATTCGCACGCACACGCACGCGGCGCTGCTGCTGGTGAATATCGACGGCTTCCAGCGCATCAACCGGGCGCTCGGCTACGACGCGGGCGACGACATGCTGCGCGAGACCGCGCGCCGCATCCAGCACGCGGCTCGCGCCGGCGAGCGCGTGGCGCGTGTGTCCAGCGATGAATTCGCCGTGCTGCTCTCGGCTGGCACCTCGGCCGAAGCGGCCACCGCGGCCGAAGATGTCGCGCGGCGGGTGTTGAGTGCGATTGCGCAGCCCTACCGGTATCGCGAGCAGCACACGCATTTGTCGGCGAGCATCGGCGCGGCAATCTTCCCCGATGAAGTCGTGCAAGCCAGCAGCAGCCTGCTGCGCATGGCCGATCACGCGCTGGCGCAGGCGAAGACCTCGGGCGGCAACATCGTCATGTTCCATGTTCCCGATGACGACCCCCGCAACGCGGAGCGCCTGAACCTCGAAGCCGATCTCTACGAAGGCGTGCGCAACGGCGAGTTTTCGCTGCATTTCCAGCCGATCACCGAAAGCCGCAGCCGCGGTGTGGTCGGCGTCGAAGCGCTGATCCGCTGGCAGCATCCGGTGCATGGCCCCGTGCCGCCGGTAGCCTTCATTCCGCTCGCCGAATCCATCGGCCTGATCAACTATCTCGGCAACTGGGTGCTCAAGGCCGCGTGCATGCAACTGGTGCAGTGGGATAGCGAAGGGTTCGTGCTGGACTACGTCTCGGTGAACGTCTCGCCGCAGCAATTCCGCGACAAGCGTTTCACGCAAAACGTGAAAGATGCGCTGCAACTGACGGGCCTCGATCCGAGCCGGCTCGTGTTCGAAATCACCGAAAGCCTGCTGATGCACGACCCGGAAGAAGCCACCCTTCTGCTCGAAACCCTGGCGGCGCTTGGCATCACGTTCGCCGTCGATGACTTCGGCACTGGCTATTCCAGCCTGGCCTACCTGCAGCGCTTCCCGCTGTCGAAGCTGAAGATCGACCGCAGCTTCATCGAAAACCTGCTGACCTCGCGCAACAACCAGGCGATCGTCACCGCGGTGGTCGGTCTGGCAAAATCGCTGGGGCTCGAACTCGTGGCGGAAGGCGTGGAGACGGAAGCGCAGCGCCATCTGCTAATCGAAATGGGTTGTGACCAGATCCAGGGCTGGCTTATCTGCAAAGCCCTGCCCGCCGGCGAACTGATGCGTTGCTTTCAGGATAAAACGCTCTTTCTCCAGGCGCCTTTATAAGATACCGTCACGCATTTGCGTCGGCCAAGGGTATGGACGGGAGCTATTGCAGCGTTTCCTTCACGCATCTGCTGTAAAGCTTCCGTGTGACAGCGCCGTTAAAGGGTTTATGCAGGCTTTTTTCCTCGCATTACACTTCGACCCAGGTCGATGATTCAGGCCGTACCGGACAACCGGTAGGGAACGGTAAGGCATTCACATTAATCGCATGGCAAGCAATTCCAAAGCCGAATTACTGGACAAGCTGTGGGGCCGCATGAGCGAGCGCGGAGACTTTCCGATGCTCTCTCAGGCCTTGCGCACAACCGTGTCCGCAATGAGCGACGACGACCTGGACTTCACCGCCCTGGTCCAGGTCGTTCTGTCCGACTTCGGCCTCACGCAGAAGGTGTTGCGGCTCGCCAATTCAGCGATGTACATCTCGTTCGGCGGCAACATCACCACCGTGACGCGCGCGTTGATGGTGCTCGGCATGGACGCGGTCGGCCATCTGGTGGTCGGGCTGAAGCTCGTCGATCACTTTCATCAAAGCGCGCCGCGGCGCATTGACGCCAAGCTCGAACTGAATCGCACGCTGCTGTCCGGCGCGGTCGCGCGGCAAGTGACCGAGCGCAGCGAATTCCGGGCGTCGGAAGAAGCGGTGGTCTGCACGCTGATGCGTCAGATCGGCAAACTGCTGGTGGCGTTCTATCTGGAGACAGAGTGGGATCAGCTGCGCCGCAAGGCCACGGCCGAGCACATCAGCGACAGCCTCGCGTGCAGCGCGTTGCTGGGCGTCACCTTCGAGGAAATCGGCATGGAAGCCGCGGATCGCTGGCGCCTGCCGGAGACCATCCGCACCGGCATGCTGACCCGCGATCCGCTCGCCCCTATCGATGAAACAACGCCGCGCCATGTGCGCTGGCTGCAAGCTGTTACCAACTATTCCACCGAAGTCGCCGATGCGCTCACCGCGCAGCATATCGACGAGGCGCATCGCGAGAGCTCGCTGGTGGATATCGCGAACCGCTACAGCCGCGCGTTGTTGACCGACGCCGCCGCGCTCGCCGCGATGAGTCTCGCGCTCGCGAACGAAGATTCGAACGATGGCGTGATGCGCGAGATCGTGGAACTGCGCGCGGACGCGGACGCCATCGCGCGCGCGGGGTTATCGGCAGAAGCGCGGATCACTGCCGGCCTTGAAGACTTGCGCTCGCTGCCGTCGAAGAACGCGCTGGGCGCCGTGCTCGCGCTGGCGTCGGAGGCCGTGCTTGCCGGGCTCTCGTTTTCGCGCACGGTGGTGTTCGTGCGCCAGGGCAACAACGAATTTCACGCACGGCTCGGACTTGGGCCGGGCGTGGACAAGCTGCTGCCATCGCTGGCGTTTTCTGCGGCGTTCGAGCCTGACGTGTTCCATCTGGCAATCGCGAATCCGGTGGGGATTTTTATCGAGAATGCTCGCGATCCGCGTATTGAAGCCCGCTTGCCGCGCTGGTTCAAACCCTCTTTCGGCGATGCCCACGCATTCGTGCTGTTGCCCGTGAAAGCCAACGGCTCGACCATCGCCATGCTTTACGGCGACTGGACGCAAGCGGAGCACGTACGCAAGATCACGCAGCCGGAAATGGCCGCGCTGAATGAACTAATGCGGGAATTGAGTCGTTTTTTTTCTAACGCGGACTGGAAGGAAGTAGAGCTGCTCTAGTCCGTTTTGAATGCTCTGCCCGGCGCGCACCGATGACCAATCGTGCGCGCCGGCAAGTCTCTCGTTCTCACTCGCGCCAGAGAATCGCCACCGCCTGATCGCCATACTCCACGATGTACCCGCCATGCTCGCGCTGCCATTCACGCGCGGCGCCGGCACCTGCAAACCACACCTTCTCGTAGTCGCCGAAAGCGCCAGCATCGAACCGGTATCGATCGATGATGGCGGGCTCGCGTGTGTCGAGCACAGGCTTGCAGGCGTCCCAGCCGAAATGACCCAGCTCGACAGCCAGCATGTTCAATACGTGCTTGAGTTGAACGTTCGCGCGCGTTTCGTGTAGTTCTGCAAGCGTCTCGGCGCGGGTCACGCCGGCGGCGAGCAAGCGGCGCACGACGGGCATCGCGGAACTTGTATTGTCGGCGTGAGCGAAGCGAAGCAGCCGGCGCGCGTGGCGCCGAAGAAATTCGGTGTTGGTGAGACCGGAATTGACAGACCGAGGACAGGATGTTGACCACATGACGTTTCTCCTTGTTGCGCCGTTCTCGCTGCGGCTAAAGGTTCAACGTTGCGGTTTATCCAGATGAAGCGATAACGCGTGACAGGTGTTTTCACTTTCGCGAGACCGGGCGCCCTGCCGCGCCCGTCGCGAATTCTAGAACAAAGGCTTGCGGTTCAGCAAGCCCGCAGTTGTCGCTTATCGTGCACGTGGCTTAATCACGCCAGTTGAAATTTCCCGACCAGTTGTTTCAACGCGTGCGCCTGGTCATCCAGCGATTGCGCCGCGGCCGCCGCCTGCTCGACCAGCGCTGCGTTCTGCTGCGTGCCTGCGTCCATCTGCGTGACGGCGTGATTGATTTCCTCGATGCCGCTGCTCTGCTCCGCCGATGCCGCCGAAATCTCGCCCATGATGTCCGTCACGCGCTTGACCGCCTTCACGACCTCTTCCATGGTCGCGCCGGCTTCGTGAGCGAAGGTCGAGCCATCCGAAACACGCGCGACCGACGCGTGGATCAAGCCCTTGATCTCCTTCGCCGCCGCCGACGAACGTTGCGCAAGATTGCGCACTTCGCCTGCGACGACTGCAAACCCGCGCCCTTCTTCGCCTGCCCGCGCCGCTTCCACGGCTGCATTGAGCGCGAGAATATTCGTCTGGAACGCGATGCCTTCGATCACCCCGATGATGTCGCCAATACTCTTTGCACTCGCATTGATCTGTTCCATGGTCGCCACCACGCGTCCGACCACCACACCGCCCTTCTCCGCAATCTCCGATGCGTTGTAAGCCAGCGAGCTCGCCTGCTTCGCGTTCTCGGCGTTCTGGCGCACAGTCGACGTCAATTCCTCCATGCTCGACGCGGTCTTTTCCAGCGCGACGGCCTGTTGTTCCGTGCGCTGCGACAAGTCCACGTTGCCTTGCGAGATCTCGCCGGATGCCGACGCGATCGCTTCCGCGCTGGCCGCGATTTCACCGACCGTCGTCGATAAATCCTTCTGCATGCCCGAGAGCGCGTAGAGCATGCTGGTGCTGTCGCGCTTGGCGATCGCGATACGGTTCGACAAATCGCCCGCCGCGATCCGGCTCGCGATTTCCATCGCGTAGACCGGCTCGCCGCCGAGTTGTTTTGCGAGCCGCCGCACGACCCATTCGCTCACCGTCAACGCCAGCACGATCAACACCAGCGTCAGCAGGGCCACCATCACGAACGACGCGTGATAAATGGAAGCCGCCGAATCGATCGTCGCTTTAGCCGCCACGCCACGCTGTTCGATGAGGACATTCACCAGCTTCTCCAGCTTGCCCGTCGCCACCAGCAGCGAGACGTCCTGCATGCCCACTTGCCAGTTCATCTGCGACAGATCGAGCGGTTGTTCCTTCATCAGTTTGACGAAGGTGCGCAGATCGGTGCTCCACGCGCCGACGGCCGTCGCCAGACGCTTCTGGTCGCCGGATGGGTCTGCGTAGCTTTGCAGGCCCTGTTGCCCGCTGCCGATATCGGCCAGCGCGTGTTCGATGTCCGCGCCAAGTTCGTCGCGTTCCTTGGCGGTCGTCGCCGTAAGCAGCATTTTTTGCGAACGGCTCGCGCGCAACACGGCGCTGCGCAGTTCCTCCACCGCACGGGTGGCGACGTAACCTTCGCGATAGATCGACTCCGTCGAGCCATTGAGGCGGCTGATCTGCGTCAGCGCAATCACGCCGATGACGAGCGTGCCAATCAGCAACAACGCAAACGCCAGGCGCAGCGACGCCTTGACGGACAACGAACGGCCGCTCGTGCCAGCGACCTTGGCCAGCACCTTGACGGCTGCCTTGGCGCCGCCATCGGGAATAAAGCCAGCGCCGGGATTACCCCGTAGCGAAAACGGTTTCATCTATTGAATTCCCCAGTTTTGGTTGGCATCGCGCGACCTGCTTCTTGGGCGGGACGCACGGCTACATCAATGGTCTACGGCGGGAAATGGCGCTTCTTTAGAGGTGTTTTCTGAACATGTTACAAACTCATGTCACTCTCACCTAAAGTGGGCGTACTGGCTCCAGGCGTGGGCACGCTGCTGTCCGTTTCGCGACAAAGTTTGGCCGGACAATGCATAGAGGACAATTTAGAATTGTCAGCAAATGGCGCATTGGCGGCGCTGCTGAGGATCAACGAAACGCAACGAGAGACTACTTCCGGCCCATCATCATGCAGACAAGTATCGAAAAAGGCGCGCTTGGCGTTGCCCCTGTCTTGAGCCCCGCTGTTCCGCGCACCGTGTTTTCCGTGCTCGGCGCGATCAGTTTTGCGCATTTGCTCAACGACATGATCCAGTCGCTGATTCTCGCCATTTATCCGCTGTTCAAAAGCGAGTTTTCACTGTCGTTTGGACAGATCGGCTTGATCACGCTGACGTATCAAATTACCGCGTCGCTATTGCAGCCGCTGGTCGGGCTCTACACCGATAAACATCCGAAGCCGTATTCGCTGCCGATTGGCATGGGTTTCACGCTGTGCGGGTTGTTATTGATGTCGATGGCCGGAAGCTATCCGGTATTGCTGATCGCCGCGGCACTCGTCGGATGTGGATCGTCAATCTTCCATCCTGAGTCGTCGCGCGTGGCGCGCATGGCGTCGGGCGGACGGCACGGTCTTGCGCAATCGGTGTTTCAGGTCGGCGGCAATGCGGGCAGCTCTCTTGGGCCATTGCTGGCCGCATTGGTCGTCATGCCGCACGGACAACGCAGCATTGCGTGGTTTTCGGCTGCGGCATTACTCGCCATTGTGGTATTGGCGAATATCGGGCGCTGGTATCAACGTCATCCGGCAGTGAAGAAGGCACGTGGAACGGTCGCGGTGTCGGCCTTGTCGCGCAATAAGGTACTCGTCGCCATGACGGTGTTAATGCTGCTCGTATTTTCAAAGTATTTTTATCTGGCGAGCATCAGTAGCTACTTCACGTTTTATCTGATCAGCAAGTTTCATTTGCCCGTGGAAACCGCGCAAGTGCATCTGTTCTGGTTCCTCGCGGCAGTGGCCGTGGGCACGATCGTCGGTGGCCCCGTCGGCGACAAGATCGGCCGGAAGGTTGTTATCTGGGTATCGATATTGGGCGTTGCGCCATTCACCTTGATGTTGCCGTTTGCGAATTTGTTCTGGACCGGCGTGCTGTCGGTCGTGATCGGACTAATCCTCGCATCGGCGTTCTCGGCCATCCTGGTTTATGCGACGGAACTGGTCCCCGGCAAGGTCGGCATGGTCGCCGGGTTGTTCTTTGGCTTCGCGTTCGGCATGGGCGGGATCGGCGCGGCGGTCCTTGGCCATCTGGCTGACGCGACGAGCATCGACTATGTCTATAAGGTTTGTTCGTTCCTGCCGCTGATCGGAGTCCTGACGATCCTGCTGCCAAATACCCGAGAGAAACGGATATCGGCATAAGCGTGATGATCACGATCATGTGAGCAGAACAGGCATACGACCGGCGAGCGCACGACTCTAAAACGAGTTCTCGTTTCGACGTTCCAGGCGCCCCACCAGGTTGTCAAGTGACAACCTGGTGGGGCGCCTCTCCTATGGAGCTCAGGATGACTCGTTCACAGCCTCAAAAGAAGAGATTGAAGAAGCGCTGCGGCCCGCTGAAACGCGTGGTTGGCGCGTTAAACAAGGAGGAAGTCATGCGGGGCGGATTTATTGCCCATACAACGCAGCTGAGCGCCGCTGCGGGGAATTTTGTATCACGAGTGTGTGGAGTACGCCGAAAAACCCAACGAATCACACGCGGGCAATCAAGCGCGTAGTCGACAACTGCACGTTCCAGTCAGACAAGGTTTCCGAACAATCAACGGTCTCACTTAAAGCGAAGCCATGGAATACACATTCACATTAAAGTACCGACTGACAGAAAAACGGCTGCAATCATGAAGAGTTGATCGGACGTCTCAGTGCACCAGGATGCGACGACGCATTGATCGGCGTAGGTCTGCCGGGACGGATTGCGCGGGCATTCACACGCGAAGCGCAGAGCGCGCAAGCGGCATTTTTGACGAGTGCATTGAAGCACGTCAAGTCGGCCATTCCATCAGCAGCGCTGGTGGAAGCATCACCTGATTTTGTCGGCCTGACCGACGTCGCTGATGCAATTGGCGTAACGCGCCAGAACATGCGCAAGTTAATACTCACGATACTCACGAACGCGGCTACGTTCCCGCTACCCGTACACGAAGGCAGCACGGCAATCTGGCATCTGGCGGAAGTCATGGACTGGCTGAAGGCAAAAGGCACCTACGAGCTTGAGCAATCGGTTCACGAAATTGCAGAAACAACCATGCAGATCAACCTGAGCAAAGAGGCACAGCGACTCACACCGCGGGCGCAGCGGGAGCTGCGCCCGCTGGTGAAATAAGAGTAGCTACCGCGCCAAAGCCTCCTTCACCTGCACCAGCGCCCCGGCATCTTCAATCATCGGCAGATCGCCGGGGTCGCGCCCTTCGGCCAGCGCGGCAATCGCCCTCCGCAACAACTTGCCCGATCGGGTCTTCGGCAACGTCGCCAGAAAATGGACTCGTGCTGGACGCGCTATCGCGCCCAAATGCGCATCGACGCTGCGGGCGAGTTCCGCTTCAAGCGCTTCGCGCGCGCCGGCCTTATCCAGAGCCTGGGCATCGCGCAACACGACAAACGCCAGCGCGACTTGCCCTTTTACCGAATCAGCAACGCCCACCACCGCCACCTCGGCCACGGCCCGATGACTGCTGATCGCCTCCTCGATTTCACGCGTGCCCAACCGATGCCCTGCCACATTGATCACGTCATCGGTGCGCCCGAGAATGGACACATAGCCATCCTCGTCGGTCACGCCCCAGTCGAAAGTCGAATACAGCTGCTGCCCCGGAATGCTCTCCCAGTACGTCTTGATGAAGCGTGAATCGTCGCCCCACACGGTCTGCATGCACCCGGGCGGCAACGGATAGTCAAGTGCGATCACGCCCTTCTCGCCCGGTGCGCAAATCTCACCCGTTACCTCGTTACGCACTGTCAAAGCAAACCCCATCGAAGGCACCCCGGGCGAGCCAAGCTTCGGCGGCAACGCTTCAATACCCCGCGGAATCGCGATCATCGGCCAGCCGGTTTCGGTCTGCCAATAGTTATCGACGACGGGCTTTTTCAGCGCACTTTGAATCCACTGCGCGGTGGGTTCATCGAGTGGTTCGCCGGCTAGAAACAACGCGCGCAGACTCGATAAATCCGCCCGCTCCATCAGCTTCGGATCTTGCTTCTTGAGCACGCGCAACGCGGTCGGCGCGGTGAACATCAGGTTGATCTTGTGCTGCTCGATGATCCGCCACCAGATGCCGCCGTCGGGGCGAATCGGCGTGCCTTCGTACATGAGCGTCGTCAGCCCGGCAATCAGCGGCGCATAGACGATGTAGCTGTGCCCGACCACCCAGCCGACGTCCGACGCGGTCCACATGGTGTCGCCGGGCTTGCCCTGGAAGATGTGTTCCATCGATGCCGCCAGCGCCACCGCGTACCCGCCCACATCGCGTTGCACGCCCTTTGGCTTGCCGGTCGTGCCGGAGGTATAGAGCACATATGAGGGTTCGTTCGATTCGAGCCAGACGCAGGGAACATGGGCGTCGAAGAATTTTTCGCGCAGCGGCTCGTATGCAACCAGATACGGCGCCTGCAAGCGTTCCGGTGCGAGTTGCCGGTCGATCAGCAACACCTTCGACACCTTGTGCACGGCGCGCGCCAGCGCTTCGTCCATAAGCGGCGTGTAATCGATCACCTTGCCTGCCCGCGCACCGGCATCGGCGGTGACAATCAGCACAGGCGTAGCGTCATCAATACGCGCCGCGAGACTCGGCGCCGCGAAGCCGCCGAACACGACCGAATGGATCGCACCAAGCCGCGCGCACGCGAGCATCGCGAACAGGGCTTCGGGGATCATCGGCAGGTAGATCAGGACGCGCTCGCCCCGAGTCACGCCAAGCGAGCGCATCACTGCAGCCATGCGGTTCACTTCGGCGTGCAGTTCGGCGTAGGTGTAGCGCCGCTCGATGCCCGTTTCCGTCGATACATACACGAGCGCGTTCTGCTGAGCGCGCGCGCCGAGATGGCGGTCGATGGCGTTGTAGCAGAGATTGGTCTTGCCGCCGACGAACCAGCGCGCAAAAGGCGGATTGCTGCGATCGAGCACTTGCTCGAACGGCGTTTCCCAATGGATGCGCCGCGCCTGTTCGCCCCAGAACGATTCCGGATCTTCAATCGAACGGAGGTGAGCTTCACGATAAGTCGGCATTCGAACCCTCTCTGGTCGCGAAACGCCGCGCCTGAATCGCACTCAGGCGTTCAGACGCGGCGAATTGCTCCTGAGCATAGTTCAGGCGACGGGGCGCTGCTAGAGAGGGACGGCCCTGAGTCGACCGTTTTGCCAGGTCGCCACGCGCGCCGCCACTACGGCATTACGGCATCTGCAAACGCGGCATACCGGTTGATTGAGGTTTCGCCAGGTCGCTTGCCGAATGCTTGAGCAGCACGGGTGCGAGATCGCCGGCCACACGCATGCTCGACACCACGACCGTTCGCACACCACTACCCTGCGTCACGGCGCGCGCAGCTTCCCGCGTCGTCGCCCGTGCTTCGATCCTCGGCTCGATCACGATCAACCCGCGGCAAAAAAGCGCGAGCGTTGCCCGCTGCGTGCGTAGCCAGGCGTTGCGCAGGCGAGTGTCGTCGGCGGTTTCATCGGCGTTATGTTCCGACACGATCACAAACGGCGTCTTCAGCGACAACAGCCGCTGCATTTCGGCGCCCCAGACAAACGCGTAGCCGGGCTGCACCGCTCGACGGCGCAAGCGCACAAGCGGAAAGCGGCTCGCGTCGTGCAAACGCTGATCGGGTACATCGTGCGCGTCGTTGATAACGCATGCCGGCGTGAAGGACTTGGCCGAGGGAGATTGGGTGGCGATCACAGCGGTCTCGTACTCCAGAAATTCATGGCTAAAGCAAGGTTTGCGACTATCGGACGACGTGAAAACCGGGGTGGCCGGAGCTGCGTGGCGCTATTCACGCGTGCGCTGGCGGGCTGCGCCGCTGCGGCAAGCCATGCGCGGCGCGTGGTCTCGATTACGCGTGCAGCGTTCGCGGACATGGCGCGCTGTGCCCGGTCGGAGTCGGGCGTCGTTTGGGTCATAGGACCTCCTGTCGTCGCGAACATTGTAATTGCGAATCATTCGCAATTACAAGAGAGAATTTTGGGGTGCGAGTCGAGGAGGGAAATAAAGGGAAACGACGCTGCGGCGCTGATTGGCCGCGCCGTGCGCAGAGAAAGCGTTTGGGCAACGCCTCTGATTTTGGCTCAGCAGAAAACGGAGGTGCTACCGCGCGCGAAGGTGAGCTGCGAGACCGACACGAAAAGAACGATCAGGAAGGGATATTTACGTCGCCAGGGAACACCCATGCGGCCAGGAAGCGTCGCAAGATTCCCGACGAATACGCTCCGCCTAGCGCATGCAGGAACTCGAGAAACGATTCCGGTGCATCAGCATCGGCGGTATCCGAGACTGTGCGCACAACCGCGCACCGAACGCCGTGCTCGAAACACACCTGCGCGAGCGCCGCGCCCTCCATCTCGACCGCCAGCGCATCGGGCAACGCCGAGCGCAGCGCATCCACTTCGTCGTGACTCGACACAAACCGGTCGCCGCTCACAATCAACCCACGATGTAAGCGCGGCGGATGCACGCCAAACCGGCGCTCCAGCGCAGCATGTTCATCGGCGAGAAAAGCGCTGCACGCATTCGCCAGCGCGGCGTTCAGGGTGACATCGCCGGGGAAGTGCGCCATGCCCAGCAAGGGCACTTCAAAGCGCGGAAACAACGGCGATGCGTCCAGATCGTGCTGCATCAGCGTTTCGCCGATCACGATATCGCCTACACGCACGTCGGCGCGCACGCCGCCGGCTACACCGGTGAACACGATGGCATCGACGCCGAACACGTGGATCAACGCGCTCGCCGTTGCCGCTGCGGCCACCTTCCCGACGCGCGCGAGCGTCACCACGCAAGGCACCCCATGCGCCAACCCGACGTGATATTCACGCCGGCCGATGGTTTCGGTGCGCACCTCGCCGGCGGCATGCATTGATTCGATGAGATCGCCCAGTTCCTGCGGCAACGCGGCCATGATGCCGAGACGGTTCACACGGATGGTCATTCGACCGCCTGCAATTTAGCGACCGCCAGCGCGAGCCACTTCTCGCCGTGTCGTTTGAAGCGGACTTGCGCGCGGGCGTCCGCGCCCGATCCTTCCAGCGCGATCACCGTGCCTTCGCCAAACTTGGTGTGAAACACCGGCTGACCGACCTTGAAACCGGTGTCGGCGGCGCGTTGATTGTTGGCGAATGCGGGCAACGGCTTGCCGGCGTCAGGATCGGTGTACGCAGCGCGTTCCCCACCACGCTCCTGCCCCGGCCGCGCGAAC
This sequence comes from Caballeronia sp. SEWSISQ10-4 2, assembly GCF_030464885.1. Taxonomy (GTDB): domain Bacteria; phylum Pseudomonadota; class Gammaproteobacteria; order Burkholderiales; family Burkholderiaceae; genus Caballeronia. Next base: position 28,927 of record NZ_JALPRJ010000065.1, on the reverse strand, counting down.
CAGTCGCGGCCCCAACCGGCGTTATCCGACCGGCCGCCCCAGCGCGCACCCGCCTCCACTTTCGGCGTGAGCCATTTGAGCGACTCTTCGGGGAGTTCATCGAAGAAACGGGAACGGATGTTGTAGCGCGTCTGGCCGTGCAGCATCCGGCTCTGAGCAAACGACAGATACAGCCGCTCCTTCGCCCGCGTGATCGCCACGTACGCGAGCCGCCGCTCCTCCTCCAGCCCGTCACTTTCCTGCGCGCTGTTCTCGTGCGGGAACAAGCCCTCCTCCAGACCCGTGATGAACACCGCCATGAACTCGAGACCCTTGGCTGCGTGAACCGTCATCAATTGCACGGCGTCCTGGCCGGCTTGCGCCTGGTTATCGCCGGCTTCAAGCGATGCGTGCGACAGGAAACCCGCGAGCGGGGTCATCGTGTCGGGGTTTTGCGCGGGATCGGCGGGGCTTGTCCGATCAAGCACATCGACGGACGGATCATCCGTCGCCAGGCCGATTTCCGGCGCGTTGGTCGCACCCGGACGCAATGGAATGGACCGCGCGGGAGTGTCGAGCCCGTAGCCCTCCTCCTGCACGAACGCGGCTGCGGCATTCACCACTTCCTGCAAGTTCTCCAGCCGGTCCTGGCCTTCGCGCTCGCTCTCGTAATGCGCGGCGAGACCGCTCGTCCGGACCACGTACTCCACCGTTTCCGGCAAGCTCATTTGCTGCGTTTCCGCGCGCATCTTGGCGATCAACTGCGCAAAAGCGCCGATGCTCGAACCCGCCTTGCCCGTCACGTACGGAACGGCGGCGGCCATTGAACAGTTGTAGAGACGTGCGGCGTCTGCAAGTTGTTCGATCGATCTCGCACCGATCCCGCGCGTCGGAAAATTCACGACGCGAGCGAACGCGGTATCGTCGTTCGGGTTGTCGATCAGGCGCAGATACGCGAGCGCGTGCTTCACTTCCTGGCGCTCGAAGAATCGCAAGCCGCCATACACGCGATACGCAATGCCCGCGTTCACCAGCGTATGTTCGATGGTCCGCGACTGCGCATTGCTTCTATACAGGATGGCGATCTCGCCGCGCGTGGCGCCGGCATGAATCATCGCCTTGATCTCCTCGACGATCCACGCCGCCTCCTGCGTATCGGTCGCGGCTTCGTACACACGCACCGGTTCACCATGACCGGCGTCGGTGCGAAGATTTTTACCCAGCCGCCGCGAATTCTTGGCGATCAGGAAGTTGGCGGTATCGAGAATATGACCGTGCGAGCGATAGTTCTGCTCCAGCTTGATCATGTTGCGCACGTGGTACTCGCGCTCGAAGTCGTGCATGTTGCCCACGTTCGCACCGCGAAATGCGTAGATGGACTGATCGTCGTCGCCCACCGCAAAGATGGCGTTGTGCTCTCCCGCCAGCATCTTCAGCCACGCGTATTGCAGCTTGTTCGTGTCCTGGAACTCATCCACCAGAATGTTGCGAAAGCGCGCCTGATAATGCGCGCGCAACGGCGGATTGTGCGCCAGCAACTCATAACAACGCAGCAGCAGTTCGGGAAAATCCACGACGCCTTCGCGCTGGCATTGCTGCTCGTACAGCGCATACAGTTCGACGAACTTCATGTTGAAGGAATCGGTTGCGTCGACGTCCTTCGGGCGCAGCCCTTGTTCCTTCGCGTTGTTGATGAAGTACTGGAGATTTTTCGCCGGATATTTCTCGTCGTCGATATTCAGGCCTTTCATCAGCCGTTTGATGGCCGACAACTGGTCGGCGGTATCGAGGATCTGGAATGTCTGCGGCAGTCCGGCGTCGCGAAAATGCGCGCGCAGCATGCGGTTGCACAAGCCGTGGAAAGTGCCGATCCACATGCCGCGGGTGTCGATGGGCATCATCGCGCTCAGGCGCGCCATCATTTCCTTGGCGGCCTTGTTCGTGAACGTGACGGCGAGAATGGTCGTGGGCGTCGCGTATCCCTGCTGGATCAGCCACGCGATGCGCGTGATCAGCACGCGCGTCTTGCCGCTGCCCGCGCCCGCCAGGATGAGCGCCGGCTCGTTCGGCAGCGTGACGGCGGCAAGTTGTTCGGGATTCAGATTGGCGAGCAGATCGGGCATGGGGCGAGTCTTCCGGTGGGTCGAACATTATAAGACCCCTCGCACGGACACGTTTTCGAAACACAGGCGCCGCGGCCCGTAAATCGGCCACCGGTCCGGTAAGACCTTATAATTCACCGATGTCGCTGGTCGACCCCCGCTTCTTTTTTACGCATTTTTCGGCAGATCCCACCCCATGAGTGACAACACGCTTGCGAAGAGTTTCGAGCCCCAGAACATCGAATCCCATTGGGGACCGGAATGGGAAAAGCGCGGCTACGCTGCGCCAACCCTGATCGAAGGCAAAAAAGATTTCTCGATTCAACTCCCGCCGCCGAACGTCACCGGCACGCTGCACATGGGTCACGCGTTCAACCAGACCATCATGGACAGCCTGACCCGCTACCACCGCATGCTCGGCGAAAACACGCTGTGGCTGCCTGGGACCGATCACGCGGGTATCGCCACGCAGATCGTCGTGGAGCGGCAACTCGATGCGCAGGGCGTATCGCGGCATGATCTCGGCCGCGAGGAATTCCTCAAACGCGTCTGGGAATGGAAGCAGAAATCCGGCTCGACCATCACGAATCAAGTGCGCCGCCTGGGCGCCTCCATCGACTGGTCGCGCGAATATTTCACGATGGACGACAAAATGTCCCCCGTCGTGCTCGACGTGTTCGTCACGCTGTACAAGCAGGGCCTGATTTATCGCGGCAAACGGCTGGTGAACTGGGATCCCGTGCTGGGTACGGCCGTGTCCGACCTGGAAGTAGCCAGCGAGGAAGAAGCCGGCAGCCTGTGGCACATCAACTACCCGCTGCCGGACGGCTCGGGCCACGTGACGGTCGCGACCACCCGCCCGGAAACCATGCTCGGCGACACCGCCGTGATGGTCCATCCGGAAGACGAGCGTTATGCGCATCTAATCGGCAAGACGGTGATGCTGCCGTTGTCGAACCGGGAAATCCCGGTGATCGCGGACGACTACGTGGATCGCGAGTTCGGTACCGGCGTGGTCAAGGTCACGCCCGCGCACGATTTCAACGACTATCAGGTCGGCCTGCGCCATAAGCTGCCGATGATCGAGATTCTCACGCTCGACGCAAAGATCAACGACAACGCGCCGGAAAAATATCGCGGCATGGACCGCTTCGACGCACGCAAGCAAGTCGTGGCCGATTTGGAAGCGCTCGGCCTGCTTGAGTCTGTCAAACCGCACGCGCTGATGGTGCCGCGCGGCGACCGCACGGGCGTAGTGATCGAGCCGATGTTGACCGACCAATGGTTCGTCGCCATGAGCAAGCCGGCGCCGGAAGGCACGTTCAATCCGGGCAAATCGATCGCGGAAACAGCGCTCGATGTGGTCCGCAACGGCGAAATCAAGTTCGTCCCGGAAAACTGGTCAACGACGTATTACCAGTGGCTCGAAAACATCCAGGACTGGTGTATCTCGCGCCAGCTCTGGTGGGGCCATCAAATCCCGGCGTGGTACGGCGATAACGGCGAAATCTTCGTTGCGAAGACCGAGGAAGAAGCACGCGCGGAAGCCACGGAAAAAGGCTACACCGGCGCGCTCAAACGCGACGACGACGTGCTCGACACGTGGTTTTCATCGGCGCTCGTGCCGTTTTCATCGCTTGGCTGGCCGAACGAAACGCCGGAACTGAAGCACTTCCTGCCTTCGTCGGTCCTGGTGACGGGTTTCGACATCATCTTCTTCTGGGTCGCCCGGATGGTGATGATGACCACGCATTTCACCGGCAAAGTCCCCTTCGACACCGTCTACGTCCACGGCCTCGTGCGCGACGCGGAAGGCCAGAAGATGTCAAAGAGCAAGGGCAATACGCTCGACCCGATCGATATCGTCGATGGCATCGACCTGGAAACGCTCGTCGCCAAGCGTATTACCGGCCTGATGAACCCGAAGCAAGCCGAAAAAATCGAGAAAAAAACCCGCAAGGAATTCCCCGAAGGAATCCAGCCGTTCGGCACCGACGCGCTGCGCTTCACGATGGCGTCCATGGCAACCCTCGGTCGCAACGTGAATTTTGATCTGGCAAGGTGCGAGGGATATCGTAATTTTTGCAATAAGCTGTGGAATGCCACCCGCTTTGTTCTGATGAATACCGAAGGCCACGACTGTGGTTTCGGCAAACCGGAAGAATGCGCCGCAGGTGATTGCGGGCCGGGCGGATATCTCCATTTCTCGCCGGCGGACTTCTGGATCGTGTCGCTTTTGCAGCGCGTGGAGGCGGAAGTGGAGAAGGGTTTCGCCGACTACCGTTTCGACAACGTGGCGAGCGCGATCTACAAATTCGTCTGGGACGAGTATTGCGACTGGTATCTGGAGCTGGCCAAGGTGCAGATCCAGACCGGCGCGCCCGAACAGCAGCGCGCGACCCGCCGCACCCTGCTGCGCGTGCTGGAAACCGTGCTGCGTCTTGCGCACCCGATCATTCCGTTCATCACCGAAGCCTTGTGGCAGAAGGTTGCGCCGCTGACCGACCTGTACCCGCAGGCTAAGGAAGGCGCTGAGACCGCGTCCATCATGATTCAGCGCTACCCGGCCGCGCAACCGTCTAAGATTGATGAATCGTCTGAACAGTGGGCGGCCGAACTGAAGGCGGTTATCGATTCATGTCGTAATCTGCGCGGCGAGATGAATCTGTCACCGGCGCTCAAGGTGCCGTTGCTGGCAACGGGCGACGAAGCGCGGCTCAAGTCGTTCGCGCCCTATGTCCAGGCGCTGGCGCGTTTGTCGGAGGTGAAGATCATTGCCGACGAAGCTGCGCTCGACGCCGAGGCAAGTGGCGCGCCAGTTGCTATCGTAGGAACCAACAAGCTGGTCTTGAAGGTCGAAATCGATGTTGCCGCCGAACGCGAACGGCTGACGAAGGAAGTGGACCGCCTGACGCAGGAGATCGCGAAGGCCCGTGTGAAGCTGGAAAACGAGAGTTTTGTAGCCCGGGCGCCCGCCGCAGTAGTAGAACAGGAGCGCAAACGGCTGGCGGAGTTTGAATCGACTTCTGACAAGTTGAAAGCGCAGTTATCGCGGCTTCCGGCCTGAAACTAACCGATTGCTTGTTCCGTCTTATAGCAAAGTGCGTTTTTCCGCTTGAAGAATTAATCTCGCCGCACTTTTTTATCAACGCATCAACCTGCATCATGGCATTTGCTTCCATGCCCATCGTTTCAGGCTTGACGTTTAAACACGATAAGAGGATCAGGGTCATCAAATGCTAAAAGTTACGAAAGCGGTTTTTCCGGTTGCGGGTCTCGGTACCCGATTCCTCCCCGCGACCAAGGCCAGCCCGAAGGAAATGCTGCCTGTGGTCGACAAGCCGCTGATCCAGTACGCGGTCGAAGAGGCCATGGCCGCCGGCATCACGGAAATGATCTTCGTGACGGGGCGCAGCAAGCGCGCGATCGAGGATCACTTCGACAAGTCGTATGAGATCGAAGCCGAACTGGAAGCGCGCGGCAAGCAAAAGCTGCTCGATCTCGTGCGCAGCATCAAGCCGAGCCACGTCGATTGTTTTTATGTGCGTCAGGCCGAAGCGCTTGGTCTTGGCCACGCTGTGCTGTGCGCGGAAAAGCTGGTCGGCGACAACCCGTTCGCCGTGATCCTCGCGGACGACTTGCTGTACGGCACGCCGCCCGTGATGTCGCAGATGATCGAAGTGTTCGATCACTATCACAGCTCGGTGATCGGGGTGGAAGAGATCCCGGCGCAGGATTCCAAGTCGTACGGTGTGATCGACGGGAAAGAATGGGAAGACAATATTTTCAAGCTGTCGGGCATTGTGGAAAAGCCGGAACCTGAAGTTGCGCCGTCGAATCTTGGCGTGGTCGGGCGGTATGTGCTGAAACCACGCATCTTCGATCACATCCGCGCGTTGAAGCCGGGCGCCGGCGGTGAGCTGCAACTCACGGACGCAATCCAGTCGCTGCTCGCCGACGAACAAGTGCTCGCATACAAGTATCACGGCACGCGCTTCGACTGCGGCAGCAAGCTCGGTTATTTGAAAGCGACCGTGGAATTCGCGCTGCGTCACCCGGAAGTGGCGGCTGATTTCCAGGAGTACTTGAACACGCGCTCGCCGCATTTGCTCGGCTAAGCAGTCCGATGAGCGGTCCGATGAGCGTCAAGCCGCCAGCTGGCGGTGTGCGGTTGTAAGAAAAAATGCCCATGAGAAAAAATCATGGGCATTTTTTTATCGGCCCGAAAATGTTAGCCGAGGGTTGGCAGCAGGTTAGCGACGCCGCATCAGGAAGGTGAACACTTTGTCGTGCGACGTCGATTCCACCAGTTCATTCCCCGTCTGCTTCGAAAACGCCGCAAAATCGCGCTGCGAACCCGGATCGGTCGCCAGTACTTTCAATATCTGACCAGTCTGCATATCGGCCAGCGCCTTCTTCGCCCGCAGGATGGGCAACGGGCAAGTGAGCCCGCGCGCATCGACTTCCTTGTGCACTTCCATCGAATTGAGCCTTGTTCGAACCCGCTTTATGAGAGTTCGATTTTACCTCAGTGCCTAAAAATTCACCGCCTGGCCTTTAGTAAGCGCTTCCCGCATGGCAATGCCGATGCGCGTTGCTTCGCGGGCGTCGTCGAGCGTGAGGCCTGTTGCCGGGCCGCCCGCCAGCGATGCCACGAATGCCTCCGCTTCGTTCAGGAACGCGTGTTCGAAGCGCTCGAAGAACGTCGGTGTGCATTCGTTGCGAATGCCGGTGGCATCGAAGATCTCTACGCGATTCGCCCGCGGGTTGTGTCCCACCGATAACGCCCCGCCCGTTCCGACCACTTCCGTCTGGGTATCGTGACCGTGGGCGCTCGTGCGCGATGCGTGGAAAACCGCCAGGCGCCCGCCTTCGAATTCGCAGATCGCGACGCCGTTGTCGATATCGCCACATTCCGCCAGGCCTTCGTGGATCGCGATGGTGCCGCTTGCGAACACGCGCTGGATCCGCGGGTTGCCAAGCATCCAGCGCGCGAGGTCGATGTCGTGGACGCTGCAATCGAGGAACAGACCGCCCGATGTCGGCGCAAAACGCACGAAAAAGCCGTCGGGATCGTTCTTGTCGACGGTCTGCGAACGGACCATGAACGGCCGGCCGATGGCGCCTTGGCTGATCTTGTTGAAGGCGTCGCGGTAACTTGCGTCGAAACGGCGCACGAAACCGATCATCACCTGAAGGTGCGGAAACCGCGCGCTTTCTTCGATCACCCGATCGCACTGCGCCAGATCCAGCGACAGCGGTTTTTCGCAGAACACATGCTTGCCCGCACGCAATGCCGCGATGATCTGGTCGGCGTGCAGCGACGTCGGCGTGACGAGCCAGACGGCATCGAGCGATGCGTCTTTGAGCATCGACTCGTAGTCGCTGTGGAGTGCGAGTTCAGGGAGGTTTGCCTGCGCCCATTCGCGTTCCGCCGCGACCGGACTGCACGCCGCTGCGAGCGTCGCGCCCGGTACGTGCCACGCGAGATTACGTGCATGGCGCTGACCGAGCCGACCCAATCCGACGATACCAATCCGCACAGGCGCTTTCATGCCGCCCCCAGCTTGATGATTGTCCCTTCGCGCCATGAACGCGTCGCTGCTTCGGCGAGTTCCAGCGCCTTGAGGCCGTCCGCGACCGTCGTGCGAACTGGCTTGCCTTCCTGGACAGCATCGAAGAAATGGGCGATTTCCAGCGCGTACGCCGCGCGGTATCGTTCGAGGAAAAACGCTTCGGGCACATCGTTCGAGACCGCGATCTTTGAATACGCGGTGACTTCCGTCGGCCGCACATTGCCCGCCTGCAGCATGCCTTGGCTGCCGAGCAATTCGAAGCGCTGGTCGTAGCCATACGCCGCGCGCCGCGCTGTGTTGATCTGACACAAGCGGCCGCGCTTGGTGCGGATCGTGACGGCAGTCGAATCGATATCGCCCGCTTCCGCAATCGCCGGATCCGACAAGCAGCTTCCGGTGGCGTGCAGCGTGTCGGCTTCGTCGTCGAGCATCCAGCGGAAGACGTCGAAGTCGTGGATCAGCATGTCTTTGAAGATGCCGCCCGAATGCTTGATGTAATCGACCGGCGGTGCGCCCGGGTCGCGGCTCGTGACAATCAGCATTTCTGGCTCGCCGATCTCACCGGCCTCCACGCGCGCCTTCAACGCGGAAAAAGTCGGATCGAAGCGACGCTGGAAACCGATCATGCAAACCACGCCCGCTTTCGCGACGGCATCGGCGCAAGCGCGTGCGCGTTCGAGCGTCAGGTCCACCGGCTTTTCGCAGAACACGTGCTTCTTTTGCGCCGCCGATTTCAGGATCAGATCAGCGTGCGTGTCCGTGCTCGAACACACGACGGTCGCGCCAATCGATGCATCGCCGAGCGCGCCTTCCACATCTGCCACTTGCGCGCCGTGCAGCGCAGCGAGTGCCGCAGCCGCTTCCTTATTGACGTCCACCACGTATTTCAGGCGCACACCCGGCTGCTTCGCCAGATTCGCCGCATGGATCTTGCCGATCCGCCCTGCTCCGAACACCGCCACATCAATCGTCATAGCCGCCTGTCTCCCTTGATTCTTCTACGTTCAGTTCAAGCCGGTACGCAAGCGCGATAAACAGCGCCTGGCACAGGCAGATCGTGCTCGTGAGCGAACGGAACGCAAACGCGCTGCCTTCCTTCACGAACAAATGCGCGCTCGCGTGACGCGCGAGCGGCGAAAGCTGGCCATCGGTAATGACCAGCGTCTTGGCGCCGTGATGCTGCGCCGCGCGCACGCAGTACTGCGTCTCCTTGCCGTACGGCGCGAAGCTGATCGCGACCACCACGTCGCCCTTCTTCACGCTGCGGATCTGCTCGCGATACATGCCGCCGAAACCCGACACCAGATGCACGCGCTTGGCCGTGTGCTGCAGCGCGTAGACGATATAACTCGCCACCGGAAACGAGCGCCGCACGCCGACCACGTAGATGTTCTCGGCCTGTTGCAGCATTTTCACAGCAGCTTCGAACTGGACGTCGTCGAGACCGGCTTCGAGTTCCGCCAGCCCGCTCCGGCTCGCCGCGATAAATTCGCGCGCCACCGATCCGCCCGACAACTTGCCCGGCTTTTCGTCGATAAGTTTCCTGATGCGCTGCTGATAGCTCTGCGCCGAGCCGCTCTGGCCCGTATAGGCCTGCTTGAAGAGCGCCTGGAGGTCGGAGAAACCGGAGAAGCCGAAGCGCTGGGCGAAGCGCACCACCGCTGAGGGATGCACGCCGCACGCGGCGGCAATGTCACCGGTGCGATCCATCATCACATTGCTGCGATGCTGCTCGATGTACGTCGCCACGCTTTTAAGCTGGCGCGGCAACGCGTCGTAAGCCTCTGTGATCCGCTGCATCAGCTCGTCGACTGTCTGGATCTCGGTCGCTTCCTGAGGGTCTTGCGTGTCTTCCTGCATGCCTTGCTCGCGGTTTGTTCTGTATCCGATGCAATCGATTATAGAGTTCTCGCCGCACAAATGGAATGAATTTTCCAAACTTCGAATAGTTAAACTTCCTATTGCATAGCGATGAGACTTGTCCTAATCTTGGTCGTGAGCAGGGGGCGTGGACACGCCGGACGCTCGTTCAGAAAAACAACCGAGATAGGTGGAGACAATGAGACTTTGCAATGGCCGAGCCGCTTTACGCGTGCTCGCGGCTGCCGTAGCGTTGTGCAGCGCAGCAGCACTGAGCAGTCAGGCAGCACACGCTGCTCCCGACGCCCATTTCGTTTTGATCAGCCACGCGCCGGATTCCGATTCGTGGTGGAACACGATCAAGAACGCCATCAAACAGGCGGACGAGGATTTCAATGTCGAGACGGATTACCGCAATCCGCCCAATGGCGATATCGCCGATATGTCGCGCCTGATCGAACAAGCGGCGGCACGTAATTACGACGGCGTGATCGCGACGATCGCAGATTACGACGTGCTCAAGAGTTCGATGAACAAGGTGACGGCGAAGAAAATTCCGCTGGTCACGATCAACTCGGGCACCGAGGAACAAAGCGCGCAGCTCGGCGCGATCATGCATATCGGCCAGCCGGAATATGTGGCGGGTCATGCTGCCGGCGAGAAAGCGAAGGCGGCGGGCATCAAGTCGTTTTTGTGCGTGAACCACATTGCGACCAACGCGGTGTCGTTCGATCGTTGCCGTGGTTTCGCCGAGGCGATTGGTGTCGATTACAAGCCGTCCACCATCGATTCAGGACAGGATCCGACCGAAATCCAGTCGAAGGTGAGCGCGTACTTGCGTAACCATCCGAACACGCAGGCCATTCTCACGCTCGGACCGACGCCCGCAGCGGCAACGCTGAAGGCCGTGCAGCAAATGGGCCTGGAAAAGAAGATCTGGTTTGCGACCTTCGACTTCTCCGATGACATCGCGAAAGCCATTCAAGCCGGCACGATCCAGTTCGCCATCGATCAGCAGCCGTACTTGCAAGGCTACATTCCCGTCGCCGTGCTCGCCATCGTGAAGAAGGACAAGACGACCGACCCGGTGAAGATTCGCCAGATCCTGGAAGCCAATCCGAAGTTCAAGGCCCGGCTGGACACGTACGGCCTTCAGCCTTCGTATGGACCGAAGAACATTCGTTCGGGACCGGGATTTATCACGAAGGACAACATCGACAAGGTGTTGAAGTTCGCAGGCCAATATCGTTAATCCGATGTGATCTATTGCGGGCGGTTTGAATTTCTTCCGGCTTGAGTCTTCTCCGATTCAAGCGCCGCCCGCAGCAACTGCTTTCTCTCAACGCGCCACCGCTTGGATGCAAGCGTCCGGCCGCGCGCTTCAAGGAGCCATCATGGGTATAGCCGGCAAGCACGTCCCCCCGATTTCCAACGCGGCCAATGCGGCTGCTCAGGATCAGGATTCCGTTCCATCGCCCCGATCCGCCGACGAACGCGTCAGGCGTGAATCATGGTTCGGCCATATTCTGAATCGTCCCGAATTCGCCGCAATATCCGGGGCCGCGCTCGTGTTTATCGTGTTCGGTATCAGCGCCGGCAGTTCGGGCATGTTCAACCTCGATGGCGTCATGAACTGGTCGCAAGTCGCCGCGTATCTCGGCTTGCTCGCAGTCGGCGCGTGCCTCTTGATGATTGCGGGCGAGTTCGATTTATCGATTGGTTCGATGATCGGTTTCGCCGGCATGATGGTCGCGATTCCGTCGGTGTATTTTCACTGGCCGTTATCTGTCGCGATCCTGTTCGCGTTCGTCGGCTCGATGCTGCTCGGCGCATTGAACGGGTATCTCGTCGTGAAAACGCGACTGCCCTCGTTCATTGTCACGCTGGCGTTTCTGTTTATCCTGCGCGGCCTCACGCTTGCGCTCTCCATTCTCTTCGCGGACCGCACGATCATCTCGGGTGTCGGCGATCTCGCGCAAAACGACTGGCTCGCGAACACGCTGTTCCATGGCGTCGCGTTGCATGGTCTCTTTTCGTGGCTCGGGCATATGGGCATCGGCAAATTGCTCGATAACGGCGAACCCCTGGTGCCCGGCATTCCGAAGGTCATCCTGTGGTGGTTCGCGCTCGCGGCGGTCAGCGCATTCGTCCTCGCCAAGACGCGTTTCGGCAACTGGATCCTGGCCGTGGGCGGCGATGCGAACGCCGCGAAGAACGTCGGTGTGCCGGTCAGGCGCGTCAAGATTTCGCTGTTCGTTCTCACCGCGTTCTGCTCGTGCCTGTTCGCCGTGCTGCAAGTCTGCGACATCGGTTCCGCTGCCGCCGATCGTGGCCTGCAGAAGGAATTCGAAGCGATCATCGCGGCGGTGATCGGCGGGACGCTGCTTACGGGCGGATATGGATCGGTGATCGGCGCGTGCTTCGGTGCGCTGATCTTCGGTGTCGTGCAAATCGGTATCACGTACACGAACGTCAGCTCCGACTGGTTCCGCGTGTTCCTCGGCGTGATGCTGCTGATCGCCGTGCTGTTCAATCACTACGTGCGCCGTCGCGTTTCTCAAGCTCAATGAACACAGGCTCAATAAGGGGAACAGCCATGGCTGAACAAGACACCATCCTCGCACTGGAAAACGTCAGCAAGTTCTTTGGCAAAGTGATCGCTCTGAACGGCGTCACGTTGCACCTGAAACGCGGCGAAGTGCACTGCCTGCTCGGCGATAACGGCGCGGGCAAATCAACTCTGATCAAGACGCTGGCGGGCGTGCATACGCCCTCCTCCGGCGAGTATCTCGTCGATGGCAAACCCGTGCACTTCGGGTCGCCTAAAGAAGCGCTCGATCTCGGTATCGCGACCGTGTATCAGGATCTCGCGCTCGTGCCGTTGCTCTCGGTTGCGCGCAATTTCTTCATGGGCCGCGAGCCGCAGAAAAAACGCTTCGGCTTTCTCAACGTGATGGACCTGGATCTGGCCGCGGAAACATCGCGTGCACGGCTCTCCGAAATGGGCATCAACGTGCGTGACCCGCATCAGCCTATCGGCACGATGTCGGGCGGCGAGAAGCAATGTCTGGCGATTGCGCGAGCGATCCATTTCGGCGCACGCGTGCTGATCCTCGATGAACCCACAGCCGCGCTCGGCGTGAAACAATCCTTCAACGTGCTGCGGCTGATTCACACGGCGCGCGCGAAAGGTATCTCCGTGATCTTCATCACGCACAACGTGCATCACGCGTATCCCATCGGCGATTCGTTCACGCTGCTCAACCGCGGTAAATCCATGGGCACGTTCACGAAAGACACGATCACCAAGAACGAAGTGCTCGACATGATGGCGGGCGGCGCCGAAATGCAGCAAATGATGAGCGAGCTGGAAGGCGAAGCGGCCTGAGCACGTTCAGGCCGACGCCGGGCTTTTCATCATCTACAGAACAGGATCGAACATGGCATTGCACTCATCAACCGGATCGCGGTTTGCTTCAGGGCGAACGCGCGACATCGTGTGTCTCGGGCGGCTCGCGGTCGATCTCTACGCGCAGCAAGTCGGCGCACGGCTCGAAGACGTGTCGAGCTTCGCAAAATATCTCGGTGGGTCGTCGGCGAATATCGCATTTGGGTGTGCGCGGCTAGGCCTCAAGTCCGCCATGCTCTCGCGCGTCGGCAACGACCACATGGGCCGCTTTCTCACCGAGACTTTGGAACGTGAAGGCTGCGATACGAGCCATGTTCGGATCGATCACGACCGGCTGACTGGACTCGTTCTGCTGGGCATAGAAGACCGCGATACCTTCCCGCTCGTGTTCTATCGCGATGACTGCGCGGACATGGCCGTCGATGAAAACGACTTCGACGAGGCGTTCATCGCTTCATCGAAAGCGCTGCTGATTACAGGCACGCATTTCTCCACCGATCAGGTCAACCGCACGAGCCGGCGCGCGCTCGAATACGCGCGTCGCAATCAGGTGCGTACGGTACTTGATATTGACTATCGGCCCGTACTTTGGGGGCTGACCGGGAAGGCCGACGGCGAGACGCGGTTCATTGCGAACGAAGGCGTGACCGCGCATTTGCAAGGCATCTTGCCATTGATGGATCTGGTGATCGGCACGGAAGAAGAGTTCCGGATTGCAGGCGGCAAGGACAATCTCATCGATGCGCTCAGCGCCGTTCGTGCCGTGACGGACGCCATGCTTGTGGTCAAGCGCGGACCGATGGGCTGTTCGATCATCGATGGCGACGTACCGGTTTCCATCGACGATGCGCCGGTCTATCGCGGCGTTGAAGTCGAAGTGCTCAACGTGCTCGGCGCGGGCGATGCCTTCGCGTCCGGCTTCCTGGCCGGCTGGTTGAGAGACGAACCGCTGGAAGTCTGCGCGCGCACGGCCAACGCATGCGGAGGGCTTGTCGTATCGCGCCACGGTTGCGCACCGGCCATGCCGACACCTGCAGAACTCAGCTACTTCCTCGACGCCGCTCAAGCAGATCCCATCCGCATGCGCAGGCCGGATCGCGATGCGACGCTCGCGCGTTTGCACCGCGTAACGCCGGCAAGGAAAACATGGGACGAAGTACTCGGTTTTGCCTTCGACCATCGCAACCAGTTCTTCGATCTCGCGCAGCAAACCGGCGCCGATGAAACGCGAATCGCCAAGCTCAAAGGCTTGTTTGTGGAAGCCGTGGCGCAGACGGAAAAGGAGCGCGGGCTGGAAGGACGTATCGGCGTGCTGATCGACGACCGCTACGGTCAGGACGCGCTGAACGCGGCGACCGGACGTGGCTGGTGGATCGGTCGCCCAGTGGAATTACCCGGCTCGATGCCGCTTGTCTTCGATCACGGCCGGTCGATTGGCACGACGCTTATCGAGTGGCCGCGCGAGCATGTTGCGAAGTGCCTGATTCACTATCATCCCGATCACCCGCACGATCTTCGGCTCGAACAGGAAGCGCAGATTCGCGCGTTGTACGACGCGGCTCAGGTCAGCGGGCACGAGTTGTTGCTCGAAGTGATCGTGCCGAAGAACGGTCCACCGATTGCTGAAGATACCGCGTTGCGATCGTTGAAACGCCTCTATAACCTCGGCATTTATCCCGAGTGGTGGAAGCTCGAGCCCATGAACGCGGCGCAATGGCAGGCTATCGACGCGTTGATCGCCGAGCGTGATCCAGCGTGCCGGGGTGTCGTGCTGCTGGGCTTGTCGGCTGCTGTCGATCAACTGTGCGAGGGCTTCAAGCCGGCGGCTTTATCGAAGACCTGTCGTGGATTTACCGTGGGTAGGACCATCTTCCACGAGCCGAGTCATGCGTGGCTGGCGGGTTCTATCGACGACGCGGAACTCATCGCGCGCGTTCGACGCACATTTGAAACGCTGATCGATGCATGGCGCGATGCCCGCAGTAAAAACGCCACGCAAACTGTCACGCAGGAGCAGGCAGCATGAACGGCACGCTTCGTTTAACCACCGCGCAGGCGCTGGTCCGCTACCTCGCCGCGCAGCAAACTCCGGACGGTGAGCCGCTGTTCGGCGGCGTCTTCGCCATCTTCGGACATGGCAACGTTGCAGGCATCGGCGAGGCGTTGTATGCACATCGCGAAACGCTGCCGACCTATCGTGCCCACAACGAGCAGGCGATGGCGCATGCGGCGATCGCGTACGCAAAGGCACACTTTCGACGCCGTTTGATGGCGGTGACGACGTCCATCGGTCCGGGTGCGACGAACCTGGTCACGGCGGCAGCCCTGGCGCACGTGAACCGCTTGCCGGTGTTGTTGCTGCCGGGCGATGTGTTCGTGTCCCGCGCGCCCGATCCGGTCTTGCAGCAAGTAGAAGATTTCGGCGATGGCGGTATTTCCGCGAACGACGCGCTGAAGCCCGTCTCGCGTTACTTCGACCGGATCGTGCATCCGGCGCAATTGCTCACCGCGTTGCCGCGTGCAATGCGCGTGCTGACGGACGCCGCGTTGTGCGGGCCCGTCACGCTCGCGCTGCCGCAAGACGTGCAAGCGATGGCATACGACTATCCCGCGTCGTTCTTCGAACCGCGCGTGGTGCCGTTCCATACGCCCTCGCCTGTCGATGAAGAAATCGCACGGGCTACGGCTGCCTTGCGCGCGGCTAAAAAGCCCCTGCTCGTGTCCGGCGGCGGCGTGCTCTACGGCCTCGCGGCCGATGCATTGCGTTCCTTTGCCGAGCGCCACGGCATTCCCGTAGCTGAAACACAGGCGGGAAAAAGCGCGCTCGCGTGGGACCATCCACTGAATCTGGGCGGCATCGGCGTGACGGGATCGGACGCTGCCAACGCACTCGCCCACGACGCCGATTGCGTGCTCGCCGTTGGCACACGGCTACAGGATTTCACGACCGGATCGAATACGCTGTTCACGCAGGCGAAGCTCATCGGCATCAATGCAAATGCATTTGATGCCCTGAAACAAGGAGCTTTATCGGTAGAAGCTGACGCACGTCTTGCCCTCGATGCATTGAGTGCGGCGCTCGGCGACTGGCGAGCATCGCCACCGTGGACCGCACGCGCGCACGAACTCGCGGATAGCTGGCGCGCTACGGTCGGCCAGGTGACGAACGCGCCTCAGGACGACAACACGTTGCCGCGCGAAGCCGATGTAATCGGCGCAGTGCAGCGTTCGAGCGCGCAATCGGCGGCGCATGACGTGGTGGTTTGTGCAGCCGGAACGCTGCCCGCGGACTTGCAAAAGCTCTGGCGTACCAGCACGCCCGGCGGTTATCACGTCGAATACGGCTACTCGTGCATGGGCTACGAAGTCGCCGGCGGGCTCGGTGCGAAACTCGCGCGGCCGGACAGTGAAGTGATCGTGATTGTCGGCGATGGCAGCTATCTCATGATGAATAGCGAGCTGGCGACATCGGTGATGCTTGGGGCCAAATTGATTGTGGTTCTGCTCGACAACCGCGGATACGGCTGCATCAACCGCTTGCAGCAGGCATGCGGCGGCGCTCCATTCAACAACATGATCGAAGATTGCCGCCAGGGTCCCGAAGGCGCACCCGCAATCGACTTTGCGATGCACGCGCGCTCGCTCGGAGCAACCGCCGAGCATGTAGCGAACATCGACGAACTGGAAGCCGCGATGCAACGCGCACGTGCATCGACGCGCTCGTACCTGATCAGCATCGACACCGATCCTGCGCGTCCGACCGAAGAAGGCGGCTGGTGGTGGGAAGTCGCAGTGCCGGAAGTCTCATCGCGTGAAGCGGTGCGCTCGGCACGCTCGACCTATGAACACGAAATCACGGCGCGTTCGAAGCGCACGAAGGAATAACCGATGAGCACGTTCGATGTACGGATCGGCATCAATCCGCTGTCATGGATGAACGACGACCTGCCCTCGCTTGGCGGTGAGACACCGCTGAGCCTGGCCCTGACCGAAGGCAAGAAGATTGGTTACGAAGGCTTCGAGTTGGGCAACAAATTCCCGCGCGAACCGGAAGCGTTGAAAACGCTGCTCGCCGGATATGACCTTGCGCTCGTCTCCGGGTGGTACTCCGGGCGGCTCGCCGAACGCAGTGCGGAAGACGAGATCGCGGCCGTAGGTCCGCATCTCGACCTGCTTGCGAAAAACGGCGCAACGGTGATGGTCTACGGCGAAGTCTCGGACTCGATCCAGGGTTCGCCGCGGCCGCTGTATCAGCGCCCGCGTTTTTTCTCCGATGACCGCTGGAATGAGTACGCGAAACGCCTGAACACGTTCGCTGAATACACCCTCTCTAAAGGCGTTCGTGTGGCGTATCACCATCACATGGGCGCGTATGTGGAGACGCCTGCCGACGTCGATCGCCTGATGAGCCTCACCAACGACGCAGTCGGCCTGCTCTTCGACGCCGGCCACATCACGTTCGCCGGCGGCGATCCGCTGGTTGTGCTGGAGAAGCACATTGCACGCGTTTGCCATGTGCATTGCAAGGACGTGCGGCCAGAAATCATCAAGCTTGCGCGTAACCGGAACTGGAGCTTTCTGGAAGCAGTGATCAACGGCGCGTTCACCGTTCCCGGCGACGGCGCGGTGGATTTTCCATCGATTATCGCTCAATTGAAGAAGCAGGGTTATCGCGGCTGGCTCGTGGTCGAAGCAGAACAGGATCCCGTCATTGCAACGAGTTATGCGTATGCCGAGAAAGGCTACAAGACGCTGCGCTCGCTCGTTGAAGAAACGCTTCAGGAGGCAATATGAGCCTGCTAGTCAAGGCATCGCGCGAAGGCCAGACCATCGCGCGCGTGACGCCGGAAACCGCTTTGTGGAAACACGTGGGGTTCGCGGCTTACCGCCTGGAAACCGGCGACATCGTGCATGTGCATGAAGCGCAGCGCGAAGTATGCATCGTCGTGTTGTCGGGGACGGTGAGCATAGAAGCGGGCGAACACAAATGGGAGAAACTCGGCTCGCGCGACAGCGTGTTCGAAGACACCGCCCCCTACGCCGTGTATCTGCCGCCCAAGCTCGCCGCGACCGTTCGCGCGGATCGCGACGCGGAGATTGGCGTGGCGAGCGCACCCGCTACGGGCAAGTATCCGGCGCGGCTGATCGAGCCGTCGCAGATGAAACGCTCAACCCGTGGCAAAGGCGCGAATACGCGATACGTCTGCGATATTCTTCCGCAGACCGAACCCGCCGAGGGCTTGCTGGTAGTGGAAGTGAAGACGCCCGGCGGCCACGCTTCCAGCTACCCCCCGCACAAGCACGACAAGGACAATGTGCCCGTGGAGAGCGCGCTTGAGGAGACTTATTATCATCGGTTGAATCCGCCGCAAGGGTTTGCGTTCCAGCGCGTCTATACCGATGAACGCGATCTCGATGAAACCATGGCCGTGGAAGATCATGACGTTGTCATGGTGCCGCGCGGTTATCACCCGGTGGTAGTGCCGTATGGTTACGACAACTACTACCTGAACGTGATGGCCGGCGACAAACGGACCTGGCATTTCAAGAACGATCCGAAGCACGAATGGATCGTGGAGAGGGATAGCAAGGCTTAAGCGTTCATCCCCCGATAGAGAGCCATTCATTTCTCAGGCGCTCGTTGGCGGCGAGCGCTTCGGGGGTGTCATCGAAGACGATTGCGCCGTGGCCCATTACCGCGATGCGCGTGGCCAGATCGCGCGCAATCGTCATGCGTTGCTCAATCATTAGAATCGCCGCGCCGCGCTCCCGCAAGCCCTTCAGACAGGCAGCAACCTGCGTCACGACTTGCGGCGCGAGCCCTTCGGTCGGTTCATCGATGATCACGAACGACGGGTCGCCCATCAAGGTCCGGGCAAGCGCGAGCATCTGCTGTTCGCCGCCCGACAACATCCCCGCCTTCACGGCCGCGCGTTCTTTCAACACGGGAAAAAGCTGCTCCGCGTCGTTGATGGTGAAGCGCGATCCACCCGGCTTCATGCCGAGCAGCAAGTTTTCGCGCACGCTTAAAGTCGGGAAAACGTCGCGTTGTTCGGGCACGTACCCGACGCCCATCCGCGCGATCGCATATGGGCGATTGCCGATCATCGATACCCCGCGAAAGTTCGCTACGCCTTCCGCGTGCACGAGTCCCATCAGCGCCTTCGCGAGCGTCGAACGCCCCGAGCCGTTGCGTCCCGCCAGCGCAACGATCTCGCCTTCGTCGATGCGCAAACGCACCCCATGCAGCACATGACTCGCGCCATACCATGCGTTCAAGCTGTCGATTTCAAGCAGTATCGTCATGGTGTTTCGCCGAGATAGGCCGTGCGAACTGCCGCGTTTGCCGCAATTTCAACGGGCGTTCCAGTCGCGATTACGCGGCCTTGTACGAGCACCGAGATGCGGTCGGCGAGCGCGAAAACCGCTTCCATGTCGTGCTCCACGATCAGTAATGTCCTGCCTTGCGTCGTCTCGCGAATCAACGCAAGCGCGCGAGCGGCTTCCGCGCGATTCATGCCGGCGGTGGGTTCATCGAGCAATAGCACGGACGCGCCCGTGGCGAGCGCAAGGCCCAGATCGAGAGCGCGCAATTCCGCATAGCTCAGACTGGTGGCGAGTTCATCGCGATGCTGCGTCAAGCCGATAGCCTCGATCACTCGCTGCGCCTCCTGGTCGATCGCACCCGAACGGACCCATCGATCCTTCCACGTAGCCGCGGGAGACCCCAGCACTGCGCAACGAACGTTATCGTGGACGGTGAGACCGGTGAACACGCTTGTGGTCTGGAAGCTGCGCGCAAGGCCCTTGCGTCCAAGCCTATGAGCCGGCACTCCCGTAACGTCGACGCCGTTCAACGCGATGTGGCCGCTTGTGGGCTGCGTACGCCCCGCGATGAGATCGAACAAGGTCGATTTACCTGCGCCGTTCGGACCGATCAACGCATGGCGCTCGCCTTGGCGAATCGTCAGATCGACGCCGCGCAGAATCTCCGTCGCACCGAAACGCTTCGTGATCTGCTTCAGTTCGAGCGCAGTGTTCATCGTGCGCGCTGGGCTTGCCGGGTGAACAGAATCGCGGCCAAGGCGCTTAAGACAGCGAAACACCATGGAGCGACATGCCGGCCATCGAGCAGGAAGCCCGCGACATGCGCGAGGCGGTCGCCGTGGCTATCGAATTGGAGTGCGTAGACGAGTTCCAGAGCGACGACAGTTGCAAGCGTCCATGCAACGGCAGCGCACATGGCAAACGCCATGTTCAAGAAACCATCACGTGATCGTGCAGCAATGAGACCAGCCAAACCCTTCGGCGCCACGACCACGACCCATACAAAAAACAGCCCGAGGTATGCCACCCAAGCCGAAGACACACTCGCCACCGCCACGCTGAAAAACGTGAGTACCACCGCGCCTAGTACCGGCCCGAAGAACGTCGTGGTCCCGCCGATCACAGCGGCAATCAGCACACTCCCCGAACGCGCGAGCCCTACCCCTTCCGCCGATGCCAGCTCCACATTGATCAGCCCGAGCCCGCCCGCCACGCCCGCAAAAAACGCGGCCACGATGACCATCGTGAAGCGCACGCGCCGCGGATCGAAGCCGATAGCAGCGGCACGCACGGGGTTATCGCGGACCGCATTCGCCACACGCATGAACGGCGTTCGCGAGAACACGAACATGGCGATACACGCCAGCACGCACCATCCGGCGATCAAGGCATAGGCCTGAATCGCAGGCCCGAAGTTCAAGCCTGCAACTGCGGGGCCACTCGTACGGTCGATGGAAACGCCGCCCTCGCCCCCGAACCAACCCGGCACGAGCCACACGCCCGCTGCCACCAGTTCGCCGATACCGAGCGTGATCATCGCGAATGTGGTGCCGGCGCGGCGCGTTGAAAAGAAGCCGAAGACCACTCCCACCAGCGCCGCAGCTAAACCGCCGATCAACGGTAGTAAGGGCAGCGGCACGGGGTATTGATTGAAGATTTGCGCAGCGGCGAATGCGCCAAGACCGGCATATACGGCATGCCCGAACGACAGCAAACCTGTCTCGCCGAGCAGCAGATTGAACGCGAGCGCAAACACGATCATCGTCGCCGTTTGCGCGAGGTAAGCGAGCAGCCAGCTTTGTGAGGTGAAGAGCGGCGGCAACACAAGACCTGCTACAAGCAGCAGCCACACAAGCGCGTGAGGATAAGCGAAGCGCGGCTTAAACATCGTCGCCACCACGCTGCCCGAAAAGTCCACGAGGCCGCAGCGCGAGCATCGCAACGAGCAACGCATACGGAAGCACGGGTGCGATCTGCGCGACGCTCAGCGAAGCCCATGCAGGTGGCAACACAGCGCCCGCAAAACCGGCGATGCTACCGAGCGACAACGTAGTCCCGACCGCAAACGTCTGCACGCAGCCGATCAGAAGCGATGCCGCGAGCGCCCCGCCCACCGACCCGAGCCCACCCACGACCACGACGACAAACACGATCGGCCCGATGTTCTCGGCCATCGAAGGTTCGATCACGAACAATGGCGCGCCGATCACGCCGGCCAGCGCGGCGAGCGCCGCGCCGGTTGAAAACACCAACGTAAATACACGCGGCACATTGTGACCAAGCGTCTCGACAGTTGCCGCATGCGTGAGCGCGGCGCGCACAACGAGTCCGATTCGCGACACTCGCAGCACCACGTACAAAGCCAGCAACATCGCCAGCGACACACCCATCATGAACGCGCGATAGCGAGGAAAAGCAGCGCCATAAAACGTGAACAACGGACCATCGAGCGATGAAGGAACAACAGCGTTGAGGGGCGCCAGGCCCCAAACCAACTTGACCCCTTCAGCGATCAGATAAGCCGCGCCGAAGGTCAGCAAAAGCTCGGCGAGCGCCCCGCGCGCTTCTATCCGGCGCAACAGCAAGCGCTCGAACAAGCCACCCAGTGCGCCGACCAATAGCGGCGCGACGATCAACGCAAACCAGAAACCCCCAAGCGCCGCGAGCGCGTAACCCACATACGCGCCGAGCATATAAAAACTCGCATGAGCGAAGTTGAGCACGCCCATCATGCTGAAAATCAGCGTTAGTCCCGCTGACAGCATGAACAGCAGCAACCCCACGCTCACTCCATTCAGAAGGTTGATCGCGAACCACTGAACGAACGAGGTCACGTTGCGTGAACCTAGCCTGTAACAACGGTAACGAGCGGCTTGAGCGCCGCAACCAGCGCTTGCGGCAAAGGAGCCGGACGACGCGTGTCGCGATCCACGTAGACGTGCACAAAATACCCTTGCGCGGCCGGTTGCTCGGAACCCGCGCTGAAGATTCCAACCTCGTAACGTACGCTCGTTGTACCGAGCCGCGTCACGCGCAAACCGGCATCGATACGTTCGGGGAACGCCAGCGAAGCAAAGTAGCTGCAATGCGTCTCGACCACGAGTCCGATCGTCCTGCCAGCCTCCAGATCGAGCGCGCCGTGCCGGATCAGATACTCGTTCACCACGGTATCGAAGTAGCTGTAATACACCACGTTGTTCACGTGGCCGTAGAGATCGTTATCGGACCAGCGCGTATTGATCGACAGAAAATGCGGATAATCCGCGCGCGTCGTGGGAACCGGCTTGCTCATGGATCAGAACGACTCCTGCAGCATCCGCCGATAATCGTCCGCACTCGCCTCGCGCGGATTGGTCTTGTGGCAATGATCGGCGAGCGCGCCCTTGATCACCTTGTCGAACATGCTTTCCTCCACGCCCATTTGCGAAAGACGCGTCGGCAGGCCGAGACGCTCGGTCATGTCGTGGACGGCTTGGGCAATATCGGCATCGCCGGCAAGATTCATCACGCGGCGCATGCGTGCAAAACGCTTGTCGGCCACCACGCTCGGCGCGCTTTCGTTGAAGCGCAGCACGGCGGGCAAAACGACCGCGTTCAGCGTGCCGTGATGCAGCCCGGTCCGGCCGTTAATGACCAGCCCGCCCAGCGGATGCGACAGCGAATGCACGCAGCCCAGGCCCTTCTGGAACGCCATGGCGCCCTGCATCGACGCGCTCATCATGTTCAGGCGCGCATCGCGATCCTGGCCGTCGTGCGTCGCCCGTTCGATATGCGCCCAAGCGCGCTCGAGCCCGTCGAGCGCGATGCCATCGGCGGGCGGATTGAACGCCGGCGCGAGAAACGTTTCGATGCAATGCGCGATCGCGTCCATGCCGGTCGCGGCCGTGAGCATGGGCGGCAAGCCCAGCGTCAACGACGGATCGCAGATAGCCGACTTGGGCAGCAGATGCCACGAGTGAAAGCCGAGCTTGCGGCCATCGTCGAGAATAATGATCGCTCCGCGCGCCACTTCGCTGCCCGTGCCCGATGTGGTCGGCACAGCGATCAACGGCGCGGCCTGAGCGGTGATCTTGTTGCTGCCGCCTTCAATGGTCGCGTACTCGGTCAGCGTCCCCGGATGGGTCGCCATGATCGCCACGCCCTTCGCCAGATCAATGGACGAACCGCCGCCCACCGCGATCAGGCCATCGCAACCTTCGCTGTTGTAGAGCGCGGCGGCTTTCATCACCATCGCTTCGGTCGGGTTCGACGGGGTTTCATCGAAGATGGGAACCGCGCCCGCATCCAGATTCATCGCCTGGACGGTTTGCGACACCAGCCCCGCGGCCAGGACACCTTTGTCCGTGATGATCAGCGGCCGCTTGATGCCGACGCGCGCGCATTCGCTGTCGAGCATGCCGAGCGCGTCGTAACCGAGGTGGATGTGGGTGACGTAGAAGATGAAGGCCATGACGTGTGTCCGCGGTTGAGTAAGGCGTCCGGCATGTTAGAAGGCCGACGGGGACCGCGTCAATTCATGCTAACGATGCCCTTACGCCGTTATTGCCCCGGGCGGTCCACATATTCCACGGACAGACCGCGCCGGCGCATCCATTCCGCCACGGCATGTCCCGTTCCTGCACGCCACGGTCTGAGTTTTGCGGGCTCGACCAGCCGATATTCGAGCAATTCCGGCGACAGCGCGATCGTGCCGTTCGCCTTCACGTGATACGCGATGATCAGCTCGTTCTTGCGGATGAATTCGTACACGCCGACCAGTTCCACCGATTCCGCGACGAGCGACGTCTCCTCGAGCACTTCCCGGGCGATGCCTTCCTCGGGCGTCTCGCCGTTCTCGAGAAAACCCGTGATCAGCGCGAACATGCCCTCTTGCCACGCGGCGTTGCGCGCGAGCAGGATCTTGCCCTCGTACTCCACGATCGCCGCGACCACCGGCAGCGGATTGTTCCAGTGCACGAACCCGCATTCCGGGTCCGGACACGCGAGGCGCACGCGCCCGCCTTCGTGACTGGCATCGACACGTTCGACCAGCTTGTTGGCATCGCGCGGACAGAATTGGTATTCGATCATGGTCTGAGGTCGAGAACTCGAAAAGTCAGTGGGCGGCGCAAAGTGCGCGGATCTCGGCGGTGAACTGTTCCACCGTTTCTGGCAGCGTGTCCCACGCGCACATGAACCGGCAGCCGCCCGAACCGATGAACTGATAAAACTTCCAGCCCTGGTTGCGCAGCGCCTGCGCCACCTGTGGCGGCAGCTCGGCGAACACGGCGTTGCCCTGCGGCTTGAACATTACCTTCACGCCTTCTATACCTTCCAGCCGATCAGCCATCAATTGCGCCATTGCGTTGGCGTGGCGCGCGTTGCGCAGCCAGACATCGTTATTGAGCAGGCCGAGCCAGGGCGCCGAGATAAAACGCATCTTCGACGCAAGCTGCCCCGCCTGTTTCAGCCGATATGCGAAGTCGACGGCCAGCGCTTTATCGAAGAAAATCACCGCCTCGCCGACTGGCAGGCCGTTTTTCGTGCCGCCGAAACACAGCACGTCGACGCCCGCGCGCCACGTGATCTCCGACGGATGCACATTCAGCGAGGCCACCGCGTTCGCAAAACGCGCGCCGTCCATATGCACTTTCAGGTGACGGCGTTTTGCGATCGCCGCGATCGCGCGAATTTCTTCAACGCTGTAGACGGTACCCACTTCCGTGGATTGCGTCAGCGTGACAACCTTGGGTTTCGGGTAGTGAATGTCAGCGCGACGCGTGACGATAGCTTCGATGGCATCCGGCGTGAGTTTTCCATCGATACCCGGCGCCGTCAGCAATTTCGAACCGCCAGAAAAAAATTCGGGGCCGCCGCATTCATCGGTTTCGATGTGCGCGAGTTCGTGACAGATCACCGAGTGATACGACTGGCAGAGCGACGCGAGCGCCAGCGAATTGGCCGCTGTGCCGTTGAAAACGAAGAAGACTTCGCAGTCGGTCTGGAACAGGTCGCGGATGCGGTCGCATACACCCTGGGTCCAGGAATCGTCGCCGTAGGCCGGCTCGTGGCCACTATTGTTGGCTTCGATCAGCGCGGCGAGCGCTTCGGGGCAGATGCCGGCGTAGTTGTCGGAGGCGAAATGTTGCATGCGATGGGATGGCCAGGGCAATGGTGGACGTGGCCGTCATTTTAGCGGGTCGCGCTTGAGTGCGCGGAGACGCCAATATGACCCACGCCGCTGCCCTCGGGCCGGCTGCCCGGCGTTACTTTCCGCTGGGTTGGCTGGCTGCGACGGCCTGCTGCGCTTTCTTGTCCTTCTTGCTCGCTTCGTGATGGCCGATCGCGCAACCGCCGGCCGCGCCCACAGCACCGTGCTTGCCCGCAACGTGGCCCGCCACGCCGCCTACTGCCGCGCCTTTCAGACATCCTTCGGAATGGACGGCGCCCGCGGCGAAAAACATCGATGAAGCAGCGACGAGTGTGACGAGTTTTCGATTCATGAGACAGGTTCCTTGTGTAGTCGATGCGCGAGGCTTCGTGCCCCGCACTGACCGAAAAACCGCAAACCATGTACCTGTCGATTGGCTTGCGGTTTGCGGATTCACGTATGCGTCAAAACCGCCGCTCCCGCGGCCGAAAAAAAGCCCGTTCTGTCAAAACAGACCGGGCTTTTTCAAACTGCTCAAATGCGCGCGAAAGTTGAACGCTTAAAGCTTTTCCTTCACCCAGTCATTAACACCCGCCAGCGCCGCAGCCAGGTTTTCGGGTTCGGTGCCGCCCGCTTGCGCCATATCGGGCCGTCCGCCGCCCTTGCCGCCGACTTGCTGCGCGACGAAGTTCACCAGATCTCCGGCTTTCACCTTCTTCGATGCCTCCGCCGTCACGCCTGCAATCAAGCTCACCTTGTTGCCATCGACGGCAGCCAGGACGATCGCTGCGTTCTTCAGCTTGTCCTTCAATTTATCGACGGTTTCGCGCAACGTCTTGCCATCCGCGCCCGGCAGTTGCGCCGCCAGCACAAACACGCCGCCGATCTCGACAGCCTGCGACACCAGTTCATCGCCCTGACTGGAAGCGAGCTTCGACTTCAGCGTGCCGAGCTCCTTTTCCAGCGCCTTCACGTGTTCCTGAACCTGCGTGATGCGTTGCGTGAGTTCGGACGGTTGCGCCTTCAGTACCGCCGACGCCGCGTTAATCCGCGCATCGAGTTCCTGCACGAAACGCACGGCGTTGTCGCCGGTGATTGCTTCCACGCGGCGAATCCCTGCCGCCACGCCGCCTTCCATCACGATCTTGAACAAACCGATATCGCCCGTGCGATGCACGTGCGTACCGCCGCACAATTCGCGCGAGAAACCGAGGTCGAGCACGCGCACTTCGTCGCCGTATTTTTCGCCGAACAGCGCCATTGCGCCGCCCTTCACCGCTTCGTCGTACGGCATCACACGCACGATACCCGGCGCGTTTGCCAGCACTTCGGCGTTGACGATCGCTTCCACTCGACGAATCTGCTCGTCCGTCATTGGCGCGTTGTGCGCGAAGTCGAAGCGGGTCTTGTCCGGATCGACGAGCGAACCCTTTTGCTGCACATGGCTGCCGAGCACTTCGCGCAGCGCCTTGTGCATCAGGTGCGTGGCCGAGTGGTTGCGGGCGGTGCGAAGACGGCGAGCCGTATCGATTTCCGCCTTCATCACGTCTCCCACTTTCAGCGTGCCTTGCTCGACCGTGCCGTGATGACCGACGACGTCGGACTGGACCTTCAGCGTATCGACGACCGCGAAGCGCACCAACGCGTTCGCGAGTACGCCGTGATCGCCCGCCTGACCGCCCGATTCGGCGTAGAACGGCGTGTGATCGAGCACGACGACGGCCTGCTGGCCCACGTGCGCCTCTTTCACCGAGGCGCCGTCAACGTACACAGCGATGACCTTGGCGTCGTCGAAGATTTCGTTCTCGTAGCCGTGGAACGTCGTTTTTGCGCCGGCGTAGTCGAGGCCTTGTGCCGACTTGAACTTGCCGGCCGAGCGAGCCTGTTCGCGTTGACGCGCCATGGCTTCGTCAAAGGCGGTTTCGTCAACCGTGATGCCGCGCTCGCGACATACATCCGCCGTCAGATCGAGCGGGAAGCCGAAGGTGTCATGCAGCTTGAACGCGAGTTCGCCGTCCAGCTGCTTCGAGCCCTTGGCGTCGAGCTCCGCCAGTGCCGTTTCGAGCATCGACATGCCATGTTCGATCGTCTCGAAGAAACGCTCTTCTTCCTGCCGCAGAACGTCCGTCACGCGTGTTTGCGCGTCCTTGAGTTCCGGGTAGGCCGCGCCCATTTCCTCGACCAGATCGGCCACGAGCTTATGGAAAAACGCGCTCTTGCGCCCGAGTTTGTAACCGTGGCGGATCGCGCGGCGCACGATCCGGCGCAGCACATAACCGCGGCCTTCGTTGCCGGGAATCACGCCGTCGACGATCAGGAACGAGCAGGCGCGAATATGATCCGCGATCACCTTCAGTGAATTGTTCGTGAGATCCGGCGTGCCGGTTTCGCGGGCTGCAGCCTTGATCAGCGCCTGGAACAGGTCGATTTCATAGTTGCTGTGCACATGCTGGAGCACGGCGGCGAGGCGCTCGAGGCCCATGCCCGTATCGACGCTCTGCTTCGGCAGCTTCGTCATGTTGCCCTGGGCGTCGCGATTGAACTGCATGAACACGAGATTCCAGATCTCGATGAAGCGGTCGCCGTCTTCTTCGGGAGATCCCGGCGGGCCGCCCCACACTTCCGGGCCGTGGTCGTAGAACACTTCCGAGCACGGGCCGCACGGGCCGGTGTCGCCCATGGTCCAGAAGTTATCCGATGCGTAGCGTGCGCCCTTGTTGTCGCCGATACGGATGATCCGTTCTTTGGGCACACCGATTTCGTTTTCCCAAATGCCGAACGCTTCGTCGTCTTCCTCATAGACGGTGACCGTGAGCTTTTCCGGCGGCAGTCCATAGACTTTGGTCAGCAGTTCCCAGCAATAGTGGATCGCGTCGCGCTTGAAATAGTCGCCGAACGAGAAGTTGCCGAGCATTTCGAAGAACGTGTGATGGCGGGCTGTGTAGCCGACGTTTTCGAGGTCATTGTGCTTGCCGCCGGCGCGCACGCTGCGCTGCGAGGTCGTGGCGCGCGAATACGGACGGCTCTCCGTGCCGAGGAATACGTCCTTGAACTGGACCATGCCGGAGTTCGTGAACAGCAGCGTGGGATCGTTGCCGGGCACAAGGCTGGACGAGCGGACGATCGTGTGGCCCTTCGATTCAAAGAACTTGAGGAATTTCTCGCGGATGTCGGCGGCTTTCATGGCGTGCGGGTCTGCTGTTTTGTACGGCGGCGGCGCTTGGGCATAACTTGTGGGTTCTGGGTTCTGTCGCTGCGCGCGAGGCCGGGTGCCAAAATGGGATTGTCGATTATACGGGGTTTGAAGGGGGTTTTCGTTCGCACTCGGGCGGGGGGCGCTCGCGCTCGGGGTTTTGGACCGTGCTCGCAGCGTGCTGGTCAGAGTCAATGCCGGGTTGGTGCTTTCGGCCTTAGTGGTCTGCGTGAGTGAGCTGTATTTTTTATCACTATTAGCCACCGTGCGTGGCGGCCGTCATTTTCTTTGTCCACAGCGACAAAGAAACGAAGCAAAGAAAGCGCTTTCCAACCACGGGCGAGTTAGTGT
>NZ_JALPRJ010000064.1 GCF_030464885.1 Caballeronia sp. SEWSISQ10-4 2 | reverse complement strand
GTCCACTTTTCAGATCCTAACGTCCGATAGGTGGGGGCGTTCATTCCATTTGTCGGTAAACCGGACGTTCTGGTTGACGCTATCCACCTCAACGTCATGGGGCTACAGCACGATAACTCTATCTCAGAAAGGTCTGTCAAGCCTCTCCACCAGGCCGTTTTGAGCTGGACCAAACAACACTACGTGCGGCTGGCGGAACAAAGTCCGCGAGTCGCTAGTGACTGCCTGCCTGAAGGGCTAACGTATGAGCCAGACGGTCCGCGGTTGGTGATGACCGGCATTCCTGTTTTGGACCGTGTGCCCTCCCGTACAGTGCTGGATCTAAAGCCATATGAAAAGCATCCTGAGGCTGACTAATAAAGGCCTCGGCGAACACGCGTCGTCACCGTCGGGCGACCGACGGACAGCGGCGGGACGGCACAAGGGTTTTGCGAAGATGCTTACTTTCTGGACGGGCAACTTCAATCTATCTTCAGAGCCCAACTTGGCACGCCGCTTCGTTGAAGCTCGATGCGATTGGCTAGGAAAAGTTGCTGAGCACGCGGACTTCCGGAAGCATCGACTGAATAATCAACGTGCCAGTGGCGAAGGAAATATCCAACCAAGCACGCATTCAGCGTGACGAGCTTCGCGCCGTCTAGCATATCGAAGTCGACGCAGGTCGCCTCCGGATGATCGGCTTTGGGATGAGGCACGAGTTTCAAGGTGACTTCGGTGCTCCACTCCTTGTCGTCTGCCAAGCCAATGTCCGAAGCGCCGCCGACCTCCGCGCTCTCGAATCGGGTCAACGCATAGTCGAGAAATTCCTTGCGGTCGTGATCGAAGCAGCGGATGTGCCAACGAAGGCCGTCGTTCACCACTGCTAAAGGCGACAACTTCCGCTTTCGGGAGCCGCTCGATAGCGATGTGTACTCCGCGATGACGTATTGATGTTGTTCAATGGACCGGGTAAGCGTTGAAACCAGATCGAGAGCGAGCTCTCGTCTGATGCTCGAGCTTACCCATCCGGGGAGGCGCTTAGTCCTTGACGGGTCATAGTCGACCGCACCGATTCCCGCAAGTGCATGTAGTGCCTGCTCGACGTTGTGTTTGAAATACGGTTTCCCTCCATCAAATACGTAGCACTTGCGTCGCAGATCGTATCGGAGCATCGACGGGGCAAGTTCGCTGTACAGCGACAAGTCCTTGGTCGCCGCAGGCTCGCTGATCCCAAATCTGCCTGTTAAATCCTTCCGGCTGACTTGCCCCGCAAAAAGGGCCAGAAATTCGATGTAGTAAAGGCGTTCGCGCTGTATGTCTCGCGGAAGGTTCATTTTGGGCTCCATTTGATCGCCCTATTGTAGATGAAGATCAAAAATATGCTATAAGAAAAAATATGTGGTAATAAAAAGTATTTTAATTTTTACGATTCAGCTGTAGAATTGCTTCATTGGTCGCAGAGGCGGTCGATCAGCGAGGGCGCCCGGCGTCAGTGCTGTGGGAGATCTTTTTTTGGGGAACAATCTCAATGAACGAACGTCACGAAAAGCGCGACAAGCACGAGCGCGAAAAGCACCATAACCACGAGCAACATCGTGGTCATGAGCATCACGAACGTGAACACGGCCATCACGAGCATGAGCACGGCCAACAGCCGCCGCCGCCCGGGTCGTCGGGTGGCCGTCCCAATCCTGGCTCCGGCGCGCCGAAGCCCCCCGGTCATCGTCCGGTAGGCTAATCATGACGGCTTGGTGGGACCGTTACCCGGGTGAATGGCAAAGGGAGATAGTTGCGCTGGACGCGCTTGGCTACGCCTGGTCGTATGATCAGGCGGCTATGGCCGCAGGCCAATTGGTGGTGCGTGTGGAAATTTTACAGGGGGAAAGCACGCTTGGCATCAATGCGGTCTACCCTGATACTTTTCCTTATTTCGTGCCGATGGTCACTTCGGACAATCTTTTGTTCGATCGCCATCAGCACCCGGTCGGTAAAAATCTTTGTTTACTAGCACGAGAGGGCGAAGACTGGCGTCCCGGACATGACACTTTGGCGACGCTGCTGAGCGAGCAGCTTCCCTTAATCCTAAGTGTCAATCATGAGCACGCCGTGTCGGAGACCGTTGCGTGCGCGGAGGATCATGTCGGCGAACCCCTCAGTTCGTTCCTGCCGTACAGTCCGGAGTGCGCGCTTATCGTGCCGGACGAAACGCCGGCGCAGGAAGTTCGGGCTGGCCGCCTGAGCGTATTGGCCCGTCCAGTCCCACCTCAATTTTCTGGCCGAGCATTCCTGAATGGCGTGATCGAAACGATCACGGACTTGCAGAGCAAACCACTTCTCCGCTTCGGAACAAAGGTGCCTGTCTTTAGCCGTCGCGTCACTGGCTTTTGGCTACGGCTGGATCAGCGGCCTAAATTGAGCGATCCGGATAATGCACCGAATGAGTTTTTTCGCCTAATTCAGTCCGCAGTTCCGATGTTCGCGCGAACGATACAGGCGGCTAGGCGCGGCGAAGTTTTCGCTGCTGGGTTCGTATATCCGGATGAGGTGTCGTGGCGTAGCAATGCTGACGATTGGGTATTTCTTTCGATACGAGTGGAACGCGAAGCAAAGCGCGCTCGCGATGCGATGTTCAATCTGGAGCTGGTCAGAGCAGACTGGGGCGGCCAAAAAGCATGGCTCAGCCGGGCCCCCTTTTTGATGCCGTTAAGGAAAAAGTCAGCACTGGTCGTAGGTGTTGGTAGTTTGGGCTCGCCAGTTAGTATGCACTTGGCTCGTGCTGGCGTTGGTCGTCTGTGTCTGGTGGACAGCGATAATCTTCAGATAGGTAATACTGTCAGATGGGCGCTGGGATGGCAGTACGCCGGACTGCAGAAGATAACTGCGTTGGTATCACATATTGCTCACGAGTATCCGTACACCGAAGTGAAAGGCTTCAACTGCAGGATTGGCGGCGCCCGCACCCCGGGCTCAGTTGGTTCCTCGGAATACGACGCCTTAAGGTCATTGTGCGTCGAGGCCGACGTCATCATCGATGCCACCGCGAGTCATCGCGTCAGTCACTTTCTGGCCGACCTTGCTCAGGAGCTACATAAACCGTACGTGTGGCTGACGACCACTCATGGCGCAGCTGGAGGAATTGTCGGGCGCATACGGCCACACAAGACGGCGGGCTGCTGGCATTGCTTCCTCCGTGGCCTTGATGACGGGACGATCAGACTTCCGGCAGACGCTGGCACGGAAGAAATTCAGCCCGGAGGATGTGCTCAACCCACTTTCATCGGTGCGGGAATAGATAGCGATACCGTAGCGCTGCTCGCGGGACGGCTTGCAGTCGCGACGCTGACATCCGAGGCTGAAAACAGCTATCCAGATTTTGCGTGGGACGTTGCTGTTACCGATCTGCGTCGCGACGGTTTCTCGCTGGCTCCGCAATGGGACACTTATACGTTGGCGGGCAGATCGGATTGCCCGGCGTGCACGGTGGTATGAATAAATTGTGGATAGGCGAGGGGGCATTCAATTACCTCGTTGATGAAGCCGAGCGCACATATCCCCTTGAAACCGGTGGTGTGTTGGTAGGGTACTTTGCTAACAACGGTGAGCCCGTCGTTCAGTATGTTGTGGGCCCAGGACCAGAAGCGATTCACGAGCGGAACCGATTCGGGCCCGACCACGAATGGCAGTGTCGCGCGCTGGACGAGATATTTGAAATGACATCTGCACGTTCGGTCTACCTCGGGGACTGGCACACTCATCCGGACGGTACCCCTGTGATGAGCTGGCTGGATCGCAGGACATTGCGTGGTATCGCAAGGTATTCTGACGCCGCGCTTGCACGGCCTCTGATGTTGATCGGCGGAGGAAGCAATAGGAAATGGGCTTGGAAGGTACATCAGTACACTGGTGAGCTTCTGGGCGGTTTCCTTATTCAACACACGACTGGTACAGTCCGCGTTTTCTAGTATGGACGACGCGCAAAGGCGCGATCACACCCTCTAAATTGATTCTGCACGGCGCATGAAACAGCTGTGGCGTCTCGATTCGCCTTCCGATCGGATCAGCCAAGTCGCGCAAGGTATCGCCACGTAGTCGAAGAAGGCATTGACCGAGATCGGTAGATTACATATTCCCTTGAGCCCGGTGTGTCGACTCGCGCGTGTATGCAAATGACTTCAACGATTTTCGCCTTATAACGACTATCTTTCGCGTCCACAAAGGCATCGTGGATGCAATCAAACCGAAGACTAACGGGGTAGCTGGCTGTGGCCAGTTTAACGAATGAAAAGCGAATATCGAGAATTGCTTGAGAAAACCTCGTCGCATGGGCGACGAGAATATGCAGGCTTGGCCAGTCGTTTCATTCAAATATCTGGATTTGCCGCCAGCGTATATATCTATCTGGTATGTACGGCGATGTACGGTGCATCGCTCGTCGCGGCGATTGGCGCCTCGGCAACCCATCGAGGTGTACCACTTGGTTCAATGGATTGGGCCATGGTCGCCGTCTTTGCAGCGATGTTCGTTACCATCTCAGCGGCTTGGCCGAAAATTCCCGAGGTAGTCAGTCATTTTTGGACTCAGTTCGAAGATGTCGTCGGGCGAATGGTCGTGT
This sequence comes from Caballeronia sp. SEWSISQ10-4 2, assembly GCF_030464885.1. Taxonomy (GTDB): domain Bacteria; phylum Pseudomonadota; class Gammaproteobacteria; order Burkholderiales; family Burkholderiaceae; genus Caballeronia. Next base: position 42,923 of record NZ_JALPRJ010000064.1, on the reverse strand, counting down.
CTGCACATTCCTTATGTCACACCTGTCTTCCAGCGAAGTTTTGGTTTCTCCGCAAGGTGTTCGGGTGGGCAATGGTTTTCGTTGTGACGGCGGCCACACTAGCCTGTTTTCGGTGGACGGCCGGCCAAGTACCCCGACTACCAGCCAATTTGGATGTATCGAGCGCGCTAACCCAATTCGCAACTCCGCAAATGTTCAAATTTGTAGCGGGACTGGTGACCGGCACCATAGTTACGGCGTTAACGATCAGGTTCGGTTTTTCGTCAAAATGGCGCATGGTGTTTGCGAAGCCTGAGTGCGACGAAGCTGTCGCGCCTTCAATAGTTGCGACAAATACGTCCCAAACTGTACGCATACTGCACGCGTCTGATCTACATATAACCGACAGCAGCGATGTGCCCCTGACTGAAGGTTCGGGATGCATTTCCGACGGTCTTGTCTCGAGCCTGATGGCGGCGTTGGAGCAGGACGCGAAGGACTGTGCCGCCGTTTTGTTGACGGGCGACATAACAGACAGCGGGACATGCAGGAGCTGGACCCGATTCCTTGACTCCGCCCCAGCTAACCTAAAGAATAAGATGATTCTTGTTCCTGGCAATCACGACCTGAATATGCAGCAGGGTCGTTGGCCTACCCGAGCTGAGCGACTCGACAGTTTTGGACGACGAATGCGCCAGATCCGTGCAATGTGTGCAATGGCAGAGGTAATGGGCGAAAGAACGTATCTGGTCGACCGTCAGACAAAGCGGCTTATGAAGTTGAGCGAATACGTTGACCGCCAACGCAATGCAGTTGAAGCGCACGTCTCCGATAATCAACTTGCGCGGCGGCCAATGACGACGATCTGGGATGAAATGTTTCCAATGGTCGCCGTCATCGAAGGCAACCGGGTTGGTGTCGTAATCCTGGATACGGTCAAACCGGCGTCAATTAACATTACCAACGCAATCGGCGCGGTTCCTGCCGAGACAATTAATGCATGCAATGAGTTGATGGCACAAATGGCGCCCCTATGCGACAGCTTCGTATTCGCCATACACCATCACATAGCAATGCCGTACGCGAAAAAGTGGGCGTCTCGTGTGCAGAATGCATTCCTAGTGTTCCAAAATGCGGTCCAGCTTGTAGAGATGCTTTCGAAGCGACGAGAGCCGACAGTCGTATTCCACGGGCACAGGCACATAGCATACTTAGGCAGAGTGCAGAACACAGATATCAGTATCGTTGCTAGCCCGTCCGCGACTATTGGCGCGCGCTTGCAGCCCGGAGCGGGCAGTTGGAGATTGGTAGAGCTTCAATCTTCTAAGGGAGCATGTAGACTTGCCGCGGAGCCCCAAATCAGATCGATGACAGTCCCTAGGTAGTAGATGGGGCGGTGGGCTGCCACGGCGCGGGTCACTCGCACCAGTCTCCTTCGCAACTGCTATCAAGTCCGCGCATTAGCGGTTAACATTCGGTGGTCAGGCGATCCTTGTCGATGTCAAACTCGATCTAATTTATTTCGAATGATATGGAAACGGTAATGCCTAGTTTGAACGAGCTACTGGCACGGCGCGAAACGCTCCAACAGGAGTTGGAGCAAGCCCGTCAGCAGGAAGCAGAGCGCACGCTGCGCGAGATCGTCGCGAAAATGAGGGAATACAAAATTACCCTGCAGGAGCTAATGGGTACCAAAGCTCAGGCCCCTATGGTCCCCCCAGCAGCCAACGCGAAATACCGCGACCCGGCCACTGGGGCCATCTGGAGCGGACGGGGACGGGTGCCCCAGTGGATCGTAGACAAGAGCCGCGCCGATTTTCTCATACAACCATCTTTGTTTCGCAGTCAGTGAGGCGTCTCGTCACTTTTTGCCCCCTACACAGTTGTCGACGTAATCAGCCCACTCCTGCATGACTCGACGGCGGTCGTCATCGAAGGTCGTACGGTCATAGGCCTTTTGCACGTCGCCTCGCTTCGCGTGGGCCAACTGCGCTTCAAGCACGTCGATATCTATGCCCAGCCGCTCGCGGCCGACGGTGCGCAGCATTCCCCGAAAGCCGTGGGTCGCGTGTTTGCCCTGAAACCCCATATCGCGCAGCGCCTTGCTAAGAGCGTCGCGGTGCAGATGCGGAGTTTTCTGTCTGGCTGGAGACGGAAAAACATAGGCACTGTCGCCCGTTATTGTTTTGAGTTCGTTCAGAACAAGCAGTGCTTGTCGGGGAAGTGGAACGATGTGGTCATGCTGCATCTTCATGCGTTCACCGGGAATATGCCATTCGGCTGCGTCGAGATCAATTTCGCTGCGAGGGGCCGATGCGATGACGCCGGGTCGCAACCCGGTCAGCATCGCGAGCTTCAGCGCAGCGCGAGTGATAGGGGACGAGTAAGCGTTGATAGCCTTCACGAGCGGGCCGATGTCGGCGGGTTTTGTGATCGCGGGGATATGACCTTTTTTGTGTCGCGGAAGGACGCCACGCAGCGCCAGCGGTAGTCCGTCTTCGCGCAGGTCATTGTGGATGGCGTAACTGACGATACCGCCAACGTACTGACGTGCCTTCGATGCAAGGTTGGGCGCTTTCGCCGCGATCGTCTCGAGAATGGGTTTGACCTGCGCGGTGGACAACGTCGAGATCGACTTGTTGCGTAGCGCCGGTGTCAGATACTCGCGCAGGACAAATTCGGCCTTGCGGTAGGTTTCATCTGCCCACTCTTTGCGCTTGAATTCAAGCCATGCCTTGGCGACGAGATGGAAGGCCCCGTCGGCAGCGCGCTTTCGCGCGGAAACATCGGCACGTCGTTGTTCGACCGGATCGGTGCCCTCGCGTACGAGATCGCGAGCAGCGGCGGCGCGACGCCGTGCTTCGATCAAACTAACGTCGGGGTAGGGGCCGAGGCTCAGGAAGTTTTCTTTTCCAGTGCCAGGACGGCGATATCGGAGTAGCCAGGTCTTTGCGCCGCTCGGACGTATGCGAAGGGAAAGACCTTGGCCATCCGATAGGAGGTAGGGCTTCGGCCCTGTTTTGGCATTGCGAAACACCAATTCCGACTTCGGTTCGACGTATCTGGGCATGACGTTGCCCCCGAGACTGGTATACGCACCAGTATACGTAAAAAAGCCGGATGTTACTGGATCTCATCGGAACTCAAAAGACAAAAAACCCCGTAGGCACAAGGCTTTACGGGGTTTCTCGGACATCTTCGGATTGCTCCGGACTACGTGTTGGTGCCCAAGAGAGGACTCGAACCTCCACACCTTGCGGCGCATGGACCTGAACCATGTGCGTCTACCAATTCCGCCACCTGGGCCAAGGGATGCAACTAAGGGTGCTATTTTAGCGAACGATTCAAAGCTGTCAATGGTCACGTAAGAAATGGATAAAAAAGGGTAGAAAAAGTCCGAGAGGGAGTAAGGGGTAAGGAGTGCCCATGGCGAACGAGTGGGCAGCTAACTCTCCCAGGCGAAATTGCCAGACGTGCGGATTTGATCCCCACCATCGCTCATGTGTGCCGCGCCAGTACGCGCCGATCCTCAATTCCAGAGACAGTTTGAGGAGGCAATCGCCGTTCCAGGGTGTAGTGCCATGCGATCTTGCAGTGCGCCAAAAGAACACATCGAATCGGGATTTCGCTACCGGGGGCGATAAGCCGAACTCAACCCTGGACCATCTTGTTATGCAGTTCACAAAGGCGCACGATAATCGAATCGACGATGACACCGCGGACGAGTTGTTGATTAGTCGATCATGCTTCCCTCGTTCCGGGTCACGCGTCGTTGGACAAGCCACGGGCAGCGTTAAATCGCCAGGTCGCCGGTTCAACCGACACGTTGGAGTTCCCGTGGCCGTGCGTACGTGAAGAGGAGGCGCTCATGACCAAACGGAAACTTATCCTTGGGTTCATATGCTGCTGTTGCTTACTCGAAACGGGCAATGCTGCGCTGAACGACCGGAGTAAAAAACTACTGGAAACGCAAGCGCTGAACGCGCCGTCTTCGGGCGGCGTGGCGAAGAATAATAGTTCTCCAGCAGACGTCAATGCGCGTCCTAGCTACGGACCCACTCACGGGGTGTTCGAGTCGCCGGCAACCAGCCGTAGCGGCGCCGGCGTCGCTTTGCCCCGCAAGCCGTAGTAAGCCGGCAAGCAAAATCACAGCCGTCCCGCCGAGCGAGCAGAACATAAGCCCGATGGGACGGATTGCAGTGGTTTCGTGAGTTTTCAACGATCATCCGCGTTGCCTCCGGATGTCGGAGGGAGCGTTTGTCGACGATTCTCGCGAAGTGAGGCACGGGAAGGGCGCTCATTGAGGGGCGGATCTTTGAGCCGGAAGGAGCGGGCGCACGCAGCAGACCGGAAGCACGTTGCCGGATACAATGCGGCGGCGCCCGATTTGTCCAACCACGACCCGATCCGATCCATGCGTAATCCTGCTCGAGCCTTCCTTCTAGGTCCGCTACTGAAAGGCGTTTCACGGTCCTTCTACCTCACCCTGCGCATACTGCCTGCCGGGATGCGCGATCCTATTGGCCTCGGGTACCTCCTGGCACGCGCGGCGGACACGATCGCGGATACTTCGCTGATCCCGCCGGAGCAGCGGCTGGATCTGCTCTTGTCGCTTCGCAGTCAGGTCAACGGCGCTTCGGACGATGGAGCGCTGGCTCGTATTGCGGTGGAAGTGGCGGGCCAGCAGACGCAGTCCGACGAAAAGCATTTGCTTGAGTCGCTCGGGCCCGCGCTGACGGTGTTGTCCCAATTGAGCGAGTCTGATCAGGAGGCTGTACGCGAGATTGTCGCTACGCTCACGCAGGGCATGGAATTCGACCTGCGTACTTTTCCCAACGAATATTCCGGGCAGATTATCGCGCTTCAGGAATTGGGCGAACTTGATCAATACACGTACATGGTCGCGGGATGCGTTGGGGAATTCTGGACCAAGATGACGTACGCGCACATGCCGGGAACACTTAAGGACAGTCCCGAGACGATGTTGAAGCGTGGCATTCGTTTCGGAAAAGCGCTGCAGATGACGAATGTTTTGCGGGACTGTGGCAAAGATTTGCGCATAGGGCGCTGCTACCTTCCCGCCACGATGCTTGATCGATCCGGCTTGAGTCCGCAGGACCTGTTATTACCGGATGCTTCCCGTCGCGCCCGGCCGCTCATGTTCGAACTTGTCCAGGGAACCCTTGATCACTTCCGTGAAGCCCTCGAATACACGCTCGCTATTCCCGCGTTCTCCGTTCGACTGCGGCTGGCCTGTTTATGGCCGATTCTCATCGGGCTGGAGACGCTACTGCTTCTTGTGAACAATGACGATTGGCTGGACCCGGATAAAATCTCAAAGATACCGCGCAGCAACGTGTACCGGGTCATGGCGTATTCGGTGCCGCTGGTGCCATCGAACAGGCTACTCCGTAGCTGGGTTGAGCGGCTGATTGGAAGAGTCGAAGCCGGGATGAAAGAGTGATCGTCGGACTCACAACGGGCTCACAATATCCCGCCGGAATTTACTGAGGGGGATTCGGTAAATCGTATTGCACGATGATCACGACCCGACGATTGGCTGCGCGGGCAAGTGGGTCATCGCCCATGACAGCCGGAATATTGTCCGCGCGGCCGATCGCTGTAAGTCTGTGTGGCTCGATACCTCTATCGACCAGGAACCGTACGAGCGAGCCGGCCCGTGCAGACGAAAGCTCCCAGTTCGACTCGTATTTTGTCGTCGAGATCGGCACGGAATCCGTGTGTCCTTCAACCAGGATCTGTTGTGCCGAATGTTCCTTTAGCGCAGTTGCCACCTGGTTCAGCACAGCATCTGAATCCTGCATCAGATGTGCCTCACCCGAGCGGAAGAGTATCTTCGCGTTGATTTCGATCTCGACACCGCGCGCGCTCTCGCGCATAAGAATTTCCTGCTTGTCGCGCAGAACTTTTAATGAAGAAATCAGCTCTCTCTTGGACGCCTGGAGTTCGTCAAGAGCCGCAGTCCGGGGTACATGAGTATTTGCATGGCCCAGGTTTTTCTCTACCGGTGCCAAAGCGAGATTTTTCGTTTCAAGCTCTCGATGTTTGGCTAGCTGCATCGCGTATAGCGCGATGAAGAGCACCATCAAGGTGGTCACGAGATCCGAGTACGAAATCAGCCAACGCTCGGAGAGTACCTCGGCGTCATCGTCGAACTTGAGATTGGGTTTGGTAGATGCCGAGGACATGATCTCTAGACGAAAATTGGCGCGTTAAAGTACCTGCTCATCACATTCCGTCTCTAAGTAATATCCGCCACGAGACGGGCTTCGATCAACTGGGGAGACTCTTTGCGGGAGATGGCGAGCAAGCCGTCAAAGTACAATTTTTTAAATCGTAATTCGCTATCTATTCTTGCCTTGATTTTCCCGTAGATAGGCAGCAACAGCATATTGGCGAGAGCCAGTCCGTAAAGCGTCGTGATGAAAGCAACCGCGACACCCTGGCCAAGCAGAGCAGGCTCCAGGAGATGGCCTGTTACCTGAACCAAACCCAGCACAGCGCCCAGGATGCCGAACGTCGGGGCATAGCCTCCGGCCTGCAGCCATATCCGGGCGGCCGCCATCTGGTTGCGCTCGTACGCGTCCAGCTCCCTTTGCAACGCATCCTCGATCACGGCAGTCGGCACGCCGTTGGCGATCAATTCGAGTCCCCTCTTGGCAAAGGGACTAATGCCTTCGGGATCGATGGTTTCGAATGCGAGCATCCCTTCCACTTTTGCTTTATGGCCCCATTCGAGCAAGATGGTCAGGTTTTCCCGATCTACCGGCTTGGCCTTGGTGAACACCATGCTCAGTTGCCTGACCCCTGCCGAGAACTTTACCCACGTGTTCTGAACCATCACGGCGCCGATCGTGCCGCCCAGGACAATGACGATGGCTTCTATCTGGAAGAGGGTCAGGAACCGGCCGCCTTCCAGAGTAAAACCGAGAACAATCGCGACGATGCCGAGAAGCGCTCCGCACAGCGTTAGGATATCCATACGATTCCTCGTTTATCTTTTGACGGCTGCGACTATTTTTGTTGACCCCTGATCTGCGGGACAAGACCTGGGGCCGGGCAGTCAGGTTCCAACAGAAAGCTGTGCTGACGAGTCGGTTGCCGGCCCGGCTTTTATCGACTTGACCAGCTGAATGAATCGTTGTTCGATGTCCTGTATCTCGAGCGGATTTATCACGAGGTCACGCCGCATGATCCACGACGTTTCACTCTGCCGGGCCTTTGTCATGACCGAAAGCAGCCGCTCGGATACAGAGCGGTCGGTCGCCGAGGAGAGCAGCTTCGCGAGATCGTAGGTATCGAATGCGCTGACAGCATCAAATAGCGTCCGGTCGTCAACGAGATCCAGGTCAGTAAGCGATTCGAGCTCGCTGGCGGCGCGCACCTTTTTCTTGGAGAAATAAGCCACGCCATTGTTTTCAATGTACGTCAGCACTTTGGCTCGCCGGAAAGCAAAAATATCTTCGGCGATTTCCGCGCGCGAGAGCTTATCGAGTATTAGCTGCCTCTCGACTCCTATCAGGGCCTCAAGGTCAGCCAGTTCTATCAATTCCAGCTCGCTGGCGATCGAGATATCAAGATCATGACCGCCGACTCGTTGAGCACGTTCGATAATCCGCACAGGATCGAAGGTGACAACCTGACGGCCCGAGGTGTCGTCAGCGGCAAGAGCCGGGACATTGCCGAGAAACTCCGGGCGACCGAACTCGAGCGCGACGAGGTTGAGTTTCTCCATACGTTTGAGCATGGCCATGACATGCACGCGAGGATGGCCGGCTACCGCCTGGCACCGCTTGCACACCTCAGCAAGAGGAATTGCAACTTCATCCGATTGAGACCGGCGGCTCTGCACTTCTCGGCTTTCAGTTCCCGACATCAAGCTAAGTAAGTGCGCATAGGAGACTATGCCGGGCAGAAAATCAGCGTTTGTGTAGGTCGCCAGGAGTTCGTCCTTCCTCTTGTTCCGGCGAATCAGAGTGCGCATCATGTGGCGAAGGAGGGGCGAGACGCGCTCCAGTTCTTCTTCCACGACCTTTGCGTCGATTACGCTTAGTCGGCAAAAGCTAAGCGCCTTCGCCGTCGACCCGCGTGGCTCGGACGGCAGCAACGCCGATTCTCCGAAGCACTCTCCCTTTCCAAGGGTCGCGAGGACGACACGTCTTTCGTCGCATTTGGTCGAAATCTCGACTTTGCCCTCTGCAATCACATAGATCGCGGAGGTTCCAACATACCCTTCCGAGTAGATGACCTCACCCGGGGCAAATGCCCGCAGTCTTGATGAGTTTTCCTGGTTCAATGTAGCCCCCGAAGAGTTTTCGCTTGGCGCCGTTTTTTGTTTGTCGGACACGCAAGCGTTTCGCCAATTTCTATGGTCTGTAGATCAGATAACGACCTTTCTTCGGAACTCTTTAGTCATGTTCGCTCTACTCAGGGTTTGTTGGTCCCCGCAAAACCCGGGGGCTGCAGGGAAATCGTTTTCGCGCGGAAAACGCGGGGCAGGGATGGGCATACAACGCTTCTGCCAAGACGTGACGCTGCGATCATCTGCGGCGAGTACGCAAACGTTAAAATGGGTCAACTGCGGCGATAACCGGCAGGCAGAAGCCGGGCAAAGACGCGTGTGTTGCGCTAGCCGCGGATGGCGATACTCACGACTGGAACGGTGTCTTCATTTCAGGTATGAGTAGCGATTACAACGGCCAGGCTGTCTACGGCTTCTTGCTGCTTGCGTTTCATTTAATAATGTAGTCGCACCATTACTATGGTGGTCGCGTGAGCGGACCAGAATTCGAGGCATAAAGATCCAATGAATCCATCGGAACGTATTGACCAGTTGATCGCAGAAATCACAGACTGGCGTGGCAAAACGTTTGCCAGCATCCGCAAGAGCATCCTTGCGGCCGACGGGGAGATAACCGAGGAATGGAAGTGGATGGGAAGCCCGGTGTGGTCTCGAGACGGAATGATCGCGGTCGCCAACGCACACAAAGGGAAGGTGAAGCTTACTTTTGCCCACGGGGCAAGCCTCGCAGATCCTGACAAGCTGTTCAACGCGGGCCTCGAAGGTAACGCAAGACGAGCGATCGATTATTTCGAGGGCGACAAGATTAATGAGCGTGCTCTGAAAAATCTCGTCCGTGCCGCTATTGAATACAATCAGTTCAAATTGAAGAAGAACGCGCCTGCGGGTACTCGAGCGAAAGTACATGAAGGTAAAAAATCATGACGCTATAGCTTTTTCTCGCAGGTTGTCCGACCGGCTAGTCGGAATCGATTTGGGGGACGCTGAACGCACCACGCAGCGACTTCAGCTCAGCGCGATGTATCTGCGCGAGCCGCGACAAAAGCGCCTCGCCGGCGGGTTCAAGGTGGATATGAACCTCTCGCCGGTCAATCTCGCCGGGCTGTCTTCGCACGAGATTCAACGCCTCGCATCTCGTGATGAGTGCAACCACGCCGTGATGCTGCGCCTGCAGTCGCTCTGCGAGTTCGCCGACAGTCGCCCACTCGCGATCCGGGTAGCCCTTGATATGCAATAGCAGCAGGTATTGCAAGGGTGTAATGCCCTCGCTCTGCGCGGCCTTTTCCGAAAAGCGCTCGAAACGCCGCATCTGATAGCGAAACTCAGACAGTTGCTCGAAAGCAGCTTTGGTTAGTCCGCGAACGGGGTTTTTCATCGATGTCCTGGAAATCAAAGGTGAGACGGTAGTTTCACCGCGCCTGATTGGCACCGGCATGGCCCCGCCGGTACAGCGACAGGATCGGGTCCGCTTGCTTGACCATGCCACTGTCGCCGAGCGTAACGTGCATCAGGCCGGCGATAAACGCGATCCCCACTAGTGCGCCGAGGCACGACCGTAATCGTTCGAGCCATCCGATTGAGCGGGTTTGAGTTATCGCGTCACCGCTCAGCGTCGGCACATTTCCGAAAGTATATGTGATCGCGACATATATATTCGTTGGTGGGGTCCTCAGGTATTTGCCCGTTTTGAGGCGACTGCCAAGGTGACGGTGGCGAACGCATTCAATATGGATAACTAATGAGGCTGACGCACAAGCGTTGCTCGAGAAGGTGACGGTGCGGCCGAATGCAGAATTCAGGGCACGGTATCCGCGTGCGTTGAACGCAAGAGTGACGATCAAATTCGAGGACGGCCGCGTGTTCTCGAAGGTGCACGTCGGCTTCGAGGGCGGCCTGGATAATCCGTTCACGTGGGAGAATCATCGTGCCTTTCATCGAATGCCATATCAGCACCGGTCTGACACACCAGCGTCGTGAGCAACTCATCAGGGGCATCATTCAGGTCACGCACGATTCGATCGGGTCGGACCCAAAGATCATCAACGTGATCCTGCACGAACATCCTGCGGAAAATATCAGCGTTTCCAGCCGCATCAACGGAGAGGATTTCAAGGGGATCAAGACAGGCTGATATCGCTGCATTGCGCAACCAAGGGATCGAATTCATGTGCCGTGAAGCGCCCGGCGCTGTCTACGAACCCGAACACATGGGCATGCCGTTCGACCGCAACGCGGACGGCACGATCTATCAGCGTCCGTTCTGTGGTCACACGGCGAACTACGGTGAAAAGCCGGTGCAGCGCGCTTGCGCCGCAGCCGACCGTACCGGACACGCATTGCTGCACACGCTGTATCAGCAGATACGTCGCAGCCAAGACGCACTTCTTCGTTGAATGGATGGCGCTGGACCTGATAACAGAAAACGGATGCGCCATGCGACGACGTGGTTCATCTGGAGATATCGATCGCAAAGGCATAGGCGTATCCGCGCCGCCTATTTCAGGCCTTGCTGCTTGCGATACACATCGACCGGCAGTCCACCCCAGCCCCAGTTCTCCGTGTCCACCTCTTCGATGACAACAAAGGTCGCTTCGAGAGGCTTGTTCAGTACGTCGAGCAGCAGCTGACTCACGCCCTTGATGAGCTTGGCCTTTTCTTCCGCTGTGACAGAGTCGCTGCCGAGCCGGGTACCTTCCCGGGTAACCTGAATCGTGACGATAGGCATATCACTTTCCTTCATCGTGGTTGACGAACAGAGCGCCGGCCAGCGGCGCCCGGAAGTGCTTAGTGACCGGCACTCTGGCCTCCATCGACGTGCAGGATTTCACCCGTCACGAACGGAGCCGAATCCAGATAGAGGATGGCGTCCGCAATATCGCTCATCTCGCCCATATGACCGACCGGGTGCAGCGCCCCGAGCGCTTCGTGGGTTTCAGGCGCGTGCATCGGCGACTTGATGATGCCCAGCGAGACCGCGTTCGCGCGAATGCCGCTCTTAGCGTACTCGATTGCGAGGGATTTCGTAGCCGCGTTTAGTCCGCCCTTCGTCAGCGATGCCAGTACCGAGGGCACGCCGTTGATCGCGTGATCGACCAGGCTAGTCGTAATGTTGACCACGTGGCCGCTCGAATTCTTCTCCATTTCAGCGATCGCGAGCTGCGTGATGTAGAAGAAACCCGCGAGGTTCACGCCCGTAATCGCTGCATAGTCTTCAGCGGTGTACTTCGTAAAGGGCTTCGCGATGAAGATGCCGGCGTTGTTGACCAGCGTGTCGATACGGCCAAAGCGTGCCACGCCTTCGGAAATCACGCGGCGAGCGGTGGCTGGGTCGGCGATATCGCCCACCACCGTCAGAATGTCGGGGTCGTCCGACGGTTTGATGGTTCGTGCCGTTGCGACAATGCGGTAGCCGCGTTCGCGGAAAGCTTTGACCACCTCGGCGCCAATGCCTTGCGACGCACCTGTAACGACAACGACCTTTTGTGATGTGCTCATGGTAGACCTCAATAAGTTGATTCGGCTCTTTTACCGACTAAACCGGCGGTGCCGATAGGTGCTTAATCTAGGCGCATTTACGTCAAGTTCGATTACCCGTCATGGACAAACAGTCTTGCGTGGCGGGAACAAATCAGGTGCGCGGCTGACGGGTTCGCCGGTCGGCTTTTTCAGATCGACGTTGGAGACTCAAGCCGTCCGGGGCTATGGGTTTTCAGCGCAACTTCAGCGCAACAAGAGATCACAGGGGATGTTTTCCCATCAGGAAATAGCTGGGGGTCTGCCGTCGAGCGATAATCGCGCTGCGAAGAACGGGAATCCCATGTCATTGAGGGACTATGCAGCGTCAATTTGAAGACCTCCTTCTGGGCAGTATCGAACTGTTCTGCCTGGCAGCCGAGCTGGAAAGTTTCACGGCCGCTGCTACGGCGGCAAGCGTCATGCCTGCCGCGGTCAGCCGTGCGGTGGCGCGGCTTGAAAAACGCCTTGGTGTACGGCTGTTTGTTCGGACTACGCGGCAGATCCGGTTGACGGACCAGGGAAGGCGGTACTTCGAGCAATGTCGGCTGGCACTGAGCCAGCTTGCTGACGCGGAGCGGGAAGCGACAGGGCAACAGACAACCCCGGCTGGCGTCCTGCGAATCAGCATGCCAACGCCATACGGTCACTACCGCGTCCTTCCCCTATTGGCAGATTTTCGTGAGCGTTACCCAGAGGTCACAGTCGAAACGCACCTCAGTAATCGCAACATTGATTTTGCGGACGAAGGCTTTGACCTGGCGATCCGGGGTCGTGCTCCACAGGATTCCGGTCTGATAGCGCGAAAGATCGAGGACGCGGAGATGGTAGTCGTGGCATCACCAGCGTATTTGCAGAGAGCTGACAAACTGGAAACGCCGGAGGATTTGATTAACCACGACTGCATCCAGTTTGAGTTGCCGAGTACTGGCCGCAACTTACCCTGGCAGTTCATTCGCGATGGCGAGTCCGTGGAAATCGTGACGCGTGGAGGTTATGGATCTTCAGGCGATGCGCTTGCCGGCGTGACTTTGGCGCGCCACGGGGCGGGGGTATTCCAGACCTATCGGTTCATTGTTGAGAAAGACATTGCGGACGGAACACTGAAGGAGATGCTCACCCCGTACGGCGGTAGTTCGCGACCGTTCATCCTGCTCTATCCGCACGGCCGGCATCTGTCGTCGCGCGTGCGCAGTTTTGTGGAATTTCTGATGCAAAGACTGGGAGCATAGACGGCTCAGGGCCGCCAGCAAGCTGCCCACGGAGACTTTTGACGGTTGAATGCAACCTCACTTGACTTGTGACATGGCCCGGCTCTGCAGCGCCGGCCTGCGCTGGGGCGGGTTCTGAATCCGCCGCTCAGCCAGCGACGATAGTTCAAAGGACGATTGCCTTTGCCGATTTCTCCGGCAACAAGCAATACATCACGTTGGGCAATCTGGCAGACAATCCGAAGGCGCATCTGTTTCTCATCGACTATGCGGAATGTGCAAGATTCGGCTTTCAGCCCAAAGGCCTCGTGAAGGGTTAGCCCGCAGTTTCCTTCAACACGTCGGTGGCAGCTGCGCAAGCGCCGCGCAGTTGCTCGCGCATCAGGTCTTGCACGCTTTGATCTCCCGCGGCAATTGCGTCCTTGATCTTGACCGCCTGGTCAAACGACACGCGCATCCGTCCCCCGCGAGACATTGCTATACGCCGCAAGCGCCGCACCGGCCCGATCAGGCTCGCATGCGTAGCCTGCAGCGTACGATTGTCGGCAATTGTCATCACGATCGAATAAAAACGGTCGAGCGCATCCACATAAGCAGCGGGGTCTTCAGCGACTACACCCGCCCGCATTTCCTCGATCACATCTTCCAGTTGCGCTCGCCCCAGCGCCGTGATGTTCTGCGCGGACAGTTGCACGGCAAGGCACTCGAGCGCCGTGCGCACGGTGTAGATCTCCGTCACGTCGCGCAGCGTCACCGACCGTACAAATGCGCCTACCCGCGCCACAACCGTCACAAGCCCCTCGCGTTCGAGTTGCGCGAACGCTTCTCGCATTGGCGTGCGGCTGACGTTCAACTGCTTCGCCACCTGCACCTCCGAGAGCCGACTTCCTGGTGCCAGCACGCCTTCCACGATCGCTTCCCGGAGAGCCGGCACCACCACGCCGTCGCTGAGCGAGTCGCTGGAAGCATCGACCGTGCGCATTCGCGCGTGATATTTGCGGCCGATGGCATCGAGCGCCTGGTCCGGCACCTCGACGGTTTCTTCCACCAGCATGCCTTTCGTTGCAGAGGCCATTGACATTCCGTTATTCAGTGAATACGCTGTATACAATAACTACAAAATAATTATATAGCAGGAGGCGACTTGCATAACGCATCTTTGCCGCACCCGGCCACGATCCACCGGTCCGGCGCGGTTCTGACCTTCACACTCAATCATGCCGGCACCGGCAATGCAGTCATCGGATCGCGGTCGGCGCGTTGGCATCGTGAACGACCATGCCGGCAGCGCGCGTCTTGCGCATTCCGTATTCGGCAACGTCTCCCGCACACATGGCGAACGCGCCGCCAACGACGCAGAACCCATCCATCGTGAAGTCCCGTGCCTGATCAAGTTAGAGCGCTGGCGCGGTGAACGGCGCAGCGTTTATCGGTGTGGGGCAGATGTGTCCGTGCGGGGCGGTTCTCCGCGCCATTGCTTATATCAACAAGTGGCCGATACCCCGTGCCGGCCGCCCGGAGAACGAGCGATCCGGGCGGCCGCATTGTTGCGTCGCCGCTTTAGCGAGAGCTGCCTATGTCAAGCGGTGGCCTTAATCCCAGGTTGGAAGTACGCGATCGGCCGGTGCGCAGCTGGCTCCGCCAGCACGTGCATGCTCAGCGATGGTTGAAGAGATATGCCGGAGTCGTGCTGCTCATTGCTGCGGGTATCTACTGGTCTTATGAATACGCCGAGCAACTCGGCATCGAGACTATTCGCCGCGCTGCGGTCCATCGCATCGATATCTACGACACTGCACTAAAGAGCGAATTGGCACGTTATGCCTACTTGCCGTCGCTCGTGAACCTCAATCCCGAAGTGGTGCGATTGTTGCTTGAGCCCAACGATGCCGCGCTCACCGGGCGGGTCGATCAATATTTAGCCTCGGTCAATCGGGGGGCGCACTCGGATACTCTGTACATCATGGATGTACTGGGCAATACGCTGGCGTCGAGTAACTGGGACCAGTCTTACAGTTTCGTCGGAATTAACTACGGCTACAGACCTTATTTTCAGAAGGCACTCTCGACGGGCAGTGGCACGTTCTACGGCTTAGGGGCCGCAAGCAAGGAGGCTGGGTACTTCTATGCCGAGCGAATCTACGCCAGCGGAAAGGTCGTTGGCATCGCGACCGTCAAGATCAACCTCGGCAAGATCGAGCAAATTTGGCAACGTGCGGGCGATACGGCAACGATCAGCGATATTCACGGTGTCATTTTTCTATCGACTCAGGACCGCTGGAGATTCAAGTCACTCAGCGTCTTATCTGCGCAAGCACGCGCGGCGATCATTGCCAACCATCAATATGATGCGCCGGGCGCACTGGAACCAGTCGGCTTGATTATGCAAGAGCCGGCAGGGGACACGGCCAATATAGCCAGGTTCGCGCCTAAGGCCAATCTGGACCCGCACGCCCCGGCTTTTCTAAGATCCCGCTTTTTGCTGTTGAGCCGCCCGGTACCTGACACAAGCTGGACGATAAGCACGCTGTCCGACATCACGCCGGCCGAAGTATCAGCAGTGAATGTCGCCCTTGGGGTCGGGCTGGGGATGACGTTGGTGACGGTTTTCATTTTGTATCTGTTGCAGCGGCGACGGATCATCGCGCAGGAACTTGCGGCCAAGGAAAACCTGCACCACATGAATGAGGAACTTGAACGCAAGGTGGCGCGCCGAACCGATGCGCTGAATCGAATCAACAAGACGTTGAAGGTTGAGATTTCGGAACGCCGGCGTGCAGAAGCCGTACTCAAATCGACATTGCAAGAGTTGGTCCAGGCCGGAAAAATGGCAGCGCTCGGACAGATGTCCGCAAGCATCACGCATGAACTGAATCAGCCTTTGGCAGCGCTACGGACGTTGTCGTCGAACGCGTTGATGTTCATGCAGCGGCTTGAATTCGACGAGGCGCGGCAAAACCTGCGGGTCATTTGCGACATGACCGAGCGCATGGGAAAAATCACCAGCCAGCTCAAACGCTTTGCGCGCAAATCGCCCACTTACCTCGAACGGGTCCTGATCGGCTCCGCCATCTCCAACGCCATCTTTCTGCTTGATGCCCGAATTCGCAGCGGCAATGTCGAGTTAGTGCGCGAAGAGCCAGAAGATAGTGTGTACGCGATCGCGGAACCCAACCGGCTTGAGCAGGTATTTATCAATCTGATTAGTAATGCACTGGATGCGATGGCCGAAATCGACATCGACCGCCCGGCTCGAGCGCGCGTGCTGACAATTATCGTCAGTGATGAAGCGCATCACGTTTCGATTGGCGTGCGCGATACCGGTACTGGCATATCGGACGAGGTCCGAAGTCACTTGTTCGAACCGTTTTTTACGACTAAAGACAAGGGCGAAGGATTGGGATTGGGTTTGACGATTTCGATCGGCATCATCCACGAGTTCGGCGGCACCCTGGACGCCCAAAACAGGCCAGACGGCACTGAATTCACCGTCAGGCTAAAACGGACCACACTGCGAGGAGACGATGTCTAAAAATCTAAAGGTGCTATTTGTGGAAGATGACGCGGCGGTGCGCCTCGGCGGCATGCAAGCACTTCGTTTGAGCGGGCTGGAGGTCCAGTCGTTCGAGCGGGCCGAACATGCCCTGCGTTATATCGAGTTTGGCTTCCCCGGAATTCTGGTCAGCGATCTCCGGTTGCCCGGCATGAGCGGCCTCGCATTATTAGAGCATACGGTCGGAACCGACGCATCGCTGCCGGTTATCCTCGTGACCGGTCACGGTGATATCCCAATGGCGGTCGACGCGATGCGCCGGGGTGCTTATGATTTTGTCGAGAAACCATACTCGTCGGAACAACTGGTCGACGTAGCGCAGCGCGCGCTCGAAAAGCGTCGCCTGACGCTTGAACTCGCATCCGTTCGTCAGGCACTTGCGCATCGGGACAATATAGAAGGAAGAATTCTCGGACGTTCTCCAGCGATCGAACGCCTGCGCCGAATGATCCTGGAACTTGCCGATGCCGACGCGAATGCACTGATTCTCGGCGAAACAGGAACGGGCAAGGAATTGGTCGCCCGTTCACTGCATGACTACGGGCATCGAAAGGCGAAGAATTTCGCAGCGATCAACTGCGCGGGTATTCCCGAGCTATTGTTCGAGAGCGAAGTGTTCGGCCATGAGGCTGGTTCCTTCACCGGCGCGATCAAGCGGCGTATCGGAAAAATTGAATACGCTCGGGGAGGCACGTTGTTTCTCGACGAGATTGAAACAATGCAGATGTCGCTGCAAGTAAAACTGTTGCGCTTGCTGCAGGAGAAAAAGTTCGAGCGTGTCGGCTCCAACGATCTGCTTGAGATGGACTGCCGGATCGTCGCGGGATCCAAGGCGGATCTGTTGGCGCTGTCTTCAACAAACCACTTTCGCGATGACTTGTACTACCGGCTAGGCGTCATGGTGCTGGAGATTCCTCCGCTGCGGGAACGCCGGGAGGATATTCCCCTCCTGTTCGAGCACTTTGTCGTACGGGCTGCGGCTGAATACAACAGGCCGATACCGGACATCTCGCCAGCGCAAATGCACGACCTGATGTCGCGACCTTGGGGGGGGAACGTAAGGGAACTACGTAACGTGGCTGAGCGCTTCACGTTAGGTATGCCGACGCGCGTCGACGCAGCCAGCAGCGACGACAATATCGAGAAACCATCGCTTGAGACCAAACTTAATCTGTTCGAGCGCCAGCTGATCGAAGAGGCGTTGCGCGGATGTTCGGGCCGCGCGGCTATCGCGTGCGAGCGCTTGGGTGTACCCAAAAAAACTCTGTACGACAAGATGCGTCGCCTGGGCATCAGTACCGAGGAGTTCAAATGAACTGGTCTGGATCAGGGCCTGGAAGAGCTCGACCCTATTTCCAGCCATCAAATGGACGCTTTTCTGGTTTTCCGCAATAAGGCCGAACGAACAAACGGCAAATGCACCTTAAATCAATAGCTTAGTAGTCGCACAGACTGGCACGCCGCTTGCGTAATTGTTGATGACAATTACGATGACAACGGAGGCCCGTGCACGACTGCGTGACTGCGCGTGAGAGCGTATCAACGTAGCCGAATCCCTTATTTCCGCCGCTTAAACCGCTTCGCCGGCTGATCTGTTCCACCAGGAACCGCAGCATCTTGCGCTGGCACTTCTTCACCAATTAAATCGGTCTACTAACTGACTGGATTGATGGATTCTTATACCTATAATATTTTGGAGATTTTATGAGACGTCTCGCAATTTCGTGTTTTACCCTGACCATGCTGTCCACAGCTTCTATCGCCCAGGCCCAAAGCAGTGTCACGCTTTACGGCGAGATTGATAACGCATTGGCGTACTACAACAATGTGGGGCACGCCTCCTTGGTTACGATGCAGGGCGCTGACCTGACCACTAACCAGTGGGGCATCAAGGGCAAGGAGGACCTGGGTGGCGGTTTTCAGGCGATTTTCAACCTGGAAAACGGCTTTGACATCAACACCGGCAAGTTGAGACAGGGTGGCCGCGAGTTTGGAAAGAACGCATGGGTAGGCCTGTCGAGCACCACCCTGGGCACGATCACAATCGGTCGCCAGCTGGATCCAACGGTTGATCTGGTTCAACCCTTTACGGCCGACGGTTATGGTCCCGCGTTTACGACCCCGGGCGACGCCGACAACAACGACAATACCTTTCGCGTTGACAATTCGATCAAGTACACGAGCCCGACTTATGGCGGCCTGCAGTATGAATTGATGTACGGCCTGGGCGGCGTGGCGGGCAGCGTATCGTCGCAGGAAACTTCCTCGGCTGCTGCGTCGTACACCTACGGTGGCTTGGGACTGGCCGTTGGTTACATCTTCGCCAAGAATGACGGTGCAGGTGGCGTGGGCACGGCCGACCAGACTCAGAACAACTCCGTCACGCCGCTCTTTGGCGGTGTCGCGTTTGTAGGCTCAAGGATGATCACCCACGTTGCGGCTCAGTATGTTATCGGTCCGTTTACCGCTAACGTGCGCTACAGCAATGCGGAGTGGAAGCCCTATGGAAGCTTCGCGGCATTCAACCGTACTGAAAATTTCAATACCGGAGCGACCTCCCTCGAGTACCAGGTGACGCCAGCGCTTGTGGTGAACCTCGGCTATACCTTTACGAAGTCAAGCGGCGCTTCTTCGGCTACGTACAACACCGTTGCGGCGGGCACGGAATACTCCTTGTCCAAGCGTACGACCGTCTACGCAATCGGCGGTTACTCGCATGCACACGGCACCACGTTCAGCGAAGACGGCAATAGCGTCGTCGCTGCTGGCGGTTCGGTGGGTGACCTCGAATCCAGCTCAAGCACGCCAAATCAGGTCGCTCTTATCTTGGGCATTACCCACAAGTTCTGACGACGCATGCAAAAGCCGCAGGTGTTTTGACAGCCACTGCCGCAGTGTCTCAGACGGCACGCTCGTATTAGAAATTATCCCGTTGGTAAATGGAACCTGAGATTCACGAATACCTTGCAGGCAACTCGCGAAGGAAGTGAGTTCTTTCTATACCTCCGCAAGGCACCACTCGTGCAAAAACATCGGCTGTTAAGCCTGAAACAAACATTGGCAGCAATACAAAAGGAATCGAGATGATGTCATACAAACTAAAGTCGCTCGCGCTGCTCGGCAGCCTGTTTTCTTGTGTCCTGACCGGCCATGTAGGCGCCGCTGAACTCAAGATGATCTCCAAAGTGCAAGTTCCAGGCGCGCCCCTGGATTCGTTCGACATCAGCTATGTCGATCAGAAGACTAATCGGTATTACCTGGCCGACCGAAGCAACAAGGCCGTTGATATTGTTGACGGAACGACAGAGAAGGTAGTTGGCCAGGTGCCCGGTTTTGTCGGCTTCGACAAGGACAACGACACGGCGGGGCCTAATGGCGTCCTGGTCATTGGCGATGAGGCCTGGGCCGGCGATGGGGATAGCTCGGTCAAGGTCATCGACCTCAAGTCCCAGACGATTGTCGAAACGATCAAGACGGGCGGGAAAAATCGCGCTGACGAAATGGCGTACGATCCCAAGCACCATGTCTTTCTCGTCACCAACGATGCGGATGATCCTCCCTTCGTGACGCTGATCTCGACCAAGCCGGGACATAAGATCCTCAAAAAGATCGTCTTCAATGACGCGACCGATGGAATCGAGCAGCCGATCTATTACGCACCGAAAGGCATCTTCCTGATGACGGTTCCGGAAATCAAGGGCGACAAGTCAACGGGCGGAATCGCCATGATCGATCCGCTCAAGGGCGAAGTCACGAATGTCATGAAGGTTTCCGGCTGCACACCTGCCGGGCTGGCACGCGGGCCGGGAAAGAATCTGGTGATCGGTTGCAACGCCGGCGGCAAGAAGTCGACGCTCAAACCGGTTACGCTGATCGTCAACGGAGATAGCGGGGCGGTCGTCGCCTCGGTTCCCGATATGGGCGCAGCTGACGAAGTGGCTTATAGCGCTAAAAACGGGCAGTACTACATTAGCGGCCGGCAGATGCCGAATGGTCCGGTTCTGGGCGTGATCGATGCCAAGAGCAACACGCTCTTACAGAGCATCCCGACGGGAGGTAATGCCCATTCGGTTGCCGCGAGCGATGTGAATGGACATGTGTTTGTACCGCTTCCTAAAACAGGTGGTCCGTGCGGTGGTTGCATCGGCGTCTACAGTACTCAATGAGGCTCATCGTGAGGACAGTTCTCATGAAAATAAAAGCGGGATTTTTAATCGGCGTGCTGCTCGCAGTTATTCAGCCGGTTCATGCAGCGGATCTGGTAGTTTTTTCGGCGGCCGCGCTGAAAGGTGCTCTTGAGAAACTGCCCGAGCAATACTTTGCGGCGAGTGGCGACCATGTCCGCTTGATCTATGGTACCGCAGGCCAGGTGCACGATCGGGTGGTGTCGGGGGAGGCTTTCGATCTCGTCATTGTTCCTCCCATGCCGCTGGCTAATTTGGTCGAGCGTCATCTGGTGCAGGAGGGGTCGGAAAGAGACCTCGCTCGCGTGCGACTTGGCATGGCGGTCAAGACCGGCACCGCTGCGCCCTGGATCGGGGATGACCAGGCGTTCGCGCATGTCTTGCTCGACGCTCCGTCGATCGGCATGGCCAATCCGGCAACCGGGGCGACGTCGGGCATATATCTCGCCAAACTGATTGACCGCCTCGGGATTGGTGACCGGGTAGATGCCAAGATCAAGTACTACGCCGAAGGACAAACCGCTATGGAGGCCATGGCGCGGGGCGAAGTATCCCTCGGACTGGGGCAGATCAGCGAGATCAAGCCCGTTCACGGCGTCACGCTCGTCGGGCCCATTCCAGAAGACCTGCAGCTCAAGACGACCTACGCAGTGGGTATCGGCACCAACAGTGAGTCACCGGAGGTGGCAAAAAAGCTGCTCTCCTATCTCACCGGTCCGGCAGTGCAGGCGTCGTTGAAAGCGAACGGATTCGACCTTGTTTCACCGGCGAACTAGCTGGAGCCGGACCTCGTTAGCCATACGCTGCCAGCTTTACCAGGCACTATTATTCAGGTCTACTACTTCAAAGGAACGATCTTGGACAAAGCGCGTCGCACCCTCCTTAAAATAGGCACGGGGCTCGCCCTTAGCTCGGCGGTAACCACTCGAGCAGGCGCGACTCCCGCAGCAATCAAGGTTCCCGCAGGGTCAGGACCGGCTGGCAATGCGTTGCGGTTGGTGACCTATCGCCATGCTGCCGCAGAAGCGCCTCGCCTTGGTGCGGTGACGGCCCAGGGCATGGTAATCGACCTCGGCGCGACCGCCCGGGACTTAGGTATGACGTTGGCCTTCGACCCGGCGAGCATGGTCTCGTTGATAACCGCCGGGCCCGATGCCATCGCGCAGGCGCGTCGATGCGCGGCCTCCGGGCGACCGTATGCGTCACTTGAGCGCGTGCGGCTACTCGCGCCGATCCCGGTGCCCGCCCGCAACGTCTACGCTGTCGGGTGGAACTACCTGGAGCATTTCGGCGAGAGCCTGACCGCGAAGCAGGCAGCTCTGCCGAAGCACCCAGTGTTCTTTACCAAGGGCACGCACACCATCAACGGTCCCTTTGACCCCATCCCCTTTGATCCGTCGGTGTCCGTGAAGATCGATTGGGAGGGCGAATTGGCGGTCATCATTGGCAAGCGTGGCTATAACATCGCGGAAGCCGACGCGATGCAGTATGTGTTCGGCTATGCCGTGATCAACGACACGACCGCGCGCGACATGCAGGTCGATCATGGCGGGCAATGGTTCAAGGGCAAGAGCCTGGACGGTCATGGCCCGATTGGCCCCTGGATCATTCCTGCCAGCGACATCGACTACACAGACCTGCAACTGACCACGCGCGTGAACGGTGTAGTGAAGCAGCAAATCAACACCAGCCAGATGTATTTCAAGGTGCCGCGCCTCATCGCTGAGCTCTCTCTCGGTCTGACGCTCGAGCCCGGCGACATCATCGCAACGGGGACACCCTCAGGCATCGGCGCCGCTCGTAACCCGCCGGAGTTCCTGAAACCTGGCGACGTGATGGAAACCGAAATCGATCGGATCGGCGTGATCCGAAATGTGATTCGTCAGGTCACTACCTAGCGGCATGTGTCGCGCGGGAATAGGGAGAAGTCGCTACCGGGGCGGTTGACTTGGGCGGCGGCCTGATCGACAGGCCGACGTTGGCGTGATCAATATAGTTGGACAGTCATAGGGAATCAGAATGAGCGATGTGAGTGATGTGAGTGATGTGAGTGATGTGAGTGAGAAGCAGAACGTATTGCAGCGACGTCGTTTTTTGCAAGGCGCAGCACTGACATTGGTCACCACGACTGTGATGCCGATAGGCGCAAGCGCTGCGACCATGCAGATCGTTGCCGAAGATTACTGGGCGCAAAAAGGCGCGGTGAAACTGTACCTGTACCGCAAGCGCTTAGCCGACGGCGCAAACGCAGCTGCGGGCCCGAAGCCGGTATTGTTCCTGGTGCATGGCTCGTCGTTCTCGGGGCGGGGCGGTTTCGACCTGCAGGTACCCGGATTGTCGAACTACTCGTTCATGGACGAGTTCGCAAGATACGGCTTTGACGTCTGGACCATGGATCATGAGAATTACGGCCGTTCGTCCATGACCGAATCGAACTCCAATATCCGATCTGGCGTCGACGACTTGAAAGCCGCGCTGCCGATTGTCGAGCACGTTACCGGACAGAAGAAGGTCATGTTCTACGGTCAGTCTTCTGGCTCGATCCGCCTGGGTGTCTTTGCAATGGAAGAGCCGGAGCGAGTCGACCGCATGGTGCTCGATGCGTTCACCTATACCGGGGAGGGCGCGCCCGAGATCATGAAGCGGCGCGCGAACATCGCGAACCTCACGGCCAGCAACTTCCGGCCGACCTCGCAAGCGAGCTTCGACGCCATTTTTTCGCGCGATGACCCGTCGACGGTCGACCCGGCAGTACCGAAAGCCTTGGGTGACTACGAGCTGAAGCTGACGAACCGGACGCCGAACGGAACCTATGTCGACATGGCGATCCATATGCCGATGGTCGACCCCAAAAGGCTTCAGTGTTCCGTTTGCATGACGAGGGCCGAACACGACGGCAACGCGACGGATGCTGAATTACTCGATTTCTTCTCGCAACTGCCGAACAAAGACAAACAATTCTGTGAGATCAAGGGTGTCGCCCATGTCGCGGTGCTTGGCATCAACCGCCACCGTATCTGGCACGCCATGCATGCCTTCTTCACGATGCCGCCGCAGCGTACCGCCGCAAGCGGGTGACCCGGCTTCATGCGGGCGCGTTTTCCGTCGGCGTGAAAGGGAAGCCGGCGCTCAGGGCCGGCGGGCTGGCGGGCTCTCAGTAGCCGGATCGTAGGGCAGGACCTGCTCCTGTTCGTCGGCCTGATTGCGCGCGACGATCGCCCGGGCGGGCGTCGTCTCACTGAGATTGAACGGCTGATGCGGGACGCCCGGCGGAATGAACAGGAAGTCCCCCGCTTCGTTGATGACCGATTGGCGCAGTCCCGGGCCGTAGCGCGTCTCGACGCGTCCTTCCAGTACGTAGATACCGGTTTCGTGGCCGCAATGCACGTGGGGCTCGGCGTGTCCGCCGGGCGGGACCACCACGAGGTACATGGACAGCCCCTTGGCGCCTGCGCTCAACGCCGAGATGCCCACGAAGTAAGGGAG
Organism: Caballeronia sp. SEWSISQ10-4 2; assembly: GCF_030464885.1. Taxonomy (GTDB): domain Bacteria; phylum Pseudomonadota; class Gammaproteobacteria; order Burkholderiales; family Burkholderiaceae; genus Caballeronia. Next base: position 18,674 of record NZ_JALPRJ010000064.1, on the reverse strand, counting down.
GCGCTGGCCCGTAGCGATTTCACGCTCGGGTCGCACCGTGACGAGGGACGCTTGCGCGTCGTATGAGCCGTCTTGCATGGGGTGCTCCTCCTTCGAGGTCGCAAGATCACGTGAAGGCGCCGTCCGCCGAGCCGGTTTCGATCCAGTGCCGATTGACGCATACTTATTGAAGCATGAAGGCGGCGGCTACCTGACGCAAAATTCTACGCTGTTCGCTCCGCCAACAAACGCCAACTTGCGTCAGGAATAGCGGACGCCTCGCGCATGCTCTCGGCATCACACATTCGTGCGGCCTTCCGCTCAGCCCGTCACCAGGAACGCGAGATCATTGCATCTTGGCTGCAGTGTTGTGCGTGGAGGTATCGCCCGTTTGCGTGGGCGTCGCCTGTTGGGTAACCGGGATCTGCGGATGCCGCGGATCATGCAGGTCGGTAGCTGCCCAGCCGCCGCCCAGGTCGCCGAACAGAGACGCCGCATCCAGCAGGCGCTCCTGCTGCACATTCAGCGCGGTCTGCTGACTGCTTAACTGGGTGGCCTGGGCCGTGGCCACGGTGGTGTAGTCCACCGTGCCGGCCTGATACTCGTTGAAGGCAATCTCGGCGCCCCGGTTCGCATCGCGCACGAGCGACTCCAGCACGACCGCCTGCTCGGCCAGGATCCGCAAGCCGGACAGGTCGTTCTCCACGTCCTGGAACGCGGTCAGCACCGTGCCGCGATAGTTGGCGACGGTCGCATCGTAAGCCGCTTTCGCCGCGTCCACGTCCGCATTGCGCAAGCCTCCGTCGAAGATCGTTTCGGTGGCGCTGCCGCCCAGCGACCAGACATAGTTGCTTACGTGCAGCAGCCCGGACAACGGCGACTGCGTGAACCCGCTCAGCGCCGAGAGGGAAACCGTCGGGTAGTAGGCCGCCACGGCCACGCCGATCGCCGCGTTCTGCGCGGCCATCTGGCGCTCGGCGGCGGCGATGTCGGGGCGGCGCTCAAGCAGCGTCGACGGCACGCCGACCGGCACCGCGGGCAGGGTCGGCATCGCGGTGCTGTGGGGGATCGAAAGCTCCTCCGGATTCTTGCCCACCAGCACGGCAATCGCATGCGCGTCTTGCGCCCGCGCCACACCGAGTGCGATCAGGTTGGATTGTGCCGTCTCGAGTTGGGTGCGTGCGGTGATCAGGTCGGACGGCGGGATGGTGCCCGCCTTGTCCTGGTCGGCGATCACGCCGAGAAAGTGCTGATACTCCTGGACAGTTCTCTGCAGCAGGTCGATATTCGCATCGCTGGTGCGCAGGTCGATGATGGCCGTGGCCAGCGCCACCTGCTCGGAGAGCGTCGCACTGGCGAGCGTCGCTTCGCTCGCTTGCGCGGTCGCTGAGTTTTCTTCGATCGTGCGGCGCACCTGACCCCACAGGTCCGGCGCCCAACTGACGTTGCCTTCGAGCGAGCCCGAGTTGACGACCTTGGCCGCGTTGCCGTTTGCGCTGCGCGACTTCGTGCCCGAGCCGGTTACGCCGATCGTCGGGAACAGGCTGGCGCGTGCGGCCCGCACTTCAGCCAGCGCTTCCTGATAGTTCGCGTAGTCCTGGCGCACGGTCTGGTTCGACACCGACACCAGTGGTTCGAGCTGGTCGATCAGCGGATCGTTAAAGGCGGTCCACCATTCGCCCTTCGGTCCGGCTGCGGCCGGCTCGGCTTGGGTCCAGCCCGGCAGCTCCGCGTAGGTGGCGGGCACGTTGACCTGCGGCCGGTGGTAGTCCGGACCGACCACGCAGCCGCTGACCAGCAGGGCCAGCGTCGCGGCGGCCAGGGGTCGAAAGTGACCAAGGTGGCTAAGGTGGTGGCTTAGCGGCCCAAAGTGTTTATAGGAAATCGTCATCTTCATGCCTTCGTATCCGGTTGTCCGGGTTGCTCCGAGTCCCGATTCCACGGCAGGCCTGCGGACCACCTGACCAACTTGCCCCGCAAGCGGTCGAGGTAGAGGTAGATCACCGGTGTCGTGTACAGCGTAAAGACTTGGCTCAGGATCAGGCCACCCATTACGGTGATACCGAGCGGCTGACGCAGCGACGCGCCCTGGCCAATGCCGATAGCAAGCGGCACCGCCCCGAGCACGGCCGCGAACGTGGTCATCATGATCGGCCGCAGACGCACCACGGCGGCGGCGTGAATCGCTTCGCGCGCCGGCATCCCTTCGTTGCGCTGCAACTGGATCGCGACGTCGACCATCATGATGCCGTTCTTCTTGACGATACCGATCAGCAGAATGATGCCGATCATCGCGATCACCGAGAACGGCGTGCCGAAAATCAGCAACGCCAGCGTGGCGCCGATACCGGCCGACGGCAACGTCGACAGGATGGTCAGCGGGTGGATCGAGCTTTCGTACAGCACGCCGAGCACGATATACACCACGCCGAGCGCGGCGAGAATCAGCAGCGGCACCGTACCCATGGACTGCGAGTAGGCCGCCGCCGCACCCGCAAACGTACCGTGGATGCTGGCCGGCATGCCGATCTCGCGGATCGTGTTGTCGATCGCCACGGCCGCCTTGCTCAACGATCCGCCGGCTGGCAGGTTGAACGAAATCGTTGCGGCGACGAGGCCGCTCTGATGGTTCACCTGCGTCGACGTATGGCTGTTCGAGTACGAAACCAGGGCCGCCAGCGGCACCATGGTCTCGGCTGACGTGCTGTCCGCGCTGCCGGTCGAACTGCCGCCCTTGCTGTTGGCGATGCTGTTGGTGGTCGCGTTGGCTTGCGCGTTCGAGTTGAGCGAGTTCGTGCTGCTGGTCGTGCTGGTCTGAGTCGTCGCCGTCACGCCGGACACCGTGCCGCTCGGCATTTGCGTGGCCGCCGTACCGGTGGCATTGCCCGCCGCCTTGCTCAGGTAAATCTGGCTGAGCGTCTGCGGATACTGCCAGTACTCCGGCGCCACCTCCATCACCACGAAATACTGGTTGAGCGGGTTGTAGATGGTCGACACCGTACGCTGGCCGAACGCGTCATACAGCACGTTGTCGACCTGGTTCGGCGCGAAGCCGTACCGGGCCGCCGTCGCGCGGTTGATGCTGACGTAGGTCTGCAGACCGTTTTGCTGCAGGTCCGAGTTCACGTCGAGCAACTGCGCGTGTTCTTTGCCGAGTGCGGCGACGAGCAGCGGCGTCCACTTGAACAGCGCGGCGGAATCGTCGCTGGTCAGTGTGTACTGATACTCGGCGGCCGACTGCCGTCCGCCGATCCGCAGATCCTGCTGCGCCTGGATAAAGAGCCGCGCACCCGAGACCTGGTTGAGCCTGGGCCGCAGGCGGTTCACCACCTCGGTCGCCGTGAGATGGCGCTCCGCCAGCGGCTTCAGTTCGATGAACACGTTCGCGGTATTGAGCGCGCGGCCGCCGGTAAAGCCGGCTACCGAGGCGACTGCCGGATCCTTCTGCACGATCTCCTGCAACTGCGCGAGCTTCTTTTGCATCGCCGGGAAGGAGATGCTCTGGTCGGCGATGATCTGCCCGATCAGGATGCCGGTGTCCTGCTCGGGAAAGAAGGTGGCGGGCACCAGCTTGAACAGGAACACGTTGGCCACGAGCAGGCCGATCAACAGCAGGATGACCAGCAGCGAATGATCCAGTACGGCCGCGAGCGTGCGTGCGTAGGCGTCCTTGAATCGGTCGAATTGAGCCTCGACCCACAGCGCCCAGCGGGCTTTCGAATGCCCGGCGTTGTTGCGGCTCAGCACATACGCGCACATCGCCGGCGTGACCGTGAGCGAGATGACGAGCGAAATCAGGATGGCGATGGACAGCGTGACCGCAAACTCATGGAACAGCAGGCCGACGATACCGGGCATCAGCATGATCGGCAGGAACACGGCGATCAGCGACAGGCTCATCGAGATCACCGTGAAGCCCACTTCGCCGCTGCCTTTCAACGCGGCTTCCTTGGGGCTGAGCCCCGCCTCCATGTGGCGCACGATGTTCTCCAGCACCACCACCGCGTCGTCGACCACGAAGCCGGTGCCGATGGTGAGCGCCATCAGCGAGAGATTGTCGATGCTGTAGCCGAGCAGGTACATCGGCCCGAAGGTGCCCACGATCGACAGCGGCAGCGCAACTGCCGGCACCAGCGTGGCGCGCGGCGACTGCAGGAAGATGAACACCACGCCCACGACCAGCAGCACGGCGATGAACAGCGTGCGTTCGGTGTCGCCCACTGACGAGCGGACCGACTCCGACCGGTCGATCGCGACGCCCACGTGCACGCTGCTCGGCAACGTCGCTTCGATCGAGGGCAACACTTTGCGGATCTGCGCCACCGTACTCACGACATTGCTGCCGGGCATCGGATACACGATCACCAGGATGGCCGACTTGCCGTTGAAGAGTCCGGCGTTGCGAATATTTTCGTTCGAATCCTTGACCTCGGCGACGTCGCGCAGTTGTACCGCCGCGCCGTTGCGGTAGGCGACGACAAGGTCGCGGTAGGGCGCGGCCTTGGTGATCTGGTCATTGGACGTGACAACGTAGCGCTGGTCGCCTTCATCGAGGTGGCCTTTGGCGCTGTCAGCGTTCGCCGCACTGATCGCCGCGCGCACGTCCTCGAGGCCGATTCCGTAGCTGTTCAGCTTGCCCGGCTGCAACTCGACCCGCACCGAGGGCAACGCGCCGCCGCCGAGCGTGATCTGGCCCACGCCGTTGACCTGCGAGAGTTGCTGCTGGATCACCGAATCCGCGGAATCGTAGAGCTGCGCCTTGGTGAGCGTGTCCGACGTCAGCGAGAGCACCATGATGGGCGCATCCGCCGGGTTGTACTGGCGATAGGTCGGATTGCTGCGCAGCGTGGTCGGCAAGTCCGCGCGGGCCGCCTGGATCGCGGCTTCGACGTCGCGGGCCGCGCCGTTGATGTCGCGGTTCAGGCCGAACACGACCACGATCATCGACGAGCCGACGTAGCTGATCGACGTCAGCTCGCTCACGTCGGCAATGGTCGCCAGGCGCCGCTCGAGCGGTTCGGCCACCGTGGACGCCATGATGTTCGGGCTCGCGCCCGCCATGTTCGCCTGCACCACGATCACCGGAAAGGCGATGTTCGGCAACGGCGCGACCGGCAGCCGGAAATAGGCGAGCGTCCCGGAGATCAGGATGGCGATCGCCAAAAGCGTGGTCGCGACAGGGCGCCGGATGAATAACGCCGAGATGTTCAAGGCGTGTCCTCCGTCGTGCCCTCCGAATTGCGGCGCCGCCTACGGTTGACGCGCTCCGCCATCCTGTCGAAGAACAGGTAGATCACCGGCGTGGTGAAGAGCGTCAGCATCTGGCTCAGCGTCAGGCCGCCGATGATCGCGAGACCCAGCGGCCGGCGCAGCTCCGAACCCGTGCCGCTGCCGAGCAGCATCGGCAGGGCGCCGAGCATGGCGGCGAGCGTCGTCATCAGGATCGGGCGGAAGCGCAGCAGCGACGCCTCGAAGATCGCCTCGCGCGGAGGCTTGCCGTGATTGCGTTCGGCATCCAGCGCGAAGTCCACCATCATGATGGCGTTCTTCTTGACGATGCCGATCAGCAGCACGATACCGATGATGCCGATCACATCCAGGTCGCTGCCGGCGATCATCAGCGCGAGCAGGGCGCCGATGCCCGCCGAGGGCAGCGTGGACAGAATTGTCACCGGATGGATGAAGCTCTCATACAGCACGCCGAGCACGATATACACCGCGACCAGCGCCGCGATCAGCAGGTACACCTCGCTCGACAGCGAATCCTCGAACGCCTGGGCCGCGCCCTGCAGCGACGAGGTGATCGACGGCGGCAGGTTCACCGACTGTTCCGCTGCATGGATGTCCTTTACCGCCGTGCTCAACGATGCACCCTTCGCGAGGTTGAACGAGATCGTGACGGACGGGAACTGCGCAAGATGGCTGATCACCAGCGGCGACTTCGTGATCTGGATCTTGGCGATGGCGGACAGCGGCACCTGGCCGGTGCTGCCGGTCTGGCTCGGCAGATACAGGTTGCCGATCGACTGCACGTCCGGCAGCGATTCCGGCTTGGCGACGAGGATCACCCGGTACTGGTTCGACTGCTCGAAGATGGTCGAGACGATCCGCTGGCCGAGTGCGTCGTACAGGGCGTTGTCGATGGTCGCCGGCGTAATGCCGAAGCGTGCGGCCAGTTGCCGGTTGACTTCGACGTTCACGCTCAGGCCGTCGGTGTTCATGTCGCTTTGCACGTCGGCGAGCGACGGAATCTGCTTCATGCGCGACACCAGTTCCGGCACGTACTTCTGGAACGCCTGCTGGCTCGGTCCGCGCAGCACGAAGCTGTACTGGTTCGGCGAGACCGTGGTGTCGAGCGTCAGATCCTGCTCAGGCTGCATGTAGAGCCTCACGCCGGGCACATTGGCGACTTCCTGCTGCAGACGCCGCGCGATCTCTTGCGCCGTGTCGGAACGCTTGTCCCGGTCGCGCAGGTTGATCAGGAAGCGGCCGTTGTTCAGCGTGGAGTTGGTGCCGTCGATGCCCACGTAGGAGGTGAGCGAGGTCACGTCAGGGTCTTTCAGGATCGCATCGGCGAGCGCACTCTGGCGGGTCACCATTGCCTTGTACGACACCGAGTTGTCGGCCACGCTGATGCCCTCGATCACGCCGACGTCCTGCACCGGAAAGAGGCCTTTCGGGATCACCACGTACAGGATGCCGGTCAGCACGACGGTGCCGACCGCCACCGCAAGCGTCAGCATCTGATGGTCCAGCACCCAGCGCAGGCCGCGTTCATAAGCGGCGAGCGTTTTGTTGAAGAGGCCTTCGCTGATGCGCTCGAAGCGGCTTGGATGCCGTTCGGCCTGGGCGCGCAACATGCGCGCGCAGAGCATCGGCACCACGGTCAGCGAGACCACCGCCGAGATCACGATGGTGACCGCGAGCGTTACCGCGAATTCGCTGAAGAGACGCCCGATCACGCCGCCCATAAACAGCAGCGGAATCAGCACGGCGATCAGCGAGATGGTCAGCGAGAGAATCGTGAAGCCAATCTGCCCGGCGCCTTCCAGCGCAGCCTCGAGCGGCGTCTTGCCTTCCTCCAGATAACGCACGATGTTCTCGATCATCACGATCGAGTCGTCGACCACGAAGCCGGTGGCAATGATCAACGCCATCAGCGAGAGGTTGTCGATCGAGTAGTTCAGCTGGTACATCACCGCTAGCGTGCCGATCAGCGAGACCGGCACCGAGATGCTCGGGATCAGCGTGGCCGGCACGTTGCGCAGGAACACGAAGATCACCGCCACCACCAGCACGATCGCCAGGATCAGTTCGAGCGCCGCGTCGGACACTGACGAGCGGATCACGCCGGTGCTGTCCGACACCACCGTGACCTTCATGCCGGCCGGCAGCGTGGATTCGAGCTGCGGCAACTGCTTCATGATCTGGTTGACCGTGGCGATCACGTTCGCGCCCGGCTGGCGCTGCACGTTGAGCACGATGGCGGGCGAGCCGTTGTACCAGGCGCCGCGCTCGACGTCCTGCGCGGCCTGGCTCACGCGCGCGACGTCGCGCATGAACACCGGCGCGCCGTTCTGATAGGCGACCACCGTGTCCAGGTAGTCCTTCGGATCGGTGATCTGGTCGTTGCCGTTGATCGTGTAGTCGAGCTCCGGGCCGTCGAAATTACCCTTCGGCTGGCTCACGTTGACGTAGCTGAGCAGCGTGCGCAGGTCGTCGATGTTCAGGCCGTAGGCGGCCAGCTTGTGCGGGTCCGCTTCTACACGAATGGCCGGCACGTTGCCGCCGCTGGTTGTGACCACGCCCACGCCCGACACTTCGGAAATCTTGGTGCCGAGGCGGTTATTGGCGATGTCCTCGAGCTGGGTCAACGACATCGACTTCGACGTGACCGCGAGCGTCAGGATCGGCTGGTCGGCCGGGTTCACTTTCGCATAGGTCGGCGGCGCCGGCAGGCCGGAGGGCAGGTAGCTGTTGGACGCGTTGATGGCCTGCTGGACGTTCTGCTCGGCGACATCGAGGTTCAGCGACAGGTCGAACTGCAGCGTGATGACCGACGCGCCATCCGAGCTATACGACGTCATCTGCTGCAGGCCGGGGATCTCGCCCAGTTGCACTTCGAGCGGCGCCGTGACCGTGGTGGCCATCACGTCCGGGCTCGCGCCCGGATAGAAGGTCTGCACCTGGATGGTCGGATAGTCGACGTTGGGCAGCGAGGAGACCGGCAGCACGCGCATGGCGACGAGGCCCACCAGCACGAGGGCAATCATCAGCAGCATCGTGGCTACCGGTCTAAGAATAAACAGACGGGAAATATTCATCGGCGCGTGGGTCCGCTTCTACGAAGCAGCATTGACCGACGCGGCTTCGGGCGCCGCAGCGGGCTCCGAGGCGCCGTGGGCCAGTTTGTGCCGGCCGGAGGCGGCTGCGGAATCCGAGGCAACTGCGTCAGCCGAGGCGGGTTTCGCTTTGGCCGCCTGGATCTTGGCGCCGTCGTTCAGGCGGTCCGTGCCGTCCGTGACCACTACGTTGCCCGCCGAGAGGCCGGACAGGATGACCGTGTTCTTGCCGTCGCTCGGGCCGATCTTGACCTTATGCACGGAAACCGAATTGTCCGCGTTGACGAGATACACGTAGTCGCCGGGCGCCCCGGTTTGCACGGCGGGCGTGGGCACCAGCACGGCATTTTGCATCGTATCGACTAGCAGCTTGATGTTGACGAACTCGTTCGGGAAGAGCGCTTCGTCGTCATTGGCGAAAGTTGCGCGTAAGGTGACCGTGCCCGTCGCCGTGGCCATCTGGTTGCTGACGGCGTACAGCGTGCCGGTGGCGATTTCGCGTGCGTTATCGCTGGTATAGGCGGTGACCGGCAACGTAGCGCCCGCATTCAGGCGCTGCACGACGGCGACCAGCGAGTCTTGCGGCACCGTGAACTGCACCGTGGTCGGCTTGACCGTGGTGATGACGACAATGCCCGTCGACGACGACGCCGTGACGTAGTTGCCCGGGTCGACGAGACGCAGGCCGACCTTTCCGGTGACCGGCGCGGTGATGCGGCAATAGGTCAGATTGAGGTCGTCTTGAGCGATGATGGCCAGATCCAGCTTGACCGCGGCCTCGTCCTGCTGGACGAGGAACTGCTGGTCCGCGAAGGTTTGCTCGGCGATCGACTTGCGTTCGTTCAACTGCGTGAAGCGGACCAGGTCGGCACGCGCCTGGGCGAGCAAGGCCCGGTCTTTGGCGAGCGTCGCCTCGGCTTGCTGCTTGTTGATTTCATACTGGCGCGGATCGATCTGGGCCAGGAACTGGCCTTTCTGCACTTCCTGGCCTTCGTGATAACCGACGGCAGTTAGGTAGCCGCTCAGTTGCGGCAGCACGGTCACGGTAGCGGTAGGGGTGACAGTGCCAAGTTCGTTCAAGGTGACCGGCATCGAGCCGAGCGTTGCGCTCGCCACCGTCACGACGATGGGCGCTGCGTCGCGCGCGGGCTTCTTTTGGGTCAACAGGTGGACAACGACAAGCGCAATCAGCGCCAGCACGATCACCGCAAACAGGATGAGCCCGCGTCGGGAGCGCTTTGGCTGCGTGGACACGGCTTCGCTCATAGGTATCTCCGAAAACAGGTGCTGTCGTTGATGATTGGGCGGGGAGCGATCCCCAGCCGGGACTGTGGAAAGGTGCCACGGTTCCCTCGCGTTGTAACCATGGATCAAGCCTTTGACAATGTTTTATTAAGTTGTAAGCGACGCTGGCCGCGCGAACGGCGCAATAGCCGTCTGTTGTTCATATTGACCTCGGTAGCAGAGGAGGGACGCGGATTGAGTAAAGAATGGCGTCAATGTACCCGGCTCGCGCGAGGCTTGAGTTACACGAATGCAATAATGTTGATCCCTGAAATGTCCCGTTTAGCGTTCTCGGACGCGTAGCCTGTACGAACAGGCGGCTGGACGTGGGATCTGCCGCCAGACGGCGGTCCCAAGGAACGGTAATACGCGCAGAAAGCGGGCGGGCGGTTGGCCAGTGGCGCGTCGATCGTATCTTGCGGCTGTGAAAGCCAGCTGCGCAATTGCCTCGCGGAGAGGCTCGCGCGTATGTTCCCGCAACTCTAAGGCTGGCCGCTGCGTTCCGAATATCTCTGGCATGGCAACTTGGCAGTCACGCCCGAGGTGATCTAGGAACGAGTCGTGATTGGGCGTCGTGTCGCCGTCTACTAGCAACAGGTCGAGCCGGTTGACGATCACAGCCCATCGGCTGTGAAGCGGTGAGTGCACACGAAAACTAAGCGAAACTACCTATTCGTCAACTGTTGACAGTTTACAAAAATCGCCCATAATTCAAATTGTCGACACTTAACAGTTTTCACTAAGAGATATGCGTAGCCCATAACTGCTCGCGGCCATGAGTTGTGTCTGTACTCAATCGCCATTTTGTGCGCCAAAGCGTGCCGAACTCCCTCCGCTTTACCGCGTAACAAGGGAGGGTCTCGATTCCCGCCACCAGATAACAGGAACCACATGAAGACCGTCAGTCTTGCGCGATCGATTCGCTTAATCATGGTCAGCGTGTTCGCGCTAACGGGTATTGCGGCCGCGAGTGCCCAATCTCATTACAGTTTGATCAAAACTATCGACCTTCCCGGACAAGGTGGCCATGGCGATTGGGTCGCGTACGACGAACAAACAAATACCGTCTGGATTGGCCAGGCGCCAGCGCATAATGTCATTGTCATAGATGCCGAAAAACTGGTGGTCAAAGCAACGATTTCAGGTGTTCAGGAAGCTAATGGAATTGATCTCGACGATACCTATGCATTCGTCTCCGATGGTAAAAGCAATACCTTGGTGGTAATCGACAAAAGAACTTTTGAGAAAGTGGCAACCGTTAATTCGGGAGGCGAGTCGCCGGATGGCGTGAGCGTCGACCGGCATACCGGCAACGTTTTCGTAGCAAACGACGACACCGGCAACGAAGTGATGTTCAACGGCAAACCGCCGTTTGCGCAGGTCAGCGCGGTGACCTTGAGGCCACATCCGGCAAGACATGGGCCGGATGTGGGCTTATATGTGGCTCAGTTTGACCGGCTTTATCAACCGGTCGACAACATGATCGACGTTATCAATCCAAATACTAACCAGGTCGAAGCCGTATGGGATCTGGGAGTCAAGACCGACGCCAAGCCTATGGTGTATGACGACAAGACACAGCACCTAATAATAGGAACTCGAGATCAGAAGATGTTAACTGTTAATGCTGCGACTGGAGAACTTGTTAATACGATGCCGTTTAAAGGTGGCGATATTGATCAAACTGCGATCGATGTCATTGCGCGGCGCGCTTTTATGGGCGACAAAGCTGGTAACGTTGAAGTTGTGGATATTGATAGCAATACCGTAGTCGATCATATTGTGTCTGAGAAAAACACGCATACATTAACTGTCGACCCGAAAACACACAGGATTTTTATTTACTTGAATGTCAGCAACAAGGTGGCGGTTTTTGAGCCAGCTTGAATGCCGGGGTTAACCTCATTTAGCGTGAGTGGCGCAAGGTAGTTCGATGTCGGGGTGGCCACCGGGCCGCAAACGAACGAAGGGATATGCAAAGTGTTGACAGTTTTCAATGTGCAATTTAGTATTGACGCATGAAAACCGACTACAGCACCTCTACCGTCACCGTCGCGGAACTTCAATCGCATACCCTCACGGGGGTGGTGCAACACGAGATCGAAAAAATGATCTTACGTGGCGAACTGGTACCTGGGCAGCGCCTCAATGAGAAGCTTGTGGCCGACAAGCTGTCGGTCAGCCGCGGACCGGTGCGCGAAGCTTGCCGGGCACTTGCGGAACTGGGTCTTGTGTATCTGATCCCGAACCGCGGCGTGTTCATCAAGCGGTTGACCAAGAGTGACGCAATCGAAGTCTACGATCTGCGCGCGGGACTGATCGGACTGTCGGCCTCATTGCTGGCGCCGATCCTGTCCACACAGAGCGCGGCGAAGCTCGATGGATTCGTGGAAGAGATGGAAGACGCGGCCGAGAAGGGCGATTTCTCCAGCTTCGATCCCGTCAACCTCGAGTTTCACGATTTTATCGTCCGCTCGACCGAGAACACGCGATTGATCAAGTTGTACCGCGGCCTGGTGAAGGAATTCCATCTCTTTCGCACGCACGGGCTGGTGCAGCGTGGGGCATTGCTGCAATCGAATCGCGAGCATCGCGAGATCGTCGCGGCGCTGAGGTCGAAGGACGCGGAGTTGAGCTACAAAGCGAGTTTCAGCCATGTCGCACACGGCAAGGCGCGCATGCTGATGGCCCTCGATGAGCTCACGAAGGAGGGGAGCACAGTTGCCGGCGACCAAAAATGAATGGCCCGGTTGTTTAGGGCGTCACGACTGGCCGGTGAAGATTGGGATGTAATCAGAAACGGCCGGATGTATCCGGTCGGCCTGGATATTATGGTGTACGAATCGTATTGGACGAGCACGCCCGGCAATATTGACCAGGGCGCCATGAAAAGAGGCTACTGGAGGGTGCGTCAATACCATGCTTGAGATTTCATTAGCATGCCAAATCACGGATCGGACGCGGGCGTTGGTCGACGGTAGCGTGGCAATTGAGGGATGCAGGATCAACTTCGTTCACGGTCCTGCGGAGGAGCTGTTTCAAAGGGCGTTTCGCCATGAGGAATTCGACATAGCGGAACTGTCGCTGGGCACGCATTTGTTGACCACGGCGCGCGGCCAGAGCCATTACATCGGTGTGCCTGCCTTCGTGTCGCGGTCGTTCCGGCATTCGGCCATTTACGTGCGCTCGGACCGCGGCATTGATTCGGCCGAGGCGTTGCGTGGCCGCCGGATCGGAGTGCCTGACTTCCAGCAGACGGCGGGTGTCTGGGTGCGCGGTTTTCTCGACGACGAACACGGTGTGCGCACCCGTGACGTCCATTGGTTCACGGGTGGTCTCGAGCAGGCCGGTCGCGAGGTACGTATGCCGCTCGACCTGCCGGCAGACATCAGCATCTCGCCGATTGCCGGGACCGCCACGCTCTCGAACCTGCTCGACGCCGGTGACATCGACGCGATCATCGCGCCCAAGCCGCCGTCGTGCTTTGGCCGTAACGAACGCGTGCAGCGGTTGTTCCCCGATTTCCGCGAGGCGGAAGAGGCGTATTTTACGAAGACGCGGTTGTTCCCGCCTATGCACACCATCGGCATCCGGCGCACGCTGGTAGAAAAGCACCCGTGGCTACCGGTGAACGTGTTTGCAGCCTTTGTGAAAGCAAAGGAGGCAGCCATGACCGAAATGTCGATCACCGACACACTACGTATCACCCATCCGTGGATCAATGCTGAGGTCGAAAGGGTGAAGGTGCTGATGGGCGAGGACTACTGGCGCTACGGCATGGACGCGAACCGCCGCGACCTGGGCGCGTTACAACGCTACGCCCGGGCCGATGGGTTGATCGATAAAGACGTACCAATGGACCAGTTGTTTGCCGCGACTACATTTGACGGCTTCAATTTCTGAGTCTGGTGAAAACACAAAATAATCAGGAGACGACGTAATGGGTAAGTCCGGTATCAGAAGAGCGAAGCTACGCGGTGCGCTGCTGCTGTCATGCGCTGCCCTGCTGTGCATCCGAACGCTCGCCGCCAATGCGGCCGATGCATGGCAGCCGCACCGCCCGATCGAGATCGTGGTGCCGAGCGCGCCGGGCGGCGGGCTCGATCTGGTCGGCCGCACGCTGCAAAGCGTGATCCAGCAGGACAAGCTGTCGAGCAAGCCGGTCACGGTGATCAACCGTCCGGGCGGTGGCGGCACCGTCGGTATTGCATACATCAATTCACACCCAGGCGACGGCCACTACGTGAGTGTGCAGGCGCTGCCGCTAATCACGAACCGTGTCACGGGCCTGAGCACGGTCGGCGTCGACGACGTCACGCCACTCGCCGTGTTCGTTACCGAGCCGGTGGTGTTCGCGGTCGCAGCGGACGGGCCGATCAAAAGCGGCAAGGATCTCGTCGCGATGCTGCACAAGGATCCGTCGGCAGTGAGCATGGCGGTATCGAGTTCGCCGGGCGGCCAGAGCCACGCTGCCGCCGCGCTCGTCCTGAAGGCGGCTGGACAGGACCCGAAGAAGCTGAAGATTGTCTTCTTCGATTCGGGCGGCGAGGCGGTCACGTCGCTGATGGGCGGGCATGTCACAGCCAGCGCGACTCCCGCGGGCGTCGTTCTTGGTCCCAGTCAGGCGGGGCGTATCAAGATGATCGGGATTCCTTCGGATGTACGGCAGGCAGGCGATCTCGCCAATGTGCCGACGTGGAAAGAGCAGGGCGTCAACGCCGAGTTCAGCACGTGGCGCGTGCTCGTCGGGCCAAAGGACATGACGGTCGCCGAGATCGCCTGGTGGGACGACGTGCTGAAGAAGGCTACGGCATCACCCGAATGGGCCGCCGCGGTCAAGCGCAACCTCTGGACCGCCGACTACAAGAATAGTGCGGACACAAAGGTCTTCCTCGCGGGCGAGCAGAAGCGGCTCACGTCGCTGCTCACCGACCTCGGCCTCGCGAAGTAACGGGTAGTAAAGCATCCAGGCCAACTTCCTGTTTTTTCCACCGTAGCAATCAACGACATGGAGATCCATATGTCACGCATCGTCCACCTCGCCGTCAAGGTCAACGATCTCGAAGAGGCGACCAAGTTCTACTCCGAAGTATTCGGCTTCACGGAAGTGAAGACGGGCCGCAATCGCGAGCACATTTCGCGACACATGACCGACGGCCACATCGACTTCACGCTGATGAAATACGACAGCGAGGATTCGCACGAAGCTACCCTCGCCGGCGAAGGGCCGCGCCTCCATCACTGGGGCGTGACCGTCGACGACCAGGACCTTGCTGCCGAGAAGATCAAGCAGTACGGCGGCACGATCCTCTCGCAGAAGGGCGAAGGCGCGCTCAAGTTTCGCGCGCCGGACGGCACCATCGCCGAAGTTGTCAAGCCGGGTCGGTACAACGAGAAGTAGGTCGGATCAGTCAGGGCCGGCGACGCGCGCAAAGAGTGCGCCGGCAGGCAGCACACCAAGGAGGAGACATGAAAAGCTTGAGGGGTGACGCGCAGCTTGCCATTGGCGTCATCGTGCTTGCGGGCGTCTATCTGTACATGGACATGCGGCTGCCCGAAATGCGCCTGGGCGATCCACTCGGGCCCAAGGCCTTTCCCGCGCTCGTCGGCATTGGGCTGATCGCGTCCGCACTGTTGCTGTTGATCGAACGGCGCCACAAGGTGCGCATCGACCCGTTGTCCGCCGCCAAGGCCGCACCGCTTTCCGACGAGCCCGGCACGAACCCGGGCAACGGTGTGAAGCATTCCCCGCTGGTCCTCGTGGGCATGGTCATATGGACGGCGCTCTATTACTTCTGCTTCGCGCGGGTGGGCTACCTGATTGCGACTGCGGTCTTCCTACTGGGTCTTCTGACCTATTTCAACCGCAAGCGCCACAAGACGAATATCGCAGTCGCGCTAGGTTTCACGCTCGTGTTCGATCTGCTGTTTTCCCTGGTGCTGGGCGTTCCAATGCCTGCCGGCTTGTTATCGATCTGACGCGGAGCGCCAAAATGGAAAGCTTGTACGGGATTCTGCATGGATTGGCCGTCGCCATCCAACCGACCCATCTTCTCTACACCCTGATCGGCGTGTTCATTGGCACGATGATCAGTCACCTGCCGGGCATCGGGCCGTCAGCGGGCATCGCGCTATTGATCCCGGTCACGTTCGGAATGGATCCGATCACCGCATTGATGATGTTGACCGGCATCTATTATGGGTGCATGTACGGCGGCGCGGTGACGGCCATCCTGCTCAATACGCCCGGTGACGCCGCCGCAGTGATGACCGTGCTCGATGGTTACCCGATGGCGCGCAAGGGCCGCGCGGCCGCTGCGCTCGCCATTGCCGGCGTAAGTTCGTTCATTGCCGGCATGATCGGCGTGACGTGCCTGTCTTTCGTTGCCGTGCCGCTCGCCGCGGTCGCGCTACACTTTGGCCCGACCGAATACTTCGCGCTGATCTTCTTCGCGCTTTCCACTGTAGGTGCGCTCAACGGCAACTCGATCGCCAAGGGCATGATGGCGGTGTTCATGGGACTGGGGCTGGCAACAATCGGTATCGATCTGCAAAGCGGCGTGCCGCGTTTCACGATGGGCCTCTCTCAACTGCAGGACCGGGTGAGCTTTCTCGTTGTGGTGGTGGGGCTGTTTGCCATTGCGGAAGTCAGCCGCATGGTGGAAGGCACGCTTGGGGGCACCCTGCACTCGGTGAAGGTGGAAGGCAAGCTTTGGTTCACGAAGAAGGAATGGCGGCGCGCGCGGCCGGCGATTTTTCGCGGCACGGCGGTGGGCTTTCTCTGTGGCGCTGCGCCTGGTCTTGGTGGCACGCTTGCCGCCATGCTGTCCTACGTGCTGGAAAAGAAAATATCGAAGCACCCCGAGGAGTTTGGCAAGGGTGCGGTCGAGGGCATTGCGGCACCGGAGGCGGCAACCAATGCGGACACGTGCGGCGCGTTTGTCCACTTGCTGGCGCTCGGCGTGCCGGGCTCCGGTGCTACGGCCGTCATCATGGGTGCGTTCATCATGTACGGCATCCAGCCAGGGCCGATGCTGTTTCATACGCAACCTGATTTGGTATGGGGATTGATTGCGAGCATGTACATCGGCAATATCATGCTGCTGGTGCTGAACCTGCCGCTGGTAGGCATTCTCTCGAAGATCCTCTATGTGCCGCCGGGTATTCTGCTGTGCCTGATCCTCGGCATCGCATCCGCCGGCGTGTACTCGTTCAACAATGACGTCTTTGATCTCTACCTCGCGCTCGGCTTCGGCGTGCTCGGCTATCTGTTCCGCAAGCTCGACGTGCCGAAGGCGCCTTTGCTGTTCGGCCTGATCCTCGGGCATACGCTGGAGCAATCGTTTCGCCAAGCGCTGACCATTTCCAACGGCGACCCTACGGTGTTTTTGCGCAGCCCGATCGCCGCCGGCCTGCTGTGTTGCGCGGCCGTCATGGTGGGCGCGTCGGTGTGGAGCAAGCGTCGTCCTGTGAAAGAGTTGCAGCAGGCCGAAGAGCGCATTGCACAGCAGCGGCTTGCCGAAGAGCAGCGCTAGCGGTTATGTGACTACCTAATCGCCTGTGCATTCTTAACGCTTGCCGACCTGAAGGAATAGAAATGAATGGGGCAAAAATAGATTTAATAATTAGTATTACAAAATATAGTGAGTATTCAATCAATGGCCGGTATGACAGGCTCTATAAGTCGGTCTACTAAATTAATAAATTGTGTAAAAACATGATATCTATGGAGATGATATGAGACGCCTCGCGATTGTCGGTCTGCCCCTGGCGATGTTAATTGGGATTCCAGCTGCTCAAGCTCAAAGTAGTGTGACACTGTATGGCGAGATAGATAATGCGTTCGCCTATTACAACAATGTCGGTCGTCATTCTTTAGTGGCGTTACAGGGCGCTGACTTCACGGCCAACCAATGGGGGTTGAAGGGCAAGGAAGATCTTGGAGGAGGCTTCCAGGCAATCTTTAACCTCGAAAATGGATTCGATATCAATACCGGCGCGCTGAAACAAGGCGGACGCGAGTTCGGCAAGAACGCGTGGGTAGGGCTCGCGTCCAAGTCCCTTGGCTCAGTGACAATCGGTCGACAACTCGATCCGACGGTCGATCTGGTTCAGCCACTCACAGCCGATGGCTATGGGCCGGCGTTTTCGACTCCAGGTGACGCGGACAACAATGACAACACCTTTCGCGTCGACAACTCCATCAAGTACACAAGCCCGACGTACGGTGGACTTCAATATGAATTGATGTATGGATTGGGCGGCGTACCGGGCAGTGTCTCGTCCCAGGAGACTTCTTCTGCAGCGGCGGCTTACACCCAAGGTCCCTTGAGCTTGGCAGCCGGCTACATCTTTGCAAAAAACGACGGTGCGGCCGGTGTAGGTACGGCGGATCTGACACATAATAATTCTGTGACGCCACTGTTCGGTAGCGTCCCGTTCATTGGATCGCGTTCGATTTTCCACGTGGCAGCGCAGTACGTGATCGGTCCTTTCACCGCCAATATCCGGTATAGCAATGCGCAGTGGAAGCCTTATGTGAAGTTGGCCGCCTTCAACAGGACCGAAACGTTC
This sequence comes from Caballeronia sp. SEWSISQ10-4 2, assembly GCF_030464885.1. GTDB lineage: Bacteria > Pseudomonadota > Gammaproteobacteria > Burkholderiales > Burkholderiaceae > Caballeronia. The sequence goes on along the minus strand of NZ_JALPRJ010000064.1, from coordinate 495 downwards.
AACACCGGAGCGACTTCACTTGAGTACCTGGTATCGCCGGCATTTGCCGTGAATGCTGGGTATACCTACATGAGATCGAGCGGAGCATCGTCGGCAACGTATCACACGGTTGCCGCTGGTGCAGAGTATTTCTTGTCGAAGCGAACCACTTTGTACGCGATCAGCGCCTACTCTCACGCGCGCGGTACCACGTTCAGCTCGGATGGTAACTCCTTGGTAGCCGCCGGCGGGACAGTGGGCGATCTCGAGTCGAGTTCAGGCACGCCCAATCAAGTAGCGGTCATCTTGGGTATAACGCACAAGTTCTGAGGCGAGGCAGCACCCGGAGCTGTTGTCGTCCATCTCTCGATCCCGGATGACTGTGGATTGCGCGTTAAACACAACGTCTTAAATAATGCAGCATAGTCTTCGTAGAACTTCGTTTGGTCCGATCCAGTGCCGGAAACAGGCCTCGACGGCCGAGAGGACTTCGGCGAGCGTGGCGAAGTACCGGTT
>NZ_JALPRJ010000063.1 GCF_030464885.1 Caballeronia sp. SEWSISQ10-4 2 | reverse complement strand
CGACGCCGTATTCAAGCTGTTTTACCTGGCGCTGAACAACATTAGCAAGAAATGGACGATGCCGATCAGAGACTGGAAGGCGGCCCTAGACCGCTTCGCCATCCAGTTCGAAGGCCGGATGTCACAGGGTTAAACAAAAACCCGTTTACACAAAATCCGGGACACCCTCTTAGCCACTGTGCGTGGCGGCACGTCATTTCTTTTTCCGAACGGCGAAAAAGAAACAGAAGCAAAGAAAACGCCTCCCAACAATCAGCAAGTTAGTGTCCCCAGCGTGCAGGCCCCAGTTTTTGGCACCTGATAGCACGGTGCTCGCCAGACTCGATAATGTGTGAACCCCTCCTTCTCGCGAATCCTGACACGAACACGCTTCGCCCCCAACGCTCTCGGGCAAGCACCACAGCCCACGGACCAGTACGGCCTGACGTGTGCTGGTTGCCTCATTTCATGGTGGGGTGGGTACATGGACTGCATGGATATTTTTGAGGTGGTCGGTCGCGGATAGCGCGGGTGTCCCTTGGGCAGGTTCAGTCACTGGTGGCGAAGCGTGTAGGTATCGGTGTTCGGAGAGGTCGGGGTTCAAACATCCGTGGCTCTGGCGAGCACCGTGCTATTTAAGTGCCAGAAACTCCTAGCCTGCACGCTAGGGACGCTAACTTGCTGATTGTTGGGAGGCGTTTTCTTTGCTTCTGTTTCTTTTTCGCCGTTGGAAAAAGAAATGAAGTGCCGCCACGCACAGTGGCTAATAGTGATAAAAAATACAGCTAACTCACGCAGACCACTAAGGCCGAAAGCAGCAACCCAGCACCACCCCCGACCACGAGCGCCGCCAGCCCCAAACCCCGAGTGCGAACGGAAACCCACCCTCATCCCCCTGGAGACCCGCAACATGCCTCACTCTTTCCTCCCCTCCGATCTAAACGACGCCTTGCTGATCGGCCGCGTCTGGCGGCCAGCGCCCATCGACGGGCCATCGGTGGTCGTCGTGCGACACGGCGAAGTCTTCGACATCACGCCGACGGTTGCGACTACCGCCGATCTTTTCGATTTCGACGATGCAGTCGAGATTGCGCGTCACGCGCCGGGTGAATCGCTCGGCCCCGTCGACGCCCTGATACGCGCGTCGCTCGATTCATCCACCCATGCAACGCGTTTGCTCGCGCCATGCGACGTGCAAGCAATCAAGGCCTGCGGCGTGACGTTCGCGGTGAGCTTGCTCGAGCGCGTGATCGAAGAACACGCAGGCGGCGATGCAAGCAAGGCGCAGGAAACCCGCTCGATGATCAACGAGTTGATCGGCGCGGATTTATCGAAGATAGAACCCGGCTCGGAAGCGGCGGGGAAATTGAAGGCCGAACTCGAACGGCGCGGCGCGTGGTCGCAATACATGGAAGTCGGCATTGGTCCGGATGCCGAAGTATTCTCCAAATCGCAGCCGATGTCGTCGGTCGGATTCGGTGCCGATGTGGGTTTATATCCGACGTCGAAATGGAACAACCCCGAACCGGAAATCGTGCTGGCCGTGAACAGCGCGGGCACGATCGTCGGTGCAACGCTCGGCAACGACGTGAACCTGCGCGACATCGAAGGCCGCTCCGCTTTGCTGCTCGGCAAAGCGAAGGACAACAACGGTTCATGCGCGATCGGTCCGTTCGTGCGGCTGTTCGACGGCACGTTCACGCTCGATACCGTGCGCGAAGCAAGCGTGTCGCTGCGCATTGAAGGAGCAGACGATGGTTTCGTACTGGACGGCGTCAGCCACATGCGTGAGATCAGCCGCGATCCAGCGGACCTCGTGGCGCAAACGCACGGCGCGCATCATCAGTATCCGGACGGCTTCATGTTATTTCTCGGCACGATGTTCTCGCCGATCAAGGATCGCGACACGGCCGGCGGTGGCTTCACGCATCATCTGAGCGACGTGGTGACCATCTCGACGCCGTCGCTGGGTGCAATCGTCAACACCGTGCGTTTATCGACGGAAATTACGCCCTGGACATTCGGGGTACGTGCGCTCTATCGCAATCTGGCAGCGCGCGGCATGTTGAATGGCGCACGCGTTTCTTGATGTGAATCCATGCAGCGCATTCATCTGACGATGTTAGCCGCTGCCTGACAGCGTCCTTGCGCAAAAACCCCGCAAGGACGCGTCAGTCACTCTTACTGGTTCACCAGGTCTTTGAACGCTTTGCCAGCAGTAAACTTGACCGTTTTTGCGGCAGCGATCTGGATGGTGTCGCCAGTCTTGGGATTGCGGCCCGTGCGCGCGGCGCGTGCGCCGGTGCTGAAGGTGCCGAAGCCGACGAACTGAACGCTGTCGCCGTTGACAACGGCTTGCGTCACGGTAGAGATAAACGCATCGATAGCTTCAGCGGCTGCGGCTTTGCTCGTACCGGTGGCGGACGCCACGGCGTCAACGAGTTCTTGCTTGTTCATTTCTGTTTTCTCAAAGATAGGTGCAACGCACTGCCCATGCGACTGCATGGTGGAAGCGTCACCTTACCGGACACTCCCGTTGGAGGCAAATCCGTTTTCTCCCCGGTTTGACCCTGACGACAGTTGGGTTTTGCCTCTTCGGATCGCTACGATCCGATCACGCAGGGCACGAAGCTGCACGAAAAATCGCAACGTTCATGGAATACAAATGCAAATTCGATGGTTTGCGGCGCGCCAGAGCTGTGTAAGCATTCCTGCTGCCTTCAGCGTTGAAACGCGGCTAAAACTGCTGTATTTGTGCGGTTTTCTTCGCCACGGCTCACTCGCCCCGCCTTCTGTTCCTCTCTTCGCGCGCCACTCCAATGAGCAAGAAAAAGATCCTTTTGAACGCGTTCAACATGAACTGTGTCGGTCACATCAATCATGGTTTGTGGACTCATCCGCGTGATCGATCACAAGATTACCGAAAGCTTTCATACTGGACGGATCTCGCGAAACTGCTCGAACGCGGACTGTTCGACGGGCTCTTTATTGCGGATATCGTGGGGGTGTACGACGTTTATCAGCAATCGGTCGACGTGACGCTCAAGGAGTCGGTGCAGTTGCCGGTCAACGATCCCCTGATGCTTGTTTCTGCCATGGCGGCCGTCACGCAACATCTTGGTTTCGGCGTCACGGTGAACCTGACTTACGAAGCGCCCTATCTTCTGGCACGACGTTTTTCCACGCTGGATCACCTGACCGAAGGGCGGATCGGCTGGAACATCGTGACGGGTTATCTCGACAGCGCCGCGCGCGCGATGGGCCTCACCGAACAAATAGCACATGACGAACGCTATGACCGCGCCGACGAATACCTCGATATCACCTACAAGCTCTGGGAAGGCAGTTGGGAAGACGACGCTGTCGTGCGCGACCGGGCCGCACGCGTGTTCGCCGATCCGCAGAAGATCCAGAAGGTCAATCACCATGGCCGCTACTACAACGTAGAGGGCTATCACTTGTCCGAGCCCTCGCCTCAACGCACGCCGGTGTTGTTCCAGGCAGGTTCATCAGGACGAGGTCAGGCGTTTGCAATCCGTCATGCCGAGTGCGTGTTCGTATCGAGCCAGAGCAAGGAAGGCACGCGCAAACTCGTCGATGCACTGCGCAAGCAAGCGGCCGAAGCAGGCCGCGATCCTGCCGGCCTCAAGGTCTTCATGGGTGTCACTGTCGTGGTGGGACGCACCACTGCCGAAGCCGAGGAGAAGTTCGCCGGGTACGCCAGCCATGCAAGTGCGGAAGCGGGACTCGCGCACTTTGCGGCGGGCAGTGGCATCGATTATTCGAAGTTCGATCTCGACGATGAACTCGAACCGCCGGGCGGTCACAAGAGCCGCGGCATAGAGTCGTCGGTGCAACGCGTGACGGACGGACAATCCGGCTGGACCGTGCGTCGGCTGCTGGATCAATTGAAGCTGGGCGGACGGTTTACGACTATCGTCGGCGATCCGGTTCAGGTGGCTGACGCGCTGGAATCCTGGATGGATGAAACCGGCATCGACGGTTTTAATCTGACACGTACCGTGATGCCGGAAAGCTATGAGGACTTCATCGACCTGGTGATTCCCGAGTTGCAAGTGCGCGGTGTCTACAAGACTTCTTACGCCAATGGCACCCTGCGCGAGAAGTTGTTTGGCCGCGGCGCGAAGCTGCCGGACGAGCATACGGGAGCGTCATTTCGCAGGTTCCACGCGCAGTGATAGTGGCGGCAAGTTGTCACGCCGACGTCAGCCCTGTCTCGAACTCAGCAAGATAACCGTCAAGCCGGATATAAGCATTGTGCTGAAACGTGCCTTGGAGCATGTTCACGACCAACCGGTCGCGCACTGCCGGCGTGGTCAGAATAGCCGCGATCTGGCTTTCGTTTTGTTCAAATATTTGTTTTGTTCATCCTTAATGAACACCTCAAGATAGTGAACAATCGTTTCTGAGATTCAGGCTAAATTGGCAAAATCACGATCGATTTGACAAATTGGCTATTATTGCCATAATTGCCTTATTCAGCCAGCTTCCGAGGACACCGCCATGATCACCGAACTGCCCAATATCCAGGAACTGCCCCGTCAGAACGCTTCCCAAGTGAAAAACAAATGGGCGGACCTCGTGCGGCAGGTCCGCCAGTCGGGCAGCGTGGCCATCACCAACCACTCGGCGGTGGAAATGGTGCTGCTGGATGCCGGCACGTACCAACAGCTCACTGAAGAGATTCAGGCGCTCAAGGCGCGGGAGCAAACCGCGCTGGATGAATTGACTAGCCGGTTCAACGCGCGCCTGGCTGTGCTGCAGCAACCCGATGCCGCTCAGAAACTCAAGTCGTTGTTCGACGCGAAGGGCGTTTTGACGAAGCGGCCTAAGGCCGGTGCGTCGTACTGATGCCCGCTGGCGGTACAGCAACGCGGCCCTTCATCTTCGTCCTCGCCGGCGTCAATGGCGCCGGCAAAAGCTCAGTGGGTGGCGCCATGCTGGTCGAACATGGCCTCACCTGGTTCAATCCCGACACCTTTGCGCGCGAGTTGATGGCGCAATTCGGCCTGACTTCCGCCGAAGCCAATAGCCGCGCCTGGGAGACCGGCCGCGCTCAACTTGAAGCGGCCATGGCGAATGGTCAGAACTACGCCTTCGAGACCACGTTAGGCGCCAGGACGATTCCCGACATGCTCGCGAGCGCCTCGAGCACTCATGATGTCGTGATGCTGTTTTGCGGCCTTTCGTCGGTTGAACAACATATCGAACGCGTACGATTGCGTGTCGCCAATAGCGGTCACGCTATTCCGGAGAACAAGATCCGCGAGCGTTGGGTCACGTCCCGCGCAAACCTCATCAAACTACTGCCGCGACTCAGCCGCCTGCAGGTCTTCGACAACAGTGCCGATGCCGCTCCGGGACAGGACATTCCCGATCCTGTACTGGTGCTGGAGATGTTCGAAGGTCAGGTCGTGTTTCCCGATCAGGATGATGTGGTTGCGTTGAATGCCACGCCGGAATGGGCGCGGCCGATCGTACAAGCCGCCCTCGAATCCATGCATGGATAGCGTGCTGAATACGGTGCGATGTCTTGACATCGATACTTCGTATTCCGATACAACGCACATTCCAGAAAATCCCGCCTCCGCCGCGATGCTTTTGGCTTTGTCCTAGCCGCCGTCACGCCGTTATCCAAGAACGTCCTGCCCCGGTTTAATCCTACAAATCCGCACAAGCTTAGCGAATTTCAAGCTTTACACAGTGTTCACCGGACGCCTCGGCTGCGGTATCCTCAATGCTTCCGTGCGTCGCTGCTCCACGTACTTCCCAACACTTCCGAACTACGCAATGGCTGCAGCAATACTTGCATTCGACCGGGCGAACGACATCCCTCATTCAATCGCACCGCTCCGCCGTTTCGAACGGACGCTTCGCGAAGCTTCAGCATCATGAGCGCTCCATTGAAAACACCCAAAGGCACACCACTGAACATAGTCGTGATCGGCGGCGGTTTCACCGGCGTTGCGTTCGTGATTCATGCCATTCGCGCCTGCCCCGCCGGTATCGATCTCGACTTCACTATTGTGGAACCGTCGGCGGAACTCGGCCGGGGCATCGCGTATGGAACGTCGGAACCGCTGCATCGAATCAACGTGCCGAGTGACCGGATGAGCCTGTTCGCCAGCGACTCCACGCACGCCACGCGCTGGCTTAAAGAGCACGATGCAATCGATGCCGGCAGCGGTGACGAGCAGGGGCACTACTACGTCTCACGCGCTCGATACGGCGAGTACGTCGACGCGACCTTGCATGATGTCGTGGCCGACGCTGCTCCGCACGCGCGCGTGAGCCATCGGCGTGCAACCGCTACCGGCGTGCGCAAGATCGAATCGGGTTATACGATTACGCTCGACGATGGCTCGGGGCTGGATGCGCATCGCGTTGCGCTGTGTTTTGGTCATACACCGTCGAAACCGCCTGGGGTCATCGACGAACAGGCCTTGCTCGATCCGCGACTAATCACGCGTCCGTGGGCACCGGATGCATTGAGCACGATCCCGCCAGACGCTTCCGTACTGCTGGTAGGCACCGGCCTGACGATGGCGGACGTAGCCGTCACGCTGATCGAGCGTGAACATCGCGGACGCATCACGGCGATTTCGCGACGGGGTCTGCGAGCCCAGCCGCACGGACTTTTCTCCGATGCCGCCGATTTCCTCGATAACGCCAACCCGCCCGCCACCGCCCGCGAACTGGTGCGCAGGCTACGACAGAGGATCGCGCGCGACGAGGCGCGCATCGGTTGGCAACCCGCCGCCGATGCACTGCGTTTCGACCTCCCCCGGATCTGGAACGCGCTGCCTGCACGCGAACAACGCCGCGTGGTCAATCGGCTGCTGCCGTTCTGGGAGGTGCATCGCTTTCGAATCGCGCCGCAGATTCATGCGGCTATAGAACGTGCCATCGAGACAGGTCAGATGATTGTGACCACGGCGGGTATCGCGGAGATCAGGCTCGCGGCGGAGACCTTTCGCACCGTGTTGCGACGTCCGGGCGGCGCGCACGAAGAGCACGATTTCGGCGCCGTGGTTTTCTGCACGGGACCGGCACGCGACATCGACAGGAATCCGTTCGTGAAGTCGCTGCTGGAAAGCGGGCTTGCACGACTGGACGCTGTGCGGATAGGACTCGACACCGACCTTCGAAGCCGGCTCAGGAACGCGGACGGCAAGGTGTCGCCGGGCCTGCTCGCGTTCGGGCCGATCACACGGGGAAGCTTCGGCGAGATGACGGGTGCACCCGACATCGCGCGTCATCTCGAACGTGTGCTTCAAGACGGCAGCCTGCTCGCGTGCCCATCGCCTTGATAGGCTAGTCAGTGCAATGCCGATGAAGAAAACCAGACGTGTTCGTACGCGACTACTGCGCTCGTATCAGGTACCCGTTCCGAGCTCAGCCACACCGACCTGACGGACCACGCCATGCGGGCATCGGGCGGTTTCACGAACCCATCGAAAGTCGATGCCCCGCCAACGCAAGGAATGAACCACGAGGACATGAGCGGCTTCGCTTCAAAGCCCGCATCGGTTCGTGTTATCAGCACGGTTAGTCCGACTTCCTCGGATGGACGCCAGGGGAAAATCAAGCGGCCTTGCGGACGCAGTGCATGAAGCCAGGAACGCGGTGGCGCCACGACACCGGCATTCACATAAATCAGATCCGACGCAGGCAAAGGCAGTTTGGTCGCATCGCCTTGCGTCACGGTCACACCCTTGAACGCCTGCAAATTCTTGCGCGCCATCCCGGCCAGGCCGGGTTCGATTTCGAACGCTTCCACGCGGCCACCGGGCGTCGAGAGCACTGCAAGCATGGCGGTGTAGTACCCGGAACCCGCACCGATATGACACACGACATCACCCGGTTTCGGCGCAACAACACCAAGCCACGCGGCGTGAAGGAACGGCTCGCCGTTATTGATTCCCTTAACTGCATCGAGCGCGACCAGGGCGTTCTGATACAGATAGACAGGGTCCGCGCCAGGGGTCTCGAAGTATTCGTTGTCCACCATGATTTTCCACGGCCCGGGCGGAAGAAATGCCTCGCGATGCACAAGTTCGAACACCCGTTCAAGCCGCGGGTCGTGGGACTTGCTCGCGGCAACCATGAGCTTGGCGTAGAACTTCCTGGCTTCCGCGATATTCGCCGTTTCCTTACGCATGACAATTCACCAAATCAACAAGTTCGCAGTGGTTCTCTAACGTCCGAAAAATCGCCTGTGTTCCTTTCCTGAACTGCGATTCAGCCCAAACAGTTGCCCATCGAAATCCGCCGGAAACCGTCTCCATCCTATGAAAAACCGGGTATCAAGTGAAGATTAAGCCTTCCATATCCGGTTGCCTTCTATGCCGCTCACCGACGTCAAAATCCGCCAGGCTAAGGCATCTACTAAGCCTATCAAAATCACCGATGCCAATGGGCTCTATATTGAAGTGAAACCAAATGGCTCGAAGCTTTGGCGATACCGCCATGAGCTTAACGGGAAGGAGAACGTGTTCGCTGTCGGCGAGTACCCAGAAGTAAGTCTTAAGGCAGTGCGTGCCGCACGCGACAGTGCCCGCGCGCTAGTAAAAAAAGGCATCCATCCATCGCATGCACAACGTATTGAACTGGTTAACACAATCGAGGCCGGCCGCGAGACTTTCAAAGTTGTTTGCGAAGAGTGGTTTGGCAAAAAGAAAACGACCTGGACGCCTCGGCACCATATCGAAGTATCTCGGGTGCTTGAGGCAGACGCATACCCGTTCATCGGATTCCTCCCAATGCGTTCAATAACGGCCAGTCATGCCCTCAAGCTTATGGAGCGTGTGGAGAAACGCAGTTCTCCTGCCGTCGCGATAAAACTAAGGCAATACATTTCAGCTACGTTTCAATACGCGGTAATAACCCAACGAGCCGATGCAGACCCTGCGTCCGTGCTTCGCGGAGCCGTGATCAAGCCGAGCACGGTTCATTCTCGTGATCTGAGCAAGGATGAGATCGCAGCCATTTACCGCGGCCTGCCCCTCTATCGAAGCAAGTGCACTGCCCTTGCAATCAAATTGCTGATGATGTTTTTTACCCGCGCCATTGAACTGTGTCGGTCAAGATGGTCTGAGATAAATTTGGTCGCGGATGAATGGAGAGTGCCTCCCGAAAAGATCAAGGCCCGGCGGTTGCATGTGGTTCCGCTGTCAAGACGGATGTGCGTTGGGTAATTATAAACCTTGAATTTCGTATCATTCTGGATAACGAACGTTATGAACAAACCGGAAGTGCTTCGCGGCGACGGAGCCTTACGGCGCGAATCGCCGTATGCCTCATCGAGAGAAAATACCTACGCTGGCGTGACGTCCTTCATGCGCCGAAATTACACCAAGGACCTGACTGGGGTGGACCTCGCCGCCACTGGCGTACCGCTGGATATCAAGCAGGCGATCATAGAGCATGCCCGCGCGATTCTTGATTCGGGTGCGCGCATGCTTACCCTTGGAGGAGACTACTACATAAGCTACCCGATGCTCGTGGCGCACGCCGGGAAGTACCGACGGCCACTTTCGTTGACTCACTTCGATGCGCATTGCGATACCTGGCCCGACGATCAGCCCGACACCTTGAATCACGGGTCGATGTTTTACGAAGCGCTCAAGGAGGGTTTGATCAATCCTTTTCTCAGATTCATTTTTTCCATGCACCTTTAGATCGGTGCAATTTCATTGGTTCAATCGACTAGACAGGTGAAAACCTCCGCGGGTCCAAGAGATTTGCACTGAAATCGCAGCAACTCTGCGCCAGCTGCGCGACCTGGTTGCTGAGCGAATAGGCGTGCTCGGCTCGATGAAGCGCCACATAGCGGACCGGTGGAAGAGCGGGTTTCGTTTTAATAATTCTCAGGGCACCTGCCGTGACCATGTAGTTGAGACAGGTCTTCGGCAGGTAGCTCACGCCCATGCCTGAAACAGTCAACCCGATTTGAGCAACGAGATTATTGGCAACCAGTATCTTCGCGGTGTTCACGCCGTTCTCGGACAAAAACTGCGAGTAGGTGAGACCGGTTCCGGAAAGGTTGCCTTGCAGGAGCAAGGGAAGCTCGGCAATGTCCGCGATCGGAATAGTCGCTTTGCCGGAATACAGCGAAGGCGCACACATCCATGCGTTCTCTACGGTACCCACCGGCACGCTGGTGAAGCGTTCGCTTGCGGGAGCCTCGGGAACAACGATCAGGTCGACGGTATCGGCTGCGAGCCGGTCCCTCAGCGTGGCGCTCAACTCGACCTCGGCCTCGACGATCACCTTCGGATAGGTTTCTTTGATCATCGCTATCAGGCGTGGCAACCACGTAAGCGCCGTCAATTCGGTGACCCCTATTCGGACGCGCCGAACGAGCACTTCCCTGGCGCTGACCCGCTCGACAATTTCGTCACGCCGCTCCAGCAACTCCTTCGCATACTCGAATAACTCGTTCCCCTTGTCAGTCAGCCGGGCGTTACGGGAGGTTCGATCAAATACGGGAAAGTCGAATGTAGACTCGAGTTCGTGTATGCGTTTCGATATCGCCGACTGGCTCGTATTCAACTTCCCGGCAGCGGCCTCGAACGAGCCCAGCTGGACGATCCAGTACAACGCTTCCATTTGCTTGAACGTCAGCATGTCGGCCCGAATGAATGTGAGAAAGAGATGTTATGGGTAACAATAACATCTCTTTTCAGACTCATATCGGCGTTCGCGTTTTTACCGGACCCTAACCCGCAGCGTCGCGTTCAGCGGCTCTCACGGCCGCGCTTTCGGCAATATCGGCTGTCACCTTCAAGAAGGTATCGATGTCGTCAGGTGAATTGCAGTGCAAGGGTGAAATGCGGACCGCCCCCGTCAAGCTAAACGATTCGAGCATGCGTCGCGAATAAAGACTGGTCGACACCCGCTCATAGACAATGACGCCCCGGCGCTCATACTCCCTGACCGCTTCGACCTCTGCAAGGTCGTCGAACGCAATAGCGAGGATCAGGTCGCGACGCGTCAGGTCGCCATGGTCCAGCAACACCTGGACGCCTGGCAGTCCTCGAAGCCCCCGCAGTTCGCCCTGTCCGTTGAGCATTCTCGACAGCAGCGCGCGCTCGTGAAGCCCGATCGCCTTGATGCCCGCCACATACTGCGACCTGCGATCAGCCGAGTCACCGAATTGACTGCCAAGCCAGCAGACGTAGTCGACAATCTCGGTGACGACGACGAATTGTGCCGGCGCCGCACTGCCCAGATCCCAGAAGTCCACGGGTTTAGCCGCGAGTTTGTGATGCGGCAATACCGCCGCCCGGGAAGAGAGCCATGAGATGCCGGACCCCCTGCATCCAAAGAATTTGTAGGGCGCGAAATTGATGCCGTCAACGGGCGTCTTCTGCAGATCGATCAACCCGTGAGGCGCATGCTGTACTGCATCGACTACGATGTACAAGTCCGGCTTGATCGCTCTCGCTTCACGCACAATCCGCTCGAGGTCGAGCTTCGCCCCGGTGATGTTCGACGCGTAGATAAGACTCAGCAGGCAAGTCTGCGAATCAATCAAGCCCAGGATTTCCTCGACGTCGATGCCACCCGTGACCCGGTTGCTCTTCGCGACGCGCAGCGACTTGCCCCGTTTTTCGGCGTAGAGGGCCATCGCGTCAAAGGAAGACGGGTGTTCCAATACGGTTGTCACGAGATTCGTGCCCGGAACGGCTTCCGCAATCGCCTCGACCATCTGGAACATGGCGCCGGACGCCGTCAATGACGCATAGATCGTCCCCTCCGATGCGTTCAGGATGAGCCGTGCATCGTCCACGCCGCGCTGTTGGATCGCCCGCAACGCCCGGGCGACTTCGTGTATGCGTTCGGGGTTATCCGGAATCAGATCGACTTCCGCGTATCGCTCGACGGCCTTCTTCAGGCGGAACGATCCGCCCGCATTGTCGAAGTAGAGCCGCTTGCGCCCCGTAAAGTCCGAATCCACGTAGTGAAACTTCTCTTTGACAGCGCGCATCAGCGCGTCGCTGAAAAGTTGCCCGTCGGCGCTTTCCATCATTGACCCCTTCGTCGTCGTCATTCGCAAGACACTCTCGCGACATTTCGGGTCCACAATAAGTCCCGCAAAACTAGACGAAAAGCGATTTTTTTTGATGATATTCCATCGCTTTAATTCAGGTTCTTCAGCGGCGCCCAAGCATCATATCCACGCGAATATCGTGAAAAAAAGCGATGCAATACTATCGAAAAATATCACTTTTTAACCAATTTTTTGCGTGAAAGAATGATTTCCGATAAGACCGGTCTTAGCCAGGACATCACCATGGAAGCTATGCGCCGGCTTCATTCATCCCCCTCTGGAGAGCTCAAGTGAACCGTTACATAACAAGCATCGCGGCGGCCGCGTTCCTGGCCTTGACGACCGGCGCAAGCGTTGCAAACGCCGACCAGCTTGCCGACATCAAGACGCGCGGCACACTGGTGTGCGGGGTGCTCAGCAACGGCGCTCCCTTTGGCTTCCAAGACCCCGACACCCGCGAAATAGTCGGTTATGACGTGGATTTTTGCAAAGGGGTGGCGAAAGAGTTAGGTGTGAAACCCGAGCTCAAGGTGTTGTCGCTTGATGCCCGCATTCCGGAACTGACACAAGGACGCGTGGATATTCTTGCGGCTGTTCTAGGATTCAATCCGCAGCGCGCGCAACAGATTACGTTCTCGGACACCTACTTCGTCAGCAACCAGGTGATAGCGGCCTCTTCAGGCGGCCCAAACAGGACGCTTAACGACATGGCCGGAAAACGGGTAAGCACCATCAAGGGCTCAAGCAATATTCCCATGGTGCAGCGCGTCTTGCCGACCGTACAAATTGTCAGCTATGACGATGCCCCCTCGGCATTCATGGCCTTAGTCCAGAAAAAAGTGGATGGCTACGTTCTTTCCGAAAGCCTCATGCATCGATTCATCGACAAGCTTGGTGCAAACGCCAACACGATTACCATCCTGACACCGCCGGTCGGTCGCGAATATTGGGGACTTGGCATGAAGAAAGACGAACCCAAGCTCGCCGAAGCGGTGAACAACGCACTGGTGAAAATGCAAGCGTCTGGTGAATCGCAGCAGATTTTCGATAAATGGCTGGGGACAGGCTCGCCTTTCAAGATGAAGCGCGATTTCACCACTGCACCCATTCCCGGCTGATCAGCGGGTTGGCGCGACGTTGACGCAAGGAGTGAAGCATGTTTGGACGTCTTGATTTCAGCGCGGTCTTTGCCGGACCCTTTTCGCATCTGCTCTTGTCCGGTGTCATCAAAACATGTGAGCTGACGGCAGCGAGCTGGATGCTTGCCGTGGGACTGGGGGTCATGCTGGCGGTCTTGCGCGCATCGGGCATTCCCGTGGCGACGAAAGTCGTTGCTGCATTCGTCGCCTATCACCAAAACGTTCCCATGCTCGTGCAGATCCTGCTTTGGTATTTTGGGGTCCCGACCCTGCTTCCGGATGCCGCGCAATCCTGGGTGAACGCGCACGACGGCGAGTTGATTTTCGCATCGATCGCAATCGGGTTGTGCATGTCGGCCTACTTCTCCGAAGACCTTCGCAGTGGTCTACGGTCGGTGCACTACGGTCAACAGGAAGCGGCAAGGTCTTTGGGCCTTGGCTTCTTCGCCACCCTGCGTTATGTGCCCCTTCCACAGGCCATCAGAAATGCGCTGCCGCCGTTTATCAATCACACGGTCCTGCTGTTCAAGAACACGAGTCTTGCCATGACAATCGGCGCAGCGGAAATGACGTATGTCGTGCGCGAGATCGAGAATGAAACGTTCAAGACGTTCGAAGCCTACGCCGTTGCGACATTGTTCTATCTCGCCGTGTCGCTAGGCTTGATGGGACTCGGGGCCCTGGCCGGCAAGCGCATTCAGAACCAGGCGAGGTAATCCATGCTCGGCATCATTCAAGACAACTGGCTGCTTCTGCTGGTCGGACAGTACCCGAAGGGGCCGCTCGGGGGGCTTGCCCTGACGCTCATTCTTTCCGTCATGGGGCTTGTCCTGTCGTTCCCGATCAGCATTGGCATCGCGCTATGCAGGACCTCGCCCATCAGAATGCTTTACGTCGGGTCTACCGTACTGGTCTATATCGTGCGGGGCATTCCGCTGGTGATGTTCGTCTTCTGGGGATACTTCCTTGTGCCCATCCTGGTGGGTCATAGCGTCACCGCCTTCACGACGCTTATCTGTACGCTCATTGTCTATGAGGCGGCCTATCTCTCGGAAGTGGTGCGCGCAGGAATCCAGGCGCTTCCCAAGGGACAAGTCGAGGCTTCGCGCGCGTTGGGGCTCGGATACTGGAAGATGAACCTGTGGGTGATCATGCCGCAGGCGCTCTACAACATGGTACCGAGTCTCATCAGTCAGTTCGTCTCGATCATCAAGGAGACATCGATCGGGTACGTCATCAGCGTGCAGGAACTGACCTTTGCGGCAAACCAGATCAACAGCAATCTGTTGACGAGGCCATTTCCCGTCTTTCTTATTTTGGCGATCACCTATTTCGTCGTGTGCTTTGTGCTCACACAATGCGCCCAGCACCTGGAGCGCACCATCACGCGCAAGCGTTCGCCCAAGATGGCCCACCCAAGGAGCATGTCGAATGATTCGGTTCTCGAAGGTCAGTAAGTGGTACGGGGACTATCAAGCGCTCACGGACGTTACGGCGGAAGTGAAAGCAGGCGAGGTCGTGGTCATTTGCGGCCCCTCCGGCTCGGGCAAATCCACCCTGATTCGCACCGTGAATCGCTTAGAGGAAATCAAGTCCGGCGCTATCCATGTAAACGGTCAGGATATTCATGCGCCTGGCCTGAAGATCAATGACTTTCGCAGCGGCATCGGCTTCGTCTTTCAATCGTTCAATCTCTTTCCTCACCTGTCGGTGACCGAGAATGTCTGCCTCGCGCCCGTGCGGGTATCGGGAAGAAGCAAGGGTGAGGCTCGGGACCACGCGATGGCGTTGCTCGACCGGGTGGGAATCGCGCACAAGGCGAACGCCTACCCGGCGCAGTTGTCCGGCGGCCAGCAGCAACGCGTCGCGATTGCGCGAGCGCTGGCGATGAACCCGCCAGTCATGCTATTCGACGAGCCGACGAGCGCTTTGGATCCAGAGATGGTGGGCGAGGTCTTGAGCGTGATGAAGTCGCTTGCGCGAGAGGGAATGACCATGGTCTGCGTGACGCACGAAATGGGATTCGCTCGCGAGGTCAGCGACCGCGTCTGGTTCATGGATAGAGGCGTTATTCTCGAAGAGAACTCACCGGATGAGTTTTTCACGGTGCCACAGCATGCGCGTTCAAAGGCTTTTTTGTCAGACCTTCGATCACACTGAGCACTCAAATCATCGGGGCCGCCGCCTTATAAAACGCATTCGCAAGCCCTATTACTGAACAGATCGATTATCGTAGTCGGAGATGGTCAATGGACTGAATTCGCCGCACATCATTTGGTCGATGAGTCGCTGATCCCCTGTCGTGAGTCGGGCCGTCGTGCGTGCAAAGAAAATCAAGGGGCCGGAGGACCGGCTGACACGCAGACCATTTGCGCCATCAGTAATCAGCGATAGTTTCGGATTCAACCGGTCGATGCATCACCCATGATTTGCGCAAGTTTATTGGTTGGCGTCATAAAGTCGAGGGTTTCACGTGGCCTTCCATTCAGAAGCGCGGCAACCTGACGGTAGGGCATGCATGCTGACAGCTTTGCTTGAAGCGCGAGCAATTCTGGCGTCGCCCGCTTCGGGATATATGAACTCATCGGGCTTGTATGCCACCTCTAGATAGCATGGCGGTTCACAAGGGCACGACATGATTCGAGCACTACGAAAGGCGACCGTGCCAAACACGGTGTCGACCTTTCCCTTCCGGTAGTCTTTCAGAAAGAGCCGGCGACTACATCGGGTACAAGAGCGGCGGAAGGCACAGACTTGCTCAGATTGCGCTCTGATCACAACTTGCTGCAGTTTATGCAACAGCTCTTTACCATCAGCCAGCGACAGCCCCACAGTTTCTGGCGACAGCTCTCCTAGGGCGGCCGGTCCTCGTTCGAAGCGGCCGGCACGACCCAGCGAATACCACACATTAAGAGTCAATTTCATGAGGATGTGGATGCCGGCCCTCATTTCTTTATGTGGTCGCATGTTTTATTCATACTTTTGCCACTGTTCGGGCTTCAGAGAGATCCAAAGAGCCCATCTCCGCGCGCTTAGACCGGCATAGGGTATCGCCACGGCGGCGGAACCATCGTATTCGTCACGAATATTACACACATTAAGTATTAATATGCGCAACGTCATCAGCGCTTGGCCGCAAGCCCAGCGTAAACGGGCCGGAACGGCACGGGTGGGCGTTGCAAGGTCTTTGCGGCAGCCCCTCGCCAGTGATCGGCAATTGCACACACAACGCGACGGGGAAACAGATGTTCAATCTGCAAGATGGCCAAAGTCGTCTAGGCCTTTCTGTGATGCTGCTCGCAGCAGGAGCCGCTGTACCGACGCTGGTACAGGCTGCGGGCAGCGAAGACATAAAGCCTGATCAGGCGGATAAGTCCACCAGGAAGGCTGCAACCGAAACAGGCACGGCGAAGGCAGATGCAGCCAGCGGCACAGCCGCGGTGACCCGGATGGGCGGCGTCCAGGTCACCCGAAAACGCACACAAAGCAGCGCCGCTGTGGCGACCAAGCAAACGCAAGACCGTGTCATGGACGTTCTGACGAAAGAGCAGATTGAAACCCTGCCAGACGCGACGATGACCGATACGGTCAAGCGCGTAGCCGGCGTGTCAGTGAGCTTTAATTCAGACAACGTGAGTGGTCGAGACGAAGCTCAGTACATCTCGATCCGCGGCCTCGACGCCAGCTACAACAATGTTTCAATCGACGGTGCCCCGATGGCATCGACCGACCTGGCGAGCCGGGGCACGCGTACCAACATGTTGCCTTCGTCCCTGGTCAAGCAGGTGCAGGTATACAAGACCTGGCAGCCGGATCAGGATCCGAACGCCGTGGGCGGTTCCATCAACATCGTCACGCGCAGTGCCTTCGACAATGGCGGCAAGCCCTATTTCAGCGTGTCCGGGGCGCTCGGGCACGCAGACGACACCGGCAAGGTGCTCTCCGGTTCTCAGGGTCTCGCCAGAAAATCCGACGTCGTGCTGAGCACCACGTTTGGCCCGACTCAAGCGCTCGGCCTCGTGATCGCCGCGAACTACGAAAAAGAAAACACTTACTCGATCGGTCACATGACGACCGATAACATCTTTTATAACTACTACAACGCCAACGGCACGATCGCCAACCCGGCCGCCAGCGGCGGCCCGAATACCGGTAACGGCATCCCGGTGCCGCAGCAGTTCAAGTACTGGCAATTCCTGAAAAACATTCAGCGCCAGGGCGTGGACACGAAGCTGGAAGCGCGCTTCAGTCCGAACGTTTATGGCTTCGTGGGGATTGCGTATAACGACGAGAACATCCATCAGCTGCGCAACGAAACCTTCATCGACGACAGCCGCAGCACCGGTGCGAATCCAGTGTCGAACCAGACCGCGACATCGGGCCGTTTCGCGCTCGGCGAAGCCGAGGCGGGCAACATGGTGCGAAGATCGATCGCACCGTGACATCGGTTCAGGGCGGGTTGGACTGGAAGCTTGGCGATACCCAGGTGCTGTCCTTCCGCTCGTCGCTGTCGGATGCAAGCCACCGCGAGCCGCGGCAGATGGCCAAGTATATCTATGCGAACTTCAAGTACAACGCCCCCGGCGTTACACCGACGTTGAGCGGCGTGCCCGGTCTGGGGATGAGTTACGACACGTCCGGCTTCGAGCCGAGTGTTTCCGTCAACCCGGCCAACTTCGAGAATCTGAACAACTGGAAGGCGTATTACTGGCGCAACGAGTTCATCAAGATCGACGACCGGGTCGGCGATCTGAAACTGGATTTCCGCCAGAACATGGACGCGGATTCAAGAGGTCTCGGATACGCGGTGGGCATCGACTACCGGCGGTTGAGCCATAGCTACAGCGACACGCTCACCCAGTACTACCCGACCGCCAGCGGCATGACGCTGGCGGGTGCCGGCTACGTGTCGAGCACGATCATGCCGAACAGCGGAGGCCTGCCCTTCCTGATTGTCGACCCGGCTCGCGCGTGGGGGCAAAAAGACGCCAACGGCAATCTCGTCGTTGCCAGCACCACTAATCTGGCGAGCAGCTTGCAGAGCAACTATTCGCATGACGAACAGACTGCCGCCGGCTATGCAATGACTATGTACCGCACCGACCGGTTGAGTGCCATGGTCGGCTTGCGGCAAGACAATACAACGCTGTCGACGACCGGTAACGTGCGCAATGTAGTCAACGGCACGACGACCTGGCAGTCGGTCACGAACAACTCCCGATACAACTTCACGCTCCCGGCGGCCTCGCTCGTGTTCGACGCCACCTCGGCGGTGAAGCTCAAGGTCGCGGCCAGCCAGACCATCGGACGCCCGACCTACGACGACTACGCGCCGAATACGACTATTTCGGAAAATGCCGATGGCTCGGTGACGGTCACGCAAGGCAACCCCAACATCAAGCCGCGCCAATCGAACAACCTCGATTTCTCCGCGGAATGGTATTTGCCAAACTCGGGACTCGCGTCGTTCGCGGCGTTTCACAAGCAGATCAAGAACGAAATCTACAATCAGGCGAGCCAGGGACAGGTCTTCTTCGATGGCGCCAATCGCGCGGCGACCATCACGCAGCCGCTCAATTCGTCCAGTTCCAGCCTGAGCGGCATCGAACTCAACTTCATACAGGGCACCCTCGGGTGGTTGACGCCGTACCTGCAAGGGTTCGGCTTCAGCGCAAACCTGACCTTGCTCAGCGGCCGCCTGAATGCGATCACGTCCTCCGGCGCATCGCGCACGATTGATCGTCTCGTCAACCAGCCCGATCAAATCCGCAACCTGACCGTGTTTTACAACTACCGGAAGTTTGGGGTGAGCGTTGCGTACAACTGGATCGGCAGCAGCCTTCGTCTTGTCGATGCCAGCCTGCCGAGCCAGGACGTGTACTGGCAGGCTCGCAGCCAGATCGACTTGCAGGCGCGTTATGACGTCGGCTCCGGATGGAAAGCGTTTTTCGAGGTCGCCAACCTGACGGGTTCGCCCGTGGTCAGCGTGACCGGACCGAACCACAACCTGCTCAAGGATACGTTCTCGCTGGGCCGAACCTTCTGGCTCGGTTTGATCTATACGCCGAAACTGCTTTAGACCTGCTTACTTTATATCGCCTGAGCGGGGCACCTCCGTTCTTCACCTATCAAGGATTCGCCATGAACGTCGTTCAACAATTTATCGAGTTGGGCAGCCAGTCGGTGGGCATCATTCCGCTGCTCGCCCTGATCCTGCTGGTTGTGCTGGTCGTGGCCATCGAGCGCGCCGCCTTTTTCGCGCGCATCGTTCCATCGGGCACCTCGCTGGATCGGGAGTTATCCAGCATCGATCATCGCGATGAGAAAGCGCTCCGGGCCATCGCCGCACGCTACCGGGGTACCGTATTCGGCGGCACGCTGCAAGCAGCGGTCGATGCGCGGCATCTCAATCCCGACGAGATGGACCGCTACGTCGACGAAGCGGTGGTGAGAGCGCTTCCGCAGCTTGACCGATGCCTGTGGTTACTCGACGCCGCCGTGACCCTTGGACCGCTGATCGGTCTGCTCGGTACGATCATCGGCATCACCGAGTCGTTCAATGTGCTCGGCTCAGCGGGTCCGAATGCGGGGGCGGTAACCGGAGGCATCGGACATGCACTGATCGCGACCGGATGTGGTTTGGTCGTCGCGATCGTCGGGGTAACAGCCGCCGCCTACTTCGGCAAACGTGTCCGTCTTGCCACGCTGCAACTGGACCTCATCAAGCTCGCTTGCGTCAAGCGGCTGCACTTGATGAACCCCGATGCAGGCACCGCACAGCTCGCGCACGCACCGAACACCGATACACGCGCCGCACTCAAGTCCGTTTCAAGCGCTGAATTGTCGGGAGCATGATGATGAGCCGCACGCGTTATGTGGAATCGCACGAGCCGCGGATCGAGATCATTCCGATGATCGACATCATGATGTTCCTGCTGATCTTCTTTATGGTGACGATGCTCAAGATGATCGATGCGAGCGGCGTCAAGATCAACGTGCCACAGGCCTCGACTGCGGCATCGCTGCCCAAGGTCTCTCTAACGGTCGGGGTAAAGAAAGGCGGCGATCTCTTCTTCGAAGGACAGCCGATCGCCGCGGACACGCTCACCGCAAAGATCAAGGAACGCGCCCACGACACCAAGCTGGATGTCCTGATCGCCGGCGACAAGGACGCATCCCTGCAAGAGATTCTGCATGTGATGGATATCGCGCATGCCGCCGGCATCGACGATATCGGCATCGCCGCGAAACGCTGAGGTGGACGCATGAGCACGTCCGTGTTGGATACAAGCCCGGTGCACGAAACCGCGCCCGGCCTGCGTTGGCCAGCGGTGTTCGCGCTTGCGCTCGCAGTCGAATGTTCGCTGATCTACCTGGTGCTCGGCATGCATGCCAAGCCGGCGCCTGTCCCGGCCCCTGTCAGGACGATGAAGATCGTGACCATTGCTGAAGCGCCCGGAGAACCGGATAAGGCACCGCCTGCGCCGCCCCCTGTCTCTCCGCCCCTGCCTCATCCATCCAAACCGGCGCAGCCGAAGCCAGCCGCGCCGCGCCCAACCACGCAGCCGGCGAAGGTACCCACGCCGGCACCCGCGCCGGCCGCCACGCCGCAGACGAGTGCGACGCCAACGCCGAACAGCACACAGGACACGCCGGCATCGCCAACTGCACCCGCGCCGAAGTCTTCCGCCACGGCGGCTCCTGACACAGCCTCCGGTGTGCGACGCGGGATCGTGCCGCTTGTGCGGATCGAACCGGACTATCCGGCCCGCGCACTTGCAAACAACACCGAGGGTTTGGTTATCGCGCACGTCACGATCGAGAAGGACGGCAGCGTCAGCGCAGTGAGCATTGTCCGTGCGCAACCGCCGAAAATCTTCGATCAGGAAGCCATTCGCGCACTGCTGCGCTGGAAGTTTTCGCCCAACGACGGCGGCACGGTAGGCGAAGTCGAATTGCGTTTCAGCCTGAACGATTGAAATCAACCCAATAAGAACCCACCATGTCCGTACCGAGCTTCACTCCCCTGCAAAAGGCAGGCGATCACGTCGGCATCAAGTTCGATGCCAACGGCAGCGTTCTGCACTATCCCGGCAACACGATTGTTTGCCATGTCCCACTTTTCAGCCCGCTGTCGGACGCGCTCGTTGCCGTGCGCGACCGGCTCAAGGCAAGCGAGTTCGGGCCGTATCTGGCCTTCCTGCCGCCGGAGAGCTACCACATGACGGTATTCGAGGGCGCAACCCACGCACAGCGCAAGGCCGGTTTCTGGCCCGCCGATCTGGCGCTCGATGCACCGCTTGGCGCATGCACACACCACTTCGAGGAGGCACTAACGAACTTCGAACCCGGGTGCGACACGCCGTTGCGCCTGACGGTGGCCGACGGCGTTGCACAGCCCGATATCGGGTCGATGAAACTCACGCCCGTCGACGACGCAGAGAATCGCAAGCTGCGTGGCTTGCGCGACCGCCTGTCGTCGTGCCTGTCGATCCGGCGGCCCGACCACGATCGATACGTCTTTCACATCACGCTCGCGTACCACGTCAAGCCAATGACCTACGCGCAAGCCGATGCCTGCCTGCAACTACAAGCCGAATGCTTCGCGTGGGTCGCGCAGTACGCCGGCATGATCGAGCTTGGAGCGCCCGAGTTCTGCGTTTTCAACGACATGTACGCCTTTGACAACCAGTTTTACCTGGCAGGCTCACCTGCCCCCCGACGGCTGGACCCGGCCAAAACCGGAGGTCAATCCTGATGGACAGGCGAGACTTCCTGCGCACAAGCGCTACTGCTGGCGCTGCCGCGCTGCTCGACGCATTTCCCCCGTCGATTCGACGGGCACTGGCTTTACCCGCATCGTCCCGCACCGGCACGATCGAGGATGTGCAGCATGTTGTCATCCTGATGCAGGAAAATCGCTCCTTCGATCACTACTTCGGCACGCTCGGGGGAGTGCGCGGATTCAACGATCGCAGGACGGCGCCTTTGCGCGAGAACCGAAGCATCTGGCAGCAGCCCGACGGGAACGGAGGCGTGGTCATGCCGTTCCCCATGCCGAGTTCCAGCACCGACTCGCAGCACGTCCGTTCCTTGCCGCACGGATGGGTTGATGGCCACGCGGCTTGGGCGAACGGCAGAAACGACAACTGGGTACCTGCAAAGGGCGCGCTGACAATGGGGCATTACACGCGAAACGACCTTCCCTACCATTACGCGCTCGCCGACGCGTTCACTGTATGCGATACATACTTTTGCTCGGTCCCAAGCGCAACCAACCCGAATCGTTCTTTTCTAATGACGGGGACGATCGACCCGTTCGGCGCAGGTGGCGGCCCGATGAAGGACCAGCCCAAGGAAGGACCGGATTTTCAACCACTGCACGGACCGCCCTTCTCGTATGACACTTATCCGGAAAGACTGCAGGCTGCCGGCGTTTCATGGCGGATCTATCAGGGAGTGGACGCTGACGGCGCCTTTCCGATCGACCCTCAGAACAGCATTCGCCATCGCAACGATCCGTATCCCGACGATCCGGATGCATCGGTCAGTTGCTTCAATGTGCTGCGTTTCTTTAAGCAATTCGCGGACGCCCCGAAAGACTCGCCGCTGTATCGGAACGCAATGACGCGCCGGCCTCCGAGCGTGTTTGCCGCCGATGCGAAAGCCGGAACGCTGCCGCAAGTTTCGTGGGTTCTCCCCCCGCACAACTGCTCGGAGCATCCCGCATGGAGCCCGGCGGACGGCGCGACCTTCATCTCGTTCGTACTCGATGCATTGACCGCCAACCCCGACACCTGGAGCAAGACGGTACTGCTGGTGATGTACGATGAAAACGACGGTTTCTTCGATCATGTGCTGCCGCCTGCGCCACCCGCCGCAACCGGTCAGGGTGCTTCCAACGTTGACGTCGCCCCGAAAATCAATGCAAAGGACGGGCTACCGTTCGGACTGGGTGCGCGCGTACCTTTGCTCGCCATATCGCCGTGGTCGAAGGGTGGAGCCGTGTGCTCGCAGGTTTTCGACCACACCTCGGTGATTCGATTTCTCGAAGCGCGTTTCTGTGTTCACGAGCCGAATATCAGCGCGTGGCGGCGCTCCGTGTGCGGCGACCTGATGTCGGCGTTCAACTTCTCTGCGCCTGATGCCCAGGTGCCCTCGCTGCCCGACGCAACCGCCTTTCTTGCCGGGATCGACGGGCTCCCGGGACTTCCTGCCCCCACTCCCCCGGTCACGCAGACGCTACAGCGCCAGGAAGCGGCGCAAAGAACTGCGCGCGCGTTGCCGTATGAACTGCATGTGCACGCGCGGCTAGATGCCCGCAACCAGGCGCTTGAACTCGACTTCGTCAATTCAGGCCGCGCCGGCGCAGTGTTTCACGTGTTCGACCGGGTAGGCGAAACCGAACCGGGGCGATATACGGTCGACGCTCGAACGCAGCTCGTGACCGCCTGGCCCATGGACGTCAGAGGCGCCTACGATATCGAGATCCTGGGACCGAACGGGTTCCTGCGCCGCTTCGCCGGAAAGGCGCCGGAAGGGGCACAACGACCAGACGGCAGTCTCGATGTCCGCGCAAGCTACGTCGCCACCGCCGGCGAACTGCGCCTCACGCTGCTCAACCATGGCGCTGCTCCCTGTTCCGTCACGGTCCAGGACAACGCCTACGGGGCACAGGCGCGCACCTATCGTTTGCCGGCGGGGGCCAGCATTGACACACATTGGGAACTGGCATCGAGCAGTTTCTGGTATGACCTGACCGTAGCCGCTGCAACGCCTGCGGATTTTTCGTGGCGCTTTGCGGGTCACGTCGAAACAGGGAGACCGAGCATGACAGATCCTGCGCTCGTCTCAAGCGCTCCCCCGATCGAGGTTCGCTAAGTGAAACGCACCGCGCTCATGGCAACCGTTGCCATCGCTTCGATGGCGGTCTCCTGTGCGGCTGCCGCGGCGAGTTTCGACTTCTGGTACGGGCACAGCGGCCCGATCGCGAAGGCGATCGAGTCGCTGTGCGATGGTTTCAATCAATCACAGCGTGAGCATCAGGTGCACTGCACGTCGCAGGGAACCTACGAGCAGACGATGCTCAAAGGGGTCGCCGCGTACCGCGCGGGCAGACAGCCGGCGGTTATCGAGATCTACGACGTCGGCACTCTCGACATGATGCTAAGCGGCGCAGTCTATCCTGTGTCCCGCTTGATGGACGACACTGGCCACCCGGTGGACTGGACGGATTACCTGGGTCCTGTGCTCAGCTACTACGCCGGCGCCGACGGCAAGCCGGGTTCGCTGCCATTCAACGCGTCCACCTTGATCCTGTACGTCCATCGGGCAAAACTCGCAGCAGCGGGCGTCGATCACGCGCCGCGCACCTGGGAGGAGTTCGAAGCTATCGCCGCGAAGCTAAAGGCTAACGGCTACGCGTGTCCAGCGATAACCGACTACGATCCGTGGAAAATGCTGGAGCAGACCAATGCGTCGCAAGACGTGCCGATCGCCACGCGACGCCACGCAGGCGACGCCCTGGATGTTGAATACGTCTTCAACACTGGCATCCACCGTCGCCTGATGAATGACGTGATGCGCTGGCGGGCAGGCGGCCTGCTGATCGATGCCGCGCAGACGCGAACGGGAAATCAGGCGCTCGCGTTTGCGTCGGGCGAATGCGTGATGTCGGCCGATTCGACGAGCTCATGGTCGGCGATCATGGCTGGCGAGATCGCTGATATTGGCGTGAGCGTCATCCCGGTCTATGCACAGACATCGCGCCACAGCACGATTGTCGGCGGTGCCTCACTGTGGGTCATGAAGGGCTACGATGCAGCGGTCTACCGGGCCGTCGCGGCGTTCTTCGTCTATTTGCGCCAACCGGAGAACCAGATCGCCTTTGCGATGCAAACCGGCTATCTGCCGGTGACCCGGCGCGCGGCCGCAACGCTGGCAGCAACCCGGCCCGGCGATCCGCTTGTCCTGCCGGTGACGGTGGGACTGGCATCGCTAAGCATGTCGCCTGACGCATATCCCCCCGGCACCCGGCTCGGCTTCCTGCCACAATTCCGGCTCGCCTGGCGTGAAGAGGTGCAAAAAGCCTTCGGTGGAACCCAGACAATCGGTGAGGCACTCGACCACGCCAAAGCGCGCGGCGACCAGTTGCTGACACGATTCAAAGAAACGTATGACGGCGTGAACTTGCCATAGGACATCCCATGAAGCCGAGTGCAGTGTTTCCGGGTCGCTGGATACCGTTCGCGCTGGCCACGCCCCAGCTTGTGCTTGTCACGCTGTTCTTCTACTGGCCGGCGTGCAAGGCAATCTGGTGGTCCTTTAATCTGGTGCGTCCGTTCGGCAATGGCTCCACGTTTGTCGGACTGACCAATTACCTTCGCATACTGGGCGACCCGGGCTTTCGCGCATCGTTGCAAGCCAGCGCCATCTTCACGGTCAGCAGCGTCAGCCTGGCTGTGCTGATCGCACTGGTGCTGGCCGGGTTCATCGAACTCAATCTGCGGGGCAGCAAGGTATTGCGCAACCTGCTGATCTGGCCGTATGCCGTGGCAGGCGCCGTGCTGGGTGTGATCCTTCAGTTCCTGATGAACCCCATTACAGGTCCGATGGGGTTCATCAATGCGTTGTGGCCCGGCGCCTGGGCACCGAACCTGAATGGCGCCCACTCGATGATGCTGATCGCGTTTGCATTCGCATGGACACAGGTGCCCCTCAACTTCGTTATCTTCGTAGCCGCTTTACGCGCGATACCGGCCGACTATCTGGCCGCCGCCAGGATTGATGGCGCTGGCCCGCTTCGCAGGTTCATCGATATCCAGTTGCCGCTGCTCGCGCCGTTCGTGTTCTTCGCGATTGTCATCAACGTCCTCGAAAGCCTCACCAGCAGCTTTGGGCTCGTGGACACGCTGACACACGGCGGCCCCGGCGGAGCCACCAGCATCCTGTCGTTCAGGATTTTCTCGGTTGGCTTTGTCGGTCTTGATTTGTCGGGATCATCGGCGTTGTCGGTGATTCTCATGCTGTTCATCGTCGCCATGACCTTTTTGCAATTCCGCTTCTTTGACCGCCACGCGCAGTGGGAGAGCTGAACATGATGGAACGCCACGCCGGGTTGGCTGTTGCCAGGTATGCAGTGCTCGCGCTGGGGGTGCTGTTTGCGCTCGGTCCGCTATACCTTACATTCTGCGCGGCCTCAGTGCCGAACGAGCAACTGTTGAATCACGGCGCCGCCTTTCTCCCCGGCAGCCGCTTGTTCGATAACGTGAGCGAAGTCGCGCATCGAACGGATCTTGCCCGGATGCTGTTCAACAGCTTTGTCGTATCGAGCGTTGTCGTCGCCGGCAAGCTCGCGCTCTCGTCGATGACCGCCTACGCCGTCGTCTTCTTCCGCGCTCCGATCCGGAATTTCATCTTCTGGAGCGTGTTCGCAACGTTATTGTTACCGCTCGAGGTGCGCATCATCCCCACTTATGCGATCGCCTCCGACCTTTTTGAACCACTGAAAACGGTGCTGCAAGTCACCGGTCTAGACTCGCTTGTCTCGTCGCTGGCAGGTATCAGGATCGCACCGACGGTGAATCTGCTGGACACCTATACCGGCTTGTCACTCCCTCTGGTCGCATCGGCCACGGGCACCTTCCTGTTCAGGCAGTTCTATCGGACTGTGCCGGCAGAACTGGTGGAAGCGGCGCGGATAGATGGTGCGGGACCGATTCGATTCTTCATCGATGTAGTGCTGCCGCTGTCCAGGACCAATTTCGCTGCACTGGGCACAATCGTGTTTATCTCTACGTGGAAAGACTACATGTGGCCTTTGGTGGTCACCGATCAGGCCAGCATGCGCACCATCACGCTGGGCGTTACCAGCTTCTTTCCAACGGACACGAGCCAGTTGCCCGAATGGAACCTGGTCATGGCCGCGGCGCTCATTGCTTTCATTCCGCCTGTCATTGTCATTGCGGTTATGCAACGCTGGTTTGTAAAAGGGGTGATTGGAGCAGGAAGATGACTGAGAGCGTCAAGGTGCGGGGCTGTCCTATGAAGACCTTCCAACCTGCGAACAGGCACAACGACGTGCTCTAATAGAATTTTTACACGACGATGATGGTTGGGAGCAGACAACGACCATTAACGAACGAGACATACCGTCCATGGTCAATAAAAAGAGCGACTCTGAGCCAACGCCCGGCATGCCGGCATCGAATCAGCGAAATCCGCATATCCAGCGAGCAAGCCCTAGCGAGCGCATGATTCTCGATATCGTCCGTCGTCATCAGACAATCTCCCGTGCAGCAATATCGTTGGAAACGGACCTGGCACAGCAGTCAGTCCATCGCCTTGTCGAGCAGCTGATTGGACGTGGCCTGCTGCAGGCGGGCAAGGCCGTCAGGAACGGGCGTGGCCAACCCAGTCCGCGCATCGAACTCGTGCGTGAGGCGGCCTATACGATCGGCGTGGCAGTCAACACCGATTCCATGGCGGTGTGTCTCGCAGATCTTGGGTGCCATATCCTTGAGCAAGTGCAGATCCAGACACCGCCAATGAGTCGAAATGCATCGCTCATCAGCGTGAATGACGCGATCGAGCGCATCCTCATACGCAACAACGTGCCGCGCGAGCGCCTTATCGGTGTCGGTTTTGCGATTTCCGGCTTCTTTGTTGCGGACCGACGCCAAGTGAACGCACCGGAGCCGCTACAGGACTGGTCATTGGTCGACCTTGCACCGATTCTTGAAGATTGCTTCGAACTGCCGGTATGGATCGAAAACAATGCCACCACAGCAGCTATCGGTGAAAGCCTGCTCGGGGCCGGACTTTGGGCGCGCAGTTTCGTCTACCTGTCATTTAACTATGGCTTTGGCGGCGGCATTGTCATCGACGGCAAGCCCTATTTTGGTTCGCATGGCAACGCGGGCGAAATGATGATTTATGACGAGGAGGAGACCGGCCGTCGTCCGGCGTTGCAGTACCTGATCAAGGAGTTGCGGGCAAACGGCGTTGATATCGACTCGGTCGAGGACCTGCGCTTCCGTTTCGATCCAACGTGGCCGGGTGTGGAAAGCTGGATCGAGCGCACCTTGCCCGCGTTGGACCGGGTCATTAACTCCGTCGCCGGTTTATTCGATCCTGAAGCTATCGTATTCGGTGGCCAGTTGCCCGTTCAATTGGGAAGGATGCTGATTGAGCGCGCCCGTTTTTGGGAAAAGCATCGATATGGTGTCGCCCCCCCTAGGCCGAAACTCGTACTCGGCGAAGCGAACGGTAACGCGGCGGTCATCGGCGCCGCGCTTGTACCGTTGAAAGAATGCTTTTTTGAGTGAGTAAGGTGATCGATTGCCGAGTCCAGGGGTTAATCAACCGGAAGATGGGGTTGCGTCTGGCAAATATTTATCTGTGAAGAAACAATAGAGCTTGACACATGGCTGCCCATAAAATCAGGAGCCTAACCCCAAAGCGGTCGTTGAGTCTTCCGCGCGAGCGTCTACGGTGTCGCCGATCAACGAGACACCATGGAGCATTGCGAGTACCACATGCCCGGCGACGAACGCCGCAACCAGGGCTGGCACGCCCGCACGTTTGCGTAAGACGCCGAACAGGCGCCAGGCGCCGTACCTGCGGTACCACCGGTTGAGGCAGAGGCGATACCCAGCTGCGACCAGTGGCGAGGTGGAGATGGGAACGCCTGTCTTTACCGTTGCCTATCGACTGTGCGACGCGTGATACGTACGGCATGCCTGTCGCCACTCCTGATTGCCTCTCCCGACCAGCTCGAAAAAGCAAGCGGACAACCCTGTGCCACCTGCCCCGCAAAACCCCCATAGCTCTTACCTGCGACGATCCAGTGAATCAAACAATCACCTGTGGGCCACGTAGCGATAATTTGTGAATTTATGCTGTCACTGTCCGCGTGTGAAACGCAACGGGCACAATGGATGAGGACGCGGCCTATGCTTTCCTGGCCGAAGACCCACCTGCCCCGCTGGCAGCGCTCGCGCCTGAGACAACGGTGTACGTCTCGGGGCTATCAAAAAGTGTAGCCACCGGACTCCGGGTCGGATTTGTCGCAGCCCCGCGTCAGTGCGTGCCTCTGATCGAGCGAGCCATCAGAGCCACTACCTGGAACACGGCCGGCGTGATGACTGCTCTTGCCTGTGGCTGGCTCGACGACGGCACGGTCACCCGGCTCGAGATCGAAAAGCGTCATGATGCAATGGTCCGTCAATCGATCGCTGCCGAGGTCCTCTCCGGACTGCGAAGCGTCTCTCATCCGGCGTCGTACTTCCTCTGGCTCCCTTTGGCCGAGGAGGTCCGTGCCGACCTGGTTGCGATGGCGCTCGTTCGCAAGCATATCTCCGTGTCGACCGCTGAACCCTTCGCGACATCGGAACATGCGCCGCATGCGATTCGCCTCGCACTCGGATCCGTGGATTTGGCCACGCTCCGACAGGCGTTGGAAAAGGTCAGAGACATGGTCGGCACTTACACGTATTTAGGTGTGCTCGCGAGTTCCCAACGTAAGTTGCACCTGAACACCAGTATCACCGGCGTGGGCAGTCATCCCGCCGGCTGGCGCACGCTCGTTCAGCAGCTTGAGGGCCACGCCAGACGAACACACCAAAGGCGTTGCGGCAAAATTGTCTATCGTCAGACTCAGCGCGCGGCCGCGGTGACCGCGCGCTGCATCACTCGTTTCCAGCCTCCAGCCTACCGCCGCGACGAAAGCCGCCGGACGACGGACACGAGCCTGTCGACTTCATCGCACGTGTTGTAAAAAGCCAGCGACGGCCGCACGGTCGCCTCGACGCCAAAATGCCGGAGAATCGGCTGCGCGCAGTGGTGACCCGAACGCACAGCAATCCCTTCTTCGTTCAACGCCTGCCCGACCTCTTCCGTTTCATAGCCTTTCAGCACGAACGACAATACGCTGGCTTTATCCTTCGCTGTACCGATCAAACGTACGCCCGGTACCGGCTGCAATACGCTTGTCGCATAGGCCAACAGATCGTGCTCGTAGCGCCCGATATTCTCGATACCCACGCGCGTCACGTAATCGATCGCAGCCCCAAGACCCACTGCATCGGCAATGTTGCCCGTGCCCGCCTCGAAGCGATTTGGAGGCGCCTGGAACACGGTCCGCTCGAACGTCACGTCCGCGATCATGTTGCCCCCGCCCTGCCATGGCGGCATGTCCTCGAGCAGATCGCGCTTGCCATAGACCACGCCGATGCCGGTCGGGCCGAACAGCTTGTGGCCCGAGAACACGAAGAAATCAGCATCGATTTCCTGCACGTTCACACGCATGTGCGAGACCGATTGCGCACCGTCGACCAACGCCCGCGCACCTGCACGATGTGCCATCGCAACGATCTCCTGCACCGGCACAACGGTACCCAAGGCGTTCGACACCTGCGTCACCGAGACAATCTTCGTGCGGCTGTTAAGCAGCTTCTGATATTCATCCAGACGGACCTGACCCGAGTCGTCGACAGGAATCACCCGCAGCGTCGCGCCCTTTTGTGCGGCAAGTTGCTGCCAAGGCACGATGTTGGCGTGATGCTCGAGATGCGACACGATGATCTCGTCGCCCTCGCCGACGTTTTGCACGCCCCAGGTTTTCGCGATCAGGTTGATGCCTTCCGTCGTGCCGCGCACGAAGATGATTTCTTCCGGCGATGCTGCGCCAATGAAGCGCCGCACTGTATCGCGCGCACCTTCGTACGCATCGGTCGCGCGTCCTGCCAATGCATGCGCGGCACGGTGAATGTTCGAATTTTCATGCGCGTAGAAATACGACAGACGGTCGATGACCGACTGCGGCTTCTGCGTGGTCGCAGCGTTGTCGAACCAGACGAGCTGACGTCCATTCACGCGTTCTTGCAAAATCGGAAAGTCGCGCCGGATCGCATTGACATCGAATGGCGGATGCGCGGAACCGGCCCGCGGCAAGTGTTCATTCGAATACGGCGCACGGGCGTTGTCGAGAAAATAGAACGAACCGGTACGATCAGGCTCGCCACCCGCCGACACTGCCCGCTCGAGGCCGCTAACCGAACCAAACGAACGCAATTCGTCGATGGACGGCAGACCGAGCGGTTCAGCCGTTGGCACATCGTGACTGGGCAACGGCAGCTCGCGGCCGGCTCCCGATGACGCGCCCGCGTCCCGCAAGAAATAGAACGGCGACGCCGCTGGTTGATCTCGTTGCGCCACATCAGGCACACCGACGCCAAGCGCAGCGCCGCCGAAGCGTGGTTCCAGCGCCGGTGCAGCACTCGCCACGGAGTCAGGCGCGTTGTTTTGTGAAACCGCATGCGGCGCCAGCGCCGGCACGCGATTGCCCAATGACAAAACGTGCGTGGGCGCCGACGGAAGCAGGTTGGCGCCCGCTGCCTTGCCCTGCGGAAGGCTCAAGCCCGGCACTCCCGTTCCTGCGCCGCCCGGCCCCGCAAACGGAGACCCGGGGGGCGCCGGATTGCTCGCGGAAGCAAGCGCAGGCGCGGCGAGCGGCAGACCTGCCGAAAGCGACTCGCCGCTGCCAAGGCTGGCGAGCGCGGGCGTAGCGCTGCCCGGCACGGCCGAAAAGAACGCAGTCGCAAGACGCGACAACGTGGCGACGTCCGGCAAGCCCGCAGGCGCTGCGCCCTGCGGAATATCAGGGAGCGAAGCGCTGCTCACTGGCTTACTTGTAGGTGTCAGGATAGTCATGGTACTTGGCGATCTCCACATCATCCAGAACCGCCAGTGCGTCCGGCGAGTGCACTGCGAGCGAGCAATACAGCGAAATCAGGTACGAGGCGATCGCGTGGTTGTTGATGCCCATGAAGCGCACCGAAAGCCCTGGCCCTTGCTCGCCTGCCACGCCCGGCTGGAACAAGCCAACCACGCCTTGCCGCTTGTCACCCACGCGCAGCAACAGGATCTTGGTCTTGCCGTCGGCGACAGGAACCTTGTCCGATGGAATCAACGGAATACCGCGCCAAGTGAGGAACTGGGAACCGAACAGGCTCACGGTCGGCGGCGGCACACCGCGACGCGTGCACTCGCGTCCGAAAGCCGCGATTGCACGCGGATGAGTCAGGAAAAACGCCGGCTCTTTCCAGACGCGCGTCAGCAGTTCATCGAGGTCATCGGGGGTTGGCGCGCCCGTTAGCGGGAACACGCGCTGTTCTTCGGCGACATTCGCCAGCAGCCCGTAATCCGGATTATTAATCAGCTGGCTTTCCTGCAACTCCTTGATCGTTTCGATCGTCAGGCGCAGTTGTTCCTTGATCTGATCGTGCGGACTGCTATAAAGATCCGACACGCGGGTCTGCACATCGAGGACCGTGCTGACCGCGTTGAGAAAATACTCGCGCGGGTTTTCATCGTACGGGACGAAGGTCCGGGGCAGTTCGCTTTCGTCTTCACGTTGCGTGCACGCTGCTTTCACTTCCTCGGGATTCTTGACCTGGTTCAACCGGTAGATACCGGCTTCAACAGGCACCCATTGCAACAAGTGCGTGAGCCATCGTGGCGTGATGGTCGATAGCTGGGGAACGGTCTTGGTGGCATTAGCTAGTTGCCGTGCTGCGTTATCGCCGAGCGCCGTCTGGCCGCCCACAGTTGCCGTCATGTGTAGCTCCGAAGTCTATAGAAGAAAAACGGGAATGCTTATCAGGAGACGTCATTATCAAGACGACGGCTGCGGTCATTCAACATGCTATAGACGGCAATTCGGGAAAAATGATCACCCTGGCCCGGTCACTCGCTCGGGTTGCAGCAACTCCGCCATGGGAACGTCGAGCGCACGGGCAAGTTTGTGTACCGTGATAATGGAGGCCGTCACTCTGCCGCGTTCGATCTCGCCAATATAAGAGCGGTTCAGGCCGGCGTGTTCGGCAAGCTGTTCCTGTGACCAGGCCTGCGCCTCACGTAAAAGCCTGACGGCTGCGCCGAAGTTGCGGACGACTTCGGTCATGACACGGTCGCCGCAACGCGCAGTTGCACACCTTCATTGCGCGAGATGGCCTGCGTGACATTCGCGCCCGGCGCAACGTCGTGGGTCAGCCACACGTTCCCACCGATCACTGCGCCCCGGCCGAGCGTGACACGGCCGAGAATCGTAGCGCCTGCATAGATCACCACTTCATCTTCTACGATCGGATGCCGCGCCAGTCCTTTCTCCAGATGGCCTTCTGCATTGCTGGGGAACCGTTTCGCGCCGAGCGTGACAGCCTGATATACGCGCACGTGATCGCCAATGATCGTGGTCTCGCCAATCACCACGCCCGTCCCGTGATCGATAAAAAATCCTTTGCCTATCTGCGCGCCCGGATGAATGTCGATACCAGTCGCGCCATGCGCCAGTTCAGCCACAATGCGCGCCAGCAGGCGAAGATCGAGCTTGTACAGCTCGTGCGCCAGCCGGTGATGAATCATGGCGAGAACGCCGGGGTAGCAGAGCAGCACCTCATCCACACTGCCGGCTGCCGGATCGCCGTGATAGGCCGCGAGCACGTCGCTATCGAGGAGCGTGCGGATCTCCGGAAGCCTTGCGGCGAACGCCCGAACTGCGACGCCAGCACGCGCGGCGATGTTTTCGTCGTCACGCGCCAAATGACGGTCGCGGTATTGCAATTCAAGTTGCGCCTGGGCAAAAAGACCATGCAA
The DNA here is from genome assembly GCF_030464885.1 of Caballeronia sp. SEWSISQ10-4 2. GTDB lineage: Bacteria > Pseudomonadota > Gammaproteobacteria > Burkholderiales > Burkholderiaceae > Caballeronia. The sequence continues at coordinate 14,091 of NZ_JALPRJ010000063.1, read as the reverse complement.
GGCTGAATCCAGTGCATGACCCACGTAGAAGTTCTCGCTTTCCTGACGCAGGTCGTGCGGTCCAAGCCGCATGGGAAAGAGCACGCCCTTCAAGGTCTCTACAATATTGGCCAGCGCCTCTCGCGCCGGTAGTTCGCGCCCGCCCGATTCAAGCGAACGCTTCTGCACTTCGCGCCATTGCTGGCGCACCGTCTGGAGCGACTGGACGATGTCGTCGATGTCAAATGCGGCCACAGTCGGAGATCCTTCGGCATCAAGCCATTAGAGTGTGATCAATCCTGAATCCACGGCAAACCCTGAAAGCGCCAGCCGTCCTGAACGCCCCGCCGCTGTTGCGAATCCAGTCGCCCTTCGAAACCTTCCAGCACGTTGAACACCTGAGTAAAACCAGCTTTTGTTGCGGCTTCCGCTGCAAGCGCGGAGCGATTGCCGCTGCGGCAGAGCAGCAACACGACGGCGTCCTTGCCGGTCTTTGCTTCGAGCTCGCGAACAAAGCGCGGGTTGCGCGTGAGCGAAGTACCTGTTGCCCAGGCCACGTGGACGCTGCCGGGCACGTAACCCACGAACTTGCGCTCTTCGGTCGTTCTTACATCTACAAGCACCGCTGAGCCTGACTCGAGCAGCGCAAACGCGTCGCGAGGTGAAACGCCTCCCGCGTAAGGCAGCTGGTTCGCTGCCGCTGCGGCGCGCGCCGCTTCCAATACCGCATGAGATTCGTGAACTACGCGTTCTTCCAGTTCAACTGCCATGACGTCTCCTTGTACAGTCACTTGAAAACTCTCCGAGGCCAGATAGTTGCCAGAGAAATGCAACCGTCTATAGCCATCAATTGACACTATGAAAGAGCCCGCGCAGAAGCAGAACCAATAAAAACGTATTTCTAAAGAAGGCTTCGCCACATCGACGATCGTTTGGTGAACATCGATCTTGCAAAGCGCGTGCGACTCTCAAGTAATTATTGAAAGGACGCGAGTGCCGAATAAAGGCCGCTGTTTTGCCTCGATCCGGCGACGGAACGACAGCCGCGGGAGGCGCCTTCGCCCGCGGTTCAGCACCTTGCGCGCGGCCCAGCAAGAGGCGCGTAGCGAACATGGAGTGCAGCAGCGCGGCGCGCGGGCGCTTGTGCTAAGCGCCAGACGGAATAATCAACACAGGGACGGCTGAACCCCTTCTCCCTTGCAACTGCCTCGACTGGATGACAGCATCCGCTGCGATCTTCCCCCGTCGGGCGCGAATTTGCTTTCCATGCTCTCTCTCAAATCCTTAGCCTGAATACGCCTTAGACGAGCGCTGTCTTCGTGCTAGCGTTTAAGTCCGTCCACTCTCCAGCCCCGACTAATTCGATATGCAGAACAATATTTTCAGATACATAGAGGCCAATCCCGCAGTAATGCGAAACTCGATCGCCCGAGGCTTCGCCGGCGCGCTTGTCGGACTACTCGCCGGACTGCTTGCAAGCGTGGCGCTGGCTGCGCCGGCCCCGGACGAGATCCTGTCGTTGAAAGGAAAACGTATCGGCATTACGGTGGCCGGCACGGAACACTACTGGGACCTGAAGGCATATCAAGGGCAGATAGATGAGGTGAAGCGCCTGGGCGGCACGCCGATCGCGCTCGACGGCGGGCGCAAGGACGCGCAACAGATCGCCCAAATCCAGACGCTGATTGCGCAAAAGCCTGATGCGATCATCGAGCAACTCGGCACAGCCTCGGTGCTTGAACCGTGGCTTCAAAAAATCCGTGCGGCGGGCATCCCGCTCTTTACCGTCGATACCGCCAGCCCCTCGAGCATCAACGTCACCACGTCCGACAATTTCTACATCGGCGAGCAACTGGCGCTCAAGCTCGTGAACGACTTGCACGGGGAAGGCAACATCCTTGTTTTCAACGGCTTCTACGGCGTGCCGGTTGTCGCAATGCGCTATGACCAGTTGCGCACGGTGCTCAAGTGGTATCCGAAGATCAAGATCATCCAGCCCGAGTTGCGCGACGTGCTGCCGAACACGGTGCAGGACTCGTACGCGCAGATCAGCCAGTTGCTGAACAAGTATCCGAAGGGCACGGTCCAGGCTATCTGGGCCGCCTGGGATGTTCCGCAGATCGGCGCCACGCAGGCGGTGGACGCGGCACATCGCACGGAAGTCAAGACGTACGCGGTCGATGGCAGCCCTGACGTCGTCGCCCTGGTGAAGAATCCGCAGTCCAGCGCGGCCGCGGTCGTCGCGCAGCAACCATACCTGATCGGTAAGACAGCGGTCGACAACGTCGCGCGTTATCTAGCCGGCGACCGCTCGCTGCCGCCCGCCACCTATGTGCCGGCGATTCTCGTGACCAAGGAGAACGCCGACGACGCCGCAAAAACGCTGGGCCAGGCCAATGCAAAGTAAGCATGGGTTGCTCGAGCTGCGGTCCATCTCCAAGCAGTTCGACGGGATACCTGCATTGCGCCACGTCTCGCTCGACTTGGCGCCTGGACAAGTGCACGGCCTGATCGGCCAGAACGGTGCGGGGAAATCGACCCTCATCAAGGTCTTCGGCGGCATACACCGTTCAGACGAAGGTGAGGTGGTTCTCGATGGCATAGCCGTTTCGATCAACAGCCCTTCCGACGCGCGCCGGCTTGGAATCGAGATCGTGCACCAGGACCGCTTGCTCGCACCGACCCTGACTGTGGCCGAAGCGTTATTGCTCGGCAACGAGCCTACCTTCGGCCCGCTGCCGGTTCTCGACGCAGCCAGCATGCGTCGCTTCACGCGTACCGCAGTGCAGGAGCATTTCGGTGTCGATATCGAGCCGACCCAGCTCATAGCCGAGTTGAGCGTTGCCGAGCAGCAGCTCGTGCAGATCACGCGTGCACTGCTCAGTGCTCCTCGCGTGCTGGTCTTCGACGAACCCACCGCAGCACTCGCGCGGCATGAAGCCGAGCAATTGTTCACCGCGATTCGCAAGCTACGCGAGCGTGGTCTTGCGATCCTCTATGTTTCCCACTATCTCGACGAGATCCAGGAGCTCTGCGACGTCGTGACCGTTCTTCGCGACGGCCGGGACGTGGCCAGGGTCCTGGTGGCCGATTCAACGCCGCAACAGCTCGTCGCCGCGATGATCGGCGGCAGTACCGCGGCACTTGTCCCCGTATCGACACGGAGAGCCGGCGCGCCGCTGTTGCGCGTCTGCGGGCTGAGTGCCCAGGCTCGCTTCGAAGACGTCAGCTTCGACGTACGCCGCGGCGAGATCGTCGGCGTGACGGGGCTGCTGGGTTCCGGTGGCAAAGCGGTCGTGCGCAGCCTGTTCGGACTCGAACCCGGCGTACGCGGGCATATCGAACTGGATGGCAGTGCGTACGTGCCGGACGATCCGCGCAATGCCGTGCGCCGCGGCATCGCTTTCGTGCCTGAGGACAGGCGAGCGCATGGCATCGCACTCGACCTGCCTGTGCGCGAGAACATCTCGCTCGCGAGCCTCAAGCGTCTCGTGCGGCATTTCATGATCGATCGTCGTCGCGAGAAGGAACTCGTGCAGCAACGCATGGACGACCTGCAGGTTCGCGCGCCGGGCACCGAAGCGCCTGCGCGTCAGCTCTCAGGCGGTAACCAGCAGAAGGTCGTCCTGGCGAAATGGCTTAGCACGCGCGCGAACCTGTACTTGCTCGACGAACCAACCGTGGGTGTCGATATTCGCGCGAAAGCAGAGATCTACCGGGTCATTGACGAACTCGCCGCACAGGGCGCGGCGGTGCTGTTGTTTTCTACCGACCTTATTGAATTGCAGGGAATCACCGACCGGATTCTCATCCTCGCGCGCGGGACGCTCGTACAGGAACTGGTTTCGAAAGAGACAACCCACCAGGAAATCCTGGGCTGGGCGAGCGCGGCAGGCGCGAGTTCGACCCTCGATCGTGAAACGGTGCAAGCATGAGTCAAGTTCAAACTAAACAATCGAGCGGCAACGTGCTCGCTCTCACAAGATCCTTCAAAGTGCCGCAATGGTGGCTGCAAAGCGGCGCGCTCTTGGCGATTTTCGTAGTGCTGGCAGTGTTTTCGGCAAGCTCGCCACTCTTCTTCACAGTAGGCAATCTCGCCAATGTGATGCAGCAGTCAGCGGTGATCGGTACGCTCGCGTTCGGCCTGACGCTCGTCTTGATCGGTGGTGGCGCGAACGGCATTGCCGGTGGCATCGATCTCTCGATTGCGGCGAACCTCGGCTTCTGTGCAGCCGTTTATGCAACTGCGCTAGCCAACGGTCTTGGTTCGCCGACGGCGATCGCGCTCACACTGTCAGCCGGCACAACGGTCGGCGTGTTCAATGCGTTCGCGATTGTCGTACTGCGCATGCTTCCCCTTCTCGCTACGCTCACCACGATGAACATCGTGGCGGGGCTGGAGTTGGTCGTTACGCGAAACTCGACCGTTTCCGCGACTGGACCGACGCTCGCGGCCCTTCTCGACAACGGCCCGTTCGCCATTCCGTGGCTCTCTTATGCGTTTGCCGGTGTTGGCCTGATGTTCGTCTGGCTCGGGCACTTTACGCGATTCGGCCTGAGGCTTCACGCGTCGGGCAGTCATCCGGCAGCGGTCCGCGCGGCTGGATTGAGGGCTGAAGGCTACGTCGCGGCGAGCTACGTATTGTGCGGGCTTTCGGCCGGCATCGCCGCCCTCGCCTCCACCGCACTCCTGAGCGGCAGCGCACCCGGCGCCGGAGAGAATCTTCTCGCGGTAATCGCCGCCGCGCTTCTTGGTGTCGTGTTCTCGCGACGACTCGTGCCGACCGTAGCGGGCACCTGGCTGAGCGTCGTATTCCTCGGCCTTGTCGCGAACGGCTTCCAGCTGGACAACGTCTCGAGCTACTGGATCAGCGGCGTCGAAGGCGCATTGATCCTGTTCGTCGTTTCGCTCACGGCGCTGCTGCGCCGACGCAACCTGGAGAAGAGCAGTCATGCGTGAGCTCATCCTTCGCCCCTTCGCGCGTAACGTCCCAATCAACGGCTGGACGCGCTATGCGTTGGTTTTCGCCTTCGCCGCGGCAATCGCATTCTTCGCCGTGTTCGCTCCGGCGTTCGCCACGCTCTCGAACATCGACAGCGTACTGCTCAACACTGTCGCTCCGCTTGCGATCGTGGCGCTTGCCATGACGGTGGTGGCGTCGCTCGGCGCGGTGGATCTCTCGGTCGGCACGGCCGTCGATCTCGCAAGCCTCGTATTCGTGATGCTCGTGGCGCGAGGCGTCGGCCTGCCGATTGCGGTCGTCGCGGCACTTGGCGTGGCCCTCGCGGTCGGGTTGTTCAACGGCCTACTGATTGCATCGTTCGGCGTGGAGCCCTTTCTCGCCACGCTTGGCACACTGTTCATAGGCCAGAGCATCCAGCAACTCGCAACCGATGGCGGACAGCCCATCTACCTGCTGAACCAGGTCTTGCCGCAGGCTTTCTCTATGCTCGGCCACGGCCGTCTCTTCGGTGTCGCACTGCCCCTGTATCTTGTCGCGGCCCTTGCATCCATCCTGCACCTGTTGCTCGCGCGCTCACGGCACGGGCGCGGCATCACTGTGCTCGGTGTCCAGGCTGGCGTCGCGCGCTACTCCGGTCTGCCGGTGCGCGCGTTGCTGTACCTCGCCTTCGCGTTAAGCGCGGTGAGCTCCGGGTTTGTCGGGTTGATCCTGTCGTCGAACGTGAAGGTGTATGTGCCGCTCGCAGGCAACGGTTACCTGCTCAATGCGATCGGTGCCACGTTTATCGGCGCCACGCTTTCTTCGTCGCACCGTCCGAACGTGCCAGGAACGCTGGTGGGCGTGCTGTTGTTAGGCTTCGCGGCAAACGGGCTGCTTCTGATCGGGTGGAACTTTTATTGGCAGCAGGTCGCCATCGGAATTCTGATCTTCATCGTGCTCGCAGTTGGAACCTTGAGTTCACCGCGTCGGTGATTGTCCGAGGGCAATGAGGCACCGTAGTCGCTGAGAATACCCGTCAAGCGACGCGTAACTGGAAAAGTTGCGACACTCCTGATTTGTTCAGTGGGACTATCACCTTGTACCGGCGGTTCATTTCTTACCCGACGAAATGCTATTTTTCCACCCGCTTTATTAATCATTTTTACGAACCCTTCTTGGGCGAGTGCGCAGAGACTGTCGCGCAAGATTGCGGTTGTTACGTCAAAATATTGCGCCAGATACGTTGGGCTATAGTCTCGGCCAATCTGCATGCGACCAAGAAGGGTAACCTGCGTGAGCTTCATTGACTATCCCATAACCAAGGCGGGATCCTAAGCATGGTAGTTGCGCGTCAAACCCGCTCCAAGCGACTTATGAACCTATCGATTCCCGGATTCATTTAATGTAGGTTCATCTGCACATCGGACATCGTGCACTAGCCAAATCCGATAGCGCTGTGTTTCAGCATGGGACCAGCGTGTTATCGCACTGATCCGTCGAACGGCTTCCTGATTCGAACCGCCCGACGTTTATGGTCAACGCAACGTGCAAGCCATTCGCCCGCAAACTGCCCAAAGCTCTACTGCAGAACACCGAGGCGGTACGACTACCGCAGACGGCTGTCGCCTATATGGACGCTTGCCCTCAATTAGAACGGTGCCAATGACACAGGCCTACTATCAAAATGGAAGTTACCTGTCTGCAATCGATGTCAGTTCACGAACACGCGGTATCACCTCTTGCGAGAATCGCTTCATATCCGCTTCAAACGGCTGGAACTGCAGCATGAACAATTCGATTCCCGCCCGGTGAAACTCGACAATACGCCGCGCTACCGTTTCGTAGCTGCCAACCAGCCCCGCTGCAGTCCCACCGTTCGACCCCACCCGCGCTGACTTGGCGAACGTCTGGTGCATGACCGCCTTTGGATCGGTGTTTCCCTTCTGCGATGCGCGCAAGGGAGCATCCTTCGCAGCAAGCGCGAACAGGTGATCGAGATGCTCCTGCGCCTGCCCGTCCGTTGGCCGCGCAATCACGAAGGCGGAAAGTCCGAAGCGCAATGGCGGACCGGTACGGGCGCGCCCTCCCACGTCTTCGATCAATCGACACACATCGGGCAACGGTTGGCCGTTGATAAACCAGAAATCGCCGCGTTCAGCCACGAGCGCCCTCGCCGGCTCCGACTCGCCGCCTACATAGATGCGCGGTCTGTCCCGAAAGCGGTCGGCCGGGCGCAAGACATAGTCTTCTATGTCGAAGAACCGCCCCTTGAAATTGGTGAACTTTCCAAGCATCAGGTCATTCACAACCGTGATCCATTCACGGCCGTATGCGTATCGTTCGTCATGCTCAGCAAAACCGATACCGGCCTTGGCCAGCTCAGGACGATTCCATGCGTTGACGAGATTGATCGCGAATCGCCCACCGCTGATCTCTTCAATCTGCATGGCCATTTTGGCCAGGGTGACGGGATGATAGAGATAGGGCTTGATCGCCGTGATGATCTCGATGCGCGTAGTTAAAGCAGCCAACGCTGCCGAGGCAGTCCAGGCCTCCAGTTGATCAAGCGTTTCGTCATGAGGATTGATCGCATGCTGCGCGACCAGCGTCGAGTCGAAACCGAGTTGCTCGGCTTCCAGTATGAGGTCGCGGTTGCGAGACCATGACGCATCGTAGGGTTCGTCGGGATCCTGCAGCGCGGCACGGCTACCGTGCACCAGCGCCCAAATGCCGAAGCGGGGAGTTGACGAAGGCATCAGTCGACCTAACGTGGATTGAGAAAGATAAGAATCACAACCTGCAAGCATGTGTCGACCACATCGCACCGGTCAATCCCGCCCTTCCAGTTTGTTCGCATATCGATAGAAGGAAAACCGGAATGAAAATCCGTTTCCGATGCGGCCACTCCTGGTGCAAGTTTCCGCCTCTCCGCATCTTCTCCGCCTTATATCCGAGCACGAAAATCGCGTTGCCGCGCTATCGCGATAAGGTTCGGCCGATTTCTTGTTAGATCAAATCGTGCCCTGTTCTTATACTCGCTCACGTAACTGCTTGATTCGAACCGAGCCACTCAACCACTTCGTCGTGGCGTTTCCTTCGCGGCTCTCTTGTGAGCGACTACCCTGAGCGACTACCCATCATGACAACGCCGAACCCTCGCAGCGCAGATCACCCTATCGATCCTCAATTCGTCAATCGCTGGTCGCCGCGCGCCTTTAGCCAGGAACCTATCGACAATGCAACGCTGCTGACGTTTCTCGAGGCCGCCCGCTGGGCGCCTTCGTCGTATAACTCACAACCGTGGCGGTTCGTCTACGCCACGCGCGACAGCGAGCGCTGGACGCAATTTCTGGGTTTCCTGAACGACTTCAATCGCAGCTGGGCAAGTCAGGCAGCAGCGTTGGTAATCGTCCTTTCAAAGAGTACGTTTCTCCCGCCGGGCGCAACAGACGAAGTGCCGTCAATCAGTCATTCGTTCGATAGTGGCGCCGCGTGGGGCTATCTTGCGCTGCAGGCAAGTCTGGCTGGATGGCATGCGCACGGGCTGGCCGGAATCGAGCGAGACAGAATCAGGACAGAGTTGAAAATCCCGGATACCTACTCGATCGAGGCGGGGATCGCGATTGGCCGTCTCGGCGACAAGGCTTCACTGTCTGAAGCGCTACAGGCGCGAGAAACGCCCAGTCCGCGCAAGCCCCTTGGCGAAATCGCCAAGGAAGGTCGATTCGCAGCCTGAATTATTCAAGGAAACCAGCCAATGTCCCATCACGTCTACAAGCAAATTGAACTGACCGGCTACACCAATGCTTCCGGCACGTAAGCAGTTTCGACCAATTCCTGGAGGAGTCGGCACATTACGGCGCCGTGCATTTTTCCTGCTATCGAAAGCATTTTTAATTGGTTAGGCACGGGACCGGCAAAAGCGAAAATCGTCGTTGCTTCAGGTTGCGAACATGCGCGCTCTTATGCCCCGGCCGCGTTCGTGTCTGCCGATTTCGACGCTTCTTTTTGCCAGGTATCCCGATGCTCACTATCCCGACCCGGTCCCGCCTGCGCGACCGCGCAATCTCCGTTGCTGTCACATCGATTGCAGCATCGCTGCTGCTCCTCCAGAGCGGCTGCAATTCCCGCGATGGCGCCACGAGTGTCGCGTCCGCAAGCGGTGCTGAAGCCAAGAACGTGACGTATTTCAAGTATCCCGACAATCCGGCGTTCGACCTCGTTTATCTGGCAGACAAGCTCGGCTACTTCGACGGTACGAGTACGCGTCCAAAGTATGTCGGGAAGGTTTCGGCTCCGCAGATCATTCCGTTGGTCGGCACGGGTGAAATCGACTTCGGCTCACGCATGGTGCCGCTCGTCATCTCCGCAATCGCTAGCGGTGCCGACATCAAGGTCGTTTCCGCCGGCGGCGAGACATTGCCCGACGCACCGCACATGAAGTACTTCTCGCGCAAGGACTCCGGCATTACGCAGCCCAAGGACTTCGAAGGCAAGACTGTCGCGTTCAACAGCTTCGGCGCGTGCGCCGAGTTCGTCACGAAGAAATACCTGTCGGAGCATGGCGTGGATGTGTCGAAGGTGAACTGGCTGGTCGTGCCCGACAACCAGTCCCAACAGGCGCTGGTCACCAAGAACGTCGACATCGCGATCATTCATCCGCCGTTTTCCGGAGCCGCCGAACATGACCCGCAGCTTCACAAGCTGTGGAGCGACTGGGACGAGGATCACGGCCTCGGCGGGATGGCGCCGTACAGCGTGAACGGTGCGTTTGCACGTGCCCATCCGCAGGCGGTGCGCGACTTCGTGGCCACCATCGCCAAGGCGGGGAACTGGGTCAACGCGCATCCGGACGAAGCACGCAAACTGACGGCCGAGCGGCTCGGAATCGATGTCGAGGTGGTCGAACGCTATGCCTACGTCAAGGACCTCGTCGTCACCACCCCGCCGATCCAGTATTACATCGACATCCTCGAACAAGCGGGCAAGATCCCGAAGGGCAAGGTCAAGGTCGAAGACGTGTACACCAACGAATACAATCCCTACGCGCAACCGCCCGCGCGCGCGATTGCGCCTACGGGCTCGAGCAAGTCCGCATCGGCCATGCCGGGTCACAATGCGGGATCGCCGGCGCCCGCGGAAGCTGCGTCGTGAGCGGGGTGTCACTGCACCCCGGCAAGATCGTCGCCGAGCATCTTGGCCTGACCTACGTCGACCAGGGAACGCCGGGGCAGACGCGCAGGAATGCCGTGCTCCAGGATTTCAACCTGTCGGTGCGCGAAGGAGAATTTCTCTCGGTACTGGGACCAAGCGGCTGCGGCAAGTCGAGCCTCCTAAACATACTCGCCGGGCTCGTGCCGCAGACGAAAGGCGATGTTCGTATCGACGGACAGATTCTGAGCGGCGTCAGCCGAAAGCTTGGTGTCGTATTCCAGGGATATGCGTTGTTCCCCTGGCGCACGGTAATTGAGAACGTAGAAATCGGCCTCGAAATCCGCGATGTGAAACGCGCCCAACGCCGTGAGCAAGCCGCGCACTTTCTTTTGCTGGTCGGATTGCAAGCGTACGGCGATCACTATCCGCACCAGCTTTCCGGCGGCATGCGCCAGCGCGCGGCCATTGCACGAGCGCTCGCTTACGGACCCGAAGTCCTGTTGATGGACGAGCCCTTCGGCGCGCTCGATGCCCAGACGCGCGAGTCTCTCCAAAGCGAACTGCTTACCATTTGGGAAAAAAGCGCAAAGACCGTGGTTTTCATCACCCACAGCATTGATGAAGCGATCTTCCTCTCCGACCGTGTAGCGATCATGACGCGCGGTCCCGGCCGGGTGAAGGCGATCATCGACATTTCCTTGCCGCGGCCACGCGATGACTCCGTGCGCAATTCAGCGCAGTTCCTGGGATTGCGGCAGCGCGCGTGGGAGTTGCTAAAGACCGAGGTCGCCGAGACGCGCAGCACGCCTGAAGGCGAACCTACGAGGACCATCAATGCGTAATCGATCTTCCGCGACGACTCCCCTTCTCGCCAGCGAGCAATTCGCTTCCGACGCCGCCACTGCCTCGCAATCGAAAGAACCTGCGCTGGCTGCAGCGTTTTCACGAGTGCGCGCTCACGCCGTGCGCATCTTCGAACGCAGCGTTGCGTTGGTTGCATTCCTGCTGTTGTGGGAATTGCTGCCACGCGTTGGCATTGTCAGCTCGGCTTATCTCAGCCCACCTTCCGCTGTCGTAGTCGCGATCGGCCATCTCTTCGATAGCGGCGAGGTGTGGAAGCATCTTGGCAGTAGTGCTTTTCGCTCTATCACGGGTTTGTTGCTCGCCGTGGGGGCCGGGATCATAGGCGGCTTTTTACTGGGCTGGTTCCGTCGCGCTGAACGAATCGCTGATCCGCTTTATCAATTATTGCGACAGGTCTCCGCATTCGCGCTGTTCCCTGTCTTCATGCTCTTCTTGGGCATTGGGGAATCGTCGAAGATAGCGATCATCGTGTGGGCCGCATTCTGGCCTGTGCTGCTCAATACCATTTCCGGCGTCAAGCAGGTGGAGCGAATCTTTATCGATTGCGCCCGGTCGATGGGCGCAACGCAAGGATTCATATTTACCAAGGTCATCTTGCCGGCAGCCTTGCCGCAAATACTGACCGGTATCAGGCTTGCCGGCGCATACAGTATCACCGCATTGGTTGCAGCCGAGATGATCGGCGCACGCTCAGGGCTAGGTTTCTACACGCTAAACTCACAGGAAACATTCCAGATCCCCGACATGTACGCAGGTATCGTACTGCTTGCGCTCTTTGGTTTGCTGATCAACTACGGACTCTCGTTGCTTGAGCGCAAGCTGCTGCGCTGGCGCGTCGGCATTGCACAGAATGGCTAGCGATGGAGTCGGCGCCGGCACAGTCGGTCTGCGCTACTGGTTAAGGACGCGCAACCGTACGGCCGTTTTTCTGCTAGTGCTTGCGTGTATTAGCGCGATGTTGAGCCGGTTCGTCACGCTTGAAAAACCGTTCGCGGCCGCCAGTCTTCGCGGCCGGCTGATTGTCGCAGTGCCGCCCCGGCCCGCGCCTGTGTTGACGGTCGGGCACGTAGACCGCACACTGCGCTCGCCTGATCCTTTCTCGGCTGCATTGGCCGCGGATCTCGGACGGCGTCTGGGACTTCCCGTCGACCTGTTGCTTAGCGAGCCCGATGCCGCGGCAGCCGCGGTCGCAACTGGCAAGGCCGATGCTGCAATCGACGGCTTACCGTTCCAGCCGGGTTCGACGCTATCTTTCTCGCCCGCCTCCTATGCGAGCGGCCGGGGACAAGCGCTTGTCCTGCGTCGCGGAAATGTGCACGACTGGGCGGCCTTACGCGGAGGCTCGATCTGCACTCCGATTGGGAATGCTTACGGACCCCACGCCGCGCGACTCCATAGCGCGCGTCTTATTACCTACGGCCGGCCACTCGACGCGCTGCTGGCGTTCCAGGCCGGCGAATGCACCGCCTTGGTGGACGATGAGCTCGTCATAAAGTCGCTGTTGAAACTGGCTGACTGGAGCTATTACAGTGTGCTCCCCGGCAACATTGCTCCAACGCCTTCGTTCATTGCGACGCCGGGCGGGGATGCGGCAAGCATGCGGTTCGTCGATACAACCATCCGCGATTGGCGCCAGAGCCGATGGTTGACGACAGCGCGCGAGAGCGTGGCAAAGCAGCTCGCGTTCGACATGTTCGTCGCCGAAAACGACTTGTACTGTCACTGACTTGACGCGCCGCTCAGGTCATGGAAATTACTCGATCCCGCCGGAAACCCTAAGCGCCAACGCTTCAAGTCACCTCGTTCATCGCATATTCTCTGAAGGGTTCAGTCGATGGCGAGCGGACAATCCATTTGCATTCCTGACAGAACCGCTGCCAGTCCCGCTCGAGTTCCCCTCAACCAGCGTACGCCATGGTCAAGCCCATCTCTCTGAGCAAGCGGCGGTAGCCAGCCGAAGTCCGGTCCACCGCGAAATGGGCCTCGATCTGCATGTCGAGCGGCAGATCTTCCGGCCTCTGCCGTTCGACAATCGCCTGGTCTTCCGCGAAGATCTGCGCGTTAAAGGCATAAACGTCGTCGAGCGGTCCGCTGGTATCGAAGTTTCGCGTAATGGGAACGAACAGCCTGGTTTTGCGTGCTGAAACAGGGCTTGCTGCGTTCAGGATGTTCAGCCGCCCTTCGTTAGGGAAATGCACAGTCAACCCGGCGCAAAACGGCGGGTAAATCTCGTAGACGCGCAGCCACGAAAAGTCGTCGGGAGCAAGGTGCTGCAGTGCCTTGGGATAATTGCTGACATTGCTCCAGTATTCCGTGCGCAATCCGAAGTCGGTGAATTCCGTTTGATACGCAGGAACCTCAGGGCCGTTGCGATCGGCAAATGCTTCGTGATGGACGAACGCGAAGTGTGCGACGTCGACAAATCCTTCAACCTGGCGACCGGCCGATCCCGCGATATCGACGAAAGGCGGCAAGATCGACTGATAGAGCGGATCGCCCCATGAGGGCATTGGCGGCAGCTGCGGCCAGGCGCCTTGAGGACTCAGGCAGGTCCAGATGAGGCCATAGCGCTCCACGGCCGGAAACACGCTCAGCCGGAATTTTGCGGAAGGCTTCAATTCTGGCTGAGCCGGAATCTTCCGGCATTGACAGTCCGCCCCGTACCGCAGGCGGTTGTGGTGCAATCCGGATGCATCAGTCTGTTACGCTCAAGCTTTTGATGAGCGCGGGCCAATGGGTAAGTTGAAAGACATCGACGGATCGTTCAACGGGCGCCACTTCGACCGCGAAATTATCGTCCTTTGCGTGCGTTGCTACTTGCGTTACAAGCTCAGCTTCCGAGACCTCACTGAAATGATGGCCGAGCGCGGTCTGTCGCTGGCGCACACTACGATCATGCGCTGGGTGAAGCATTTCACGCCGGAGTTCGTCAAACGCTGGAATCGCCTGGCCATGGCAGCCGGACAATCGTGGCGCGTCGATGAGACCTACGTGAAGATCCGTGGCAAATGGGCTTATCTTTACCGCGCAGTTGACCGGGCGGGAAAGACGGTTGATTTCCGGCTCAGCGCCAGGCGAGATGTGGCTGCAGCAAAAGCGTTCCTCGCGAAGGCGATCAGAACTCAGGGGCGTGCTCCAGAAACAATTACGC
>NZ_JALPRJ010000062.1 GCF_030464885.1 Caballeronia sp. SEWSISQ10-4 2 | reverse complement strand
AAGCCAAGCGCTTGAATCACAATGCAAACTTGTCTATCTCGCCGTGGAATCTCAGCTTAAGCGGCGCGGCGTGGCCCAGGATCTCGCCGTCATCAGCGATGACGCCGGACAGTTCAATGTCTTGATTCACGGCTTATGTTGGGTACACGCGGAGCGCCTGGTTCACAAGCTGCTGCCGTTGAATGATCAACACCGTGAGGATATTGCACGCGTGCGCAGTGACATCTGGTCGCTGTACGCGGACCTTAAGGACTACAAGCGGCATCCCACCCTCAAACGCAAGCGCGAACTGCAAGCGTGCTTTGACGCGGTCTTCACCCAGAAGACCCGCTACGCGACACTCAACCGTTTGCTCAGGCGGATTCGCCTGAACAAGTCCGAGTTGCTGCTGGTGCTGGAGCGCCCTGAGGTCCCGCTACACACGAATGACAGTGAGCGCGATATTCGCGATCACGTGAAAAAGCAGAAGGTCAGTGGCGGCACGCGCAGCGAACTCGGTCGGCAATGTCGCGACACCTTCTCCAGCCTGAAGAAGACCTGTCGTAAGCTGGGCATCTCATTCTGGAATTATCTGACCGATCGCATTTCATGTAGCGATCACATCCCACCACTGCCGCACCTGGTTGAACAACGCCTCGTTCACCCTGCTTGAACAGGATGCAGCCGTTCGCCCCGGCTTTTTGAGCACTTACCACTATGTGCTGGATTTATGGGCGCAGCAATGGCGCCAACGACATGCTACTGGCGATGTCATCCTCGTACGCTACGCCGACGACAGTGTGGTGGGTTTCCAATACGAAGGCGATGCAAAACGATTCCTGGCGGCACTGCGGGAACGTCTTGCCAAATTCAAACTGAAACTCCACCCGGACAAAACGCGGTTGATTCGCTTCGGGCGATTCGCCGCGCAACAACGTCAAGAGCGTGGAGCCGGAAAGCCGGAGACATTCGACTTTCTAGGCTTCACGCACTGCTGTGGCACGGCTAGGTCGAATGGCCAATTCAAGATCATTCGGTTGACGAGCAAGAAGCGGATGCGTGCATCGCTGACGCGCATTCGGCAAACGCTGATGCGGCGTCGCCATGAACCGGTACCTGTGGTAGGTCGATGGCTGAGGCGGGTGATTCAAGGGTATTTTAACTATCATGCGGTGCCGGGCAACCTTCGCCGCTTGTCGGGCTTCCTTTACGCAGTGCGCCGCTCTTGGCGTCACGCACTGATGCGAAGAAGTCAGCGGCATCGGCTGCCTTGGTCACGGTTCGGCCGTGTGATCAGCAAATACCTGCCCCCTTGCAAAGTACTTCACCCGCATCCGTCGGAGCGGTTTTACGTCAACACCTTTGGTAGGAGCCGTATGCAGTAGTGCTGCACGTACGGATCTGTGCGGGGGGCGGTGGGTAACCACCGTCCCTACCGCGACCCAACCCCGGATATTTCCAAAGGCGCTTCTGAATCCCCTATTCTTGATGAGACAGACATGACCAATACAAATCAGTCTAACCCCATTACAGGACACGAACAGCAACAGCATTCGTCAATGCTTGGCGCTGCCGTCGCAAGTCAGCTGGGGAGCGACAATCATTTTGTCCGGCGTGCTGCTTGACGCTATCCAGTCTGCAGGCCAATATCGAAAACCCAGTGAGCAGCGCGGCTCAAAGCCTGTCTGCTTTCACGAGCGCGACCAGTCTTGCCCGTTCACCTGTAACGTCTGCCTTGTCTTCCGGTGGCCAGTCGAGAACAATTCCATCGTCAAGCGAATGTCGGACAAGCGAAGAATAGTCCCATTTGCTCAGCTTCCCCGACGTCATCGCATCCGCAATGTCGTGCCTGAGATCCACGGGAAGGCTCGCATAAGCCTCGGACAGTGACGCGTACTGTCGCGCATCGATTTCGACGGATGCACGAAGCGAGGCCCAGAGCACAACGGCAATAATTGCCATCAACGGCACGGCGGTGTAGCGGAGAATGAACTTGACGGGCGTCATTGCAGGTTTTCGTGAAGACGCCCGATGCGCGAACGTGTCTGGCCCGACGTATGATTTTGTGCAAGATATCGGCACTCATTGGCCGAACGGGGAGGCGGCCTGCGACAGGCCGCAGGCCGTGCGCCGCGTGCATCTTGAGCGAACCTGAAACTGCACACAGCGCTGGATGACTATTCCCGTCTTCGGTTGGGGCTGCGCGCGGCACGTTGTCGCGGATAAAGCAACCTGCCAAATTTTCGTCACGCTGACTATACTGAAAGAAGTCGCTCTGGTTCCGACGCGCTGGCTTTAGCGGTCGGCTCCGAACAGGATGTCAAGGCGAACAAGTCTGTCCGCGGGGAGAAACGTATGTTCAAGCATCTGCTGGTGCCGACCGACGGGTCGGCGCTCTCCGAAGCCGCCATTCAGATGGCGGTGACGCTCGCTAGCGAAAGCGGAGCCAAAGTCACAGGGCTCCATGTCATCCCGGAATTCCATGTTCTCGCGTACGGCACTGAAATGCTCGCAGACACCGAGGAGCGATTCTTACAGGTGACCCGAGAGCATGCGGATGATTATCTCGGGGAGGTCATGAAAGCGGCTACGCAGGCCGGTGTCGAGTGCGATACGGTTGCCCGGAATCGCGATCATCCGTATGAGGCGATTATCAGCGTTGCAGAGCAACGAAACTGTGATCTCATCGTCATGGCGTCGCACGGCCGAGGCGGTCTGCGAGCTTTGTTGCTTGGCAGTGAGACCCAGAAGGTGCTGACGCACAGCCAGATCCCGGTCCTCGTCGTCCGGCCGTCGACGTCAACCGGCGTTGGTCGCGCGGTGAGATCCGGTACCTCGTCGACTGAATCAAAACCTTCCCCGCCCCAGCCGTTTATCATCGGTCGCGCTTCGCTGGCAGTCTGTCCCGTGCGGGTCTCGACCGCGTCGCCGGCACCCCCTGAACGCTGGCAACGTTGACCGTTCGCATTCATTTTCCGCGTGCAGGCGCAAAATGCCTTTGCCTGCGCGGAGCACGTGCCCATCGCATTCGGTGTTCATTCGGCGCGCCCACTGCCCAGCCCCCACACAGCTACGATCACCAGAAAGATCGAGCAAGAACCCCATTGGGTTAAGACGCTCGACCACGCCAAAGTCGGGTTTGAAGCCGCCTCGGTATGGCCGGCGAGATGCAGAAGCACGCCCGGCGCGAGTTTCATTTGTTGTTCTACGAACCACCACTTGAGCGTCAATGCAACCGACGCCAGTCCACTACCGATCAGAACGGCGCCGAGGAACGGGTCATAAGCCAGGCCTGACGGCTGGGACGCCAAGCATCGCGCGAGGTATGCCACCGCTGCACCGTTGACGGCGGCCGAGAGCACGACAAACCACAACGGAAAGCGCAGGCTGATCGCCACCATGACGACGATTATCGTCAGCACCTGTGGCCATGCCCTGCGCATCAGAGCACTGCTGATCGCTTTCAGATTGCTCAATGGCTTACTCATCGTTCGTTATCCTCTAAAGCATCACCATGGCACATGGGATAGTCATCATGCATCCATCCGGCGCGAAGCTCATGCCCATGCCCGCCGTCAGCGCATATCGCTGGCGCAGATCATGGCGGAGGGCGTGTGTGTTTCACACGAAGCGCAGTGAGAATGCCCCTCAGGATATCGATGGGGGGCGGCGGGCAGCCCGGTATGGTGACGTCGACGGGAAGCAGATTCGAGAGCGGCCCGCACACGGCGTAGCTTTCCTTGAAGATGCCACCTGTACACGCGCACTCGCCGAGCGCGACGACCAGCTTCGGATGTGGCGTCGCCTCGTACGCTCGCCATACCGCTTCCTTCATGTTCAGTGTAAGCGGGCCAGTAACCAGCAGCATGTCGGCATGGCGGGGACTCGCGACGAACTTGATACCCAGACCTTCGATGTTGTAGTACGGATTGTTGAGCGCGTGGATCTCTAATTCGCAGCCGTTGCATGAGCCTCCATCGATCGTGCGAATGCTCAGCGCCCGGCCGAGCACGTCGAGTACTTCCTGCTGGATCCGCTGGCCTTCGGTACGCCATGCGTCATCGCCCTCGGGCAGGCGCTGAGTTGGCGCGCCGGTCTTGGCGATCTGTTTGAGAAGTTGCCACATTACAGGTCGTGTCCGGCGTAGTTCAGATTGAACGACTTGTTGATCAGCGGAAAATCGGGAACGATATTTCCGATGATCGCGTGCTCCAGGGCTGGCCAGTTCTGCCACGACGGGTCATGGCAATGGCAGCGCGAAATGGTCCCATCGACCCCGGTTTCGAGTGCGACGAACACATCGCCACGCCAGCCTTCGACCCAGCCTACCCCAAAGGATGGCGAGCCGTTGTGCTCGATCCGTGTGACGATGTCGCCATCCGGCAGGTCGGACAGGAGGGTCCGGATCAGCCGGATGGACTCGTAGATCTCGTTGAAGCGCACAGCGACCCGGGCCGTCACATCGCCCCGATCATCGCTGACCATCTGCACCTGAACCTCGTGGTATGGCGCGTAAGGGTGATCGACGCGCACATCGATTTTCCGGCCACTTGCACGCCCGACCAGCCCGCATACCCCGAAGTGCTCCACCACCTTCGCGGAGAGAAGCCCCGCGCCTGCAAAGCGATCCTGCAGACCCGACTGATCGTCGTAAATGTTTTGCATCACGCGAACCTGCGCGTCAACCTGGTCGCACTGCGTCAACATCGCGGTGATGAAGCGCGGGTCGATGTCCGCTGCGACACCCCCAGGCACGATTCGATCCATCAGATAGCGGTGTCCAAAAGCCCGGTCGTTCAGACGCAGCCAGTCTTCCTTCAGGCGGGAAAACTGTGCCAGACCGTACGCGAACCCAGCGTCGTTGCCAAGCGCTCCAAGATCGCCCAGATGGTTGGCGACGCGCTCGCGCTCGAGCAACAGCGCACGCAGCCATTGCGCGCGCGGAGGAATGCGTACGTCCAACGCTTGCTCCACTGCCATGCAGTACGCCCATGAGAAGGCGACCGTGGTGTCTCCGGCGACCCGTCCCGCCAGACGATGCCCGAGCAGCAGGGGGGTGCGCTCGAACAGTCGTTCGATGCCCCGGTGCGCATAGCCCAGCCGCTCCTCAAGTCGCAGCACTTTCTCGCCGACGACCGAGAAGCGGAAGTGTCCCGGCTCGATCACTCCTGCGTGGATCGGCCCCACGGCAATCTCGTGGACGCCGTCTCCGGCGACCGGCACGAATGGATAGTCCGCTTCCTGCGACTCAAACCGTTCCGTACCGGAGGACGATTTTTGCAGCGGATAGTAGTCGGTCGGCCAGTTGCCATGGTTCAGCCACGGCCGGGTATCCTCGGCGCCGATCGCCCGCAGCCCTAGCAGATCGAAGACGGCCCGTTGCATGCGCGTCGCGCATGGAAAGACGGTCGACAGATCCGGGTATTCGGCTTCATGCGCGTTTCCATCCCCGTCGCCCATTGGCAGCTGAAGCCACAGGATGCCGTCTTGCAGCGCGTAAGACGCAGAGATCACGAATGTGCTCGCTGCCTGTTCGGTACCCCACAGGGAAATCAGGCGTCCGCCCGCCTCGCGCACGGTCTCGGCGGTGCGGGTCCAAGTGTTGGAATCGATTCGCGCCAGCAAAGCCGAAGACCTATCCGCAGACCCAGACAGGCGGACCTGATTGGAAAATCCGAATGCCTCGATGCGCATGTGTTACCCCGCGATCATGGCCGCCGCTTGCCGATACCACGTCGCAAGATACGGCGGAATGTAGAGCCCCAGCATCAGGGCGATGCCGAGATGGACGAACACCGGTAGCAATGCCGGTGAGTGTTCGAGAACCTTGGCCGTCGTGTCCCCAAACACCATACCCTGCACGCGTACGAAGATGGCCGCGAACGCCACGGCAAGCGCGAGCAGCAGGAAGGGCGTGGCCCACGGGAGTGTGCTCATCGCGGTGGTCAGGATGAGGAACTCACTCGCAAACACGCCGAATGGCGGCATGCCCAAAATGGCGAGCGCCCCCAGCATCATGCCCCACCCGACGGTCGGGCTTACGCGCAGCAGCCCACGAATGTTGTCGATCGTCTGAGTACCGGCCTTTTGGACCGCGTGTCCGACGGTGAAGAAGATGGCCGACTTGACGAGCGAATGAACCGTCATATGCAGCAGACCCGCGAATGTCGCGGTGGGGCCGCCCAGCCCAAAGGCGAACGTCATCAGGCCCATGTGTTCGATCGACGAATACGAAAAAAGTCGCTTGACGTCTTTCTGCCTGAACATCGAAAAGGTCGCGACCAGCACTGAGATCAGCCCGAACCCGACCAGCAGGTGCCCAGGCAAACCGTTCTGGAGCGCGCCATCCGCCAGCACCTTGCAGCGCAATACGGCATAGAGGGCCACGTTGAGCAGCAAACCGGACAGCACGGCCGAAATGGGTGTCGGGCCTTCGGCATGCGCATCGGGTAGCCAGTTGTGCATCGGCACTAGGCCGACCTTGGTGCCATAGCCGATCAGCAGGAACACAAACGCGAGCGACATGATGGTCGGGTCGAGACTCCCCTTGACCGCGTTCAGACTGGTCCAGAGCAACGCATCGCTGCCGCCGAGTTGGCGGCTCGCCGCGAGGTAGAGAAGAATCGTGCCGAATAGCGCTTGCGCGATACCGACGCCGCACAGGATGAAGTATTTCCACGCGGCTTCGAGGCTTGCTGCGGTCCGGTATACGCTGACCAGCAGGACGGTTGCGAGCGTGGCAGCTTCCATGGCAACCCAGAGGATCCCCATGTTGTTGGTGAGCAGCGCCAGCAGCATGGCAAAGATGAACAGCTGGTACATGCTGTGGTAGAGGCGCATGCGCCCACCGGTCATCTTGCCGCGGTCACGCTCGATGCGCATGTACGGTCTTGAAAAAATCGATGTGGTCCAACCGACGAAGGCCGTCAGCGCGACCAGGAACACATTGAGCGGATCGACGAAGAAGAGCTTGCCCAGCGCGAAGGCCGGTCCGTGCGCCACGGTTTGCGCGGCGAGCAGCATGGCAGCCATAAACGTCAGGAAACTGAACCCGACATTGAGGTTCGGCGCGAAATGGTACTGTCCCACGAGCGCCAGACATCCGCCTGCGAGCAGTGGGATGCCGAAAACCAGTAGCAAGACATAAGCATCAGTCATCTTTGAGTTTTTCAAGGTGATGAATGTCCAGGCTATCGAACTGCTCGCGAATCTGGAACATGAAGACGCCCAGGATCAGAATGCCCACCAGAACGTCGAGTCCGATGCCGAGTTCGACGATCATCGGCATGCCGTTCGTCGCCGCAGCAGCGGCAAAAAACAGGCCGTTTTCCATCGACAGGAAACCGATTACCTGGGGGATCGCCTTGGCGCGTGTAATCATCATCATGAACGACAACAACACGCAGGCGAGTGCAATGCCGAGTGTGCCGCGCGCGACCGACGAGGCGAGCTGGCTGATGGGCGACGCCACGTTGAAAGCAATGATGACGAGTACGATGCCTATCAGCAGGGTGGCGGGAATATTGAGCAGCGGCTCGACGTCCGTCTTCACGTTGAGCCGCTGCACTAGCCTGTAAAGTATCCAGGGAATCAGGCCCACCTTGAGCAACAGGGTCAGCGCAGCGGAGATATAGAGGTGCGTATCGGCCGTGACAAATCCCAATACCAGATTGGCTGACACAAGCGTCAGGCCCTGCAGTGTGTAGAGGTGAATCAGCGACAGGATCCGGCGCTGGCCAAGCATGGCAAACGACAGCAGCAGCATGATGGCGGCGAGGAAGTTGATGATCTGCGTGGCGAACCCGTGCATTTATGCCCCCAGCAAAAAGTGGACGAGCATCCCGATGACGGCGAGCAGGAAGGCCGTCGCGAGAAACTCCGGCACGCGGAAAATGCGCATCTTCGCATTGGTCGTCTCGACTACCGCGAGCGCAGCGCCACCCACCAGCAACTTGACGAACAGCGCCGGTATGGCGAACAGCAGCGCCATCGGATTGCCGGCTTCGGCAATTCCCCATGGGATGAACAAGGCAAGGCCGATACAGGAGTAGGCAAACAATTTGAGGCTCGCGGCCCATTCCAGCAACGCAAGGTGCCGGCCCGAGTACTCAAGAATCAGCGCCTCGTGGATCATCGTCAGTTCGAGATGCGTGGTCGGGTTGTCGACGGGCAGGCGCGCGTTCTCGGCAAGCGACACCATCGTGAATGCGATCCCCGCGAACGCGAGGCTCGGATAGATCGCCAGTTCGCGATGGCTGAGCGTGGCCACGATACCGGTCAGCAAGGTGGACTGCGTGATCAGGGACGCCGAAAACAACACCATCAACAATGCCGGCTCCGCGAGGAAACCGACCAGCATCTCGCGGCGCGCGCCGAGCGTGCCGAACGCAGTGCCGACGTCCATCGCAGCCAGCGAGATTGTCACGCGGGCGAGTGCGAAGAGACCCACCAGGGCGATCGCGTCGGCGGCAGGCGACAGGGGCAGGTCGGTTGAAAGCGTTGGTACGATCGCGCACGCGAGCGTCATGCACGCCCAGACGACGTAGGGCGCCCCGCGGAACACGGGACTGGCATGGTCGGCGACGACCGACTCCTTGTTGAATAGCTTATGGAGCATCCGGTAAGGCTGCCAGATGCGCGGCGCCCGTCGGTTTTGCAACCGGGCGCGACACATGTTGACCCAACCCGTCAGCAAGGGCGCGGCCGCGAGTGCAAGCAGGATCTCGAGTCCTTGGGAGAATAATCCGGAGAGAGTGATCATCGTCTCACCAGCATCAGCAGGACAATCAGCACGAGGAAGCTATGCATCAGATAGACCGCGATGCGGCCTGCCTGGAGCAACCCGGCGAGTGCCGCGACGCGCTTGACCAGCCGCTCCAGCGGTGCATAGATCAGGGTCCACGCACGATCTGTCACGGTGACGCTATAGACCGGGTGTGTGTCGAATGGAGAGGGAAGTTGCCGATCGATCTTGAACAAAGGTGTGAAGATCTCGCGGATCGGCTGGCCGAACCCTTCGGCCGTATCCTGCATGCGCGCGTTCACGAATGGGTAGCCACACGCCCAGGGTATCGCACGCCGCAGGCGCCCATGGTAGAGACGGCGGACCAGCAGCCACGCGAGCCCACAACAGGCGAACAAGAACAGCAGAAACACCGCCGGCATGTAACTGGCCCGGTCTACGCTAGTGGGTGCCAGCAGCAGCCAGCCATTTCTCGCGACAGCTTGTCCGATGCCAGCACCGACCAGCATCTGCGTGACGCGATCCAGAACGACCACGAACTGCACCGGCAATAGGCCGAGCAGCACGCAAATCGCCGCGAGCCACACGAAGCCCACCCGCTCCCACGGGCTCGCGTCCCGAGCGTCACGCAGCTTCGCCTCGCGGGGCTGGCCGAGAAAGATGATGCCGAAGAACTTGACCATCGTGTACCCCGCGAGCGCGGCCACCAGCGCGATCAGCGCGGCAACGAGCGGCACTACCATGTTCAGGAACGAGTTCGGTAGCCCTGGCGTGAACAGAAAGCTTTGCAGCAATAGCCATTCGGACACGAAACCGCTCAATGGCGGCAGGCCCGCACTGGCAAACACACCCACGAGGGCCGCCCACGCGGTCCACGGCATGAAGCGAATCAGGCCGCCCAGGCGCCCGAGATTGCGCTCGCCCGTGGCGTGGAGCACTGACCCGGTCCCGAGGAACAGCAGGCTCTTGAACGTCGCGTGGCTGGCGATCTGATACAGCAGCGCCGTCAACGACAGGGCTGCCAGCGCGTTCATGCCATACGCGCGAAACAGGATCGCGAGTCCCATGCTGACAAACATCAGACCGATGTTGTCGATGGACGAGTAGGCGAGCAGCCGCTTCATGTCCATCTGGACGGTGCTGAACACGACCCCGAACAGGGCGGTGAAGAGGCCGAGCGCCAGCATGAACGCGCCCCACCACCATAGTTGGACGTGCAGCAAATCAAACACCGTGCGAAGCAGGCCGTAGAGACCGGCCTTCAGCACGAAGCCGCTCATAAGGGCCGATACCGGCGATGGCGCAGCGGGATGCGCCTCGGGCAACCAGACATGTAGCGGGAAGATCCCCGCCTTCGCGCCGAAGCCGAACAGTGCCAGCAGGAACGCGACGGAAGCCCAGAACACGTCCAGATGCTGGAGCCGCATGTTGGCGAACGTGTAGTCGCCCGTGTTGGCCTGCAGCAGGCCGAAACACAGCAGGAGCGCCAGTGCGCCAACGTGGGAAATCAGGAAATAGAGATAAGCTGCCCGGCGAATCTCGGCAATACGATGATTGGTCATCACCAGGAAGGTGGCCGACAGCGTCATCGTCTCCCACGCAACCATGAAGCAATACGCATCGTCTGCCAGTAGCATGACCGCCAAACTCGCGAGGCACACGTGATACTCGAAACACAGCAACCCGGGCGGAGTGCCCTCGCCCTTACGGAAATAGCCGGCGGAGAACGCGCTCACGCCTGTGCTCACCGCGCCCAGTACAGCCACGAAATACGCCGACAGGCCGTCAAGCCTCAAATGAAACGGCAGGTTCGGCAACCCGAGCGGCAGGATGGCCTCCTGGGGACCGGCAAAAACGCCAGTCACGCCCAGTACGCACAGAAACAGGCCGAACACCGCACCGACAGGAAACAGGCCATGCGCCACCACACGTGTGCGGCGCAGATTGGCCAGCCCTAGTACCCCAACGACCAGCCAGCCCGCGACCACCAGCAGCACGTAATGGATGACCAGGAAGTGTTCCATCAGTGTTGTCTCCGGTGCCGTCAAATGTCTTGTTCAACAGCTAGCTTGTCGGATGAAGGGTATCTCGAAGCCGGTTCACCCCGGTGGTGGCGCTCCATTTTTTTGACATACCGGTACAGGTCAAGCCCCATCGATGTCGTGATGGCTTCCGCACGGGCATAAAGGTCGAGCCATCCCGGCACCTTTTCCTGCTTGACGCCTATCGCGATGGTGTTGCCTTCGCGTCGCGCCATGGTGCGAAACAGCTTTCCGTTGCACGCACCGCGTATCCGACCCAGGTAGGTGGTGAGCCGCGGGTCGTTGCTCAGCAGGTTGGCCACGAGGACCCCTTCGTTACGCAGGGCGATATAGCAGGAATCGTAAAAGTACCGGCTCGACAGGCTGGCGGGTAAGCCAAACGCGTCGAAGCCGTCGAGCAGGATCACATCCGCGACGCCAACTTTGTCCGAGAGGTACTCGACCGCGTCGGCGTGCACGATCTGGAATCTTTCTGAATCAGGCGGGATGAAAAAGCGTTCGCGTAACGCAATCACTCTCTCGTCGATTTCGACGGTGGTCACCCGTGCCGACGGAAACTTATGGAAGCAGTACTTGGACAGTGATCCCCCGCCCAGACCCACGAGCAGGATGTCCTTGGGATCGTGCTGAAAGAGCTGGAATGACATCATAGCCCGCGTATAGGCGAGATCGAGTTCTAGCGGATCACCTCTGCGCATTGAGCTTTGTATGCTGAAAGCGTCGAAACACAGCGACCGCGTGCACAGTTCATCGTGTACCACGGGTTTTCCAAACGTCTCTCCCCACTGCTGGGCCAGGGCATGCCTGAGTTGATTGTGATCGGCTGACAATCCAATGTTCTCCTGAAACTACGCAGACCGGTTGCTGCGAACCGGAGTGGTGCCGCGACTGATGAGTCGCGGCAGCCCTAGTGGATTTGCCCGTGCGGGACAGTCGTGGGAGGCGCCCCCGTTACCAGGCGATTCTCGAAACGCGACACTGCGTGAGCGAGCATACGCGCTGCGTTTTCGAACAGTGCGTCCGGCTCGAGCATCACGGCCGCTTCCGCGAGGCGCTTTTGCGTGATGGCGATGGCAATCGCTAGCGCGATTGCATGAAAGCTCGCATGTGCCAGCTTCAGTTGCAGCAGCTCGGGAGCGTCGTCCCACCGCGCGCCATCTTGATGAATCCAGCGCCCGAGTGCGCAGCACCGCTCGTTGGCAAATGCGGACGTGACCAGCCTCACGCGCTTGTACATCCCGTTACGCAACGAGACGCCAGCTATCTGGTGCTCTTCAAGCGTGTCGTCAAGCGACATGGCACTTCTCCTCAATATGGCGAGCGGCGCGGCCGGCATTCTGTCCGACTACCGGGCTTTGTCCTCTCGCCACCACGAATCGTGTCAACCCTGCGCCGTTGCCGCCGCGTAGGCAACGACGACATCCCCGCGCGTAGCTCGCCTCCCGGAGGGGGCCATTCGCCAGGGGCATCAAGTTACCAGTTGATGATAATTGCGTTATCATCCTAGCAGCTTTATTGATCCGGTTCCACACGCGATGATCCGTCGATATGTGCGCAGAACTCGCCGCGTTCGTTCGGGGCGTCGGGAATGCAAGGTTTCACCCTGCGCGTGAAATTTCGGAAAACCAGCTTGCTGCACCGGTCCCTGCTTGCGCCCAAGCGCTTCGGACCCGCGAACACACGAGTCGATACCTGATGCCAGCACACTATTTCCGGACCTTGACGGGAAAGGATCGCAGCACTGAGGCCAACAGGCAGCTTGGTTTTTCGCTCGCGTTCGTGGCAGGTGCGACCAACGCCGGCGGTTTTCTCGCGGTGAAGCAATACACGTCCCATATGAGCGGTGTGGTGTCAGCGATTGCCGACCAGACTGCACTGGGAGACGTTTCGCTCGTCCTTGCGGGCGCCGGATCGCTGATCTCGTTCTTGCTTGGCGTCGCCTGTTCCTCGGTGCTCGTCAATTGGGGGCGACGCAGGCGACTGAACAGTCAGTACGCTTCACCCTTGTTGATCGAAGCTGGCCTGCTCCTGTGTTTCGGGCTGCTCGGCAGCCATCTGGCCTTGTGGGAGCCCCTGTTCGTGCCGACAACGGTCGTGCTCCTCTGCTTCATCATGGGGCTGCAAAACGCGATGATCACGAAGCTATCCGGTGCGGAAATACGTACCACCCACATGACGGGCATCGTGACGGATATCGGCATCGAGCTCGGCAAGCTGTTCTACTGGAATTCTTCCAGGGTCGATACCACCACACCTTTCGTGCTCGCGAATCGGGCAAAGCTGAAAGTACACGGGACAATGCTGACCATGTTCTTCGTCGGGGGCGTCACGGGGGCGATGGGATTCAAGCACCTTGGATACGCGGCAACGATTCCCCTGGCAGGACTGTTAATCGTGCTGGCGATCGTGCCGTTGATTGATGATCTACGCGGTCAGATCTACCGGCTTGACCGCTAGTACGACAGTTGCAAATGGGTGAACGAAGAAACTGAGATGTATGAACGCGCACGGTCCTGTGCCATGTTGAAGATAATTCTGGTTGAGGATTCGCCCCCGGGGTTCGACGGCGGATCGCCGCGCTCACCGGGGCCATCAGGGAGTTGAGATTGTCGAAGAGGCGGAGGACGCTAGCGATGCCCTGAGCGGCATTGCAGCCACGGACGCAGATGTCGTCATCGTGGATCTGCGATTGACTGGCGGCAGCGGCCTGGACGTTCTCGCGGGCCTTGCGCGAAGCAACTGGGCGGTCATCACGATCGTGTTGACGAATTATTCGAGCGCGGTGATCCGCGAAGCCTGCCTAGCGGCCGGAGCACACTACTTTTTCGACAAGACGAGCGAGTTCAATCTGGCTCGAGACGTGATTGAGCGGATCGCCCGCGCACGTCCTGCAATCACCACCGACTGAGCAGAAGCCGATCCGCTCCTCGCTCGGAGTTGCTGTCGAGGCGGGGCGTGGGTTACTGATTGATGATGCACATATTATGATAATAGGATCATAATTAATTTACGTTACAATGCCAATCGCCAGACTCGAGTGGGCTGCTTCCTGTGCATCGAACCTGAGTGATCAGATCGAGCTAAACGGAGCGTTCACCAACGCTTGGCGGGGAGATCGACGTGATTGATACGAGTGTTCCGCTGTTGTCTCATGACTACACGCACCTGTTTTTACGCGATGTGATAGGCCGTCGCGGACTGATTGTCGTCGGCGTGGGCAAAGCGGGCGAACGCGGATTCCAGATGCTGTACCGGTTTTCTGATATCTGCGACCACCTGGAAGAGTGCGGGATCAACGTCATCTTCGTTTATCAGAAGGAATCGGTGCGCCATGTTCAGGACGCGCCGTCGTTATTCGGCGCGCGATGCAGGCAAAGGCCCTGTCTGTTTCTGGACGACGACGGTCAATTCTTTCGCGGTCCGCCTCACCCAAAATCGCTTCGCGCGGTATATCTGGATCCGCAAATGCGACGGCTCGATACTGCCGACATTGGGTTGAGGGAGGAAACGTGGGACCCATTGCTGCGCGCCTTCTTCGCCCAGGTTGTCGCACGGTCCATGCATTGAGCAGGACCAGAAGGGGTTCGGAGCCCTGACACGGATTACGCACGAGGGGAGCGGGTTGGTCGAGGCATTGATTCAGGTAGGCGGGCGATCGGGATTGAACGGACACGGGTCAGCAAGACTCGCCGTAACCGCCGCCCGGTTTGTGAGCGATATCGTCTGCATGGCGAACGGCCGGTCCGTCAATGCTAAGGATGTCATGTCGGTCATGTCGTTGCGGGCGAAGCCGGGCACGCTCGTGCACATCTTGGCAACGGGTCCCGACGAAGTAGTGGCGCTTGAGGCCCTTTCGGCCATTCTGCGTGCGCAGGAATCCTCCTGATCTGATCCTGGTAAGAGACTACGCGCGCATCCGTCGGTCGGCCCCGCAATAATTTGCGCCCAATTATGCCCAAGAAGAGAAAGAGAATTCTGAACAAGCCGTTGGTCATACAGAACGAGCAGATTGTTTCGCTGTACTTTGATGCACGCGGGGTCCAGAGCACCATGTTGCTGCATGATCCTTACGCCCTTGCCTTGGGGTACACGCGTACTATGATGGGTTTCCTGCTGTTCCGGCCGTCCCCCCGGCGCATCTCGATGATCGGTCTGGGTGGCGGTTCGCTCGCGAAATACTGCTACCGCCATTTGCCAGACACTACCATTACCGCCGTCGAAATCAATCCGCAGGTGATCGCGTTGCGTGACCAGTTCCATGTGCCGCGTGATGATGAACGCTTTAGGGTGATTTGTGCGGACGGCGCGAAGTACGTTACGGTTTTGGTTCCGGATCAACGGCCCGACATTCTGCTGGTCGATGGCTACGATGCCGATGGCCTGCCCGCCGAGCTGGGCAGCAGGACGTTCTATGAAGCCTGTCGTCGACGATTGAGCGATGACGGCATGCTGGTGGCCAATCTGGTGACGGATGAACCGGACTTCCATCGCTACTTGCGCTCGCTCAGGGAAGTCTTCGCCAACGCGGTGACCCTGGCCCCGTCGGAGGGCAGTCAGCACAATGTCACCGTTTTTGCGTGGAAGGGCGACACCGATGGACTTCCTTCGCTTGCAGTCATGCTCGACCGGGCGCGCGGGCTCGCAGCCGGACACGCAGTGAACCTTCATGCCACGGCCACGCGCATCGAGTACGGCAAGCGATTTAATTGGAATCGATATGAGCAGGCGTGTTGAGCGCATTCATCTGCCTTGCGCGGATGTCGGCACGCACCCGTTCCCGGTCTTTTGAAGCCGCATTCTCGAGGAAGGAAGATGACAGCGGGAAGCGACAACGAAAGCAGCACCGTGACCCATTCGGCCATCCAGGCTCTTGAACATCTGGCCCACCCGCGATATGGCCGCGACGCACCCTCCCTGAACTGGTCGGTCGTTCAGGAGTTGCTTAAGGCAGGATTGGTATCCGTCCCGAGACCAGGACGAGGCGGTGTCTCGATTACCCTGGCCGGACAGGATTTTCTGCGCGCGAGGGCAGAGCTTTAGGGTACCGTCGCCAGGCGTTGTTGGCGCCAGCAGATCGACGGCTGAGCGCAGCAAGCGCATGGGGATTGGTCTCCGCTGTGCGCTTCTGGCGCCACGAAGATGACTCGGGTCACACGATGTATTATAATTCAATTAACATATCTGGACTTCGCCCCCTGTCATGGAAACAAAAAGCGCTCGACTCACGATTCTGATCGATCCTGTGAAGAAGGAGGCGTTCGAAAAACTGTGCGCTGCGCAGGATTTGACGCCCTCACAGGTGGTGCGGCAACTGATTCGCGAATACCTTGAGCAACACGGTGTCACCTACAAGACAAAGAGCGCCGTTGGTGTGCGCCCACGTCGAAAAACCGCCTGAAGTACACCCGTTTCAAGTCCATAACGCGATCCGGTGGGCAAGTCGTCGCCGGTTCGTACAGCACGCAGGCTGCCCGCTACTCCTTCAGGCTGTTTCGTTTGCAGCATGCAGGTAGATTGCACGTCTTTGGCTGTGCGCGACGATGCACGATCGTCAGGCTCGCACGATACTACGAGTTGTGAAATGCACCGCCTGGAGCTGAAAGCAGAGCTACTCTGCTTCCTCACTTTATCTGAGATCGTTGCCTTTCGCACCGGTGGAGCATGGTTGCGGGTCGACCATCTTGTCGAGAGCACGAGGATTTGGCTACGCCGCCACGATCATCATGCCGACTGGCGCCTCCGGATAAAACTAAGTCGAATGGCCGCCGATCTCGCGTGCCGACTCGTGAAGGCCGACGACATCGCGCACGGCCAGCGGGATGATTACGGGTTCTTTGCCAGCGATATGCAGATCAACTTCGCGTCACCGCAAGTGATCGTTGTCTACGCTCAATGCGTGGACACGCTGATGCCGGGGTATTAGCGGGGCGTCGGCACGTTGCTGGGACGGTCAAGTAAATCGGGCGATGAAGAATGCAAACGGCTCTATCACGGTCATCGTTTTCCGTCTGCGGTCGTCATAGTTGCGCAGCGTGCTGGTGTTTCCAGTTTCAGTTGAGCCCACCCGACATTGAGAGCTGCTGTTGAAGCGCGGTGTGAGATCGTTGGTTCCGCCCCGAAGGAGGTCTCCCAGGGGATGACGCGATCCGGCGCTCGCGCGACAAATTCGGCGGGGGCTTCGCACAGTGCGTCAAAGATGCACGTCCTAACCTCGGCACCGCATGGGATCTCGAACGATCGTAACCGACCAACTGCGCAGCTATTCGGCGGAAGGCCGAAATCCCCGAGATGGCCAACTTTAAGCACATCTTCGTCAAAGCCCGCGCACACGTAAAGGGGTCGTCTCAGAATTCGGAAAAAATCGTACGCTAGCAGCTGTCGGCGTGGCTGGTCGCTCGTCCGTTCAATGCTTTCTTGTCATCGCTCTAGCGCCCGATAAAGTGTGGCTCTATGGACACCAAGCAGGCGGGCAACCTCCGCCACAGGCTTTCCGTCTTGCTCGATAAGCTGACGCGCGTGGACGATGCGTCCGGCGTCAAGTGTTGGAGTTGGGCCAAAGCGCACGCCGCGCGCTTTGGCGGCAACCCGTCCGGCGCTGGTACCCGCTGTCAGAAACGTCAGAATAGGGCCGGTAGGTCCATTGTTTGGCACTCGAAATTGAAAATCATAGATTTCAATCTGCCGTCTTTACCGGAAGTCTGTCATGAACGGCCAGCGCGTCGGCTATGTGAGGGTCAGCACCTTCGAGCAAAACGCCGTGCGCCAGCTCGACGGAATCGTACTTGACCGGACCTTCACCGAGAAGGCATCAGGAAAGGACACAAAGCGGCCGCAGCTCGACGCACTGCTAACCTTCGTGCGCAGCGGCGACACGGTAGTCGTGCATAGCATGGATCGGCTCGCCAGGAATCTGGACGATCTTCGCCATATCGTCCAGCTGTTGACCAAACGCGGGGTGCGCATTGAGTTCGCGAAGGAATGTTTGACGTTCACGGGCGAGGACTCGCCGATGGCGAATTTGATGCTCTCGGTGATGGGCGCCTTCTCGGAATTCGAGCGCGCGCTGATTCGTGAGCGCCAGCGGGAGGGCATCGCCCTGGCAAAGCAACCCGGCGCCTATCGGGGTCGCAAGCCGACGTTGTCCGACGCCCAGGTCGCCGACCTCCGCCGTCGAGTAGATGACGGTGAACGTAAAGCTCAGATCGCTCGCGAATTCGGAATCAGCCGTGAAACCCTGTACCAGTATCTGCGCTCGACGAGGTGAATCTTGCCCCGCCGAGAACTGCTTACCCCTGACCAGCGATTCCAGTTATTAGCGTTCCCCTCGGATGAAAGTGAGTTGATCCGCTTGGCCACGCTATCGACGGAGGACTTCGCGTTTATTCGGCAGCATCGAGGCGGCCACAACCGTCTCGGCATCGCGATGTTGATGGTCTATCTGCGCTATCCCGGTCGGGTGCTGGGACCTGCTGAGAAGCCTCATGCGCCGATCATCGGAATCGTCGCGGCGCAACTGGGCGTCACGCCGGCGGTGTGGGACGTGTACGCTGCGCGTGACGAAACGCGCCGGGAACATCTTGAGGGCACCCTAACACCGTTGCTTAGCGAGTCTCTCGCGCGATTGGCGGTCAAAACTTATGTCGAATGCCGACTTGTACGAATGACTGACGATTCGTCGATGAGGCGGTAAGCGCGTTGATCGTCGCACGGGCAGCCTGTCCGGTTGAATCGGTGCCGCTGGCAAATTGCGTCGTGCCCAGTGCGTACACGTCGGTTCGTTTCGAGAGAAAGTAATCCAGTGACAATGAGACGTTGTTGTATTGCGAGGTCCCGATTGAACCCGTGCCCGAGCCTCGCGTGTAGCTATAAACGGCCTCGGTGAAGAGCGCCGGTGTCCATCGATAAGTGAGGTTAATTTCGCCGGTATCGAATTTTGCCGTGCCCGACAGGTGCAGGGGGTCGCTTCCCGACGATGTATCGCCAAGGCTCTTGAACTGGACGTTGCTGTACACCAAACCGACGGTCGCGTTGCCCACGTCATACTTTGCGGCAGCCGCGATGGCCTGATATGAATGCGCCGACGCATATCCGCTGTATATGGGGCTCGACGTCATGTTGTTCAGGCTCGTACCCGACACATCCGTCGGTGTGCTGGTGAAATACGATTGGTTAGGGTTGCGCGCATTCAGGTACGCCGCACCCAGGGAGAACGGACCGGCGTCGTACGAGCCGCCGACCGACCAGATCTGGTTGCGGGAAAAATCGCCTGCCTGGCCGCCGAGTCCATAGACCGCACCGAAGGTCAGACCTCGAAAAGTCGGGGTCGTGATCTTGACCGAGTTGTTGACGCGCTTGCTATTGTTCAAGTTATCCAGATCGCCTGGGTGCGATGTCGTGCCGCCGCCGTAGTTAGCCGAGTTCATTTTCGTCTCGACAAACGTGACGAGGGAATCGTATTGACGGCCCAACGTGAGCGTCCCGTAACTTGCGCTCGATAGGCCCACGAATGCCTGGCGGCCGAATTCAAGACCGCCTTGCAGCGACGATCCCTTTCCAAGATCAAATCCGTTCTCCAGGGTGAAAATGGCGGACAATCCGCCGCCCAGATCCTCGACGCCTTTGAAGCCCCAGCGCGAACCCTGCATGATGCCACTCGATCCCGCGATAACGCGGCCGCCGCCACTGTTGCTTTGATAATTGATCCCATAGTCAATAAGCCCGTAAAGCGTGACACTGCTTTGTGCATGTGCCAAACCGGAGGTCGTGACGAAGAGGGTAGCGCAGAGAAGTTTGGTTTTCATGGTATATTGATTCGGATAACTATTTATATTGAATTCAATTTTATTTGACAGAGAAAGCACCTTGGCTACCCAAGCCGGATGTGACGACGCGATAGCAACAACGGTATCGAATTCGCCAGCTTTCAGCGTTCGCAATTAAACAAGACAGGTTTGCGAATCAAACAAGGCTTGACCGACCGTGCGGGTCACGGCGATCCGGTCGCGCCTGGTCTCAGGATCATTGAAGCGAGAAATCTGCCGGCAGGGTCACCTCAAGCAACTCGAGATCGGTGCTGCAATGGCCGAAGCGATACGACATGTTGCCGGGAAGGGTGATGCTGTCGTCTGTGGAAAGGGCGTAGGTGTCGTCGCCCTGATGAACCTTGAGTGTTCCTGACAGGACGAAAAAGAAGCAGAATTCGGTATCGTGGACGCGTTGAGTTGGGGGACTCTCTCCCGCCGCACGGACCACGCGAACCCCCGCTAATCCTTTCGTTGCAATTCCGATACCGGTGTCGCTTGCTACAAAGCCCGCCGTTTTCCATGGCAGCCATGTTGCGTTCGCCGCAATGTGTCGAACAAAACGCTGGCCTTCGAATTCACGCTCGGGGTCGTAATCGGGACTCGGCAATGACAACATGTGATCGGCCATGGTGATATGTTCCGCCGGACTTCCAAGCTCGATCACCTCGGCGCCTGCCGAGCTTTCCAGCACGCGGTGGCGAATCGTGGGGGGCTGCAACACGCAGTCGCCCGCGTTCAAGATAAATGGGTCGCCTTGCGCTTCGTACACAAGCCGCACCCAGCCTTTTCTGCAAAAGATCATCTGGAATCGGATTTTGTGGAAGTGCACATAGTCGGGGACAGGGCCACCTTCCAGGATACGAATATGCGAGGCGATAAACGCACCGCCATGCCGGTTCGGCAGGAGATCCCGATACCGCATTCCAGCACGCCCGACGCTCCATGACGCGGCGGCATCCGCGCGCGATAACACCAGTTCCTGGCGGGTCACCGGCGTCTTCATCGGCGGATCGGCGGGCGAGAGGCGGATGACGACGCCGTTAGGAGCGGTCAACGAGCGCGCGCCGTGCGGCAACTGCCCGGGGTCATCGCACAGCAGATGCAGTTCCTCAATGCCGTGCGGCAAGCCGATCCCCAAACGAATCGTCAGGCCATGGCCAGAAAGGATCGCGGTGCCCGGGTTGTCGGCGGGATAGATCGCATCGATGCGAAAACCGAGTGCATCGACAAAAAACTGCATGGTGGGTACCAGTTCCCGGCAGCTCATGGGGAGGTGGAAAGCCCGGATTCCGGTAATCGTACTGGTCGCATTGGCGGGGGCGTGGGTGTTCATGTCGTTCTTCCTGGACGGCGGGATTAATTGGCGTGAGCGCTCCTGAAGGGTTCGCGGGGAAAGGGCAGCGGCGGCCCGGTCAGCGTGCAAGCAATGCCCGATTGTCGTGGTGCGTTCGATCGTGCCGGGTAGCGGGAAGTCATTGTGAAAGGCACCGTTCGAGGCGCTCGATTCCACCGGACGTCGTACTCGCACCCGGCGACATACGCAGCGTGCGGCCACGGGCGTCGACGCTCACGCGCTGCGATGCCAGCATGCTGATTACTTGCCCGGCATCGGCATGGCGGGGTAGTTCCGCCATGATGCTCCCGCCACGGGCTTGATCGTCGCGAGGTGACAGCAGGCGATATCCCAAGCGATCGACCATCTCGATGATCTGCTGGCACAGGTTCAGGTTGTGCACACGGACCGAGCCTGCGGGTTGAGCGAGCATCCAGTCAAAGCCTGGCTTCGATGCAATGAAGGGCAATACGGATGGCGTTCCCGTGTCAAAACGCCGGGCATCGGGAGCGTAGGAAAATACTTCGATATCCCAATTGAATGGATCCTCCTGACTGAACCAACCGCGTGTGGCAGGCATCATGCCGCG
The DNA here is from genome assembly GCF_030464885.1 of Caballeronia sp. SEWSISQ10-4 2. Taxonomy (GTDB): domain Bacteria; phylum Pseudomonadota; class Gammaproteobacteria; order Burkholderiales; family Burkholderiaceae; genus Caballeronia. The sequence goes on along the minus strand of NZ_JALPRJ010000062.1, from coordinate 28,323 downwards.
TTTCATCAGGGCAGGCGACACATAGCCCAGCCCCGTTCCTGGTGCGCCGCATAACCATTTGAGCGTCGACCCGCAGGCGAAATCGACGGCGGTTGTGCGTACGTCGAATGGCAGGATGCCCATACCTTGCGTGAGATCGACGGCGATCAGGCTTGCCTGCTTTTGCGCGTGTGCAGCGAGGGTCTCAAGATTCGCGCGTTTTGACGTGAGCGACGACACCCATGTCACCAGGGCGAGCGCGACATCGGGCGTCCAGGCCGCGATGAAATCATCATCGTGGACATATGCCTCACCGTCCCGGACAGGTATCGTGCGAAGCGCGAACCCACGTCGCTCGGCGAGGCCGGCAAGAAGGAAATGAAGGCTGGGAAAGCAGTCCGCTGCGGCGAGCACGGTGCGCCCGCGCAGGGCTTTGTCGTCGAGCCCGTCGATAAACCGCGCGAACGCCTCAGTCACATTTTGCGCGCCGAACACGTCGGCGGGATTTGCGCCAATCAGCGTTGCCCAGTTCGCGAGCAGTGCGGATCGCGCGTTCAAGGCGATGTCCCATCGCTGGTCGTCAGGGGCGCACCAGGAAGCGGTGAAGCTAGCGAGCGCGTCGGTGATCGCCTTCTTTTGCCCGGGGAAGACACCAACTGAGTGATACATCAACCAGCCGCTGAAATCGCCGTCGCCGGGCGTTGAGGTATGAATCATGACCCGTCCTTTCAGAGGTACTTGACCGTCTTGTTCTTGTTGTAGATCCTGATGCACGCAAGGCTCAGCACGGCGCAACCCATTAGGTAGAAGCTCGGCGACAGAGGGTCGCCCGTCCATCCGATCATCGCGGTCACGAGCCATGGCGTAAAGCCGCCGAATACCATGACGCCGATGTTGTAGCTGAAGCCGAGACCCGTGCTGCGGATGCTGGTTGGAAAAAGCGAGGAGAGGACGGTTGCGAGCGGGCCGAAGTAGATCGCTTTCAGCAGGCCGGCCAGAAACATGATGCTCATCAGGACGGCCATCGACGGCGCTGACATCAGCCACTTGAAGCAGGGATAGATCGTCAGGAGCGTGGCCATCGCCGACACCACCATCATGCGCCCGCGCCCGTATTGATCGGCGAAATGACCCATCAGCGGCGTCACGACCATCAGGATCGTGCCGGTCACGACGGTGGCAGCGAACCCTGTGGACGCAGGCAGATGCAACTGCTTCACCGCATAGGTCGGCATGTAGAGAATCATCAGGTAACTCGCTGCGGTCGATACCGCCATGATGCCCGCCGCGAGCAAAATTCGTCCCTTGTAGCCGGCCAGCAACTGCCTGATCGGTGCGCTGTTTTCCGACGCATCACGCGATTGCGCAGAGGGCAAGGTGTCGTCGATATGCTTGCGGATATACAGCCCGACTGGGCCCACCAGCAGCCCGAAAATAAACGGTGCGCGCCAGCCCCATGCTTCGATCTGGCTGGGCGAGAGCTGGGTGCTCAGGGCCAGTCCGGCAAACGACGCGAGCACGGTGCTCATGCCCTGGCTGGAGAATTGCCAACTGCCGAGAAAAGCCTTGCGTTTGGACTTCTGCTCGATCATCAGCGCGGTGCCGCTGCCGAATTCTCCGCCGGTTGAGAACGAGATCAGGATGCGAGCGATCATCAGTCCGATCGGCGCAGCAAGGCCGATACTTGCGTACGTCGGGATGATCGCGCACACCAGCGTGCCGATCATGGTCAGTCCAAGCGACGCAAGCAAGGCGGCCTTGCGCCCGCGTCGATCGGCGTAACGTCCGAGCAACAACGCACCGAGTGGCCTGAAAACGTATGACAGCCCGAAGGTGCCAAAGGTCAGCAGCAACGACACCGTTTCATCGTGCGCTGGAAAAAACAGCTTCGAAATCGTAACTGCAAAAAATCCATAGGCGGCGAAGTCGAACCATTCGAGCGCGTTGCCGATGCTGGTCGCAAAGATCAGGCGTTTCAGCGGCTTGTCGATCTGGTTGGCGATGCGTTGTCCGGATTCTTCGGAGACAAAAGAGGCCATGGCTGGATTTTCCGTTGATGGAAGAGGTCGGATGAAGTTGACGGGGGGATTGGCGCATGCCCTATGGCCTGATCCCGCCCGGCATAGCTGTGTATGGGTCGCCCAGATCCCAGAAAAGCCCCGTCATGAGTTGCAGCGCTTCGCGGGCCACGCTTGCGAGCAAGTGTTCGTCGGGTGCGTGCTGCCGGCAGTTGGGATACGAGTGCGGTATCCAAATCGTGGGCAGCCCCAGGGTGGTCGCGAAGCAGCCGTTCGGAATGGTCCCGCCCAGATTGGGCAGGATTGTCACGGCCTTGGCGGTGGTCGCGGCAATCGACGCATTGGCCCAGTTCACCCACGCGTGATCGGGATCGAGTCGTGTGGCGGCCCCCGATGCTTCGATGGACACCTCGACTTGAGGAAAGCCTTCGCGGCGCAGATGGTCGGTGATGATCGCCTTCGCGTTGTGCCAGTCGGTGCCCACCACGAACCGCAATTGGCAAACGGCCTCGGCAGCGTTCGGAATCGCACTGATCGGGCGTTCGACGTTGCCTGTACTCATCGCCAGTACTTCGAGTGTGTTCCAGGCATAGATCCGCTCCGCCGCCGTCAGGCCCGGCTCTCCCCAGCCACCGGAAAGTGGCGGGTCGCCTTCGTCCACTCCGACTTCAAGGTCCGCGACCAGCTCCCTGACGCGCGTTGGAATCGGGGGCGAGAGCAGTCCGTTGATCCGGATTCGGCCATGACCGTCTACAAGGCTCGCCACGGCGTTGGCCAACACGGTGCCGGGGTTTGCCAGCACGCCGCCCCAGTTGCCCGAATGACGGGCGCCAAACTCGTTCCTGACGGTAAGCCGGAAATGAAGCGCGCCGCGCGAACCCAGGAAAATGGTGGGAGAGGACGCCTTCTGACGTGGTCCATCCGATGCAATCAAAAGGTCGGCCGAGAGCCGCGTTGCGTTCAGCCGGCAAGTTTCATCGAGTCCCGGGGAACCTACTTCTTCTCCCATTTCGATGATCACTTTTGCATTGAACCCGAGCGATCCGCGTGTGTGCAGAACCGATTGAATCGCGCCCAGGTTGATCGAGTGCTGGCCCTTGTTGTCAGCCGTGCCGCGACCGTACCAGCGCTCGCCTTCAACCTGAAGCTCCCACGGCGAACGCCCGCTGGTCCAGTTCGACGCGTCGCCGTTGATCACGTCGCCATGCCCATAGATGAGCACGGTGGGCAGATGCGCGGCTTCGATGCGCTGGGCCAGGAGCACCGGTGGCATCCCGGCGATGGGGTTATCGGCGATTTCAGTCGTGAAGCCCATTGCGTCGAGCGCGGTCGCTATTTCATCCGATAAATAAGCGCGCAGCGCCGGGGCCGCTTCTTCAAGCTGGCTTTCCGTTCGTCGCGCAATGCGGCGGCTCAGGTCAACGCGAAACCTGCCGCTGTCGAAGTAGGCGGATACGTGATCGATGGCGTTCTGGCGTGTCATTCAAGGTGGCTCGGTGTTTCAGTCGAGCCAGATTAATGCCCCGCGATCTTTTTTGTATTCGCAATCAAACAAGGTACATTTGCGTTTTCGTCAAACCTTGCCCCGGGTCCGAACATGCGCAAATTGCTCGAGCCTTCGCTCTATTATTTTTCGGTGGTGGCGCAGTCTGGATCGTTGACGGCGGCGACGGAAAAACTCGGGCTGACCGTGTCCGCGCTAAGCCGGCATATTGCAAAGCTCGAAGGGGATGTGGGCGTGGCGCTCTTCGAGCGGCACGCGCGGGGCATGGTGCTGTCGCATGCAGGCCGGCTTCTTGCCCGCCACGCACAGCGCAGTCTCGCCGACGCACAGTCGGTCATCGCCGAGATCCAGGGTGACGAACGCAAGCGCGCGCGGACCATCAGGATTGCCTGCACCGAAGGTTTTGCGTTCGATTTCCTTCCCGTGTCGCTCGGCGGCTTTTACTCGAATCATCCCGATGCGGCCGTCGAACTGGAAGTTGTCTCGTCAGAAGTCGCGAGCCAGATGCTGATGAGCGGCGAGGTATCGATTGCGCTGTCATTCAGTTTCAAGCCGGAGCCCGGCGTGGTCGTGCGCCTGACGTTACCGGCCCCGGTTATGGCGTTGATGCGCCGTGACCATGATCTCGCGAGCCACACGACCGTACAACTCGCCGACATCGCCCGTTTTCCGGTTCTACTGCAGGACCCAGGTACGACGAATCGTCAACTTTTCGATATCGCGTGCAACGTCGAAGGGATCGAGATTGTGCCCTTCGTGAGCAGCCGCTATGTGGCGGCGTTGTACCGTTTCGTACAAACGGTGCCCCGGGCTGTTATGCCGTCGGGCTACGTCTCAGTCGCAAAGCGAATGGCCGGCGACGAGCTGATAGCACTGCCGTTCGACAACCCGCTCTTGCAGCAGCGCCGCCTTCAGGTCAAGACACTTGCGGGGCGGCCTTTGGATGGACTAGCGCAAGAGTGCATAGATTGGATCGTGCAGGATCTTAACGCTACCGCGAAAGGAATGTTTGGGATATAGCGGGTAGGAGAGATAGAAGGACTTGCTGGCCAGATGTCTATATCTGGGCGAATTGGGACACGCTCGGGCCGAAATTCGCGGCGATGTGGGCTGGCATTAAGGCCGGTGCGGGTGCGGCTTGGGATTGGATCGGCGGCAAGGTTTCGTCGGCATGGGAGGCCGTTAAAGGCGCAACCGGCGCGGCTTGGGGCTGGCTTGGCGGCAAGCTGTCAGGCATGTGGGAATCGGTCAAGGGGGCGTTTGGCGGGGGCATCGAGGGCATCGCCGCATTGATTCTCAATTGGTCGCCGCTCGGCCTCTTCTATCAGGCGTTTGCGGGCGTCATGTCGTGGTTCGGCATCGACATGCCCGCGAAGTTTTCCGAGTTCGGCGCGAACATTCTGTCGGGGCTGGTGAACGGTATCACCAACGGTCTCGGCGCGGTGAAAGACGCCATCACGAACGTGGCCGATTCGACGGTCGGATGGTTCAAGGAAAGACTCGGCATCCATAGCCCGTCGCGCGTGTTCGGCGAGTTGGGCGGATTCATCGGGCAGGGTGCAGCGCTCGGCATGGACGGCGAGCAGGGGCGCGTTGCCAAGGCCGCGATCGGCCTTGCCACCGTCGCGGCCACGTCATTCGGTGCGCCCGGTGTTGCGAACGGCGCGGCGATGGCCCGTGACGCCGTGCCGATCGTGCGCAGCACCGTCGCGATCGACACCCGGCCGCCACTGAGCGCGACGCCTGCCGCAAGCGCAGCGCAGGCCGTATCCGCACCGGGACAGTACATCTTTCAGATCAGCGGCAGCGATCCAAAGGAAATCGCGGCGCAGGTGCGCAGCTTGATCGAGCAGATCGAGCGTCAAAAGCAATCGCGCATTGGCTCACGGCTGTCGGATTCCGCTAGTTAATGAGGGGAGGGAAGGGACCATGATGTTTTCGCTCGACCAGTTCGTTTTCAGCCTCAAAACGGCACCGTTCAAGGAATTACAGCGACAGCGCAATTGGAAGCACCGCACGTCCTCGCGGGTGAATGCGCGGGACGCGTCGCAGTTCACCGGCCTTGGTGACGACACGATTAGCGTCAACGGCATGGTTGCGCCCGAAACGATCGGCTCGATTGCGTCGCTCGACGAACTCGCCAACATGGCCGATATCGGCGCAGCGTATGTGTTGGTCGATGGTAACGGCACGGTCTACGGTGCATTCATCATCGAGAGCCTTAACGAGACGCAGACCTATCACACGGCCGAAGGCGTGCCCCGAAAAATCGAGTTCAATCTGAGTCTCAAACGGGTTGACGACGATATGGTTGAAAGCGCCAAGAGCAAACAGAAGGGCGAGCAATGAACGACAGCCAGGTCAACAAAAAGAGCGCGATTCAGGCTGACTATAAGGTGTCACTCAACGGAAAAGACCTGTCCGGCATCATTGCACCGCGGCTGATCAGTTTGACCCTTCGCGAGTGCAGGGGTGGCGATTCCGATACGCTCGATATCGTGCTCGATGATTCGAAAAATGACCTCGCTATTCCAAAGCGCAGCGCCGACATCAAGCTATCGATCGGATGGGCGGGTGAATCGCTGGCGGACAAGGGAACGTTCAAGGTCGATGAAGTGGAAGCGAGCGGCGCGCCGGATATCATCACGATCCGCGCTAAATCGGCGTCGATGACAAACGAGATGCATGTACGCCGGGAAAAAAGCTGGCACGGGCAGTCACTTGGCGCGATCGTGGGGGCGATTGCCGGTCGGCATTCGCTCAAAGCTGCTGTTGCCGCTACGCTCGCCAAGGTAGCGATCGATCACATCGATCAGACCCATGAAAGCGACATGTCGTTTCTCACGCGCCTTGCCAAGCGCTATGACGCGGTAATGAACGTGAAAAACATGCGTTTGTTGTTTATGCCGATCGGGACCGGCAAGACGGTAAGCGGGAAGACGCTCGCCGTGCTCAATCTCACGCGCTCAAGCGGTGACGGCCATCGTTACCACGTTGCGCAGCGCGAGAGTTAGCACATGCCGCGAATCTCCGAGCTAAAAGCCACGCAGTGGCGTGAGTATCAGCTTAGAGCCGATTTGTCATCGCGTGCCGCCAATCCTCGCTCTCGGTCCGTCAAATTGAAAAAGCCCGCATGACGCGGGCTTTGAGTTACAGCATGTGATGCGAAGTAGCGTACTCGCGTAGCGCTTCGTTTATTCGTGTTTGCCAGCCGTCACCGGTTGAGCGGAATGCCTCAACCAAGTCACGGTCGCAGCGTAGGCTGATCGCTTCCTTGGTGACTTCTGCGGGCGGTCGACCACGCCGTTTAAGCAGTGTGTCGGCGGCCCTTGTTCCAACGCGCTCGACGAGCGTTTCCCGAACTGGCCGCATCCGGCGCATTTCATCGGCGCTCAGTTCGCGCGCGTCAGGATCGGCCGCGATGCCGCGATTGATTTCGGCGTCTTCCGCATCAGTCGGCATCACGATCTTGCGTTTGTTGGACATAGTTGTTTACCTCGCGTTTGTTGGCTTTGCGTAGACTAATCACGCGCAAAGCTGATCCTCGTATCGTGTAGACCACGCAAAAAAGGCGCTCGCCGATAAAGCCATGTGCAACCCAACGTTCTTCGTTGTAGTCGTGGCGCTCGTCAAGCACATCGATTGCGCTGTCCCACTCGAATTCCTCGACGAGGGCCAGGGATACACCGTGCGTTTCACGGTTGATCTGGTCTTTGGCCGGGTCAAATTCGATATGCATGATTTATTGTATATACATTAATTTGAACTTTCAAGGACGTGCGCGGCTCGTTGTGAAAGCCTGTATGCCGAGTCGCCGGACAAGGGTTGCGCGGGACTCGAGCGCTTTCTCGATGGTGGTTTCGTAAGTTCCGTCCAGCTTTGCGCGCCGGACCTTTTCGACGACCGACCACCCGCGCACGTGGTGCTCGAAGCTTAGGGTGCTGGAGGTGTATGCTGGCGCGACGGCCTCGACCCATGCGTAAAGGTCGTCGTGGGTCACGACAACCTCGCCGAACAAATCAAACATCTGAGGAAATCTCCAATTTATTACGACTGCGAAAGGTAACGTAATGCGGCCGTAAGTGCTGGAAACGAGAGAGAAGCGCGCCAGATCAGGCGGCTAGGAGGAGGGAATGCGTTGTGTTTTGGAGACGCTTCTTACGGCGTTTTCAATTTGACATAACATAAATTATCAACTTTTTAGTTGTCACGGCTTTTTAGAAATGTCCGGTTTTGGCTAATTAGAAATGTCCGATTCCGTCCTCCTGGCGCACGCTGGTAAAGCGTGTGGCCAAGGGGCTGATCATGAATGAGCGTGGTTTTGTCACGGTGAGTATGCGTGAGCTCGAGCGGATCAAGATTATCGCGGCAGTGGCCGAGCATCGACTCAAGGTCGTTCAAGCAGCTGAGCGTCTGGATCTGTGCGAACGGCAAGTAAGTCGATTGGTCCGGCGCTACGAAACCAGCGGTCCAGCCGGGCTGGTGTCAGGCCGGCGTGGGCAGCCAAGCAACCGCGAGTTGCCGATCGATGTGCGGGCTCGGGCCATGGCACTGGTGCGCGAGCGCTACGCCGATTTCGGCCCGACCTTGGCGTGCGAGAAGCTGCGCGAATGTCATGGCATGACGCTGGCCAAGGAAACCGTGCGACGCTGGATGCGTGACGCGGGCCTGTGGATTCCGCGCAAGCAGCGCCCGCCCACGATCCACCAGCCGAGGAACCGGCGCGCGTGCCTGGGCGAGCTGATCCAGATCGACGGCAGCGATCATCGCTGGTTCGAGGACCGGGCGCCGGCCTGCACGCTGCTGGTGTTTATCGATGATGCCACCAGTCGCCTGATGATCCTGCACTTCACCGCGACCGAGTCGACCTTCAGTTATTTCGAGGCGACGCGGCGCTACCTCGAGGCGTATGGCAAACCCGTCGCACTGTACAGCGACAAGGCGAGCGTGTTCCACTGCAACAACTCCGCCACGACCGCCGGCAAAGGCGTCACGCAGTTCGGGCGGGCCATGTTCGAGCTGAACATCGATACCTGGTGTGCCAACAGTAGCCAGGCCAAGGGGCGCGTGGAGCGGGCCAACCTGACCTTGCAGGACCGGCTGGTGAAGGAATTGAGACTGCGCCACATCGACACCAAGGAAGCCGCGAACGCTTATGCGCCCCACTTCATCGCCGACTTCAATGGCCGCTTTGGCAAGGTGCCCCGGAGTGCGTTCAATGCTCATCGGCCACTGCGCGAGGACGAAGACCTCGACCTGATTCTGACCTCGCGTGTGCCTCGGCGCGTGTCAAATTCGTTGACGGTTCAATACGATCGGGTGATTTACATGCTTGCCGATACGGTCGAGAATCGAAGCCTGATTCACAAGTATCTGGACGTGTTCGAATACCCCGACGGACGCATTGAGATTCGCGTCAATGGGACCGCTCTCCCCTATGTCGAGTACGACCGCTTGTCGGAGATCGATCAAGGTGCTGAGATCGATAACAAGCGTCTGAGTCATGCATTGCAGGTGGCGCAGGTGATCCAGGCACAACGCGACGACCGGCGCGCATCGGGCTCGCCTTCGCGCACCAACCAGGGTGAAGCGCCACGTTCTAAGGAGCGTAAAGCGGGGACCAAAAAGCAACGCGAGCTGACACTCGATGACTTGAATGCGGCGGTCTTGAGAACCGCCGAAAGGCGGCTAGCCGCGGTGGGGAAATGACCCTTTTAAGAGAGATTGACAAGGCTAAAACCAAAGCTAAAACAAAGGCTAAACCCGACATCTCTAATTAGCCCGCCCCCCGACATTTGAATCTGGCCTCGACATTTTAGTGTGTGTAGGCCCCAAGTAGTAATGTCGTACTTGAGAGTTCTCGAACGTAAATGTCCGCCCAAATCTTCGGAAAGCGACCTTTTTAACGTAAAAGTCCGAAAAAAGTTCTTTGTCTGGACTTTTACATCCACAAGAAATTTGCTTTTTTCTCGAAGGTACATTTACGTCCACCACAACTGGCAGTCGGTGAGCCTACATCCCGGCATCGGTACCATCACAGCGAGCTTGCTTGCATCGGAGATCGGGAACGTCAAGCAGTTCGCGAGCGGACGGAATTCAGCCGGGTCGGTAGGACTGGTTCCGCGGCAGTCCCGTACTGGCGGTCGAAGCATTCAGTGTGGATACAGCAAGCGCGGCGACAAGCACCTACGCTACTTGCTTGTCCAAGTAGCCAGAGCACTTGTACAGCATGCAGCCAAACGAACCGATGGGCTTTGCGAGTCGACCGATCAATGCTCACTCGACGTCACTCAAACGTGGTTGTCCGTAACTTCGTCAACGAGTTCGCACGGATCACATGGACGGTTCTGACCAAACACCGCATACGATGCCTCACACCTGAACCTTGGCGCCTAACTCTTCTTTCGCCAAACTAGGTTTTGCGGCCACGGGAAATTTGATGGCCCTACGGCACAACGACCGGATGAAGAACCTCACAAGTTGTACCGCTCACAGCAACTGCCCGACATCCTCATGATCTACTGGTGTCGTCTTCGTCACGGAATGCAAAGCAGTCTCCAAAACGACTTGGAATAGATTTCCGCAAGCCGAAAGACTTCAAGCCCAGCGGTTGCAAAATTCGGCCTAGCCGTAGATTACACCCGAGCCACTACAGGCATTCGTTGATTCTTGGTACCTACGGAGAGATGTTGCGCGACGAAAGAAACGGCCAATGTCAGCGTTTATCGACGCCTGAGTAATGTTTTGCAAGGAAAAACCAACAGAAACCGTTGCGGCGCATGCGCGGCCGTTTCTGTTGCGTAGAATCCGGCTGGAAGCCTTGAGCTGCCGTCGCAGGATGCCCGAAAAACGCAACACTTCAAAACATACCAGTCCCGGTGATAACTTCGCTTATGTAAAATTAGTTCGGTATCCGACATATTTGAAATTCTTGTCTGCCGATCGAACCTGCCTGATACGGATAAGCAACGCTACTTCATTCAAATTGCTCGTGTCCAAAGCCCCACGATTAGTTGCATTAGGTGGTTCGTCGCTCATAGCATGTGTTTCCTGTTTTCCTAGTCGACGCGACGCCAAGCGTCTTCGATGGCACCGAAAACGATCGGCACGAAGCCATGCCCTTCGAATGACGCAGGGCGTTCGTCTTTCGGATAGTCCAGTGCAGCGGGAGCGCGGATCATGTCCAGAATCCGCTTGCTGTACTTTCCCGTGGCGGCCACATCAGCCAACACCTCGGCCTCGATCGTGTGAAGCAAAGCCCACGTCAGCAGCCCGGCAGACCTATGCCGTCGCACAACAGCCGGTACGGCTTCCCTTACAGCCGCGTCAGCGGCGAATAGTGCGTCCATATCTTTTCAAGTTTTCCTTTGTGGCGGCCGTCACGACCCAATGCCATTCTGTCGCTTCAATAAAAACCAGCACATGTTCAATGCCAACGATCTGCCCAGCCTCGCCATCTGCTCCTCGGAAACGCCCACGGGCCTGTGAGATCCCGGGCTCACGAACCCATAGACGCCTGCTAACCCCCGCTCCTCCTCGAGGCTGATAAGACCGGTGCTCTTCAGGTATTGAATGACCGATCCCCATTTCGAGGAATCGTAAGTAGCCCCCGCCAGCGCATGCCGGCTGTGAGCGATATCAACGGCGAGCGTTTCAAGAGCTACGCGCGCATCGTTCAGGCACGCGTTAAAGTTAGGGGGCGTGGAGCGGAAGGCATCGCTTGACTCATTGATCTTGCGCACGATGTCGGACGCCCGTGGCATACCGCACATGGAAAGCTCACGCAAAAGATCGTCGTCGATCGGAGCTGCATCGCCGATGGACGGGTCGGTAGTCCGGATTCGTTTTTCCTCAATGAGGTAACCATCTAACTCCAGGCATCGGGAGAGATCCGACCACCGCTCATCGAATCGATGCTTGGGACTGACCGGCGCGCGGAGATCGCCAGTGGTACGCGCGATCTCCTCTAGCACGACCAACAGCGCGCCTTCATCGGCGCTCGTCAGAGAGTCCGTCAGACTGCGAAGCAGCATGGCAGGATGAAGCTCAGGGAATATTCCGGCTTTGTTGAGCAGGACGGTACAGACGAATGCTTCCTGCAGTGCCAAAAACTGGCACAGCGAAAGCTTAGTCCGATAGCTAATCATGCGTGTTCCTATTTGTCGCGATCGGCGAACGTCTGGGCCGCCGAACCGCTTTTCCGATGGTCAATGGATCTCGTGTTGACGAGCGTCGATTTCGAACGGAGCAGCGTTATAACCCACGGTAGCGATCTGGTGGAGATACACGGGCAAGAACGCCGCAATTGAGCCAGCAACCTCATACTGGTGAACATGTCGGTATTCGTGCGTCAACAGTCGTCGCGAATCGTGCCCCTGAACTACGAAAATAGCGTGGCCGAGCGTCAGCCCGACCATGCCTGGCCCCAGTAGCCTCGTATCCAGTGCGATAGCACGTAGCACTGGGTCGTCCGGCAGCGGCAGGCAAGGAACGATCGCGACGCGAATGGACTCGGGCGTTGCAACGCCAACCGCCTTGGCATCGTTGATGCCATATTCGGTCAAGGGTGCGCCAGTAGTCAGGACCAGCCGAGACTGAGCCTCCGCCCAGGCGATGGCGATAGGCAGAATTGTTGGAAGAGCAGCCGCAAGATCGATCATGTTCTTTTCCTCTCGCGCGGCAGCGCCGCGATATTTCGCAGAGCGGCGCGCAAACTCGTCCCAATAAAACCGCGCGATTTCCTGCGGCGCCGACCTCTCGTTTATTTCCATCCGAACGCCATTAGACTCGAAGAATACGAGTGCGCCCTCGGCCTTGGAAAGTTCAACCACCTCTTCCGCAAATAGCTCGATATCCGCGCCGAACGCCGCGGAAGCTACTATCGTCCCGTCAGTAGCGCGAGTAACCATAGCAATTTGTTTCATGGCCTTTTCCGTGTTCATTGGGTGTCCGTCACAGGACGCTGCCGACTCGCGCTACAGTCCCGAACCTTTCCGTCAGGCCCAATTTCGTGAACGACAGGCCACTCCTTGCACTCTGGATCACCGCAGTCCATGCCGTCGCACCATCCAACATCTCCGGAGCGGCGCCTAGGTCGCCAGAGAAGCCGACGACAATTCATCGCAACGAAGCTGCCTAACAGAAAAAGAAGGGGCCTTCCACACGGAAGGCCCTTGATAAATGGTGCCCACTGTCGGATGAAAGCGATAACTACGCCTACGCTGCAGTACTCATCTAGGTAAGCCGTGCGATATAGGAATCGCACGGCTTGCTCTAGGTGAACGCGATCTGACTAAGGCTTCCAAGCTAGCCATAGTTTAACGAGCCAAGCCGAAACGGTTTGCCGGTCCATCGTCCTTTTAGCCCCGTCATTGAGGTAGGTGAAAGCGCTGTCGGGATGCGTCTTGGGATCGGTTGGCGTCATCACCGATAGCTTGCCCACCTTTTGCTTCAGGGGCGCCATCGCGCCGCTAAGTATGTCAGCGATCTGCTTCGTCACCCGCGAGGTAAGCGCGCTAACCTCGTTTTTTCCAATGTCGCCGCGAGCCATGACCATCCGTTCATCGACGATCTTGACGGTCTGGCTCTTCACGGTCGCGAAGTACTTCAGGCGGCGGTATTCAGCGATGCCAGTCTTGGCATTGACGTAGTCAGTCACCTTCATGCTGATATGCAGGCTGGGGTCGGCCTTGGCGCGCGCCATCGCGATATTTTCCAAAACCAGTTGCTGGGTGTTCTGGCCTACCGTGCTGGGCATGGCGTTGAGGACTTCCTCCCGACCAAAGGCCGCGTGTCGATTGGCGTGAGACAGCTCGACGAACCAGGAGCTCATGCCGTTGGTGATGGGCGTGAGATTCGGACTTGCAACCTTGGTGGCGAACTTGCTTCGCACCGACAACATCTCAAGCGGCCAGACCTGGCGCGCGGCGTGCTCGCCAGGCCTCACCAGGATGCCCGAAGTAACCGCAGCGCCGCTGACATAAACAAGTTCCCCCTTGTTCGCCAGACGATAGTACGACTGCTTGTTGAAACCGGCCAGGCTCGGCGGCACGGTGTCGTGGGCCACCGCTCGCCCGGCGGCGCCGCCAAAGCTCCTGCCAGCTTCCTGGGTCGCGTAATAGAGGCGCCTGGTGGCTGCCGCCTTCACGGCCAGGATCTTGGCGTCTCCACGGGTCCTGACGTTTTCCTTTGCCGCGCGCGCTCTCGTCCGCGACGGGGGGGCTTTCCAGTCGTTGCGGATCGCCTGCGGAATCCTGGGCTTCAGGGCTTTCGGCAGCGTTTTGGGCTTGGGCTTGGGCTTGGACTGGAACTTAGGCTTCGCCATCGCCCGCCTCCTCGAACGTCAACAGGACGAACAGGTCGTTAGGCATGTCGCCGCGCGCCCCGAAAGTCGGGACGAGCTTGAGATCAAGAGACGTGCCCCCGACGATCGCCGCCCCCTTCGGTGGGAGCGCGCGCCCACGCAAGGCCCCTCCCCCCGACGCCACAGGCTGGAAGTCTGACGCGCCCGGCCAGCGTACCCAAAGGTCCAAGCCCGATGCGGTCGCGCCGCCATCGACCACGCCTTCGATGAAAAGGCTTCGCAGGCGATACCTCCCCTGCGGATCGCCGGACGGCCAGACGGCCGCTGCGTCCACCGTCATGGTCGCAGCGTCGTCGGACGACAGGTCTTCCAACGCCGATCGCCACTGATCGGAAAGGTTGTCCGAAGCCTTGACCAGAAGGCTGACGCGATCAGCGGGCAGCAGAGCCTCGACGGCCCGCTTGAACGCATCGCCGCCGTAGCGCGCGGTGTAGCGAACGATGAACCGCACATCCTCCACGAGCGAAAGATCGAAGCGCTGCGCGTTCTTTGGAAGCTCCAGCATCCAGGACGAAACCGCCCCACCACCGGCGAAGCCGTTCAGCGCGCCGCTGTGGAACTCGCTCTGGACTTGACCGTCGACGAGCCGCGAATGTGAAAGGCCGACGCGACGGCGCTGGAGGCTGCGACGCAGCGCCGTGCCCGGCGCGGCCCCTTCGCCGGTCATCAGGAACCGCACCGCATCTGCGTCGGGCTTGCGCACTAGACTGTGCGAAAGCCGGGTCAGCGCGCCCGTCGTTCGGTTCCTGGCCTCGCCGACCCCTGCCAGTTCCACGGAGATGCTCTCCAGACGGCGCAGATGGTGGCCCGGATGATCACGATCGAACAGCGCTTCGGACAGCTCGAAGTGGCAGACACCCTGACGCACGAGCGAGAGATAGGCCGACGGATCCAGTGATTTGAGCGAGACGGTCCTGACGTGGGTCTCCGTAGCGACCGCGTTCTGCCATTGCCGGTAGGCCAGTTCCATCCGCGCCAGATCCAAGGTCAGCATCTCGCCGGCCAACAGTCCTCGACGCGCGCCGTTCCACCCATCCGGCGAGATGAAGCGCTGGTCGATGCTGGTCGCGCTGGTCAGCAACGCCTCTGTCATCCGGGCGGTCGTCAGCGCCACCTGGTAGAGCTGCTGGTAGAGCTCGCCCAGCGTCGTGGCCATCCAGTCGTACAGATCGACATTGGTGAACTTGTTGCGACCGTAATCGCCGACCGCCAGGATCTGGCTGCGCGAGACCTGCTCCAGGTTGTATTGAAGCTGCGCGGCCTTGAGCTGGGCCTGTGTCGCGGAAATCTGCCGCTGAGCCTGGGTGATGTCAAAATCCGCCAGCTTCTTCTGATGGACCCAGTCCTGCGCACGACGCTCGTAGCTGGCCTGGGTGCTGGCGATCCCGGCTAGATCCGTGAGGATGCCGCTGCCGTCGCCCAGGGCAGCGGCGCCCGCCTGGAGGGCCGCGCCGGGCTGGGCGCCGCCATCGGCCAGGCCGAAGATGGTCGGCAAAGCCCAGAACGGGATCGAGGCGAGATTGGCCAGGGCCGAGTCGCCGCGAACCCCGATGGCTCCCCGCGTCAGGTCCAGCGCCAACTTCTCGTCGCCGCTGAGGGCGTCGCTCAGCAGGGTATCGTAGTAGTCACGACGATACTGCGCGCCTTGCAGCGATGTTTGTAGGGACGACAGAAGCGCGTTACAGTTGTTGATGTCCTGGGCGCGGATCTGCGAGGTCTTGTCCGCGATGATCGCCTGCTGCCCGACCTGCAGCGCGGCTAAGCTTTCTGCGTCCCTCATCTCCAGCGCACGCAACAGAGATGAGCCGAATTCCGTCACCGAGCCTGTCAGCAAGCGCGCCCAGTAAAGCAGGTCCGGTATGCTGGCGGCAGCGTCCACGCCGATGGTCTGAGACGTCGATCCGCCTGCCCCGGATCCGCCCAGCGCGATGATGTCGTCCAGCGACAGCGGCGGCTCGAACAACGACAGGTCGTCCGGCGCGCCTGAAAGGTCCAGGCCGTTGCGGATCTTGAACAGCCGATCCTCGACCAGATCCCAGTTGGCCAGGAACTCGGGGTTGTCCGGCACGCCGAAATAGAAGCTGAAGTGGGCTACCGACAGGTTTGGGTCAACGCCCTCGGAGAGGCGAGACGCCGGTCCCTGCTGGAGCTGCAGCAGGAACTCATTTTCCGCCTGGGATCGCAGCTGGTTGTAGGTCTCGGCCGAAGGCGGCGCGTACTGCGCCAACCTGGGCGGCGGCCCCAGCAGGTCGGCGGCGTAACGATACAACTGCTCGGCCTGGTTTATCGTCTCCCGGGTGTTGGTGGCGAACAGGCTGTCGCCCCAGGCGATCAGGTTCTGGATGTAGGCGGTGACGATCGCCCGCTGGTAGGCGCTGGGCCGCAGGTTGGCGATGGCGGCCGCGTCGAACGGATCCTGGTGGTACAGAGCCAGCGCGAGGGGGTTGATGCTCTCCAAGTCCTGAAGCGTGTTCTCGGGCATGACGCCGCCCAGCCAGACATTGCGCCAATAGCCGACCCCGTCCGTCGCGCCGGGCTTGAACACGTATTCCAGCTGTCGCTGGGCCTCCTGGAACTTGCCCTGCTTCTGCAAAGCCTTGGCGATCAGCCACGGCACGAACAGGAACAACTCGCGGTAGTAGAGACCAAAGGCGCGGGAGAGATCGCACGATATGACCTGGTCGCCCTGGTCGCTCCAGTCGATGTTTCCAACCGGACCCAGCTGACCGAGGTCGTATTCGGGCGACTGTTGCAGGGCCGGGCTCATCATCGCGTCGACACCGTCGGTCGCAAGCGCCCTTTCCAGAGCCTTCAACGCCGTGGTCGTCATCCGGTCGAAGTGAAGCCTGTCGTTGACGAAGTCCGGCGTGGCGATGACCGAGAAGGCCAGCGAGCCGTTGGAGGCCTGGCTGATCCGCGTCTGGATGTCGGCGCGCACACCATTGGCGTCATCGGACTCGATCAGGAATTCCACGTCCTTGGTCGCGAATATATAGGCACCGAGCTGGTTGCCGATCGGCGCGGCCATCGTGCCGACGGGGACGGCGTTCAACAATGGCGCGTCCGGGGTCATCGGCGGCATGTCGTCATACAGGAGGCCAAAACCGAGAGGCGCGCCGCTGTTGAGGACCTTGGTCGAGGTTGAGGTGTCCAGAGGGTTGGGGAAAAGAAGAACCGTCTGACCGTCGCTGTAGATGAGACCCTCAGCGACCGCCAACGTTGAGGTTCGGTAAAAGGTCGACACGCCGCCTTCCTGTATAGCCCAAGGGCCCGCCAAGGTCTGGGCCGAGGCCAGCCAGCATGGACCGGGAAAGCTATCGTAGCCGGTCGTGTACCATAGGCCACGCGCCATGACCGGGGCCGTCAAGCCCGGGGCTAGTATCATGCCCGGGGCCGTCAAGCCCGGGGCCATCAAGCCATTGTTGCTGGTTGATAAAAATCCCAGGGGGCCAATCATCCAGTCGCCGCCAACTTCACGGCTGATGAGGAGGCAGGTTTCCTGCTGTGCCACGCAATAGAGCGTACCATCCGGCCCAATCGAAAACGATACCAAGGTGGACAGATTGTTCGGCATCGGCGTGATGAAGGAAATTCTCCAAGGCTTCTGCGCGTCGAGGATCGCCTGATCGGCTTCAAGAAT
The DNA here is from genome assembly GCF_030464885.1 of Caballeronia sp. SEWSISQ10-4 2. Lineage (GTDB taxonomy): Bacteria > Pseudomonadota > Gammaproteobacteria > Burkholderiales > Burkholderiaceae > Caballeronia. Next base: position 10,819 of record NZ_JALPRJ010000062.1, on the reverse strand, counting down.
ATAGAGCGCGCCCGTCGTGTCAGCGGGCCATCCTATTGGAGCGTCTCCGATAAAGCCGCAATAAAGAAGCCCTTGCCAAGCCGCCAACCCGGCAGGTCGCTTGTAATTAACGCCAAAAGGGACGTCCTTAGCGATGTTGGCGTTGACCTGAGCCCACTGACTACCAGGAAGGAACGGGTCGCCGGTTCGGGAAAGAATGACGTCGGCGTTCCCATCGACACATGAAGAGGCGTAGTACGATCCGTTGTACTTCGCCAAGCCCTGAGGTTCAGGTAATGGACCTGGAAAACCGACGCTAATGACGCCCTGGCCATCAAGACCAGCGAAATAGAATTTGTGACAGTCGTAGTAGACAATTGCGCCGTTGGCCTCGTAGTGGCTGGCGGCCATATAGGACACGCCATTCTGCGCCACGAGCCTGGGCGCCGCGTCTTTAGAAACCGCGATCTTTCGGTAGGTCGCGACCGACGGGGCACCCAGCTCGGTCATGACCGAGGTTGTCAGGTCGCCTATCACCGTCTGGTCCTTGAGCAGGACGAAGGTAAAGCGTTTGGTGCACGACGAGCGACCGCCAAAGATCACGACGATGCCGGTCTCGCCGTCCTTCATCGTCACCGCGGCGGCGTAGGGCTTGCGCCACGCTGGCGAAGCGTCCAGGCCCACTTCGGCAGGAACGCTGATCACCGGAAAAGGCGACTGGGCGGCGAGCCAGTTTCCGTCGGCGTCACGGCGCGAATATTTCAGCGTCACCTCGTGGTGCGCTATGAGGGGCGGGGTAGCCGTGGAGTTGCTAGGAACCGACCGCAACTCCGCCCAGAACACATAAAGCTTGCCATCCGCCATGACTGGGGTTGCGTAGTCGGCCTGGATAGCGGGGCTGATCTCCTCCCAGGCGCCCCACCTCACGGCCCGCTCACCAAGCGCTTCGGACGGATAGACCTCCCGGATGCGGTGGTAGAACTTGTGCGGCGCGGTGCGGGCGCGGCCAATAAAATGGTAGCAGTCCACCGCCGTCGCGGCCTGAGAGGTCGGCTCGACCGGCGGCTCGCCCGGTTCCAGGGAGACTCCCTTGACGGTGGCCGCATTTGTCCAGGCGCCGGTGGCGTCCGTCCACGGCCAAACACCGCCGGCCCCTATCGGCGCGACTCCGTCGTTGAAGGTCCAGTAGGCCGCCAAGTCGGCGAATTGCGCCTCTTGCATCCGGATTCGTCGACGCGAGTTAGCCATGATGTCCTGCTCGCTCCGCGCCACCTTCCAGATGCGCAGATCGCAGATGCCGCTGTCGGACGAGGTCGTAGCGGCCGGGCTCGAGGCCGACGCCCCGATCTGAACCGTGTTGAACGTCAGCGCGGATAGGCCGTGGGTCGTTCCGGTCGCGACGACGCCATCGACATAGAGGTGCATCTGGGACGCCGACGTGTCGAACACCATGGCGATGTGATACCAGCGGTCCGGCTGTAGGACGGTGGGATGCGACAAGGTCGCGCCTGCAGCATCATGCGTGCCAGCCCCACCCACGCCTACGTTCAGTTGAGCGGTCGGGTCGCCTGACGGAGACAGCGTCACGCTAAACGTCTGGCCAAGACCCAACAGGAACTGCGAGGGCGTAGAAATGTCGTGGGCGCCCAGCCTGATCCAGGCCTCCACCGAAACTGTATCCAGCGGCATGGCCGCCGGCGCGGTCGCACCGAGGCCGCCGTAGGCGAAGCCGGGGGTTAGCACTAGGCTGGCGCCGATCCGGCCCGAGGGCTCATACCAACTGCCGACCGTCTGCACGCTGGCCAGCATGGATAGATCGTCGAGATAACGCTTGTACAACCGCTCAACTCCCTCCTTGGACAGATCAGCCTGAGCCAGGGCGCTCTCCAAGTTCCGAAAGGCAGTGGTTTTGCCCTTGCGCAGCTCGGGTCGCAGATAAGTCTCCGGGTGCAGGAAAACCTTACGGTTGGCCTCCCAGGTGCGATAGGACTTGATCCAGTCCCACTGGGTCTCGCTCAGGTTCAGCGAGGCGACGCTGGACTCCAGGCCTAGCCGGCAACGCTGCAGATATTGCTGAAGACCGAGCGTGCCCTGCACCAGGCGTGAGGTGAAGGTTTGAACCCCCATGCCTACGTCCAGAAGCAGGTAGTCCGACAGATCGTTTTCGTCGGCGACAGGGAAGCCCAACGGACGGGTCACAGCGTCGATCTGGGCGATTGCGAACTGGGTCAGCGCCACGCGCTTGACCTCCAGGATCGCGGCCTGAGCGACCTTGGCCTCGTCGGTGTCCTGCCGCGCCAGCGCGTCGAGCAGGGCCGCCGGTCCATCCGCGCCGAAGATCATGCCGTTGCGGTAGAGATCGAGCAAGGCTCTGACGTCCAGGCCCGTGGCGTCAAGCAAGTCCATGACCGACGAGACCGCCAGCACCGAAGCCAGAGTCACCGGCGCCAGGAGCGTGAACACCTGCTTGACCGAACCCGTTGGTTCGCCCCGGCACCATTGACCGGTGTTTTCCGACCAGGTCGCGTCTTCGAACGACCAGTAACCGGCCAGATCGCCGAAGGCCGATCCTGTCTCGGCGATCCGGCTCTTCATCGCGCCGTTGATGTCTCCCGCCGACCGGGCCGTCCGCCACAAGCGCAGTTCGGCGAGGCTGTTGGCGACGCCGGCGCAGTCGAGGCCGACGTCCTGGCCGATCAGCAGCGGCTGGCTGGCGCTGAGCGTGACGGTCTTGACGGTCTGGGTGGCTCCCGTCTGCTGGAGAACGCCGTCGACGAAGAGCGTCATCACTCCGCCGTCGAACACGCCCGCCAGATGGTACCAGCGCTCGGACTGGACGATCAGGTCGCCGGCCGTGATGCTGGTCAGGACATAGGCCGGCCCCGCATCGCCCTCGGCGGCCTTCTCGTCCTGCACGGCGAAACTGAAGTGGTTGTCGCTGGGCAGAAACCCGAGCGCGACGCCGTAACGTGCGGCCGGGCCGCTCAGATCACCGACGAAGAGGTTGCCGCCGACCATAGCGTCGGCAGCGGACACCTTCACCCAACTCTCGATGGTGAAAGCCTGGAGCGTCTGGTCATCGTTCCAGGCGGGCTGGACGCTCACGACACCGTTGTCGATGGGCGTCGCGCCGCTCGGTGAGGCCGTGGCCTTCAGGCACGAGTCGATCTGGACGCTCTCCAGCACCATCGTGGTGACGGTCTCGTCCCAGCCGAACAGGCTGGGAAGGCGTGCGAGTCCGCTTGCCGGGTCACTGGACTGCCCGGTCTGGAGACATCCGAGCAGAGCGTCGAGGCTGCCGGGAAACTGGGCACGCAGCGCCGCGAAGTTGGCCAGCAGACGCAGGTCACCCCGCGTGGGAGCATAGAGCCCGCCGCCGCCTTGCAGCGACAGGAGCGAAGGATCGTTCAGGACGAGGGCCAGGAGCTTGGCGTCCAACCCGAACCTGCCACTCAGTAGCAGGTAGCGATAGAAGGTCCGCAGATAGTCGGCGGCCTGGCTCGCGTCGGCGTCGGCGGCCAGCAGGACCAGACCGTTTTCGATCGGACCCAGCGTGTCCAGCACCGTTTCGATCGGCAGGCTCTCGTCCTTGAAGAAGCGCGCGAGTTGGCGCTTCAGCACCGCGACCTGGGCGTAGGCGAAGGCGTACAGGCTGCTGGCCGAGACGCCGGAGGATTCTGGCAGGCCGCTCTGGCCCATCTTGACCATGCCGTCGATACGGCAAGGCGATTTCGGGCCTGGGTCGAACAGGCCCTTGGTCGGATCCGTCAGTTGAGGTTCTTCGTGGACGTTGCCGCTGCTGTCCGGGGGAGTTCCGGGCGCCGGATTCTGGCCGATATTGGTGTCGGAATTGGTGGCGGTCAGCGAACCCGTCCAATCTGGGTGGGCGTTGTCGGGCGTGTTCCAAAGGATGCTCGCGTCGACCGTGAGCGCGCTGTTGGCGTCGACGAACACCCCGTTGCTGAGCTTGGTGTCGCTGACGTTGCCGAAGAGCGTGCTGGCGTTCAGCGCAGATTTCGCTCCGGCCTGGGCCAGATAGATCGCGCCGCCCGACCCGCCGCCCGTCGCGTCGGTGGTGGACGTGGCCGCGTTGTTGTAGAAGATGCAGTTGCCCGCGCTGAAGTTCGCCGGGATCGCGGGCGAGCCGGCGACGTAGACAGCGCCGCCGTTCACGGCCTGATTGGTCTGCAGGACGCAGTTGAAGAGGTCGACCGGACACTCCGAATAGACCGCGCCGCCGCCCACGCCGTCGGTGCGCTTGCAGTTCTGGATGGTCAGGCCGGAGATTTCGAGCGTCCCGTCGCCGCTCTGGCGAATCTCAAGGAAGCCCCCGCCTCCGCCGTCGATGGTTGTCGCCGTCGGACCGTATTCAGATTGGATTCGCAGGCGCCCCTTGGCCAGGGTAACGCTGATGAGGTCTGTCTGGACGTAGGTTCCCGCGGCCAGGAGCACGGTGGCGACCGGTTGGCTGGCCAGCGCCGCCACGGCTGCGGTCACCGCGTCCGTGATCGTCGGATAGGCGTCGGACGGGACATGGAACGGCACTGCAGGTAGCTCCGTCAGCAGCGTCGAGGTCACCCGGCCGCGCGTGTCGATATAGCCCAGCCCCTGCAAGCGGTTGAAGATCGCCAGCGAGCCCAGTTCGTTCACCGAGGGGCTGACGAAGGAATCTGGGCGCACGAGGCTGCCGCTCAGTTCGCCGTCCAGGGCCTGCGCGATCTTGGGCAGGGCTTCGGTGATTTCAAGATCGATCCTGCTTCGGAACAGACTGGTGACCGCAGCCGGATCGACCAGGTAGAGCAGTTCGGTGGCGTCCAGGCCCGCTCCGTCGATCCAGGCGACCTGCGCCAGGAAGGCGTAGAGGTCCGCGGGTGCGCACCCGCCGGCCAGCGTGCCCAGGCCGGTCAGGGCAAGCAGGTCCATAAGGCCGCGGAAATCGATCTGCAGCCATCCGGCCAAGACCCGGTGGCGATAGAGCGCCGTGAGGGTCGGACCATTCACGACCAACTGGTCGCCGTCGGCGCAGGCCCGCGCGACGACGGCTAGTTGCAGAAGGTCGATGTTGAGGCTAGCGGCGAGTTGATAGGCTAGCGGCCCGGGCGCCTCGATATCGTCCTTGACCGACAACGGCTCGGACATGTCCCACGAGAAGGTCATTCCCGACGAGAATCGGTTGAATACCTGGTCGAAAAGCGGAGTCTGGTCCTCGAGCTGTCCGTGGCCGAACGTTTTCAACGGGCCGAAGAAGGCGCAGGTCTCGGCGACCGGCAGATCCAGCGCGCTCTGCAGGGTTCGGATCCTGGCTAGGTCGGCATAGGTGGCGATATCGCCCAGATCGGTCGGCGGCGTAGGGCGTGACTGGAAGATCGTGGCCAGGGCCCAGTCCAGCTCCGTCGGGGTCCAGTTCAGCCGTCCCGCCAGCCGGAGGAACCGGTTGATACGATCAAGATTTCCCGCGTCCGCGCCGGGCCGCGCGCCATGGCCCGTCAGAAGCTCCACGAGGGCGAAGCTCAGACCCTGCTGGGCGTATTGCGGAACCATGGTCTCGGGCAAGCCGATGGACGTCCAAACCGGTGTTCCCAGGACCTCGCTCGGCGGGTTGTTCCCGGTCCAGTCGGCAACGGTGGACCCGCCGTCGTTTACGGGCCAATAGCCGCAGAGGCCGGCCGGGCCCGCCCCCTTCGTCGTGGGCGCAGACATCAATGGTCTTTGGAAGCTGGAGGCGATCACCTCCGGCGACAAGGCGAAGCTCCATAGCGCCACCTCGCACAGGCCGCCGGTGAAGGGGTTGGCTCCGCCCGAGGCGCCAAGACTCATCTGGCCCCAAGACGGGGTCAGCGCGGCGGAGACCGAGGCCGCCAATTGGCCGTTCACGTAGACGCACAGCGTGGTGGCGTCCCAGGCGGAGGTGACGTTCAGCCATTGGGGCCCGACCATGAAGTCGGAAAGATCAACCGCCAAGGGCTGGGTCAGGCCAGGCAGGGTCAGCGTCAACTGGCCAGGGGCATACGACCATTGCGCTTCGAAATGGGGACCGGCCGTGACGACTTCGCCACCCGTCCAGCCCGGTTCCGGATACATCCAGAATGACAGCGTGAAGGCTTGCGTCGGCGCGGTCTTTAGCGCCGCCAGCAGGATGTTGCTGGCGCCGAAGCTCAGGGCCGACCGGGAGACCGGAACGTAGCTTTCGCGCAAGGCGACGGTGTTAAAGCCCGCGCCATAGCCGTTGATGAAGAAGCCCCGCCAGCCAGGCGCGTCCGGGGATCCGCCGATGTTGAGGCCTTCGGCGATCTCCCCTGGGCCCAGATCCTGGTAGACCAGTTCGCGCAGCGCGTCCTGTGTCAGCTCGGCGATCCGGCTGAACAGGGTCGAGGGAATTTCCCAGGCCGAGGCTTGGTTCGGTACGGGCGACATCGCGACCGCGACGTCGTTGAAGGATGCTAGGCCAAAGAAGGATGGCAAGTCTTTGGGCGTGGCGGAGATGGCGAGATAGTCGGCCAGCGACAGGCCCAGCTTCGACAGCGGGAAATAGGCGTTCTGGTTATGATTTCCGATCACGTCCGCGCAAATGCGGTCGATATCGTCCAGGCTCAACCCCAGTCCGGCCAGCGCGATGCGCCCGCTCTGCAGGGCCAGGTCGAAGGGCAGGCTGAACGGATAGACCGCCCACGCCATGGCCTCGAAGACGTCGACGCCGGCGCCGACGTCCGCGCCGTCGACGCCCCGCCCCGGCAGCGACCTGGGCGTCCCGGCGCCGTCCCGCGTGGGCTTCTGTTCGAAATTGGCGCGACCGTAGCGCACCTGCTGTTCGGCGGACGCGCCCGCCGCCAGGCTGATCGCGGCCTCCCCGCCGGCGACGTCGCAATAGTCGAGCGACGCGGCGACTGCGGGATTGAGTCTGGCCAAGTGCCCCGGCTGGACCGGCGCGCCAACCGGCCAAGCGATACTGTTCACGATCGACAGGGCCAGCGGCGCCGCCTGGGTCAGGTCGATGGCCGTCGCCTTGCCGTCGCCAGAATCGGCGAACGTGCAGTTTTCGAAGGTGACGGTCCCGGAGACCGTCTTTCCACCGTTGGCGGCCGGCGTGCTCAGCACCCAACCGTCCTGCGAACCGGTCCCCAGGAACGTGCAATTGCGAAGGGTGAGAGATCCTCCTGAGAACAGGAACAGCGCGTGCGCCACGGCCCCGTCGGCGAAGACGAAGGTGAAGCCTTCGATGAAGATGCTGGGATCCGATTGACCCGGGCTGACAGGTCCCACGGCGATCGATCCGCCCCCCACCGCGATCGTCGGCTTCCCATAGACGCTGCGCACGGTGACCGAGGCATTGATCGCCGCGCCGACGGGCACGGCGATCTGGCCGCCCGACAGCAAGTAAGTCACCCCGTCGAGTGCCGTCGTCGGCCAGGCGGCGCCGCAAACCTCCACGTCGGGATGCCCCGTCGGCAGGCTCGGCGGGAGGAAGCCGACCGATGCGTTGGGACCGCTCCAATGCGTAGCGAGCCGGCCTGCGAGCGTCGTTTCCAACACTTCCGTCGTCAGGACGGCGGTGGAGATTTCCTCGGTGGCGTTCTCGGGCGTCAGCGGCAGATTCCACAGATCCGGCCGACGGTTGGCGAGCGACAAGGGGTCGTCCGCGAAGCGGTTGGTCACCGCGCCGGCGATGACCGACATCAGATCGGCGAAATAGGCGCCGGACCCCAGGATTGAGGCGTCATGCGGGATGTCCGCGTAGATCGGCTCCTGGAAAAGCCCTTCGTAGTTGATGGCGTCGGTCGAGGCCGCGCCATCGGCGGGAAGCGGCGAGCGCGGCAACACGCCCCGCGCGCGCAGCGCCGATGCGAAGGGCGAAGCCGCTTCTCGCAGCCGCATCCATTGGTGAAGCGCACGGCCAGCCGGTACTTTTTTTTTATTCATATTCGTTCCTCTTTTGGTCTCTTTGCTATGTGCCGGCCGTACCGGCTATTTCGTTGTGTTAAGCGGCATCAGACAGGGATGCCTCGATCAGGCCGAAAACCCTCTGGAGGTCATGGCTTGTAGAGCCTTCTGACTTCCGAAAGTCACTGACGATCGGCGGTCGCACTTCGAATCGTCGGTGCCACTCCGATGGCGCAGCAACAATCACCTTTCCTGGGGCACCCTCAAACTGATCGGCGGTTATATCAACAACAAGCTCTCCACGCGCCAGCCATGCATGTGTACGTCGTTCGTTGCTTCGTTCAAACCAAATCTCGCCGCTAACGCATTGAAACTCTTCAATGCCACGGTCTGCGAAGCACGCACCGAGCAGTAGGGCCGCTTCGTAACAAGCGCCTTCAGGGAAGTCCCGCATCGCACACGGTAGCTCTGAGCGAGGTAACGACTCGATTGTCTGGCGCACACGACACGCGACATCTCGAATATGTTGGTTGGAGCACATCCTGATCACCGTCTTTTCCTTGGTTACGCACCGGTATGCCTCTTTGCTACCCACGTCGCAGATGCAATCACCAGTCCGACTACCAGCAACATCACATAGACGCGGATTGGCCAGCGTTTGCCGCGAGGCATGCTTTCGAACGGTCCGCCGAGAAGCGCCACCGCTACAACGTATAGAAGCAGGACCAACCGCCACACGAACTGCATCGCTTTTCCGATGGTTAATGGATCTCGTGTTGACGAGCGTCGACTTCGAACGGAGCAGCGTTATAACCTACGGTAGCGATCTGGTGGAGATACGCGGGCAAAAACACCGCAATTGAGCCAGCAACCTCATACTGGTGAACATGTCGGTATTCGTGCGTCAACAGTCGTCGCGAATCGTGCCCCTGAACTACAAAAATAGCGTGGCCGAGCGTCAGCCCGACCATGCCTGGCCCCAGTAGCCCCGTATCCAGTGCGATGGCCCGTAGCACTGGGTCGTCCGGCAGCGGCAGGCAAGGAACGATCGCGACGCGAATGGACTCGGGCGTTGCAACGCCAACCGCCTTGGCATCGTTGATGCCATATTCGGTCAAGGGTGCGCCAGTAGTCAGGACCAGCCGAGACTGAGCCTCCGCCCAGGCGATGGCGATAGGCAGAATTGTTGGAAGAGCAGCCGCAAGATCGATCATGTTCTTTTCCTTGAGCCTATCCGCAGAAGCTTTGCCTACATTTCTGCCACGCAACCGGCCCGTGTGAGCGTCATGGATTCCCGTTTGGTATGACAACGCTTGAGACTCGTCCGCGCCGTTATTAATCAAATGGAAAGCCGTGGTGCTCCCGGTGGCGTGCAAGGTAACTCCGCATCCCGGGGGTTAGCTTGCCCGGATGCCGGATGCGCGGGTCGTTGCTCTTGAGCGCAAAGAGTTCTGCCATGCCCTGGGGCATAGGGTTGCGCAGCATCGACCCGTCATTGGCGAAGGAAATGTAGCCCCGGTCGAACAGGAAATCCAGCGGTGGCGTGAGCAGCAGCCCGTTGTCGATGTCGGTCTTTTGCGTAGGGTTGGCGACCTTCCACGGGAGGATATGCGAAGCGACGAGGTGTCCGCCGCACTTGTGATCAGTTACGGCACAACGTCCACCCCAATGCGCCCAGACCCGGTCGCGGAATATCTCGTGATGGAGCCGCACCCACCGGTGACGGAGGTCCATTTCTCCCGGCGGTGGCGCCGACATGCTCTTCGCCCCATGATTTCCCTTCGAGGTGGGCTGCTTTTTGGCTGCCACATTGTATGCGATGACGCGCGAGCCACCGCCACCCCCGTTGCCGTAAAACTCGGCGTCCGAAACGAGGCGCCGATCATGGATGCCAATGAACTGGAAACGGTCAACGCCGATCCGGTACAACGGCCTGCCGTGATCATCGAATTCGCCAGACGGGTTGACGTCCTCAATCCGGCCTGCCCACAAGTCGCGCTTCGATTCGTGCTGGACTCCGAGGGCGATGACGAGGAGGCGGTGTTCTGTGCCAACAAGCTGCCAATGCTCGGTGTAGTTTCGCTCCTTGGTGCTCAGGTTGTGCTCGTCCGGCCTCATCTTTTGAATAATCGCCGTGGAGTACGAGCGGTACATGCCCGCGAAGATGTCCTGCGCGGATTTGAGTACTCTCTGTGATTTCAACTTCACCCTCCAGACGATGTTTAGCCTGCCGTATTCTGACCTTATGCGCGGTCCGCCGCTGTTGCTTGGACCCCTCTTTCCAACGACTGACTGCAATTAGCTCGGGCCCATCTCCTTTCCCTGTTTTCCTATATGTGGGGTTAAGCGATTGTCAGCAATTCTTCGACACGCGCTCGCGAAAACAGCCAGTGCGCCGGCACCTCCTCGGTGGTGCCAGCGCCATGCGCGCTTGCCGCCCACGTATGTTTCTCGTGCAAGATCGTATCCCCACGACCTTTCGCGGCAGATCGCAGTCGTTCACTGACTTCCGTTGGAGTCGCGAGATAGACGCGCGGCATACTTTCCACAGCAACCCCTTTGTACTGGATGAGGCACAAGATCGTCCGTGCGGTATGTCGAGCGCACCAGGCGTCCGCCGCCGCATGGTAGTCAGCCAAGCCTTTGGTCAAGTAGTTCTGCGATAGACCCCAACCTCCGTCCTGACTGCCTTTGACAGAGACTTTCAACATCCGCTCGCCGTTCGCGACGATCAGATCGTATTCCGGTTGGTTTGCACCGTACTGCACGGACACGTCGTAACCAATGCGAGCGAACAGGGCTGCTGCGGCAGCCTCTGCAGCGACGCCAATACTTCGAGACGAAACTTTCATTTTGATAGATCCGATCCTCAAGTCATGATTTTTATTGAAACCTTGTTTTCCGTTCTAAACATGGCGACATAAATATTGCAGCATTATATGATTGCGTGGTTACTCTTTTG
>NZ_JALPRJ010000061.1 GCF_030464885.1 Caballeronia sp. SEWSISQ10-4 2 | reverse complement strand
GGGGGGGGGGGGCGACTCGGCACCGCATGGTTTCGTTTTTTGTGGCGCCTGGCAACGCCGCGAGTCGTGATGCCGCGCATCGAGACTCGAATAGAGCCGTTCGTGGCTTGAAGAGGAAGCATCCCTGCGCCGAAGCGCGGAGCCGACGAAAGCCGGCGGATGCTGACGCGAAGCCAAAAGACGCAGAGCTCACACAGAGGGCCAACGTCCTGAAGCCGAGCCCTTCCAATTCAATCCGAAGTCGGAACCAAAATTTGGCTCCCGGCAATCGCCAGATGCCAATTCCCGTTGTGCTAAGGCGTATGCAAAAAAGAAATGCCGGATCACGGGGTGACGAGTGCCGCCACACGGCATCCGCGCCACTTCAACCGCTTCAGGCGCCCATCCGTAAATTCAATCCGCGATAGCAGCCTCGGTTTGAAACCGAGAACCGCTGAGCGCACCGAACTTTATGCGCATAAACCCCACGAAAAACCACCCGAACGACCCACTAGCTGAGTTATCTCTAGAAAAATTGAGTTTTCAATGTAAAATTCCAAAAGCTAAATTTGGGAGCAAAACGTGGCAGCTGAAATCGTTGCAATCACGCAGCAGAAGGGTGGAGTGGGGAAAAGCACGATAGCAATGCATCTCAGCGCCGCGTTTCACGAGAAAGGGAAGCGAGTGCTGGTCGTCGACGCCGACGGGCAAAACACCCTGGTCCATTGGGCCAGCGCTGCGTCCGACGAAGCCAGCGGTATCCCGTTTCCGATCGTGAACCTGTCCGAAGCAGGAGCCCAGATTCATCGAGAGATCAAGAAATTCGTCAATGACTACGACATCATCGTCGTTGATTGCCCGCCCTCCATTACCGAAAAGGTTTCGGGCGTCGTCCTCCTCGCTGCGACAGTCGCCATTGTCCCAACGTCATCGTCGCCTGCCGACTACTGGTCCAGCGTGGGCCTCGTCAAACTCATTCAGCAAGCACAGGTCATGAACGAAGACCTGCGCGCGGTTTTTCTTCTCAACAAGACCGAGGAAAAACGCATGCTGACGCGCGAATTGAAGCGCGCGCTGGAAGAGCTAGGCTTTCCTTTGCTTAAAACGCAGATTCCAACCCGCGAGTGCTACAAGCAGGCGATGGCTCTAGGGCAAACGGTGCTTCAGATGAGCGACCGGGGCGCGCGACTGGCAGCCATCGAAATACGTGCGTGCGCAGACGAAGTTCTCGCCATGCTTCCCTGACTTTATGCGCATAAAGGACCCTGAATGAAACCAACCCAGTTCGCAAAAGGCTTCAAAGCCCGGCCAGATACCACTAGCAGCGAGAAGCGCACAGCCCTTGATCGCATTAACGCTATCGACGAAATCGTCAATCAAGAGGCAGGGAACGATAGGCAAGTCGCTGGTCGTTCAAGCGCCTACACCGAAAACGAGTTTCACGACGACCCAGCGGCGCAGGAGTCGGAACAATTCAAGGCATGGCGTCGAAATAACAGATACGTACACGGCCAGGTGATCGAGCTGCCGTTAAAGGCCATCAAACCCAGCCCGTTCAATCCCAGGCATTTTTATCTGAAGGCGTCCATAGCAGAGCTGGCCGTAAATCTGGCGAAACAAGGCCAGCAGCAAGCCATTCACGTGATCCCCGATCACGAAAACCCTGGCACATTCTTCGTCAGCGACGGTGGTCGGCGGGTACGGGCATTGAAGGAGGCCAACAAGGAAACGGTGAAAGCGATCGTCATCGACCTTCCTATTGGCATCGAGAGTTACAAGCTGGGTTATGACCTGAACGTACAGCGAGATTCACAAACCGTCTTCGACAACGCCGTCGTCTGGAAACGCTTTCTCGACGAAAGCTACTTCCAAAGCCAGCGAGAACTCGCCGACCACCTCGGTCTCGATGAATCGACGATCGCCGTTGCCTTGGCTATCGCGAAGTTACCCGAGAACATAATGCATGAAATGGTCGCCAGACCGGATCGATTCGGCTCGAACATGGCTTACCAGGTCTCGCGTTTTCATACAGCGCGCGGCGCGGATGCCACGCTGCGGCTGATCAACAAGATTGCATCCGACGATCTGAGCACCCGGCAAGTCGCGGACATTGTGAAAGGCCGTGCGAGCACGCAAGAAACGCCCAAACCTGCAGGCCGTCAGCGCTATGCGCAGCGGCTGGAAATCAAGCTGGAAGGGGTTGCGGTGGGCGATCTCAAGACGTACGGCGACGACAGGCTGGAGTTGCGCTTACGTGGTTTGTCGAAAGACAAGCGCGACGAAATCCTTCAACAGCTCGAGAAGATGCTGCAGGCGAATCCAGTAAAACGATAAGGTAAGCGGGGTAATAAAAGAACTCACAAAGAACTCACAGAGGGGCAGACGCTACAAAGCGCAGTCCCTCTGCTGCGTTCTCATGCAACGCGGCTTTGATTCAACGTGAACGCTAGCAAGTCGCCGTCAGTCGGCTCGCCCCATGTCTTGCGCGCGAGCCAGTCGAAAAACGAGGTTTCTCCCATTTTGGAATCGAGGCCGCGCTTGCGCCAGTCATCGCGCATATGTGCGCCGAGCTCCGGCAACACATCTTCCTCAAATGTCTGACGCGCCAGCTCCCGTTCAGACTCACCTTGTTCCTCGTACAGCGCACGCGCTTCCTTCCTGCGATACACGGAATATTCGCTCAACAAACGCGCCTTCAGATCGTCGGCCGGCGCCCCATTGGTTTTCACCGGAGCAGCGGCTGCCGGCAACGCTTCGAGCGGAGGCGCGTAGCCCTTCTTCAGAGCATCCTTGAAAAGCGCCGCGGCACTTCGCACCGGCGGCAGTGACGTACTTCGCATTCTCTGCTCGGTCATCTGCAACGCCGCTCGAATCCGGTTTTCCTCGCTGTCTGCGTAGAGCGTTTGCGCGTCTTTCAACGGAATCCCGATCTTGACCATGCGGTCGACCAGCGTACTGTCGAAGACGTTCGGATGTTCGTCGAGTGCGAGCATCGGCTGCTTGCGTTCAGTCACGCGAAACTGGATTTCAGCCACCCGCCGACCTTCCCGATGCTCGATCAACTCGACGAAGATGTTGGTGACAGCGTTGACCTCCGCAATCGCGGGCCGAAGATAATCGCGCTTGAAATATTTGTATTCGCGCTTCGCTTCGTCGCCAGCCTCGGTATCAGGCGTTCCGGAGAGGATAGGCCGCCACCATTCCCAGGTCTCGCGCATGGTGAGATGACTCGGATTCGTCAGATAACGGACGCAGATTTCGTACAGCGCAAGGCCCGCGCTGCTGCGGAGTTGACTTTGGAACTGCAGACTCAGGCGTGCGTATTGCACCGGGTCGAGCAGCTTTTTCTTGATCTTGGGCGCGAAGGAGAACTCAACCCACACACGGCGCGTGGCAGGGTCTTCGAGAATTTCCGCGTCGGCAATCAACGTCGATATGCCCCACTTGCGCCCGGGCTTTTGACTCGACGTGCCCGTGCTCCACTCAACCTGCACCGACACCATGCGCCGCAAATGCTCTTTCACCAGCGCGGTATCGTTGGAATCGAACGCCGAATTCGCGACAATGTCTGATAACAACGCGCGATAGGTATCCCCGGATTCGTCCGCCTGCTGAGCAACGGCCAGCAGTACGTTGAATAACTTGCGAGTCAAAAGCGTGATCTTCCCGCTTTTTGGCTGAATGGCGATGGCTTCGACGGCTTTTCGCAGCTCAGCCGAACTCGGACTCACCACATCGGTCTTCTTCGCGCGTTTGGTTGCCATGCTGGAGTCAGGAGAATTTTGGGAAAGCATACTCATGACGGTGAAGCTCGTCTACAGGTGCGCACTCACCCTGTAGCGGTGAAGGGGACGTGCCACACACGACTCACTGAGGTGCGCTCCTGAAAACTCTCACCTTCACCGTCACGCGTCATCTCATTTATGCCCCGTGCCATGCGGGTAAACGGATTGGGCGCTTGTGGAATCGAATCGCGGCGCTTCGAAGCTGATCCCGTATCTCCTCACCTAAAATTTTTTTACGCGTCCCTGTGGTTTTTACGATATTTCCCCAGAAGGCGAAAATTCGTAAAAGCGCAGAGAAATTGCGGTAATCGTCGCGATATCAAAGCTTTAGACTCTGATAGCACGTCAGTTGCCGCCCAATCGATCCCGCAAAAGCTCACCCTAGACCCTGCGGAGAGCCCCATTCAGCCGAGTTGGTGTTTAAGAACAAGCCTCCGAAGCTCACTCCCGTGCTCCCGCATAACCTCACCTTTGGGAGTTTCCACGGGTAGCTGTATCGACACATGCTGTCTACCGGCCCCCGCAAACCCTCACCTTTGCAGTCAAGAATGGAAGATTTGATCGGTTTCAGCACTGCAAAACCCCGCTTAGCGCCCAAAATCGGCCAAATATGATCCTGTAAAAGCTCACCTCTCCCGGTTTTCTGTACGCCAACGATAGACCGCATCTCTGCGCAACTCCTCCCGAAAACACTCACCTTTACTGGAATATGGACGTACGGTGATGTCATAAAATGTATTTAAATCAAACACTTAAACTAAATCTGGTTGAAAATGTGTATGCATGGCTGCTCCCCCGGATCGCGACATTGAGACCGCTACATCCCGAAAAGCCTCACCTTTGGTCGTCGCCAACGGAATCAGCGCGATCGCAGACAATCCGAGCCAGCTCCTGAAAACCCTCACCTCTAGCTCGATTCAACGCAAATACCCCTTAAAACCAGCGAGATAGTGGAAGTGCATCGGTTCAAATAGAGCAGCACCCATCTCCCGTATTTCCTCACCCTAACCCGATTCCGTGCCGCGCACACTGTAGCTTCGGGCGCGATCACGCCCGGATAGGCTCACCCTGAGATGTGTTTGGCCCCTGCAAAGTCTCACCTATAGGTAAAAATTACCTATATCGGGCGGGAAATTTCGTATTTTCTTTATCCTGCAAACGCTCACTGAAGAAACCGAGGATTTCAAATGCGTTGTACCGCAGCATATGGGCGCCGGCCGAAGCAGCCCCCGTATTTACTCACCTTGCTAAAACAGCAGCCTCCCGAACTCGCTCACACTTGCTCCTGTGACTCCTCACGTTAGCCCCCGAACCTATACACCGATCACCCCCGCGTTACCTCACCTTCTATCCTGCAAACACTCACCGATGAGCTCTGAGAGCCTTATCTGGTAAGGCTTTGCCGTGGCGTTAACGTCTTTAACTAGGGTTCAAAGGTGTTTACTTCTAATACTCTCAAGCAGCAGAGCGATCATAGAAATAGAAGCGTGAAACAACACCCCCGTGAAACACGAGCGAAAATGGGGAGATTGAAAAAAGATGCTAGTAATCAAAGGCTTGACGGATTAACCTCGACATGTTTCACGGATGCCACTATGACGGTTGTGTGATACGAAGCGCGCCGCTAACAAGAAAGCGCAAATCATTACCGCTTGGTGGATTGACTTCAAATATGTAGCGTTTGATACGTAAAGTATTATTATACGAACGAAATTAATTCGGAGCTTCCTATGAACGACGAAGAACGCCTCGCGCTGCGGACGGAACTCGCGACTATGCGAACTAGTGGCGCGCGTCGGCAGGATCTGTCGCAGCACGCTTGTAAGCGACTTTTCTTCGATTTCGGCATCCGCCCTTCAATGGCCACCGTCAGAGATCTGACCCAAACCGGCAGCGCAAGCGATATCCCAAAGGACATCGATGCGTTTTGGGCTCGGATTAGGTCTGCCTCGCGTGTTCGCATCGAAGGCGGAGCGCTTCCCGAAGGATTGCAGGAACGAGCGGGTGAATTGCTCGGCCAGCTTTTTCAGGAAGCGCAGCGATTGGCGATCCAATCGCTGGAAACGGAGCGCCATGCAGCAGAGGATGACGTCGATGCCGCGCTGGGCCGGCTTCGCGATGCAGAAGTGCGTTGTGCGACGGTTGACGAGGCACTTCGTCGAAGCGAAGCGCGTGCCGAAGCTGCGTTAGCCCGCAATTCCGTCCTGGAGATTGAATTGGGTTCGTTTCGCGGCCGGGAGCTGGAGGCACAAAACGGTCTGCAGGCGTCGATTCATCGGCTCGAAGGCGAACACGCCGCGCTTACCCAACGGCTTGAAACTGAGCAAACCGCGAACGCCGCGTTGCGCGACCGCGTGGATGCGTTGAACGCCGAGCTGCGGCATAACACCGAGCATTACGCGCAACAGATCAAGGATGCGATCAGCGAGGCTGAGCGCCGAGTCAAGCCCATGCTCGTGGAACTTGATTCGCTGCGCGGGATGGCCGCTACTTATCAAGCGGGCGTACGTCAGGCAAGTCAGAAGGAATTCGATTTTATTCAACAACTTAGCATCGCAAAGGCGCGCGCGGATCGCCTGGAGCTGCGAATTCGCGAGCAATCCGACGAAATCGATGCCCTGGCCCTCGAACGTGACGCTTTGCGCGGACAAAGCGGAATGAGCGAAAACGTCGCCCGGCTAATTTGCTCGATGGTCGAGGAAGGACGACTGTCGACACAGGAAATCCGCGCGTTGGGAACCGATATCGATGGCTTTGTGGCGGTGCCAGCCCGCTGCCCCAGGTGTGTAACCGGAGAACCGGAACTTGCGCAGCACGACAATGAGTTCGAGTTGTCCTGTCCGGATTGCGAACGCTCGTCAGGCGCGACCACGTCCCGACTACTCGCCGTAGCCCGTTTTCACTCCGCCGACATGGTCGACGCAAGCGAGCAGATCGAAAGGTGAGCCTTTTCGGGAGGTGAACGTTATTCGAATCCGCGGCTTTCGTCTTGGCTGCTTTCCCGCGCCTGGGCTAGATCCCGCTCCCGTATTTCCTCACCTGTCCAGTTTTGCCATGCTCGATACAACCGATGTGCCGAGATCTGCTGCTGAAAACCCAGCCATTGTCCGACGCGTTCTGGTGCCGTGCCGCTTTCGAACAAGCCGGCGGCAAACGTGTTGCGCAAGGTTTGTGGACTGGCGCGCGCGGCTCGCGAATCGGCAATGCCGGCGGCCTCGATCACGGCATCGACGGCGCGCAACATGGTGGCTTTGTGCATCGGGCGCCCTGAGGGGGCGGATGGAAACAGCAGGTCGCCGAGCAATCTTGCTGTTTTCCGCTCGCTGATCCAATGGTCGAGCAACGCAATTGCAAATGGCGCGAGCCGGGTTTCTCTATTCAGTGCAGAATTTGCGGCCTCGACAATTAGCCACGGTTGATTCCAGGCATAGTTACTAACGGTCAACGCTGCCGCTTCACCTGTTTTTACCCCGCCGCCCACGAATGCGCCGACCAGTGCACGGTCACGGCGCTCCCGCCAACGTTGTGCCGCCGACAAATCACCTAACGGCGAGAAAAGATAATCAACCAAGGCTGCTCGTTCACCGTGGGCGAGAAACCCGGTTGGTTCGTTCTCGCGCGCGTCGCGCCACGAAGCTTCGCCGTCCTGGGCAATGAAACGAGCCGGGTTTGTCGATGCCATTTCGATTTGGCGCACATAGTCGAGTACGCGCTCAATAAGACGCAGATACCGCACACGCTGCGGTTTTCGAACATCTAGTTGAGTGACAAACTGCTCGATGGCGAGCCGATCAACCGTTCGGAGATCGGTGCGTTTGACGCTCAGCCATTCGAGGAAGAGTCCCCATTGCGCCCGGTAGACGTGGGCGGACGATGCTTTGAACGCTTGTTGCGCCATCCAGGAGTCGAACGCGCTACGCGGATCCGCATACCAGCTGGCGCGCTCGTGATCGAAAATCTCTTGAGTTTCGGCGGGTGCGGGCATTGATCCGTAAATCCGTTAGTTGTAAAACTTCATGTAGCAGATTATGCGATGGCTGACGGCGATGTGCATCGGAGGAATTTTATCAATGTGCTCGAGTGCCGCGAAATTGTCGCGTGCACCTGGCCGCCGGTTTCCCGGCGGCCAGGTCGACATTCGCGCCCGAGCAATCGTCTCTCAATGTGCGACGGCGACAGCCAGTTCCGGGTGTCCGGCACGTGCCGCGCAATCGTAGGCATCCACGGCAAATACAAACACCGGCGGCAATGCATTTGACGTCCCGAAATCGACGAGATCATCGGTTTCGGGAAAACTCATGTCGGCCGGACGCGCAAACAACTCGCGGAGTGCCGATTCGTGCCGCCCCGCAAAACCCAGGTCCGCGAGTGCTTCCGCCTCGATAGCCAGCAAGAGCCGCCAGGTCAACGGCACGCCCTGCACAATGTAGCGCGTTGCTATATCGCGCGTGATCCGCTCGAGGTCGCGCACTGTGCGCGCAAATTCGGGGGTGTCCATACGATCTTCGTCGAAGTCCATTTGTTGTCTCCTCCATTCGTGCCATTGCGCCAAGATGTGTACTGTACAAACATACAGTGTTTACCGCAATGTTCCTCTAGCGTCGCGCTGACGGCCGCGCGCGTATGTGCGATTCCGCCTACGCCGGAATCAGACGTGTGCGGCTGTTCCACGGCGCTGAAAATAGCCATTCTGATTACACGTTCAGGGCAATTTCCCTGACATGCGCCGCGAATTCCATTGGACCGGGAATCGCGTTTCGATACGAAAGGAGATCAAGATGAATAAGGATCAGAAAGACGGCGTGGTGAATCAAGCCAAGGGCAAGGTTAACGAGGCTGTCGGCAAGGTGACTGGCAACAAGGCCCGGGAAGCAAAGGGCGATATGCAACAAGCAGCCGGCAAGGTGCAGAAAGGCATCGGCGACGCGCGTGAAGACGTAAAGGATGCTTTCAAGAAGCATTGATTGATTGCGTCCGGCTGCCGCGATTAGCGGACGTTAACGGACGGCGTGCCATGCGCTAGGCTACCGCTGTCGATAAAATCAATTGGCCGTTCCAATGCGAATTGGAACGGCCTTTTCCGCTTACTTCATCTTTCGTTGAACGCCTCGCATGTTCAGGACTAGACGTTTATCAACCGTTGTTTGTCCTGAACGTTCCTTCGGCTAGCGAGTTATCGGATCAGCTTCGAGTCGGCATATCTGTTTTCCGACAGCTGTTATGCGAGCTGAATCGTGCGAGAGTCCGGTTTTTCTAAGTCCACGCCCCATCCGATGGTGGTGCCCCAGCTTTGAGGCACAGCCGGAAAACTTTATGCGCATCAAGTTTCGGGTTCCGGCACCGGGCACAGCTAAGCCGACTAAGCCGCTTGGCTGACGTTCCGGACGACCAACGTCACTACAGCGGGTTCTCCAAGAAATCCTTACGCCCGATGTGTCCAAAGGGATTCGGTTCCGACGTGCGAGCGACGCGCGTTTCGTTGCCTATCGCGCGATATCGACATGTCCCGATTTCACACAAATGCACATAGCGTTCATGTAAAGTTCCGCTCGAACTTCATATAAAAAGGCGTGGTCGGGAAGACTGCGACGGCGGAACGCACAGGTTTTAACCCGAATGAAAACGTCAGCGATAATCTCAAAAGGAATCCACGTTCCACTCTTGCTGGCGGCGCTTGCGGCATTTGGCGCGGCATCCAATGTCTCGGCAGCTGAAGTGTGCGGTGACGGTTTATGGGGGGACGCGATGATCGGTTCGTATCACGTTCATCCCAAAAAACACTTCGATCAGTTCAATCCGGGCATTGGCGTTGAATGCTGGGTTGCGCCTCAGTGGGCGCTGACTGGCGGGTATTTTCGGAATTCGCTTTCCGCGCCGTCGTTTTACGGCGGCGGTGTCTGGGCGCCGGAATTCGCGCGTTGGGGTTACGTCCGTCTGGCCGCAATGGGCGGCTTGATATCGGGATACGACTACGGCAAATGGGGCATCGGCCACGATCACAAGGTGGGTCCGGTCCTCGCGCCGGTCATCATGGCGGAGTACGGGCGTGTCGGCGCGAACATCATCCTGATTCCTCCGATTCCCTCCAGCGATCTGCCCTTTACGCTCGGGTTTCAGTTACGAATCCGATTTTGGTGACAATGCCGTCCCTACGCACCTTGAAACCGCTACTTCCTGCTTTGCACGAAAATACGAAGTAACGACTCGACCTGCCTTTGGACGCTGCGATTCGTTTCGACAGGCTTGCCAGCGGTCGTCCCCACCCCCTTTTACATGCTCGATCAAAAATCCGATACGTAGTCCAGATCAAAACTATCTACTTAGTAAAACTGGACAAGCATCCAGGACTGTTGACGCTTTAAGTCTGGCTCCCGTATCAGCTCACCTTGGTGTCGTGAACGTTTCTGAACGTCATGCCCGAAAAATAGCCTTCTACAAGATTCGCTCGTACATTACGAACCTTCATCGGTGAGTGTTTTCGGGAGCCGCAACCCAAACACAGCATCCCACCAAATCGAGCCGACTCAAGACATCTGCTTCGCGCCTTTCGGCGCTCATATCTTTTCGTTCCTTACCAACGGTCTGTCATAAACGGACTGTATTCTCAGCGCCATCGTTTCGGTGCATCGCTCTGCTTGCTGCGCGCCTGGCGTATCCGTTCACTCCGATCCTTCCTGAGAAAGCCATGCGAACGTCGAAACTTCGACTCTGCGCGCTCATAGTCGCGTCGATACTCCCCGGACTGCTGTTGTCTGCCTGCGGCAGTTCGGATAGTCCCAGTCAATCGGCGTGCGGTGGCGCGTCTGTGACAACCAAGATGAGCTGTCCGCCCAGCGCTACACCCGCTTCGTCATCCTGAACGTTTTCGATACCATCGACATAGTTCGTAAAAACGGCGGCTGTACGTCCGCGAGTCGCCGATCATTCCCTGCAGAACACAAAAAAGGTAAGCGCATGGTCACGAAGAGCCGCCGCGATTTTCTGAAAATTTCTGCCAGCCTGGCGGGTGCCGGCGCGGCAGCGTCACTCTTTCCGGAGTCGATCCGCAAGGCACTGGCGATCGAACCGAATTCCGTTACCGGCACGATCAACGATGTGGAGCATATCGTCGTGTTCATGCAGGAAAACCGCTCGTTCGATCATTACCTTGGACATTTGAGTGGTGTGCGAGGTTACAACGACCGCTTCCCCGTGACGCTTCCGAACGGTCTGCCTGTATGGTTCCAGCCGCGTCAGGAAAATCAGGCGCAGACCATCGTTCCGTTCCGCTACGATACGACCAACCCGGCCGTCAACGCGCAATGTATTGGCGGCTTGCCGCACACGTGGGCGACCACGCATGGTGCAATCGACAACGGCCGCGCCGACAAATGGGCGGTTCAGAAGACCGACATGACGATGGGTTATCACGTGCGCGCGGACATTCCGTTTCACTACGCGCTCGCCGACGCGTTTACGGTCTGCGACCACTATTTCTGCTCGATACCCGGCAACACGCATCCGAACCGGATGTACCTGATGACCGGCATGGTCGACCCGACCGGTGCGGGTGGCGGCCCGCTGCTCGACAACACGGACTATGTCGATAACCAGTTCGATACGCTCAAGCTGGCGCCCTTCAACTGGACGACTTATCCCGAGCGGCTGGAGGCGGCCGGCATTTCGTGGCAGGTGTACCAGCAGGGAACGAACTTCGATAACTACACCGGCAACTACGGCACCAACGTGCTGGCGAACTTCCAGAACTACGTGAATGCGCCGGCCGGTTCGTCGCTGAACACGAAGGCGATGACCGCTCGCACGATCACGCAACTCAAGGCGGATGTGGTGGCCAACGCCTTGCCGCAAGTCTCGTGGCTGCTGCCGCCAGCGGCATACTCGGAGCACCCGAAATTTACGCCGCTCTACGGCGCGGAATACATCTCGACGATCCTCGATGCGCTGACCGCCAACCCGAGCGTGTGGAGCAAGACGGCTCTCTTCATCATGTATGACGAGAACGATGGTTTCTTCGATCACATGGTGCCGCCGCAAGCACCTACTTTGCCGGGCTCGGGCTTGAGTACGGCGGACATCACGCTCGAACGCCATACGGTGGTGACCGCGGCGCAGGCCAGCACATACACCGCGGACAACTTGCCTTACGGTCTTGGCCCGCGCGTGCCGATGACGGTTGTCTCGCCATGGAGCAAGGGTGGTTTTGTCTGCTCGCAAGTGTTCGATCACACGTCGGTGATTCAATTCATCGAACAGCGTTTCGGGGTGATCGAGACGAACCTCACGCCGTGGCGTCGTGCGATATGCGGCGATTTGACGTCGGCGTTCGATTTCTCGAAATCCGACGCCACCGTTCCGGCGCTGCCGAGTACGACGGGATACATTGCACAGGCCGACATGCAATGCGCGTTGCCGACCAGCCAGACTGCGCCAGCCGCCACCGCGCCGCAGGTTATCGCGGCGCAGGAGCCGGGCACGCGTCCGGCGCGTCCGTTGCCTTATGAGTTGCATGTGAACGGTGCGCTGCAGGTGCAAAGCCAGACGTACACGCTGAGCTTCGCGAATACCGGTAAGGTGGGCGCAAATTTCTATGTGTACACCGCCGACGCAACGGCGATGCCGAAGCGCTATACCGTCGAGGCAGGCAAGCAGCTTTCCGATACTTGGCCCGTCGACAAGAACGGTCAATACTCGTTGAGCGTGTTTGGTCCAAACGGGTACTTCAGGCGCTTCACGGGTGCGCTCGCAGCCGACGCCGCCACGCCGGCCAAGATACTGACGTGCTACGACGTGGCTAACGGCAACGTCTATCTGACGATCAGCAACCAGGGCACCGCGCCGGCGGACTTCACGGTCACCGATCTTGCCTACGGCCAGCCGCCGCGATCGTTCAGGGTGCCTGCGCTCAAGACCACGGAAGATCACTGGGACCTGTCGTGCAGCAGTAACTGGTACGACCTGCAGGTCACGATGTCGGGCAACTCGGCATTCCAGCGCCGTATCGCGGGTCACGTCGAGACCGGACGTGCGGGCACAAGCGATCCGGCTGCCACAGCGCCGGTGACGAAGCCGGTCTGACGCCTATCGACGATAGATCGCGCCGGCTTCGGCCGGCGCGCATCGAAGCGATTTACAGCGGCGCTTCGCTGGAGTCGATGCTGCCGCTGATCAAACGATAAAACGCACGACCCGCGAGCCGATATAAGCTGCCCAAGGCGAATTCCACGGGCATCTTGCGCGCGATCATATCGTCTACTATGATAGACGATATGACATCAACAATAGACGATACTGGACCCCGCATAGCTCGTCGTATTCGGCTTGAGCGAAGTGCGCGCGGATGGTCGCTAGCGGATTTGGCTGAATCTTCCGGCGTCGCCAAGGCGACGATCAGCAAGATTGAGCGTGAGGAAATGAGTCCGACCGCCGTCACGCTGGTGCGACTGGCTGCCGCCTTCGACCTGACCCTCGCGGGTCTTTTGGTGAGGGCAGAAGGTAACGGGGATCGATTGTCGCGTGCCGTCGATCAGCCGCTCTGGCGCGACCCCAAAACCGGCTATCTCCGCAAGCAGGTATTCAATAGTCCAGATCACCCGGTGGAGATTGTCCAGGTGGATCTGCCAGCCGGACGACACGTGGTGCTGCCGCCATCGTCTTACGCGTTTATCCGCCAGGTTGTGTGGGTGTTGGCGGGCGATCTCGTCATCCTGGAAGGCGGCGAACGACATGTCCTGGGCACCGGTGATTGCCTGGGATTCGGACCGCCGTCGGAAGTGACCCTGGCCAATGAAACCACTACTACCTGTACCTATCTTGTCGTTCTCGCCCGGACTTAGCCGCCATGTCAAAGATTGAAATCAGCGAACTAAACGCTTCGTCGAAGCCCTGCAAGATGCTCAGCGGTCTTTTGATGGAGACAGTTGCTAACGGCGGCTCGGTAAGCTTCATGCATCCGCTGCAGCCTGAAGTAGCAGAAGCGTTCTGGTCCGACGCACTGGCGGCAGCGACCCGCGATGAACGAATTGTTCTGGGTGCCTGGGACGGTGAGACGCTGGTCGGAACGGTCACTCTGTTGCTCGACTGCCCGCCCAACCAGCCGCACCGGGCAGAAATTGCCAAGCTGATGACTTGCCTGAGTCATCGGGGGCGAGGTGTGGCAGCGCTGCTGATGCAGGCCGCCGAGGACCTGGCCGTGAAGCGCGGGCGCACGCTATTGGTCCTGGACACCGCCACCGATGGCGGGGCGTCGACGCTCTACGAACGCCTCGGGTTCACTCTTGCCGGAGAGATTCCGGACTATGCGCTAAAGCCGCATGGAGGACTGACCGGGACAAAAATCTATTGGAAGCGAATTGGCGAGCGCGCCTTAACCGGTCATTGATCCGCTTAGCCATTGAGTCGACTACTCCGAACGTCTTCGCTGCCTGCATCTCGTGTCGTGAAAATCGGCGCATCGTGGCCGCGTGTAGCCACAGTGAAAACTCCTCAGCGATGCTTAGGTGAGAGTATTCGGGAGCGCTGCACATGAACTCGATATAAGCCAGGAAGACGGTCGGCGCAAAGCTGCGTCAAGGTGAGCAAAGGCCGCCAAGTTCAGCCTTGAGCGCCGCCAATTTCGAAGTGAAATTCTGCTATCCCATCGACACCGCCAGCGACTTTATCGCCGGGATTCAACACGCCAACACCCGCCGGCGTGCCGGTAAAAATCAGATCGCCGGGCTTGATGACAACCGCTCGCGAGACGTGGCTGACGATGTCCGCTACCGGCCAGATCATATCGCCGAGATCACCTGTTTGCCGCGTCTCGCCATTGACGGACAACCAGATGGCGCCGCTACCCGGATGACCGATCTCTGTGGCACGACGTATGGATGTCACCGGCGCAGATTCGTCGAAGCCTTTGGCCCAGTCCCACGGACGGCTCATCTTCTTCGCGACCGCTTGCAGGTCGCGCCGCGTAAGATCCACGCCAACGCAGTATCCGAATACGTACGATAGCGCGTCCTGCGGTTCGATCTGCCGTCCCTCTTTTCCGATGGCAATGACCATCTCTATCTCGTGGTGCAGATCCTCGGTCATCATCGGGTACGCGAGTGTTCCCGCCGCGGCCACCACGGCATCGGCGGGCTTTGCAAAGAAGAACGGCGGTTCGCGGTCGGGGTTGGCTCCCATCTCGCGTGCGTGATCGGCGTAATTGCGCCCTACGCAAAAGACCCGGCGTACAGCAAAGGAGGCGCTCGATCCGGCGACGAGCACAGCGACGGTCTGGGGAGTGGGAAAGACGTATTCGGTCATATCGGCGAACTCGAAGGTAGAGGTTGTTTGGCGCGGACTACCGCAACACCCACAAACAATATGCTTCGCGCACTGTCCCGTGCAGGACAAATCCGCCCCACGCCTTGGATTAAATTGCTCTATTTCCGGCCGCGTGACCCAAAGGCCGTGCAACAACCGATAACTCGAATTGCAACGCACGGTACTCGGTAGGCGACGTCCCCACAGCCTGGCGAAAGCGCCTGGTGAAATAAGCCTCGTCGCGAAAGCCGACCACGAACGCGATGTCTTTGACGCGACGTGTATCGTCCGCAAGCAACGCTTTCGCCCGGCTGATTCTTTGATCCGTAACCCATTGCACAAAGGTTCTGCCGGTCTCTTTTTTCATCAGGCGGGCCACATAGCCGGGTGTCAATGCGGCTGCATCGGCCGCCGACCCCAGCGATAGCGTATCGTCTTCGAGATTCTCCAGAACATGGCGCATCACTTTGCTGATGGAGTCGCGGCGGTTGACTGCGCGCTCGTTGAGCGCCGCCAGCCGCAGAAGCGGGTCCGCGTATCTCGCGCAAACCAGTCCGATCAACTGCAGGAGGTAGCCGCGAAGCCGGCTGGTCGCGCCAAACCCGCGTGCACTGTCTATCTCCATCATGAGGTGAACGATACGTTCGACCTCGACGAGATCGGAATCCGTCAGCCTGAAATCCATCTCGTCTTGAAAGCGGAAAGGCGCCAGCTCCGGGAGGCGGATGATGGGAATACTGCCGAGGTCGATCCGGCCATCGACAGCATCGACATCCAGACCGAGGAAGTCCAGCGCAAAGTTGATCACGATGAACCGCGAGTGTTCAGGGTGAGGAATCATGTGCAGACGGTGCGGTGCGATGAATGCAAAGGAACCGGTTGGGAACGCACGCGTTACGTCGCCGATCTGCTGCTTCGTATCGCCCCCCAGATTGATCTGGACCTGGAAATAATCGTGCTTGTGCGGTTCCGTGATGGCCGAGCGCAAGGTCTGGTCGCGAATATAGAAGTCGAGGCGGTCGCTTCGTTCGGGCATTGCGTAGGTGCGGGACGTGCGTTTGGCGAACGCGCTCATTGGCATGAACTCCTTTCCGGGTTCTGCGTGAACAAGCGCCAAGCATACCGCTTCGCTTAACGATCTGCCTTTTGCCAGTTGACCCTATTCCCACTAAGGCCTTCCATCAACACGAGAGCCCAAAAGCCACATGAACAGTAGGGTGGGAAATATGAATGTCCGGCAAGCGGTAACATCATCGTGATGCCTGAAGTTTGGGCGCCGATCCGTCCGGCGTGATCGAAGCCAGGGAAAATGCGGACATCACGCGGGCACCATCTGTTGGGCATATGAATGGCCCACGTCACTGACCTATAAGCGTTCTATGACCTCTGTTCTTCTACTCGAAAATATCCACGACACCGCGATTGCGCGTTTCAGCGAAGCGAAACTGGAGGTCGAGCGTCGCGCGGGTGCGCTCGCCGGCGGGGAATTAACGCGTGCACTTCAAGCACACAAGCTCATCGGGATTCGATCGGCAACGCATCTCCGGCGAGAGGAAATCGATGCCGCGCGTCACCTGCTCGCAATAGGCTGCTTCTGCATTGGAACCTCGCAGGTCGACTTGACCGCGGCTGCGCATGCGGGGATCCCTGTTTTCAACGCGCCGTTTTCGAATACGCGCTCGGTGGCTGAACTGGTGATTGCCGAAGCCATCTTGCTGCTGCGTCGCGTGCCGGAGAAGAGCGTGCTGGCGCATGCCGGGACATGGGCCAAGGGCGCGAGCGGATCGTTCGAAACGCGGGGCAAGACCATTGCGATCGTCGGGTATGGGAACATTGGATCGCAGGTCGGCGTGCTGGCCGAAGCAATGGGAATGCGGGTCGTGTATTACGACGTGCAAGCGCGGTTGTCACTGGGTTCCGCCCGCGCGGCACAATCGCTTGCCGACGCGGTATCGCACGCGGATGTCGTGACGCTCCACGTACCGGCGACACCCCAGACGAACCGCATGATCGACGCAGCGACGCTTGCGTGTTTCAAAGCCGGCGCGATCCTGATCAATGCATCGCGCGGTTCAGTCGTCGATATCGACGCGCTCGCGCAAGCGCTGCAGGACAAGCGGTTGGGCGGGGCTGCCATCGACGTATTCCCGGAGGAGCCGAAGACCAACGCCGACATTTTCAAAAGCGTGCTTCAGCACCTGCCGAATGTAATCCTGACGCCGCATGTGGGCGGTAGCACGGAGGAAGCGCAGGAAAACATCGGGACCGAAGTCGCGACCAAACTCATTTCGTTTTTGACGACAGGCGACACCGTCGGGTCGGTCAATTTTCCCCATGTCAATCCGGGGCCATTGGACGCGCCCGCGCGCCTGCTCAACGTTCACGGCAATGCTCCGGGTGCACTTGCCACGCTCAATACGCGGCTTGCCGGAGAGGGCGCCAACATAGTTGCGCAGCATCTGCAGACGCAGGGCGAGACCGGCTACGTGGTAACGGATCTGGATAAAGCGCCCTCCAGCGAGTTGATACAGGCACTGGGCAAGGAACCCGGTTTTATCCGGACGCGCCTGCTGGTGAAGTAATCCAGCTTCATGCAAGGCGCGTTAGATTGCGCCTCCTCCATCAACAAGTGTCGGGATGCTTAGCTTATTGTGCGCAGTGTGAGACGACCCGAGATCAACACTGTGCCAAAGGCATTTACCCACCCTGACTAAACCGCTCTTCCTGAACCGGAATGCCAAGCCACTGGAAACATTGGCTTGGCAATGAGCCGCATGCAAGCGCGTCGCTCCAGCTAGTCCTCCCTGCCTATCCCACTCCATGCACCATCCCCGGGCGTCGGCCAATATTCTTACCAGAATGGCGGATATAGCATGCGGTCGCGTCCTAGGATAGTAGAGCGTCAGCACTCACACGCGGAAGACGCTGTGAGGCGATCTAGTCCCTGCACGGTGGTGCGTTCCCGATGATTCGAGGAGGACTATGCTCGACGATTCTCTTCCGATCCGAAACGAGATGATGACTCCCCGCCAGCGCTGGACGATCTTGCTCGTCAGCATTGGGGGCGCGCTTGAAACTTTCGACTTTGTCATCTATGGATTTTTTGCGCACGAGATAGGCCGTGAGTTTTTTCCGGCTAACGTCGGCATGTCGGCGGATACGCTGTCGTATGCGGTCCTTGCAATTGGTAATCTCTCAAGACCAATAGGCGGAATCTCCCTCGGCCGTCTCGGCGATAAATACGGGCGGCGATCCGTCTTCACCGTTTCGGCGATGGTTGCATCGGTCTCCACCCTGCTCATTGGAATGCTCCCTTCATACCGTGCGTGGGGCATGACGGCCGCCGTGACTTTGCTTCTGCTGCGCCTTACACAGGGTTTTTGCGTTGGCGGCGAACTGTCCGGCGCGGTCGTCTATGCCGTGGAAATCACGCGTGAGAACCGTGGCGTCTTATGCGGCATGGTGTTTTTCGCCGTCAACATGGCGTTGCTGCTTGCTGCCGGAATTAACCTGACCGTGCAAATGGTGCTCACGCCGGACCAAGTCAGCTCGGTCGGATGGCGCATCGGTTTTCTGCTGGGTGGCGTTATCGGGCTGCTCAGTTTCGTTCTGCGCCGTACCCTGATGGAGACGAACGAGTATGTGCAAACCGTCGGTGCGCGGCATAAGGAGCCGCTCGCCGTGTTGTTTCGCGGGCATCTCAAGCCCCTTGCAACAGGCATTGCGGCAACGGTACTGGTGGGAGCGTCCAATGGCCTGTTCGTCGCGCACATGCCCACTTATCTCCGGCAGCTTGGCTACGACCCTCAGCGGATCGCGATGGCGCAGACCCTGTACGTGATCGTTGTCTCGGCGTGCATCCTGGTCACGGCGCGTATGGGTGACGTGCTGCCACGACGTTATGTCTTTCGATTGGGCGCCGTGTTGTCGGCGCTGTTCGGCCCCGTTTTCTACGTGACAGTCGCCCGTCATCAGGCCAGCCTGCCCGTGTTGTTCGTGTTGTTCGTGATGGCCGGCATGGTTGCTTCGTTCGCCAACGGAACCTTCGCCTGTGCGATTGCGGAGCTCTTTCCGGTCGGCGTGCGTTTCAGCGGCGTGGGCACCGCGATGAATCTCGGTCTGGCTGCATCGATAGGAACGGCTCCCCTGATCGCCAACGTTCTGGTAACCCGAACGCACTGGCCTCCGGCACCCGCGCTGTTCATGATGCTGTGCGCGACGTTCGCATTCATGGCGTCTTTCGGGATGAAAGATACAAGAGGAGCCGTTGGCGCTTTGTAAAGCGCACACAAGAATCGATCTCGCTGGAGGGCACATGAAGACACACGAACCCATCACGATCGGAAACGTAGAGCTCGACATCGAGCGCTACGAACTGCGCCGCGAGGGGCAGCACATTCGTCTTGAACGCTTGCCGATGGAATTGCTGATTTTCATGGTGTCCCGCGGCGGCGAACTCGTGACGCGTGCCGACATTGTCAGGACGCTATGGCGCGGCAACGCTTTCCGGGACACAGACAACAGTATTAATACGGCGATCCGGAAGATCCGGATCGCGCTTGGCGAAAATCCCGACGACCCGAAGTATCTGCTTACTATCAAGGGCAAGGGGTATCGTCTCGATGGCGTGCGAACGTCGTCCGCAGAACCGCTGACCGCCGCGCCAGCCGCCGTTCGCGTACTGGTCCTGCCCTTTGAAAACAAAAGCGGTGATCCGACCCAGGACAGCTTCTGCGATGCGCTCGCAGACGAGACTTCCGCCAACATCGGCATGCTGCATCCGGAGCAGATCTACGTCATCGCGAGGACAACCGCTGCGCGTTACCGGCACTCCAACAAAAGCATTGCGGAGATGGCGCACGAGCTGGCTGTCGACTATGTGCTGGAAGGTTCGATCACGCGGGAGGGCGGGCGGGTTCGCATCCTGGCGCAGTTGATTCGCTGTACCGACCAGGCGCAAATCTGGGGCCGCGCCTATGAGCCGGTGGCACAGGGTGCGCTGGATAGTCAGAAAGAGGTTGGGACTGCGCTGGCCCGTGAAGTGTCGCCGACGCTCGCTGAACAGCAGCAGCATATGCTGGCAAGACGGCTTCCCATCGATCCGGCTGCCCACGATGCGTACCTGCGCGGCCGGTATTACTGGACCCGTCGCGTTCATTTCCACGCGGGATTTGCCGCCCACCATGCGCTGAGCGGCGAGGACTTCACCCGCGCGCTCGGCTACTTCGAGACCGCCATCGAGCGTGATCCGACCTACGCGCTGGGTTACGTCGGCTTGTCGAATATCTATGGATCGACCGCGACACACGGCCTTTTTGCACCGTCGCAAGGTTATCCGAAGGCGCGGGAAACCGCGCTTCGCGCGTTGGAACTGGACCCGGACCTGCCTGAAGCCCATCAGGCACTGGCCGGCGTGCACTATTTCTATGACTGGGACTGGCGCCGGGCAGAGGCGGAATTTCTCGAAGCGCTGCGTCTGAATCCTAATCACGCTGAAACCAGCCGCCTCTACGCGAGACTGTTGCTGGTGCTTGGACGAGAAGCGGAAGGACACGCGCAGTTCGAGCGTGCCGAGCGCTTCGATCCGCTCGGTTTTGAAGGCTCACGAATATTCGGCATGGTGCAATCGGGCCGGTACCAGGATGTCATCAGGGAGTTCCTCGCCGACGGGCGTGGCAATCGGTCGTCGCTGATCTATCAGGTGTTGTCGATCGCGTTCGAAGTGCAGGGCATGCACAAGGAGGCGGTCGAGGCGACCCTCGACGCGCTGACGCGGTGTAACGAATTCGCTCGCGCGGAGATGATCCGGACGGTGTGGGAAGCGGGTGGCTACGACGCGCTCCTGCAGTGGTTCTTGCAGGATTTGCTGGCGCGGCGGCAGAGGGGTTATGTATCGCCGCTGCTGTTTGCGGAGATCTACGCCCGGCTGGGGAGGCAGGACGAGATGTTTCATTGGCTTGACGCGGCGCTTGCCGAACGCTCGTCTCGCCTGTGCGAACTTCGTACGAATGCGTGGTTTGATCGATACCGGTCAACCGGGCGGTTTCGCAATGTCGAAAGGAGGATTGGCTATTGAGGGGGTGGAAGCGTTGGAGAAAGATGAACCGGTCATGGATTCCCGGCACGCCGAGCACCTGGCAAAACTCAGCGTGCCGGCTCGCCCCCGTTGTGCGGATACGAGCACCTGACCACGTCACTGACCGTGATAAAGGTCTTGCAACCGGGCTTTCTCTCCGGATTGCTGCGAACGAAGGAGGTCTTGATAGACCTGTTGCCGGGTAATTCCCTTCGGTGCTCCTGCATCGCTTCTGGACATATCCGTCACGCCGCCGACGTCCTGAGCAGGCTGTGCGGTTTCCATGGTCGCAGCCTGTTCTTGCGCCCATGCGTGTCCAACGACGAGGGTGGCTGCGCATGCCACCACGATTCTAAACGTCTTCATGTCGAGTGCTCCACAAAAGAAGGTCGGACACGGTCAGCAGATCGCTGGCCGAAAAAGGCGATACCGGACGATTCAACGCTTGTGCGGTGCGCAGTCCGGATCGCGTCCGCTCATGTTGCGACGCCGTTTCATGGAACTCCATCGACGCAAGATGAAGAAATCGTTAACGTGCTGCACGTACCGTAAAAGAGTTAGGGACGCTAAAGATACGCGCACCGTCCGTGCAGCCAGGACCTGGCACGATGCCGCCAACGGCGGCTTGAAATCGGCCGGTGGATTGAGCCATGAACCAATGAGCGAGGACGGCGCTACGCGATCCAAGCCGCTTTCTCCGGCCCGATTCGATCGGTTATATTCGTCATGACGTTTAACGTAGCCGCTTGGGAACTGCGTGAGTACAAGAAGATGAAACCGCTTATCCAGTACTGCGCGTGGTGTTTGCTGGCACTGGCACTGGTAGCCAGCCAGTCAGCGCTCGCCGACGACTCCCTCAGCAACCGCGGAAACGATCCGTTTTTCCAGATTTCCAAAGCGATCCCGCAATGTCCAACGCCCTTAGGACCGTTGGAGACGGAACAGGAGTGGCTGGCAGAAGGCCATTACCGCATCGAACGCGGCAATAGCTGCTGGGTGGAGGGGCGGTGTCGTTTGTCCAATGCGTATCGCTACGATGCCGAGATAGCCGAAGCCGTTCAGCGACGCCTCAGCACCATCAATCCCGCCACACATTGGCGCGAACAATCCTCGTTATGGCTGATGCTGCAGCGAAGGTTTATCTATGTGCAAGGCTGTGTATCGCCCGGTTTCGATAAGGATAAGTTCCTGTCCGAGCTGGCAAAAACGGCGGATGTCGATCAAGTCATCGACAACATGACCACCGATCCCAAGGCGAATCCTTTACCGTATAAAGCGCTCGCGGATCCGCTCAAGGCACCATAAAACAAGGAGAAAAACGCAGATGAAGGTCAAACGAATCGTCGCCAACCTTGCAACGCAAGACGTTGCGCGGGCCAAGCGGTTCTATCAGGATGTTCTGGGTCTCGATCTGCTGATGGATCACGGCTGGATCCAGACTTACGGTTCCCAGACAGAAATGAGCGTGCAGATCAGCGTGGCTTCGGAGGGCGGATCCGGCACGCCGGTGCCGGATCTGTCGATTGAGGTCGACGACGTCGATACCGCACTCGAGCGCATGAAGAGCGCGGGTTTCCCGATTGAATACGGACCCGTCGATGAACCCTGGGGCGTCCGGCGTTTCTATGTCCGCGATCCGTTCGGCAAGCTCATCAATGTTCTCGCGCACGCATGAGTGCAGAGCCCGGTGAATCGAACCCTAATACCCCTGCGGCACATTCGCTTTATTCCCCGCCAGCGGCGAACCATAACCGCCGCTTTGCGTGTTATTCGGCAAGCCGTTGACCAGCTGCGCACGCGGATCGGTAGGATTCAGGTTCAACTCGCCCGCTTGCTGATTGCCGTGCGTCGGATACTCGCTGCCGAGCGGTGCATTTGGCATCAATTTCGTACTGTTAGCCGCTGCGTGCATGTCGTCGTTTGGGCTTAAGCCCATGCTCATGGTTTGCGCATACGTCGCATGAGTGGCAAATGACGTGACGAGCACGGCTGCGGACATCGATAAAACGCGTTTCAACTGAACGATGATGGTCATGACTGAACTCCGGAATAGTGAGTCGGGTTTCGTGTCCTTGTCGTTTTATCGCGTCAGGCCGGCACGCGTTGTTGTCTGTCAAAAGCTTGTCAAAAGAACGCGATTGCGCGCTCGCGGAGGCCTCGCGTCACTTCTTCGCTTTCTTAAGCTTAGCCTCGCGTTTAGGCCGTTCATCGATAATTTTTGTCCGGGTTTTGTTCTTCAGCTTTTTCCATTGCTTGCATTCGTCCTTGGTTCGCAAGCAACCGGTGCACAGCCCGGTCTTGCCATCGAATTCGCAAATGTTGATGCAGGGTGACTCCACAGCCATTAGAAATCCGTTGCGCGCGAACGCTTTATTTCGACCCGGGAAATCTCGCACGATGTATGCCCGTGGACCTAAAACATAATCCCGATGGGGACAATAGGCGCGCGCCGTCGTGGGCATGAAAAGCGCAACCCGGGACTGAGCCATACCGGATGCTAAGATTTGGAACACTTCGCTCGTTGCACTGTGCCTGACTTACCGGCTTTTGCTTTCGACCATGCAGAAACCTCTGCTGTTTTCCACGCTGAGCCAGCTCGAATTCGAGCGGGCCGTGCTTGGGCGCGTCGTGGCGGGCATGCCGCTGCAAGAGGTGCTCGAACACGTGATTCATCGGGTCGAAAACCGCTCCGAATTGCCGTTGCGCGCTTCCGTGCTGCTCGTGGATGCCACCGGGAAACGCCTGGTTCACGGCGCTGCGCCGAGTTTGCCCGACGACTACAACCGCATCGTGGACGGTCTCGAATTCGGGCCGCTCATGGGTTCGTGCGGGGCGGCGGCGTTCCGGGGCGAGCCGGTGATTGTCGAAGATATCCAGACGGACCCGGTCTGGGCGGCTTTCCGCGATATCGCCCGGCAATACGACCTGCGCGCCTGCTGGTCCATGCCCATACGCGCCGCGGATGGCCGCCTGCTCGGCACCTTCGCCAACTACTACTCCGTGCCGAAAACGCCGTCGCGCCAGGAACTGGACGACATCGCGCAAGTGGCGAGCGTGACGGCGCTCGCGATAGAACGCCATGCGGGCGACCGGGCGTTGCGGGAAAGCGAAGAGCGTCTGCGGATCGCGCAGCAGGCCGGCGGAATTGGCACCTTCGAGTTGTTTCCTCATAGCGGGCGGATGGCGGTATCGGAGGAACTTTGCTGGCAATGGGGTTTGACGCCGCGCCATGAATACCATCTCGACGATCTGCTGGAACTCGTGCATCCCGAGGACCGTGAACGCGTGCGCGCCGGGCATCTCGACATGCCGGCCGGCGCGCTTGATTACCTCGAATACCGGATTCGCCGCCCCGACAACGGCGAGGAGCGCTGGATGGCGCGGCGGGGCGAAGCGATCCAGGACAATGCCGGCGGCTTGCGTTATCTCGGCGTGACTTACGACATCACGGGGCATAAGCGCTTCGAAGAGCGCTTGCGGGTCAGCGAGTCGCAATTGCGGCGCCTGAACGACTCGCTGGCCGCGGAAGTCGACGCCCGCACCCGCGAGCGCAACAGCATCTGGCGCAATTCGCGCGATCTGTTCATTGTCGCGAGCAGTGCGGGCGTGCTGCGCGCCGTCAATCCGGCATGGACGGATATTCTCGGCTTTCGTGAAGACGAACTGATCGGCAAGTCGTTCGCGGAGATCGTTCATCCCGACGACGTGGAGGCCACTGAAGCCGCGTTGCTATCGGCGGCTCGTTCGGGACTCGTGCGTTTTGAGAACCGCAATCGCCACAAGGACGGCTCTTACCGATGGGTATCGTGGGTCGCCGCGCCCGAAGGCGACACGCTTTACGGCAACGGCCGCGACGTCACCAGCGAAAAGGAAACTCAGCGCGCGCTTCAGCAAACCGAAGAAGCGCTTCGCCAGGCGCAGAAAATGGAAGCGCTTGGGCAACTGACGGGCGGGATTGCGCATGATTTCAACAATCTCCTGCAAGGCATTACAGGGCCGCTCGAACTGATCCGCCGATACACCCAGCTCGGCCGGACGAACGACATCGACCGTTTTATTTCGATGGCCATCGGTGCTGCAAACCGGGCGGCATCGCTCACACACCGGCTGCTGGCGTTCTCGCGGCGGCAGCCGCTCGACCCCAAGCCGGTGAACGCGGACGAGCTGCTGCATTCCATCGACGACCTGCTCAAACGCACGATGGGCGAGGCGATCGAGACGCGCGTGGTGCGCAATCCGCACCTCTGGCTCACGCGCTGCGACGCGAACCAGCTCGAGAACGCGTTGCTGAACTTTGCGATCAACGCGCGCGACGCCATGCCGGAAGGCGGGCGTCTGACGCTTGAAACGGACAATGTGGAGCTCGGCCACGACTTCGCCGCGCGTCATCCCGATGTGACGCCGGGTTCCTACGTGATGGTATCGGTGTCGGATACGGGCGCCGGCATGCCCGCCGACGTCAAGGCGCGCGCCTTCGATCCGTTCTATACGACCAAACCACTGGGCCAGGGAACGGGGCTGGGTTTGTCGATGGCTTACGGGTTCGCCAAGCAGTCGGGCGGGATTGCGACGATCGACAGCGCGCCCGATGTGGGCACGACCATCCGGCTTTATCTGCCGCGCTTTTCCGGCGATCCCGGCAAGCAGGAAATCACGAGCGAACTCAACGAGGCGCATCGCGCGGCCGGGCGGCACGCGATCCTGGTGGTGGAAGACGACGCTTCCGTGCGTGAACTGGTGTGCGAAATCCTGCGCGATCTGGATTACGAAGTGCTCGAAGCCGTCGACGGCCCGTCCGGGCTGGTCATGCTCAATTCGCGCGCACGTATCGATCTGCTGGTGACCGACGTCGGGCTTCCCGGGCTGAACGGCCGGCAGCTCGCGGACGCCGCGCGTGCGACACGGCCCTCGTTGAGAGTGCTGTTCATGACGGGTTATGCGGAAGCGGCGACCCGCGCGAACGGTTTCCTCGACACCGGCATGGAAATGATTACCAAGCCGTTCACGCTGGAATCCATGGCGAGCCGGATTCGTCGAATGGTCACGCCGGGCGTGACGGGGGAATAGGCGCGCGCCGGTGCACCCGTACTCCCGCAAACACTCACCTTTTAGCTCCCGTATACACTCACCTTTTTGCGTGAATGGCATGTCGCTTGCTCGGGACAACGCAACGCTCCTTCGATCCCCGAGACTGCCGGACACCGGCTCGTGGCAAACCAGATCGAAATGTGTGCGCAAACGCTGCGCTGCTGCCAGCAATCCCGTGCCCTTCGCGTGGCCCTTAACGAGAACGATGTCATGACTCCAGATCCCGTGCCCCGCCGGCCGTCCGCCACGGTCTTGCAACCTGAAGCACCGGGTTTGCGGGCGCTGACATCGCTGATTACCGGCGTGGTCGTGATTTGCACGCTGTATTTCGGTCGCGCGGTGTTGATTCCGATCATTCTCGCCGTGTTGCTGAGCTTCCTGGTTGCGCCGTTCGTCGATTTGTTGCGGCGGTTGAAGTTCGGACAAGTGCCGTCGGTGATCGTGGCGGTGCTAACGGCGCTGGCGGTGCTGACGGCCGTCGGCGCGCTGATCGGCGCCCAGGTGGCGCAACTGGCCGGCGATCTGCCGCAGTATCAGGTTGCGGTGGAGCGCAAGATCAATGCCGTGCAGGAGAAGACCATCGGGCGGGCAGATGCGATTCTCGGCAAGACGGCGGCGGCGCTCAAACGCCTTTCGCCGAATCGCCAGGACGAGATTCGCAAGAACGAGGAAAACCCGGCGGCGTCTCCCATCGATTCCCCGATGCCAGTCGAAGTGCACGAACCATCACCGTCGCCGGTGCAGCTGGCGCAGCGGTTTTTATCGCCGGTGATCAGTCCGCTGGAAACCACCGGCATCGTGCTCGTGGTCGCCATCTTCATTTTGTTGCAGCGAGAAGACCTGCGCGACCGCCTGATCCGGCTGTTCGGCTCGCGCGACCTGCACCGCGCAACTACCGCCATGGACGAAGCCGCTCGCCGGCTATCGCGCTATTTCCTCGCGCAGCTCGGCATCAACATGGGCGCGGGCATTGTGATCTCAATCGGGCTGGCGATCATCGGCGTGCCCGGCGCGTTGCTGTTCGGCGTGCTCACCGGCTTGCTGCGGTTCGTGCCGTACGTCGGTACGTGGATCGCGGCATTGCTGGCCGTGGTGTTCGCGGCGGCCGTCGGGCCCGGCTGGTCGATGATGATCTGGACCATGGTCCTGTTCGGCGTGACGGACGTGGTCGCGGGGCAGGTGGTCGAACCGCTGTTGTACGGGCACAGCACGGGGCTTTCGCCGTTCGCGGTGATTGTCGCGGCGATTTTCTGGAGCTGGATCTGGGGACCGATCGGGCTGGTTTTATCGACGCCGCTGACGTTGTGCCTGGTCATTCTTGGGCGGCATGTGGATCGGCTGGAATTCCTCGATGTGCTGTTCGGCGATCGTCCGGCGCTGACGCCCGCGGAGAATTTCTATCAGCGGCTGCTCGCCAACGATCCCGATGAAGCGCTCGTGCAGGCCGAGTCGCTGCTGAAGGAGCGCTCGCTCAGCGCCTATTACGACGAAGTGGCGCTCGAGGGTTTGCGGATCGCGCATAACGACGTGTTGCGCGGCGTGGTGACGGCGGATCAGTTGAGGCGCATCAACGAATCGGCGATGGACATTGTCGAAGGACTTGAGGAAGTGGAAGACGTGGTGATGGCGGTGAGGCAGGAAGAGGAACCACCGGCGAGCCTCGAGATGTCGGATCGCGAAGCCGGCATCGTGCACGAAACGCCGCCATCTCACTTCGATGCCGCTCAGGAGGGCCACACGTCGTCCGTGCTGTGTATCGCAGGGCGTGGTGTGCTCGACGATCTGGCGGCGACTATCGCGGTGCAGTTGTTTCGCAAGCATGGCCTGGGCGCGGATCTGGCGCCGTACGAGCGGTTTTCGCGCACGCGGTTCGACGAAGTGGATCTAACGGGCGTGTCGCTGATCTGCGTGATCTCGTTCGATGCCGCGGAGTCGCCGCCGTATTTGCGCAATCTGCTGCGGCGGTTGCATCAGCGGGCGGCTACGGCGGATCTGATCGTGGGGCTGGTAGTGCCGGACAGCGCGCTGGAAGGCGAGGCGGTGATTCGCAAGACCGCGGCGGCAACGTCGTTCAAGGAATTGGTGGAGGCGTGTGTAGCGGCGGCGCGGGGGCAATCGACCGATGGCGTTTCGTGGGAGGGGTTGAATCCGCCGGATGCTGCTGTGGCCGCAGAGGCGGGAGGCGCGAAGGAAAACGCGCCCGTGGTTCCTGTATTGCGGGGAGCTTGATAGTTTCGTTCACGCCAGGGTTGCGGTTCCTGGCAGAACCCCAACCCATCCACCGGAGCGATAGAAACCCTTCTAGCGATTACCGTCGAAGAGATCGTTCAACATCGTGTCGAATGCGGCTTGCGCTTCTTCCAGCTCCTGCAGCGCAGCATCGAATGTCTGCAATGCCATCTGCGACGGCCGGCCGTCGCCCGCGGGCGGAAAGTGCCCCTGCAACGCCGTAAACGCGGTCTGCACCTGCCGCGTGGCATTGACGATGCGCTCCATTGCCCGCGCTTCTTCTGTTCGATTATGTTCAGCCGTCATCGGAGTCTCCGTTCTACGAACCCCGATAGTACCAACGGTTGCCGGAGCAGGCACGCGCTCCGGCAACGGCAGATTTACTGCGATGTCCATCCGCCATCAATCTGCAATGCCGCGCCGCGCATTTCATCGGCGGCTTCGGAGCACAGGAACACGGCCAGCTTGCCGATCTGTTCCGGCGTAACGAATTGCTCCGACGGTTGTTTCTCTCCCAGCAACTTCGAGCGCGCAGCGTCCGGCGAGAGGTTGTCGCGGGAGGCGAGATCGTCGATCTGCTTTTGCACCAGCGGCGTCAGCACGAAACCCGGGCAGATCGCATTCACCGTCACGCCCGTGCGCGCGTTTTCGAGCGCGGCCACCTTCGTCAAACCGACAATGCCGTGCTTGGCCGCCACATAAGCCGATTTCCCCACCGATCCCACCAGCCCATGCGCCGATGCAACGTTGATCACGCGACCCCAGCCGTTCTCGCGCATCTTCGGCAGCGCTACGCGCATGGTATGAAACGCCGACGTCAGGTTGATCGCGATAATCGCGTCCCACTTCTCGACGGGGAAGGTATCGATGGTCGCAACGTGCTGAATGCCCGCGTTGTTCACGAGCACATCGACCGCGCCGAATTGTTCGATGGCGAAGGCGATCATCGCTTCGATCTCAGCGGACTTCGACATGTCCGCGCCGTGATGCACGGCCTTCACGCCATGCTGTTCGATTTGCGCGATCGCACTTTGGATAACGGCGGCGTCACCGAAGCCGTTCAACACGAGATTCGCGCCTGCTCGCGCGAGTGCGGTCGCGATCCCAAGGCCGATGCCGCTCGTCGATCCGGTGACGAGCGCGGTTTTGCCGGCGAGCGGCGATGCTGCGGATGAGGTCATGTGGCGAGTCCTGTCGGAGAGGAGTGGGGAGGCAAAAGCGGGTGCCGCAAAGTTTGCCAGATGCGAACGGGGCGTGTATCGAGTATCGGCGGCTTTCAGCGAAGCCACCGATACACGCAAGGCGTAAAGCAGACGTAACGCCTTAAACCAGCCCGGTCACGTAATACACCGTGATCACGAAAAACACGGCGAGCGTCTTGATGATCGTCACGGCGAAGATGTCGCGATAAGACTCGCGATGCGTCAATCCGGTCACGGCGAGCAATGTGATCACCGCGCCGTTATGCGGCAGTGTGTCCATGCCGCCGCTGGCCATCGCGACCACACGATGCAGCACGTCCAGCGGAATATGCGCCGCCTCTGCGCCCTTGATGAACGTATCCGACATGGCGGCCAGCGCGATGCTCATGCCGCCCGACGCCGAGCCTGTGATCCCCGCGAGCGAACTCACCGACACAGCCGCGTTCACGAGCGGATTCGGAATGCTCTTGAGCGCATCGCTGACCACGATAAAGCCCGGCAACGCCGCGATCACACCGCCGAAGCCGTACTCGGACGCGGTATTCATCGCGGCGAGCAATGCACCGCCGACCGCCGCTTTCGTGCCCACTGCAAAGCGATCACGCACGCGCCCGAACGCCGTCAACACGACGAGCAGAATACCGAGCAGCAACGCGCCTTCGACGGCCCAGATTGCAATGACTGATTTGATCTGCGTAACGACTGGCGCATGAACGCCGGGCAGCACGTCGGGGGCGACGGCATAACTGGCGCCGTACCAATCCGGAATCAACTTGGTTAGCGCGAAGTTCGCGATACCGACCAGCACCAGCGGCGCGAGGGCGAGCAGAGGATGAGGCAATTGCGCGCTTTCCACGCGATCCGGTTCGTTCACGAGCGACGTCCCGTAGCCTTCGCCGGTTGCCATCGCCGAACGGCGGCGCCATTCCAGAAACGACAGCCCGACCACCACAATAAACAGTGAGCCGATAGTGCCAAGCCAAGGAGCGGCCCAGCCGGTGGTCTTGAAGAACGTCGTGGGGATGATGTTCTGGATCTGCGGCGTACCGGGCAGCGAATCCATGGTGAAGGAGAACGCGCCGAGCGCGATAGCGCCG
Organism: Caballeronia sp. SEWSISQ10-4 2; assembly: GCF_030464885.1. Classification (GTDB taxonomy): domain Bacteria; phylum Pseudomonadota; class Gammaproteobacteria; order Burkholderiales; family Burkholderiaceae; genus Caballeronia. The sequence continues at coordinate 21,066 of NZ_JALPRJ010000061.1, read as the reverse complement.
GGCATCAGCCGCTTCGGGATATTGCTCTGCCGGTACATTTCGGCTGCGAACGGATAGACCGCGAACACGACCACGAACAGCGACACGCCGCCATAGGTAAGCAACGCGCACACCGCGACGATCACCGCATTGACGCGGGTCTTGCCGATGTATCGAATGGCGGCGGCCACGATCGATTCGGAGAATCCCGACAACTCGACCACTTTGCCGAACACCGCGCCTAGCAGGAACACGGGGAAATACAGCTTCACGAAGCCGACCATCTTCTCCATGAAGATGCCGGAAAACACGGGTGCAACAGCGGCGGGTTCGGTCAGCAGGACGGCGGCGAGCGCGGCGAGCGGCGCCGCCAGAATCACGCTATGGCCGCGATACGCAGCAAACATGAGGAACGCCAAAGCGGCGAGGACGACGAGAAAGGACATTGAGTCTCCGTTACTTGTTGTGTCTCCAGGCGTTGAGGGCGCCCGGAATTAGGTGCGCCCAATACGCAGCATTCATGCCAACGGCTGAGAACCGTGACTCAGCAAGGAACTAAGGCTTTAACGAGCCGTGTGCGTCTCAAAGAATGTCTACTAATCGAGACAGCGTGGTGACTCAAGAATTGGCCGAACGGTCGGTTACACAATGTTTCCCCGCAGTCTTGCTGGATTTCCACGTTTCGAGATATTCTGTCTCGATATCGAGAAAACCCACGAGACACCCGATGCACAACGACTGGACGCATGTCCCCGTCGATTACAGCGACGTTTTGCGTCGCGCGATGGATTCGCTTTTCAAGACCTTCGAGAATTTCAGCGAGGGCACGTTCATCGTCGATAAGGACGCGCGAGTCGTCTGGATCAACAAACGCTACGCGGCGCGCTTCGGGTTTTCGGACCCGCAAGAAGCAATCGGCCGCGATTGCGAAGCGGTGATTCCGAACAGCCTGATGCGCGAAGTCGTGACGACTGGCAAGCCGATCCTGCTCGACCTGCTGGAAACGGATCGCGAGCCGCTGGTTGTCACGCGCTTGCCGCTGAAGGACGATTATGGCCAGACGGTCGGCGCGATCGGTTTCGCGCTCTTCGACGAAATGAAGGCGCTCACACCGCTCTTTTCCCATTACTCGCGGGTGCAGCAGGAACTCATCGCGACGCGGCAATCGCTCGCGCAGGCGCGGCGCGCGAAATACACGTTCGCGAGTTTCGTGGGGACCAGCGCGGCGAGCCTCGATGTCAAACGTCAGGCACGGCGCGCGGCGCAAGTCGATTCGCCCGTGCTGCTGTCCGGCGAAACGGGCACGGGCAAGGAGCTGCTGGCGCACGCGATTCACGGCGCATCGACACGCGCCGCGCGGCCACTTGTCACCGTGAACGTCGCGGCGATTCCCGACACCTTGCTCGAAGTGGAGTTTTTCGGCGCGGCCGCGGGTGCATACACGGGTGCGGATCGGAAAGGGCGCGTGGGCAAGTTCGAACTAGCCGATGGCGGCACGCTGTTCCTCGATGAAATCGGCGACATGCCGCTCGTGCTGCAGGGCAAGTTGCTGCGTGTGTTGCAGGAGAAGGAGTTTGAGCCGCTGGGATCGAACCGGATCGTGCGCACGGATGTCCGGATCATCGCGGCGACGTCGGCGGATCTGCCGGCGCTGGTCGCCAGCGGCCGGTTTCGCGCGGACTTGTTTTATCGGCTGAACGTGCTGTCCATTCACGCGCCGCCGTTGCGCGAGCGGGCGGGGGATATCGAAGCGCTGGTGTACGCCATGCTCGAAGAGCTTTCCGCCGATGCCCGTCCGCGTCACGCCGGCCAGTTCGTGCTCCACGACGACGCGCGGCGCCAGCTCGCCGCGTATTCGTGGCCAGGAAATGTACGCGAGTTGCGCAACGTGCTGGAGCGCGCGGTGATGTTGTCGGATAGCGAGCATATCGATGCCCGCGCGCTCGGCGCCTTCATGGGCGCAGCGAGCCCGCAAGACGCCAGCGCCGCGCCGGTGTCTGAGGAGGCCGACGCAACGTCATACGCCCAGGCCATGGCGGGTTTCGAAAAGCGTTTCCTCTCCGATGCCCTGCGCGCAAGCGGCGGCCGCGTGGCGGAGGCGGCGCAGCGGATCGGCATTGGCCGCGCGACGATGTACAAGAAGATCGTCGCATTAGACATAGAGGTTTGAGCGTGAGCAAAGAGACGAACACAACGCCGTTATCCCGTGAGCACGAGGCGCTTGCCATCGCCCAGTTGCAGCGTCTGGCGGAAGAGCGTTTCGACGCGCGGCTGGGACAGTTCGAGGCGAAGGAGTGGCTTGATGAGTTATCGAAGACGATTGGTGCGCACTTCTACAACCAGGCGCTCGCCGATGTAAAAGCGAAAATCGATGCCCGCGTAGAGATGATCGACAGTGACATTTGGGGACTTCAAAAGTAGCTCAGAAGCGCCCGGTAAAGTGCTGCAAGGAGGCAAGCCGAAAGCTCCGCATGGCATACTCGCGAAATCAAAAAAACAGCGTTAAAAAGGGGTTCCGGATGAAGCTTGTCAGCCTATGTGCATCGCGTTTCCTGGCGCTGTTGCCGCTCGCGGCTGCGGTGTCGGTGTTGTCTGCCTGCAGCAGCGCGCCGCCGCTGTTTTCATCCGATGGCCGCCCGACTTCCATGATCCAATGCCCGACTAATGGCGGCTGGAGCAATTGCCAGCAAAACGCCCGCGCATTGTGTTCGGGCAGTTACGACGTCCTCGATCAAAGCAGCGACAACGGCCAGAACAGCTTGTTGATCGCGTGCAGGGCGAAGTGACGCTTGGGGCTTTGTCGAAGCGCGGCACTAAGCCTCTGGTGGGGCGCTTGGCATCGGATGCGCGGGCAGATTAAGCAGCAGGCGGAGCAGGTCGACCTGACGATTCGTCGCGGTCTTCTGATAGATCGCCTGCAATTGTTTGCGCACGGTGTCGTGCTGCACACCGATCGTCGCGGCTATCTCCTTAGGCGTGCGCCCCTCCGCGATATGACACGCAACCCGGCATTCCGCCAGCGTCAGGTCGAACGCGGTCGCGAGCAGATTCGAATCGACGAGAGGCGGTGAATCCGGGTGATAGAACGTGAATAGCGCCGCACGATCGCGGTTCGCCGAGACCGTGACCGGGTGATAAAACACGTACACCGCGTCCACCGTCCCACCTTCCGTTTCCGTCAGCCGAAGCATTCGGTACGCCGGCGTTTCGTCCGCCGTCGAATGGCACTCGTCCAGAATCCGCTGATGCTGCCTGCCTTGCAGTTCCAGCAAGCCATCGACTATCTGAACCAGCGTGGTTCGCTTCAACATTTGCGTGGTCGCGTCATTAAAGCGGAGCACGGCGCCGCTCAACGCGACGAGCATGGCGGGCTGACGCCATTCGTCGAAAAAGGGAACTTGGGCGAAAAGCTCGGACGCGGCGAAAAAGCGTGCGTTCTGAAGTTGTGCAGCGCGTGACACATGCGGCGTCAGGCGATCGAGCCATTGCCCGGCTGACGGAGCAAGGGCGTCACTCTCCGATACAAACTCGCAGAGAAGCGCGATGAGCCATTCGCCGGTATCGAGAATATGCCGGCTTAAAACATGTCCCGATTCGCTTACCTGTCCAAAACCCGGGCCTTTCTCATCGGATTCGAAGCGCGCAAACGATTCAATCGACTTAATTCCTAATACAGGAACCCAATATTCGGGAAGATTGTAATAATCCGTATTTTCTTGGAGTGTGAAAATTTCGGGATGAAAATTAACAAGCTGCTTATCGCGCACGGTAATCCTGACTGCGCGGGCGCCAATCAAGCCGGCGATTGTGGCACATACGTTGTGCCACGCTTGCGGGCGTGTCAGTGTTTCATATATAGCGTTGACGGTCTGGTCGTATTGGTCGCTTTCAGAAAGCATCCATTCCTCCGGTCATGCGGATAATTTGCCGATCCGACGCGCCGGATAACCGCATTTTTACTGTTCCGCATTTGCGGAATATACAGCACCCGGCAACCTTCGCTACTCTAACCCAGGTCCTTCGAGGGCCTGCGCTGCTTCAGTCTGGCGGCGCGCCGCGCATTGTGCGAATCCTGAACATTCAGCTTGCGACATGTGAACTGTAATGTTCCGCGCGCTGCCGCAAGTTCGTTCCAAAAAAGTAGAAATAACATCTACCTTGGAGTTGCAAATGAATCATCGGCAAATCGAGACGGATATTTTGCATCTGGAGCAGGTAATCGGAAGAATCTCCGCGGAAGACCGCATCCCCTTGTCTTATTGGCGTAACCGGGTTGATTCGGTTGCGTCCAGCGCACTCGTACCGGCGCAGCAATCGCGCATGCAGAGAATCATCGACCGGCTTGAACAACTTGAAGCCAGCATGGGATTGAATTGCTCGCTCGCTTAAAGATTAGAATCCGTAACATATTGATGTATTGATTTCCGGCGTTATGTAACGGAGTTACAAGCCGAGGTAAAACTTCCCTTGGTGTCACATTTCCGGCATGTTTAAATGTCGTGCTGAGAGAATGTGACCATAAGAGGGATATTTGAATGTCCGACGCGGGATTCAGCGCGACGCGCCTCGAGCGCACACGTATTGCCATGCAGCAGTACGTCGAGACCGGCGACGTTGCCGGCTGCGTCACCCTGGCCTGGCGGCATGGTGAAATTGCCCGGGTCGACATGCTGGGTCACAGCGACAGCGAAACCCGCACGCCCATGATGCGCGACACGCTGTTTCGCATTGCCTCCATGACCAAGCCGGTGACGAGCCTCGCCGCCTTGATGCTCGTGGAAGAAGGGCGGATCGCACTCGATGACCCCGTGTCGCGCTGGTTGCCCGAACTGGCCAATCCCAAGGTTCTGACGGATCCCGCTGCATCCCTCGACCGCACGGAACCCGCGCGCGCGCCGATCACGTTGCTCGATCTGCTCACGCACCGCGCCGGGTTCGCGTATCACTTCAGTGCGCTCGGCGCGCTAGCTGATGCGTACAGCAATGTTTTCAACGGCGTCGAGGCATCGGTCGATCCCGGCGCATGGCTGCAGCGCGTGGCTGACCTCCCTTTGATGTTCCAGCCCGGTACCCGCTGGCATTACGGCATCTCCACCGACGTCCTCGGCGCGCTGATCCAGCGCATCAGCGGCATGTCGCTCGAAGCGTTCTTCCGCACCCGCATTTTCGAGCCGTTGGAGATGAATGACACCGGCTTCGTGGTGCCACCTGAAAAACTCGGGCGCTTGTCGGTGGCCTACGCCATCGATCCCGTGACGCGACAACGCGTGGTGGAAGATCATCCGGCATCGAGCCGCTTCGCTAAACCCGAGCGCTTTCAAAACGGCGGAGGGGGTCTTGTTTCCACTGCCGACGACTATCTCCGTTTCGCGCGCCTGCTGCTTGGCCGCGGCCGTTTGCAAGGCAACGCCGATGAACGCGCGCGCGGTTCGCGCCTGCTGTCGCATCGTTCTGTCGATCTGATGCGCACGAATTTTCTCTCGCGCGACCAGCGCCGCATTCCGGCATTCGGGCAGATCGTGTGGGCGGGGCAGGGGTTTGGTCTCGGCTTGGCGATCGTCGATGACCCTGCGCAACAGCGCACGCTCGGTTATCGTTCGACAGGTTCGTTCGGCTGGCCCGGCGCGCTCGGTACGAGCTGGTTCGCCGATCCGGTCGAAAACATGATCGGCATCATGCTGATCCAGCGACGCAGCGTGGAACCCTTTCCGATGGCAGCCGTGTTCGAACGCCATCTCTACGACGCCATCGACGACTGATTGCCGACGCGTGAAAATCGACGATTAGTGTCAACATGTCATGTCCACTTCGCGCGCATACCGAACCTACAGAGCAGCTTATGGCCACCTACAAGCAACTGACCGTACAACTCGAAAAACTGCATAAGGAAGTTGCGATCGCGCAGCAGAAGGAAGTTGCGGTCGCGATCGAGGAGATCAAGCGCAAGATTGTCGAGTATGACCTGACGGCCGAAGAGCTTGGCTTTTCAGCCAGGCGTGGCAGGGCGCTCAAGAAGCCGCCGCTGCCGCCCAAGTATCGCAATTCGAAGACCGGCGAGACGTGGAGCGGACGCGGACGCCCGCCCGGTTGGCTGGCGGGACGCAACAAGGAACGCTTTCTGATTGGTACGTGATTGAAGCGAATGATCGGCGAGTGAAGTTCGAAGATCATTCATGCGCGATGAATTTCAATGCAGCGTTTCGCGCAGCAACGTCATGTCGTAGCCGAGCTTGCGCGCGCGTTCGATCAACGCAGTGCGCGTGGCCTTATCAGCAAGCTTCACGCCGTTGTATCGGGTCCCGCATAGCCTCACCTATAGCGGCTTGAATCCATCGGAAAGCGCTGCTGGTGAGCACTTAAAGCTCATGAACACGCGTATCAACTGTTTTAACAACGGGACGCAACTCATTGATAGAGAACGCTTTAACGTGAAGCGCACATGACGAGAAGAGAGAGAGGAACGGCTCTTAAAGTTCTTTCTCAACAACGCTGAATCACCCTCCCGTATTACCTCACCTATAGCGTCACTCACCGCTCGCTCACGCGAGCGCAGTGTCGAACCTGAGTGGCGCATAACGCTTGCGCTCGCAACGGACGTCTCGAAACCAAGTAAGAGCGAAGCCGTGAAAGCCTTATGGGTAAAGGCTCACAGCGATGCACCTCAAGCACTTGATGAAGCTCGCTCACCTCTGCCATCTAGTTAGCGATACTTGCAAATAGCCTCAAGCGTGAGTTTTCATCGGGTCTCGCACCTCACCTCGCGCAGCTCCCGAAATCGCTCACCTTTATCGAATCTGCTCTGCGGCAAGCGATTCCTGCAGCTATGCTTCCGGCCTCGTTCACTTAGCTTCGCTGCTCATGTCGCTCTTCACCAATGCGCCATTTGGGGACATAAAAAAGCCCGGTCCTGGGACCGGGCAATCCACCATCGGAGCGAGGCGGAGGATGAACGTCTTCGACAGATCACGCGGCTTCAGCAATTGAATCCGCTGTGATCTTTTGTCTTTCTCGATAACTTGTGCGTGCGCTTATTGCGTGTTCGCACGCGCGCCGTTTGCTTGCGTCACGGCTGTCGTGTTCGTACTCGACGTGACGCGTGCAGCGCGCGCCGCTTGATACGGCAACAACTGCGGATAGCTGTCCGTGTCGATCGCGTCGAGCTCACCGCTTGCTTTCGCAGCGGCCAGTTCGGCTTTCACTTCGGCTCTCGTTTTTGGCCCGTAGGCGTTCGGCTGGGCAACGTCCGAGGATTGAGCAAAGGCGGGTGCCGACGAGACCAGCACTGCGACGAACAAACTACCAATAAGCGTGCGTTTCATGGTGAACCTCTGACTGTTTGGAGACAGCGCGTTTCACGCCATCAATGTGAACCAGTCTATTCACAACCCTATCGCTGACCAATGCCGATTGGGAAAACATATTGTTGTGCGTCTTGCATGAATGTGAAGTTTTGTTTCTAAGCACGGAGAGCGAGCGCCGGGTCTCTCAAGTTCTAAAAAGCCCGCGGAGCCTGATTCATTGCGATTCCGGTAAAGATCAATTCCTTACCCGGCCATTTTTCTGCATTCGCTTAATCGATATTCTCGGTTCATCGATCCAGTCAGATCGTTGTCAAACTCACCGAGGAGTCTCATGAAACGCGCACTTTCCGTCTTTGCCGCTGTCGTCTTGTTCGCTGTGGCGGGCGCTGCCAGCGCTGCAGACAATGCCAAATCGCAGTCCTCGGCATGCCAAGGTCCGTCGTCCCAGTGCAACGTGTTTTTCGGTCAATAACTTTTCGCCCGGCACGGGTGATAAAGGCATTTTTGGGCGTTTCCGGACGCTTTAACCCCGCCTCCAGCCTTATTCCGCCAAGCGCTTGGCCGTTTAGTGCGAATTATTAAACATCTGCAAAGTTGTCCACAGTTTCTGTGGACAACTTTGTGGAAATCATCTCGAAAATGGCTTGCGGCGGGGCTGCCGCCCGGTAACCGATTGAAATGCCCATCTCGAAGCGGAACACGATGAGAAATGTGCGCCCCAGAGGTTGAGCCGATCCACAATCCGACCCATTCCGGATAGCCGTCGCATCGACCGAACGCCTATGATGGTTTGGCTGGTACGTGTCAGATTCGTGGATGCACTTCATTCCTCAGCTTCATTCAGTCACCGGGAAAAGCCATGACCTACAAGATTGCGGTTGTTGTCGGCAGCATTCGTCGTGAATCATTCAACAAGCAGCTCGCGCACGCGGTAGTGTCGCTCGCGCCGCCGGATTTTTCGTTCGAGTTTCTGGACATCGCGAGCTTGCCGCTCTATAGCCAGGACTACGATCACGACTTTCCTGAGGTCGCGCGAACGTTCAAGCAGAAGATATCGGCGGCGAATGGTTTGCTGTTTGTCACGCCGGAATACAACCGCTCGATTCCCGGCGTGCTGAAAAACGCGCTGGACTGGGGTTCGCGGCCGTGGGGGCACAACGCGTGGGCCAACAAGCCGGGCGCGGTGCTGGGCACGTCGCTTGGTCCGACCGGCACGGCGCTCGCACAGGCGCATCTGCGCAATGTGCTCGCGTACCTCGATGTGCCGCTGATGGGCCAGCCGGAGATGTTCATCAAGCACGACGCGAACCGTATCGATGCAAGTGGCAAGATCGTGAACGAGGAGACGCGCAAGTTCCTGCAGGCATTCGTCGATAAATACACCGCCTGGGTTCAGCGCCTTGCGACGGTTTAAGTGAGGTGAGTTGTTAGCTCCCGAACCCGAATCCGTACGCAAAACGCCAACGGCCCGCTTTAGCGGGCCGTTGGCGTTTCAACAACGTTTCAACAACAGCAAGCAGCATGAGTTACATGTGATGGTGATGTCCCGTCACGCGATCCCAGCCGTGACGCACCGCGAGTTTGAAGCGCTCCCACGTATCTACGCCCGGATTGCGGCCTTCCCAGTCATGGCGCAGTTCGGTTTCCATCATGTCGTCCCAGTTGCGGCGGCCATAACGCTCGTCGCTGCCGGCCGAGGCGCCGTATTGGTACGCTTCCTCGTACTCTTCGTAGCGCGCGCCTGTTGCCGCATATTTCGATTCGAAATCCGTGCGGAAGTCGTCCTCGTACTCCATGTACTCGTCCGGCATGGTGGGTCGCGTCCCTGAACGGGTGTCGAGCGTCGGATCGCCGGTCTGGCTGAGTGACCCCGGAACCGGCGAGCCGGTCGTACCGGTACCCCCCATGGCGCCCCTTCGCGACGACGTTTCGGTTTCATCCAGCGGATCGCGCGGGTCGACGGGACGCCAGCCTTGCTTCGATGCAGCGCTGGTCGGTGGCTCGCTCGCAGCCGGCGAACGATAAGCCGAGTCCTCGCCAGCCAGCGGTTCATCCAACGAAGTCGCGGCACAGGACGCCGAGCGCCGAATTGTTTCCTTCGTGTCCTGCCGGACGGTGCCGCTGGTCATCGGATCGCCGCCCGTTGCGCGATACGACGAGTCACTGCCGCCGGCGAATACATCGCGGGCGACGGGGGTGATCGGATCAAGCGGCTGCACGGCCGGATCGCCCTGATCCGCGTGCGGATAAGCCCGTGCCCGGTTGGCGTCGGCGCGGGCGGTTGCAAGGGGATCTCCGGGCGGATTCACCGGTGCGCGACCCGGCACGGCGCTGCCTGAGCCGAGGCCGAGTTCATCGAGCAGGGAATGATCGCGGTCGTCGGCTGCGGACGCCGCCGTGCGTCCATGGCTTAGCGTGCCCCAACTCGCCGCGCGTTCGTCGATATCGATCGCACCTTGTTCCGCCAGCGTCCGGCGCGCGACGTCAGCGCGCGCTTCGGTGGCGGTATCGACGGCAACCAGCACGCCTCCGCGCCGCACCGCTTCGGAATAATGCGCGACTTCGGGCGGTTGATCGCGGCCGCCGAACAACATCGCAAAGAAGCGTTCGATGTTCGCCAGCACGCCGCCGGTTTCAGGCGGCCCGCCTGCGCCGGCTGCCCAGGCGGGATCGTCGGGCGCAGCCTGGAGTTCAATGTCGGAACGAGGGAAACCCGAGGCAACAAGTGCGCTGCGCGCCACTTCGGCCTGGTCGTAGGTATCGAAGATACCAATAACTGTGTGTCGCATGGCTGCCTCCGTGGGTGGCCTGTAAGCAGTTGCGACGCGTGAAAAAACATTCGTCGCAAATCTAGTTTAGGTCGCAACTCACGTGTTATCTCGCAACTCGCGTGCCGGGTCGCGAGCGCGCGCGCCGTGACGCCGCCCAAAACACGGCTATCCATCGCGATGCGAGCCGGCGTGCGGATGTTTTTACAAAACGTGTGGAAAAAGTCGCTTGGCTCAGTGCGGCGCTTCGCCATGCTCGCGGTTGTCGGCGCGCGCGCTCAGATCTTCGCGAATGGCCTGCAGAAGCGAATCGAGCAATGTGATGTCGAACGGTTTCGACAACACGCGCGCGTCGACCTGACGCGCCCGATCCAGCTCTTCGGCGTAGCCGGTTACCAGGATCACCGGCATGCGCGGCGTCCAGCTTTGCAGGATCTCGGCCAGATCGATGCCGTTCAGTTTGCCCGGCATGTGGATATCGGAGAGCACGACGTCGAACGGCAGCGCACCGCCATTGTTCGCATCGCGACGGGCGGTTTCGAGCATCGCGATTGCGCCGTCCGCGTTGAAGACGTGCGTGACGTGGTGATTCATCATCGATAACAACGCTTCCGTGCCCGCCGCGACTTCCTCGTTGTCTTCCACCAGCAGCACGCGCAAACCGTGCGATTCGCTGGCGGCGGTAGCGTCGTGCTGAGCGTCGAGCGCTTCTGCCGCGGTTGCGCTCGCGCGCGGCAAATAGAGCCGCACCGACGTGCCCGCGCCCACCGCGCTGTCGATTGTCGCCACGCCGCCCGCTCGCTCGCAGAACGCGAACACTTGCGGCAAGCCGAGCCCCGTACCCATGCCTTTGGACTTGGTGGTGAACAGCGGTTCGAACGCGCGGCCGAGGATTTCGGGACTCATGCCCGCGCCCGTGTCCTCCAGCGTCAACTGCACGAATTCGCCGATGATCGGAAAACCGTCCTCGTGCCGGAAGCGCACGTTGTCCGCGCGAACGGAGAACGTGCCGCCGCTCGGCATGGCGTCGCGCGCATTCACCGCGACGTTGATCAGCGCGAGCTCGAGTTCGGCTGCATCGACGCGGATCGGCCAGCTATCCGTATTCGTTTCGAGGTTCAGCGCGACCTTCGCGCCCAGTGACGCCTTCAGCAGTTCGCGGCACGCCGGCAGCCACTTGCCGATCGCGATGGTCTCGTTGCGCAGCGGCTGCTTGCGGGCGACACCCAGCAACTGGCGCGTGAGCGACTGGCCGCTTTTAAGCGCGCGTTCCATGGCCGACAACTCGCGATCCAGCCCGGTAGCACCGCGTCGCCGGACGATCTGGACGTTGGTGGAGAGGATCATCAGCAGGTTGTTGAAGTCGTGCGCGACACTGCCGACCAGATTGCCCAGCGCTTCCATCTTGCGTGCCTGCCGGTAAGCCGATTCGATCGAACGGCGCATGGACGCTTCCGCCTGCCAGCGCTCCCAGGCATCTTCTTCGTGAGCGAGACGGCGCAGCGACAGCCAGATCACGCCCCATAACACCACGCACGGCGCGAACAGCGTCAGCATCAGCACGCCGATGCGGCGATACCACCCGGCCCAGATAGTGGCGAGGGGATAACCGCTCGACACGAACACGGGATAATTCCCCACCTGCCGATACGCCACGATCTTCATTTCGTTGTCGAGCCCGGAGCGCATTCGCACGACGCCGTTGCGAAGTCCCGAGGTAAAGGCATCGCGCAAGGGCGAACTCGCGGCGAGTTCCATGCGGTCGGGGGGACGCGTCGGATACCAGGCGAGCACGGCGCCGTCCGAGCGCGTGAGGCCGAGCGATACGGTGGAGTGCTCGCCCAGCAACTCGCGATAAAACCCGGCGAAATAACTGGGGCGAAGCGCAATCGTCACAATGCCGGCAAAGCGGCCATCCGAGTTCTTGCGCGGCACCGCCGTGTTGAATACCGTCTCGCCGCCCACTTTGCCGAGCATCACGCGGGAGACGTTTTCGAGCATCTTGCTGTCGCGAATGCCAACGAAGTCGTCGCGGGTTGCTATCGAAACATCCGGCGAGGGGAAGATGCGGCTCGTGGCAATCAGACGCCCGTCCGCGCCGAAGATGGCCACCGACGCCACTTGCGGATAACCCCCGCCCATCGCCTTGAGTTTGTCGTGGATAGAGGTTTCTTCGCGGCGCAGGGTCTCGTCGTCCACACCGTCGATCAGATCGATTACGCGGGCGTTGAGCGTCTCGTTCATGTCGAAGACTTTCAGCGCGTGTTCTTCGGCGACGTGCGCGTTGCGTTCGGCCACTTCGGCGGCGTCGCGTTCGCGAGCTTTCAGGTCGCTCCACGACATGCCCGCGAAATACAGGCAAGGCAATACGATGGCCGCAATCAGCAGGAGCCGGAGGGTGGTGCGCTGGGCGGCGAAATTGCGCTCCGGTACAACGGGGAACGGCGGCTCGTCTTGCCAGTGGTCAGCGCCTGATTCCTCGCGTTGCGGCGTCATGGTGAGTCGTCGTCCCGATGTAAATGGCTAAGCGCGGCATCTTTATGCATCGGTGAAAAGCAGCGATTGCAACGCGGAGAGTTGCACGCATTCTAGCCGCTGCCCGATTTTCGCCGACGCTTGGGAAAGATAACGTGCGCATAAATCATGCCTTTCAAATTGATTCTGTCAAACACGCTGTAAAGCGCGGGCTCGCGACGCGTCAAAAGGACGGTAAGTTTGATGATAAAAAGACGGCTGACCGGTAAAGTTGGCTGGGAATAATGGCGATCAGGTTCAGTGAAGCGCCCAGCAATTCAAAACCGGCGCCGTGCTACTCCACAGCACGTAACGAGCGTTATATCCTTGGAGCGGACGGTTTTTGTACGAAGGTTAAGATTCACGGAAAGCACGTCGCAAGCCGTCCTCAGGCAACGCGTCACAAACTTGATATACTTTTCGCCGCTTCCGGCATGGCTTGTCTGCCGCCTGAAGCCGGTTCGCGCCGGGTTTGCATCCAGCTTCGAAGCAATTTTCAGCGAAGCGCCGAATTGCCCGGCGCCCGATCTAACACACTGCCCTTGGGGGCGCCACAGCGGAGTCCGTCTTGGCCGTTTCCAATCTTATCGCCGACGATCCTGCTCCCGACGCCGCCAAGGTGACATCGGGTAGTTCGTTCTATCTCGCCATGCGCATCCTGCCGGCTGCGCAGCGCGACGCCATGTACCAGGTCTACGCGTTCTGCCGCGCGGTGGACGATATCGCCGACGGCACGCTGCCGCGTGGCGAACGTGCCGCTGCGCTTGAACAATGGCGTGTGGATATCGACGATTGTTACGCCGGCAAGCCACGCAAGTCGCTGGCCGCGCTGACGCAACACATTCAAAGTTTTCACCTGTCGCGCGACGACTTTATCGCCGTGATCGACGGCATGGCGATGGACGCCGCCGAAGATATCGTCGCGCCCGACGAAGCCACGCTCGACCTTTATTGCGACCGTGTGGCGAGCGCGGTCGGGCGGTTATCGGTGAGGATATTCGGGATGCATGAAGACGCCGGACGGCGTCTCGCGCACCATCTCGGCCGTGCGCTGCAACTCACGAACATTCTTCGCGACATAGACGAAGACGCCGACATCGGGCGTGTTTATCTGCCGCGCGAACTGTTGTCCCGCGAAGGCATTTCAACGACTGACATTGGTTCGATAGTCGGCGACGCCCGCTTGCCGCGCGTCTGCCTGACGCTCGCCGACCGTGCGCGGACGCATTACGCGCAATCCGACGCGATCATGGCCACTGCGCCGCGCGCTCAGGTGCGTGCGCCGAGGATCATGTCGGGGGCGTATCGCTGCGTTCTTGAAGCCAATCTGAAACGTGGCTTCGATCTCCCGCGCAACCACGTCCGCACGCCGCGTTCGCGGCTGCTGTGGATCGTTGCGCGACATATTTTCTGATGGCGCGTCTTGTTCATGTGATTGGCGCAGGGTTGTCGGGACTCGCTGCCGCGGTGCAGTTGCAGCGTCGCGGAGCGCGCGTGGTCCTGCACGAAGCTGCGCCGCACGCAGGCGGCCGCTGCCGTTCGTACTTCGATATCAAGCTCAACGCGACTATCGACAACGGCAATCATCTGGTGCTGTCGGGCAACCACGCCACGCTGAACTATGCCAAGGCGATTGGCGCCGCCGATGATCTCGTCGGTCCGACCCAGCCCGAGTTTCCGTTCATGGATCTGCGCAGCGGCGCGCGTTGGACCGTGAAGCTATCGCCGGGCCGAGTGCCGGGCTGGATCTTCGATTCCGCCGCGCGTGTTCCGGGCACCATGCCCGCGGATTATTTGTCGCTGGTGCCGCTGCTGTTCGCCAAACCCGGCCGCACGATGCAGCAGACCATGCGCACCAACGGGCGGCTGTGGGACGCGCTGATCGATCCGCTGTTCCGGGCCGTGCTGAATGTCGATCCGCGTGAAGGCAGCGCGGTGCTTGCGGGCAACGTGCTGAAGGAGACACTGCTGGCCGGCGGTCAGGCGTGCCGGCCGCTGGTCGCACGCAACGGCCTGGGCCATGCGTTCGTCGATCCGGCGTTGCGCCTGCTGCAATATGGCGGCGCGGAGATCAAGCTCGGATCGCGGGTGCGCGAGATTGGTTTTACGGGCACGGATTCGAAGACACGTGTTACATCGCTTGATTTCGAGGATGGTCGCGTGGACGTCGGTCCTAACGACGGTATAGTGCTTGCCGTGCCGCCGAACTCGGCGCAGCAACTGGTGCCGGGTATCAGCGCGCCGAACGAATTCCGCGCCATCGTCAATGCGCATTTCGCCATCGATCCGCCGCTTGGTTTCAATCCGATAACCGGTTTGCTGAACGGCACCGCCGAATGGCTGTTCGCCTTCGATGGCCGCCTTTCGGTGACCATCAGCGGCGCCGATCATCTCCTCGATACCCCGCGCGAGACGCTAGCCCACACCATCTGGCAAGAAGTTGCGAAGGCGGTGCGCATGCCGGTTGAGCGTATGCCGACCTGGCAGATCGTCACGGAAAAGCGCGCGACTTTCGCGGCCGTGCCGAGCCAGGAAAACCTCCGGCCGGCTACGCGTACGCGCTGGTCCAATCTGATGCTTGCCGGTGACTGGATCGCCAACGGGCTGCCCGCCACTATAGAAGGCTCGATCCGCTCCGGCCAGAAAGCCGCGGACCTGCTTATGAATCCCTCGATGAACTTCTCGGTGCAACGCTGATGAATGAAACTGTCCAGCTGCCCGGCATCCAGCCGGTGACGGCGGCGGCGCTGGAAGCGTCGGTGGCGCGCGCTGCCGATGCACTGCTCGCCGACCAACATCCCGATGGCTACTGGCTTTATCAGCTTGAAGCCGACGCGACCATTCCCTCCGAGTACGTGCTGCTCGGGCATTACCTTGGCGAGACGCCCAAGCCTGAGCTCGAAGCGAAGATCGGGCGGTATCTGCGCAGGATTCAGCGCGCCGATGGCGGCTGGCCCTTGTTCACCGATGGCGCCATGGACGTCAGTGCCACCGTCAAGGCGTATTTCGCGCTGAAGATGATCGGCGATTCGCCCGAAGCCGAGCATATGCAGCGTGCGCGGCGTGCGGTTATCGCGGCTGGCGGCGCGGAGAAATCCAACGTGTTCACGCGGATTTTGCTGGCG
The DNA here is from genome assembly GCF_030464885.1 of Caballeronia sp. SEWSISQ10-4 2. GTDB lineage: Bacteria > Pseudomonadota > Gammaproteobacteria > Burkholderiales > Burkholderiaceae > Caballeronia. The sequence goes on along the minus strand of NZ_JALPRJ010000061.1, from coordinate 5,379 downwards.
CTGTTCGGCGTGGTGTCGTGGCGCGCGGTGCCCATGATGCCCGTCGAGATCATGCTCTTGCCCGACTGGTTCCCGTTCCATCTGTCGAAGGTGTCGTACTGGGCGCGGACCGTGATTGTGCCGCTGCTCGTGCTGAACGCGAAGCGGCCGAAGGCGCGTAATCCGAAGGGCGTGCGTATCGACGAACTGTTCTTCGATGCCCCCGTTAACGCCGGCATGGCCGCGCGTGCGCCGCATCAGCATCAGGGCTGGTTCGTGCTGTTCCGCTGCGTGGACACCTTGCTGCGCGCCGTCGATCCCCTGTTCCCGCGCCACACTCGGCAACGCGCGATAGAAGCGGCTGTGCGTTTCGTCGATGAACGGCTGAACGGCGAAGACGGTCTCGGCGCGATTTTCCCCGCGATGGCCAACTCCGTGATGATGTATGACGTGCTTGGTTATCCGGAAGATCATCCGAACCGGGCGATTGCGCGCAAGTCGATTGAGAAGTTGTTGATCATCGATGAAGCGCCGGGCGGCGAGGCTTATTGCCAGCCGTGTTTATCGCCGATATGGGACACGTCGCTCGCCGCGCACGCGTTGCTCGAAGCCGATACGCCCAAGGCGCGGGCGGCGGTATCGCGTGGTCTGGATTGGCTCGTGCCGCTGCAGATTTTGGATGTTCGCGGCGACTGGATCTCGCGCCGGCCGAATATCCGGCCGGGAGGGTGGGCGTTCCAGTTCGCGAATCCGCATTATCCGGACGTTGACGATACAGCCGTTGTTGCCATGGCGATGGAACGCGCCGATCGCGAAAACGGGACGGCGTTGTATGGCGAAGCGATTGCGCGCGGGCGGGAATGGGTTGTCGGCATGCAGAGCAGCGACGGCGGGTGGGGCGCTTTCGAGCCGGAAAACACGCAGTATTACCTGAACAATATTCCCTTCTCCGATCACGGGGCGCTGCTTGATCCGCCGACCGTCGATGTCTCCGGTCGATGTCTTTCGATGCTCGCGCAACTGGGTGAGCAGCCCTCGACGAGCGAGCCGGCGAAGCGCTCGCTCGACTACATCTTGCGCGGGCAGGAACGCGATGGAAGCTGGTACGGGCGTTGGGGGCTGAACTATATCTACGGGACGTGGACGGCGCTGTGTGCCCTGAACGCTGCTGGTTTGCCTCTCACCGATAGCCGTATGCAGCGCGCCGCGCATTGGCTCATCAACATTCAGAACGCCGATGGCGGATGGGGCGAAGGCGGGGAGAGTTACAAGCTCGACTATCGCGGATATGAAGCGGCGTCGAGCACGGCTTCGCAGACATCGTGGGCGTTGCTCGGGTTGATGGCGGCGGGGTTTGTCGATCATCCGGCCGTGGCGAAGGGCGTCCAGTATCTGCATTCCAAGCAGCGTGACCACGGCTTGTGGGACGAGACGCGATTTACGGCGACTGGATTCCCGAGAGTGTTTTATCTGCGATACCACGGGTATAGAAAGTTCTTCCCGCTATGGGCGCTGGCGCGGTACAGGAACATGATGCGCGATGGGGCTTCGCGCGTGACGGCGGGAATGTGAGTTCGCTGTCTGGTTCCGGTTCTGGCTCCTTCGACGAGCGTTTGCCCGTCATTGCGGTGACGGGGATGGCGTTTGAAGCGCGCATCGCGCGTGGGCCGGGCATGGAAGCGGTGTTTGCGGCGCGGTCGGATCTGCTTGAACGTGCGTTAAGCGAAGCGTTGGCGCGGGGGTGTTCCGGGATTATTAGTTTCGGCACGGCGGGTGGGCTCGCGCCTGAGTTGGAGCCGGGGACGCTGGTTATCGCCAGTTCTGTGTCGGGACCGTTTGGAATCCTCGATACCGATCCGGAATGGTCCGCGCGGCTGTTCGCTGCTTTTGCCGGGACGCCGCTGGAGGCGCGCGCGGTTAGAGGGACGATGGCCGGTGTGGCCGCGCCGTTGACGGGGGTGCAGGAGAAGAGCTCGATGTATCGCGCTACCGGCGCGCTCGCCGTGGATATGGAATCGCATATTGCCGGAGCGATTGCTACTGCGCGGGGGTTGCCGTTTGCGGTGTGCAGAGCAATTGTTGATCCGGCTTGGCGGAGTTTGCCGAGTGCTGCGACGGCGGGATTGCGTGATGATGGGACGACGACGATTTTGCCGATTCTGCGCGAGTTGTTGAGGGAGCCTTCGCAGCTTGGGGCGTTGTTGAGGGTCGCGGGCGATGCTCGGGCGGCAAGGACTTCGTTGGTGCAGGCACGGCACGCTTTGGATGTGGCGGGGGCGTTGAGGGTTTAGGGGTTTTGGCTTTGTTTGTTGTTTGTTGTTTGTTGTTGGATTGGCTGTGTGCTGCTGCTTTGTTGTGGGTGGCGATTGCGCGGTTAGGCGGGAAATTGCGGCCGGTGGTTTGGTGTCCGATCGCGTTCCTATCACCCATGCAGCGATAAGCCCTTGATGGCTTTATCGACTGCTTTCTTCGGGCCTCTTACGGCCAGTCCGACCAGATCGGGCGCATCTGCCGGCTCCTTTAGAAACACTTCCCGATTGGCTTCATCGTGGCCAGTTGAAAACATCGCGCGGACATAGACGGCGCGGGTCAGTTCTCGTTCGATTCCCTGGCGGAAGGCGCGGAGGAGGCCGGCGCTGTCGGCTTGGTAGACCATCATAGGCTGGCCAAGGAGGCGCGCGTGGGTTCTGCCGGCGGCATCGATGTAAGGCTCGCCCATCGCATCAGGCACCGCACCTGCGATGCCAGGCGCGAGGAACGCGGTGACGTTGAGTTTTTGCCAGACGGCAAGGTCGTCGAGGACGATGATCGCTACTTTGGTATCGAATTCCATGGGGCGAGAGGGCGCGAAGGCTTTAAAGGATGTTCACGATGGAATGGTATTCAAAGTGATCAACTCTGCCAACTCTCCGTCGAGCACCGCGACGTGCGTATCGTCCTCTCCAATTTGTGACAATCGGTAGATGCATAGCCGTTCCGACACTGGATACGACGCCCTTTGAACCTGTGCAGGAATGTGCGACGCGACTTCGTTTTCTCCGCGCATCGATCTAAACAATGCGACGCGGTTCTTTCCTTCACTCGCAATGAAAAGACCGAGTGACTCGACCCACAGAAACTGGGCTCGCTCGAAACATTCAGGACTGGCATATCGCGGGTCGCTGAGCTGCTCCAGCAACGCTTTCTGCGCTTTCGGAGTCAAGTGCTCCGGGTGCCAGCGCCAACTCTCGCCCAATACCCGGTCCGAGGGGACCAGGGCCGGAAACGGCGAAGATGGCTCTGGCCGATTCCAGATCTGCTCCGCGAACGGAAGCAGCAGACGACAGTATTCAAAGCTGGCGGTCGGTGTTTAAACGCGGTGCGTGGTCGTTCAGCCAAATTTCGGAATGCAGAATGCCGGGCGCGAACGGTTGGAATTATTCGCTCCGATGGTTTGTGGCTTTAGAACGCCACCCTGGCGGTCGACATTTATGTCCTAGATGAACGGCTGCTGTGGCCCGCAACTACCGTTCGACTGAGAAGTTCGTATGACAGTTTCCCGGCGCGAGTTATCTGTTGATAACAATCGCAAACCCGGATAGCAATCCGCAAGCTCGTAGGAACGATCAATCATCCCCAAACGGATTCCCCTTCTTAGTCGCTGGCGTTTGCGTCTTTGTCGCCAGATGGTTCTGCAACCAGAACATCGCCTTGTTCAATCCGAGCGTATGCCAGTCCTGGCCTATTTCGCAGATAAACACTCGATCGTCCGCTGCCGTCGCACGCGAAAACGAACCCGCCAATTCCTTAGCGTCACGATCAGTGTTCAGCACCAGGAACGCGCCCATCTGATGAAGATGCAAGAACTCATAGTCGTCACCTGACACTTGCGCCGCGATGTCTTTGATCTGCGCGTGCTGCTGTGTCGGAGTACCGATAAATATGCTGACCAGATACGTCACTTTCTTGTTCATGTGCTTCCGCCGTACCGTAGTTGAATGGATCGAGAACTTTGATTGTCACACAACGGGAAGCCACACTCTTCAAGACGCTAAGCGAACAGCGGCGATAAAGCGGTTCATGCAAGCACAACCATCATTCGAGCGCCGCCAGAAGCCCACCGAACAGCGGCAAGACTGCCGCGAGGTTCAGCTTCATCTTGCATCGCAGCGTGTCGCGAAACGGACGCAGTCCGCGTTCGCAGCTTGACGAGCAAGACTCCAAACCGCCCCAACCGCCAACCCCAAAACAAAAAAACTGGCAAGCCACCCACGCTCGCCAGTCTATCCATCCTCACCGAGTCATCGAAGCGTCGCGATGCTACTTCCCACGCCCCGCATCCAACGGCTTATGCTGCTCCGCTCCCGACCCGGGAAAGAACGTATCCCAAACCGCTCTAACCCCTTCCGCCGCCGTCGCCTCCGCATCGATGTTCTCCACACCGTCCACCTTACTTGGATCGGCGGAAAGGCCTCGCCAGTGCGTGAAAACGAGCATCGGTTTTTCGGTCCATCCGTCTACACCAAATTTCGCGAACGCCGTGTCACCGCTCGTGAGTTGCACCTCGTACCACCCGTCGCGCGTCGGCGTGTAGTCGCTCAACGGAAACCATGCAGTCGATTCGAGTTTCACAAGTGCCCCCATCGGTCATTAGGACATTGCTGTCGATAAAGCGATTCCGCATACCGCATGCCTGACATCGTAGGTAAAGCGCTTAACCACCAGGCATTAACCGTCCACCGCCCCAACGACCATGCGCTACCCCACGCACCACATCAAATTGACACAGTTAGTCTGTATAAGAAGCGCTCCAGCCCGGTGCATGTATCGAATAAATGAAGTGCTCGCCACATCGGAACGGCCCAAACCGTCCCTATAAACCCTGAATCGCACAAATCCCGTTGATTCTTGGCTTTTGTTTATTGATAATGCCTAAACACAAAGACGTGCCAGATCGACTGGTGCGCTGAGAGAGTAGTGAGTCGTCCACATGAGGGGGATCAGACATGCAATACGCTGAGATCGCTTACGAGAACGTCGTATTGATTCCGCTGGCCGCGTACGACGATGGAATGTATGCAGCTATGCTAATCGTCAGGGAGATCGATGGCTTGCAGCGCGCGACAGGCGTGCTGGGGCATTTCCCGTGTCCTGTCGATGCCCGTAAGTTTGCCCTGGCGTATGGCATGGCGGAGATCGACCAACGCCGTCATGCACCGCAACAGCGAGTAATGCAGCAGTCTTTCGATAAGGCTGCATAAACCCGCGCATTCCAAGCCGAAGCCGCTTGAATCAATCCGTATAAGCGTCGATAAAATACGCCCGCCGAAAAGCGGGCGTATTGTGCATTGCATCGGCTAATTCGCGTTGACGTCCTCGCGGCCCTAAAGGACCGGGATTCCTTCTGCAAGACGGCCACGT
>NZ_JALPRJ010000060.1 GCF_030464885.1 Caballeronia sp. SEWSISQ10-4 2 | reverse complement strand
AACCAACCCGCGAATATCAGCCTGATTCACCGTCGAGCCTTACTGCTACGCCGCCTTCAGGAAATTGCAGCAACATCGAATATGAATGAACTCAAAATCTGAACATCGACGCTTGACACGGAAAGTCATATCAGAAATGACGTGCCGCCACGCACAGTGGCTAATAGTGATAAAAAATACAGCTAACTCACGCAGACCACTAAGGCCGAAAGCACCAACCCAGCATCGACCCAACCCAACCGTCCACCGGCGCGAGCAAAAAAAATCCCCCGCCCTAGGGATTTCCAGAATAGCGCCCTCTAACCCTCCAGCGCATTATGCGCAAATCCCCAGACGCAGCACGCGTCTTTTTTGAAATTTGATCTTGGAACCGGTTCCATAGGTCGATTAAGGGCAAATTTGGCGGTGGAACAGGTTAATTTCGGTAATTTGATCAAAAATGCCCGAGCTCGGACCAAGGTCCCGGTGGTTATCGTGGCGAGTGCATTTGGCGCGGAATCGATTCGCCGCGACGGCCACGCGGTCTGGGCGGAAGTCGCAGCAAAAGCCGGTGCGGCGGGTTTCGAAGTGCGCCGCGAATTGTTCTCCAACAAGACTCAATCCCAGCCCGCTTCCCTGTACGAACTCGGTCAGCGAATCAGGGCGGCCCGCATGTGGCCCGTTTATTCCACCCCCGCGACCCTTTTCGACGATACCGGCGCCCTCGATGAATGCGCGATGGAGCAGACCCTGGACGAAGCCGCTGCGCTCGGTGCGCGTATCGTCAAATTTCAGTTCGGCGGGTCAGAAAGCGCAGGCACAGCGACGGATTCCGCGACGCTTGATCGCCTGATTGCCGGCATCCGAAATTCCAAAGCGCAGGTCGTCGTCGAGAATGGCCAACTGAAAGCGGGCGGCACGATCGATGCATTTTCCACTTTGTTCGAAGCGCTGGAAACCCGCTCGCACACGCTCGCTATGACCTTCGATACCGGTAACTGGCGATGGGCGGAGCAAGATCCGCTCGAAGCGGCGCGGCGCCTGGCCAAATATGTCGGTTACGTGCATTGCAAAGCGGTGGAAGGCGAAGGCGCGCGGCGTTCCGCGACGGCGCCCGCAATTGATGACTCTTACTTCGCCGCGTTATTAGCTTATTTGCCGGTCCACGTCCCGCGCGGCATCGAATTTCCATTCGATCAAGCCAGTCTCGCCACTGACGCCGCCCGCTACGTAAAACAACTTTCCTCAGCCTGAAAGCAAAAGAAAGCAAAAGCACGCACCCACACCGCATGACTCCATCAACGAATGACGAAGGACCGCTTATGAAAACGTCTCTCGATGTCGTGACCTACGGCGAAGCCATGACGCTGTTCGTCGCCGCCGAGACCGGCGATCTCGCGAAGGTCGGCCAGTTCACGAAACGCGTGGCCGGCGCGGACTTGAACGTCGCAATCGGCTTGTCGCGGCTCGGTTTCCGGGTCGGCTGGATGAGCCGTGTAGGCCACGACTCGTTCGGCCGATACGTACTCGACGTGCTCGCGCAAGAAGGGATAGACGCGAGTTGCGTCACCATCGACGAGCGTTATCCGACCGGTTTTCAGTTGAAATCGAAGAATGATGACGGCAGCGATCCGGCGATCGAATATTTCCGCAAGGGGTCGGCTGCGAGCCATTTATCGCTCGATGACTACGTGGCGGACTACGTGCTCGGTGCTCGCCATTTGCATCTGACGGGCGTCGCGCCCGCCATTTCGGCGACTTCGCGCGAGCTCGCCTTTCATATGGCGAAGGAAATGCGCAAGGCCGGCAAGACCATCTCCTTCGATCCGAACCTGCGGCCGACGCTCTGGCCGTCGCAGGAAGCGATGACCGAGGCGCTGAACGCGCTGGCCGCGCACGCCGACTGGGTGATGCCGGGCGTGAGCGAAGGCAAGATCCTGACGGGATTCACGAAGCCCGAGGACATCGCGCGTTTTTATCTGGATCAGGGCGCCAAGGGCGTGGTGGTCAAGCTCGGTGCGCACGGCGCGTACTTCCGGACCGCGAGCAACGAAGAAGGCACGGTGCCGGCGATCCCTGTGAAAAATGTCGTCGATACGGTCGGCGCCGGCGATGGTTTCGCGGTCGGCGTGGTGAGCGCGCTGCTGGAGGGCCGCGATGTGCGGCACGCGCTCACGCGGGGCAATCGCATCGGCGCGCTGGCGATCCAGGTGATCGGCGATAGCGAAGGTCTCCCGACCCGCGCGGAACTCGATGCGCTGGAACAACCGGGCGGCAACGGGACGCTGGCAACCGGCGCGGCGGCAATCAACGTTGCGCTGTAAAGACGCTTTATAGCCACAGAGATGGCCACATAGATAGCGACAGAGCTAGCCGCAGGGCAAACGAGCCAAGGACGGAGACAATCATGCAACAAGCCAATACGAATACACCCACGCTGGCGATGCGCCGTTGGTGGACGATCATGCCGATCGTGTTCATCACCTACAGCCTCGCGTATCTCGACCGTGCGAATTTCGGCTTCGCTTCGGCGGCCGGTATCAATCACGATCTCGGCATCAGCAAGGGGCTGGCGTCGCTGATTGGCGCCTTGTTCTTCCTCGGCTATTTCTTCTTCCAGATTCCCGGCGCGATCTACGCCGAGCGTCGTAGCGTGAAGAAGCTCGTGTTCGTGAGCCTGATCCTGTGGGGCGGCTGCGCGGCGCTGACCGGCGTGGTCACCAACATTCCTTCGTTGATGGCGCTGCGTTTCGTGCTCGGTATCGTGGAAGCGGCCGTCATGCCCGCGATGCTGATCTTCATCTCCAACTGGTTCACGAAGTCGGAGCGATCGCGCGCCAATACTTTCCTGATCCTCGGCAATCCGGTGACGGTGCTGTGGATGTCGGTGGTCTCGGGTTATCTGATCAATTCGTTCGGCTGGCGCCACATGTTCGTGGTGGAAGGCGTGCCGGCCATCATCTGGGCGGTGATCTGGTGGTTTATCGTGCAGGACAAGCCTGAGCAGGTCAAATGGCTGTCCGAGCAGGAAAAACGCGATCTGGACAACACGTTGCGTGCGGAACAAGCCGCCATCAAGCCGGTCAAGAACTATGGCGAGGCGTTCAAGTCGCCCGCGGTGATGAAACTCTCCGCGCAGTATTTCTGCTGGAGCATCGGCGTGTACGGTTTCGTGCTCTGGCTGCCGTCCATCCTCAAGAACGCATCGACGTTCGGCATGGTCGCGACGGGCTGGCTGTCGGCCGTGCCGTATCTCGCGGCGACCATCGCGATGATTGCCGCGTCTTGGGCATCGGACAAACTCGAGCGGCGCAAGCTGTTCGTATGGCCGTTCCTGCTGATCGGCGCATTCGCGTTCGCGGGATCGTATTTGCTCGGATCGACGAGTTTCTGGGGCTCGTATGCGCTGCTCGTGATCGCGGGCGCCGCCATGTACGCGCCTTACGGCCCGTTCTTCGCGATCGTGCCGGAGTTGCTGCCGAGAAATGTTGCGGGCGGCGCGATGGCGCTAATCAACAGTATGGGCGCGCTGGGCTCGTTCGTCGGTTCGTACGTGGTTGGGTATCTGAATGGCGCGACGGGGTCGCCGGCGGCATCGTATGTGTTCATGAGCGCCGCGCTGGTGGCGGCCGTCATACTGACGCTGGTCGTGAAACCGCAGCCGGTCGCAGCCGTTACGAAACTCGCTACACGTGCTTGAGACACTCAATCCATTTGATCCACAGGACCCGTTTCGATGAAAAAGAAGATCGTTGCGTATAAGCCGTTGCCCGCGGACGTGCTCGCGTATCTGCAGGAACATGCGGACGTCACGACCGTCGACCCGAAGCAGCATGACGCTTTCGTCGCCGCGTTGAAAGATGCCGATGGCGCGATCGGCGCAAGCGTGCAAATCACGCCGGCCATGCTTGAGGGCGCAACGAAACTGAAGGCGCTGGCGACGGTATCGGTGGGTTTCGATGCCTTCGATATCGCCGACCTGAACCGCCGCGGCATCCTGCTCACGAATACGCCGGACGTGCTGACGGAGTCGACGGCCGATACGGTCTTCGCCTTGATTCTGGCCAGCGCGCGCCGCGTGGTGGAACTCGCGGAATGGGTGAAGGCGGGCAAGTGGACGAAGAGCATCGGCGAGGACTGTTTTGGTGTCGATGTCCAGGGCAAGACGCTGGGTATCATCGGGCTGGGGCGCATTGGCGGTGCGGTTGCACGGCGTGCTGCGCTCGGCTTCCGCATGAACGTGCTGTACACGAACCGCAGCCCGAACGCGCAGGCCGAGCGCGATTACGGCGCGAAGAAAGTCGATCTTGACGAACTGCTCGCCACCTCTGATTTCGTACTGCTGCAAGTGCCGCTGACCGCTGAAACACGTAACCTGATCGGCGCAGCGCAGCTCAAGGCGATGAAACGCAGCGCAATTCTGATCAACGCGTCGCGTGGACCGACGGTAGATGAAAACGCGCTCATCGAAGCCTTGCAGAACGGTACGATTCTTGGCGCGGGCCTCGACGTGTTCGTGAAAGAACCGCTTTCTGCGGACTCGCCGTTGCTCAAGATGAAGAACGTGGTGGCGCTGCCGCATATTGGCTCGGCCACGCACGAAACCCGGTACGCGATGAACAAAAACGCCGCCGAGAACCTGATCGGCGCGCTAAATGGCACACTCAGCAACAACATGGTGAATCCGGAAGCATTGAAGCGCTGAGCAGCTGCGGCCAAGCTCGCTGTATCGAACAAAGCGCGCCGTGGCGCGCTTTGTTTTTATCGGATGTCGAACGAGAACATGGCAAGAGACAACTTTTCGAATGACCGGCGCGCGACCATCACCGACGTCGCCCGTGAAGCCGGCACGGGCAAGACCAGCATTTCGCGTTATCTGAACGGCGAGACGGGCGTGTTGTCGACCGAATTGCGCGAACGCATAGAAGAGGCGATCGCCAAGCTCGATTACCGGCCGAACCAGATGGCGCGCGGGCTGAAACGCGGCCGCAACCGGCTGGTCGGGATGCTGGTCGCGGACCTGACGAATCCGTATTCGGTCGAGGTGCTGCAGGGCGTGGAAGCGGCCTGCCACGCGTACGGCTATATGCCGCTGATCTGCCACGCGGCGAACGAGGTCGATCTGGAGCGGCGCTATCTGCAATTGTTGACGACCTATCGCGTGGAAGGCGTGATCGTGAACGCGCTCGGCGTGAAGGAGGAGACCCTGGAAACGCTCGCTCGCGGCGGCGTTCCGGTGGTGCTGGTGGACCGCGCGGTCGAGGGGCTCGTCGCCGATATGGTCGGGCTGGACAATCCCGAAGCAGTACGGATGGCGATCCGTCATCTCGCGAGCCAGGGTTTCGACGAGCTGCTGTTTGTCGTGCAGCCGTACGCGCAGGTCAGTTCGCGACGCGTGCGCGAGGCGGCGTTTCGTGACACTATCGGCGCGCTCGGCATTTCTGGCGTCACGATCGTGCTCGATCTGGATAATGACGAAAACCTCGCGCAAATCGACTCGCGTATCAGCGCCGCCCAAAATCAGAATCGCCGCGTGGCGCTGTTCGCGGCGAATGCTCCGGTAGCATTGCGGGTCGCGCTGCATATGAAGGATCGTCACGGCGTCGACTGGCAGCGGCGCGTGGCGCTGATGTGTATCGACGACTCCGAGTGGGCCGAGCTTGCCGGCATGACGACCGTGCGCCAGCCGACCTATAGCATAGGCGAGCGTGCCGTCGAGTTCCTGCATGAGCGCATAGAGGGCGCGGGCGTGGCGGCGCGAGAATGCCTGCTGCCGGGCGAACTCATCGTGCGGGCATCGACGTCGGCATCGACGAATAATGGCGGTACATAGTTCCAGGGAAATTTAATTAATGGTAAGTGCTTTGACGCTGGTCTTCCTCACCCTCGCGACGCTGCTGATCGCCGCGTTGCCGATCTGGTTGTATCGCAGGATGAAGCCGCGTTATGGCTTCGAACGGCGCGACGTGATTGTCGGGATCGCAGTGTTTGCGCTGTTTTCGATGGTGATCGAACGTGGCCTGCACGGGCTCGTTCTGAGCAATGCCACGACGGTCGGCCTGCTGATGAATCCCGCCATTTTCGTGATCTATGGCGCGCTTGCCACGGGCATTTGCGAGGAAGTGGGGCGCTTCGCCGGCATGAAATGGCTGATCAGGCGCGATCCCGCTTCATTGCAGCGCTCGGGTACGGCACTTGGCTACGGGATTGGACACGGCGGGGCGGAAGCGTGGCTCGTCGGCGTGCTGGTGCAACTGCAGTGGATCCTCTACGCCATGCTCGCCGATCGCGGCCTGCTCGATCAATATTTCACGAGCGTGCCAGCCGAATCCCTGCTGCGGCTGCACGCCGTGCTCGGCAGTCTCACGCCGGAATCCGCCGGGTTGTTCCTGGTCGAGCGAGCGGCAGCGTTCGTGTTTCAGATCGGCTTTTCCGTGGCGATGTGGCACATGCTGCGTGAGCGTTTCCGCTTTACGCTGCCGTTCATGATCGTCGCGCACGCGCTGATCGCGATGCCTATCGCGTTGTATCAGGCGCGTTTGATTCCGCTGCTTGCCGCCGATGCCGTGTATCTCGTGTTCGGCCTGATCGTGATGCGTGCGTTGCGCCGGTATTTTCTCGGCGTGTCGACAGCCGCGAATCGCGCGGCGCGTGTGAAGGCAGGAGACTGACATGGACGATGAATATCAATACGACTGCCCGAGCGCCGATATCGAATTGCTGGCGCGCGTGGTCAGCGACCTGTTCCCGGAGCAGACGCAATTCGCTGAGCGCCCCCGCGACGACGGCCAGCTGTCGCTCGTGATTCATTATGTGGCGATGCGCTTCGGGGCGACGGCACGCCGCATCGCCATCGATATCCGCTTCGATCCAGCCGCGCTCGCGCGTTACCGGGCGATGCCGCCGCGGATGCACGCGCGCAGTTATGCGGTACTGCGCGCGTATGTGGAAGCCACGCTCGGTTCGCTCGAGGAGATGTACGCCAACGGGGAAACGGTGCCGCGCACGGTGGAGATCGATATCGGCGAGGACTTTGCGTGAGGCCGGGGCGTTACAACGCTTTGTAAACCTTCGCGAAACGCGCGGCTTTCACTACGCCGTAATCGCCCGGCGCGTATTGCATGACCCAGTCGCCCGCTTCACCGCGAAGCACATCGCCGGCTTCCGAACGCGCGATTGAAAACGCTTCGTGCATTTGCTTCGCGAGGACGGCGACGGGCACGTTCCGGTACGCACCGGCATCGCCATGCGTGAGAGCGTCGTGCGCCACGTACTTTGCATCGAACCGATCCCGCGATACCACCCAGCGTTCGCCGGTGGCGCCGGTGATCAACGCATCGCCGGGGGCGTAGCGGTTCGGACCTTCCAGACTCATCAGCGAGCCGGGTTCCTGCGCGAACTCGACGGCGACGGTCTCGTCTTTCACCACGAGATGCGCGGCTGGATCAGAAGTGAGGTCGAGGCGGGTGAGAGTGATCGGTGTCATGCGCATGTCATGGAAGCATTAAGAATCCGCGATCGTAACGCCAAGCCCGGTGTTGTGCATACCGCAATGTGAAAGCGCCCGCATCGAAACCCCGATGCGGGCGCTTGTTTCAAGCTGCCAAGTCAAACCGTTACCTGAAACTTACGGCTTGGTTGCCGATGCACCGTCTGCCGCGGCGGCGTCCGGCGCCTTGCGACGCGCCCCGTGGCCTTTATGCTCCGAGCGTTTGCCTGACTGGTGGAAGTTTGCGTCGGCGAGTTTCTTCTGGTCGGGCGAAAGGCTCGCGTAAAGCGGCTCGAAGACATCGACCAGACGCTTGGTGCCGTCCGCCTGCGCTTGCGTGATTTGCGCGTACTGCTTCATGTCGTCGAGCGCGCTCGTGTCCGCGCCCAGCGCCATGCGCTGACGGTACAACTCACCCATCGTGTGGCCGTTGTCACGCATCACGTCGGCGAACTTGTTCCATTGTTCGTCCTGAGCCGGGGTGATCTTGAGCTTCGCGTGCAGGTCCGAAATGCGTTGCTCGACGCGCGCTTCGCGTGCCTGGCCACGTGCTGTATCGGGCGCCGATGCGCCTGCCGGTGCAGTCGTAGCGGCAGGCGCGGACGATTGGGCGAACGCCGTGGAAAGAGCCAGCGAGGCAGCCAGTGCAACGAGTGTTTTTTTCATGGGTGACACCTTGGGTCCATTGAGAAGGGGCAAGCAATACACGGGAAAGACCACGTGCGCTGTTTGGCCGACGCCGCTATTAATATCACGATAGCGCGCGGCGCTGCTCCAGTTGCCACAACTGCTTACAACCGATACGTCTGGAAAAAAGCCTTGAAGAGCCAAGCCGAGTTCGCAGCGCCAGGAGTTTAACCAACCCGCCGTGACGGACGCAGCTTGATGCGCTCGTGTTTTAATGGCTTTCTTGCCGCCTGCAGTACTTTCACGGCTTCAAACGAATCCCCAACAAAAGGATCATGTCTCATGCGACCGCCGCGCCTCGATCAGCTCGACAACATCGACCGGAACCTCGTCGCGTCGTTGCAGGTGAACGCCCGTGAAAACGTGTCCGAGCTTGCGCGCCAGCTCGGCATTGCACGCACGACGGTCATCGCGCGGCTCGCGCGGCTTGAGAAAACCGGCGTGATCGCGGGTTATGGCGTACGGCTTGGGCAAGACGTGCTCGACGCCAGCATTCAGGCCTACGTGGGCATCAAGCTGGCGCCGAAATATGGTCGCGACGTGCAGAAACGCTTCGCCCGGATGCCCGAAATGCAACTGCTCTGCGCGGTGAGCGGCGAGTTCGATTACGTCGCGTGGCTGCGCGCCGATTCACCCGACCGGCTGAACGATCTGCTCGATGAAATCGGTGGCCTGGAGGGGGTCGAACGTACAACGACGTCGATCATTCTTGCCCGCAAGGTCGATCGCGGTGGCATGGGTTGAGGGGTGAATCGAGCAATTTTGGACAATTTGTCGCATGGAGTCGTCAAAACGTCGAGATCAGTAGTCGATTCGCATCATTTTGTGTCTGTTATCAATATTCATGCGCTCCTAAACTGGTGGTCGGAGATTGCTTACCGACCGCCCATCAAGGAGATAAACATGAAAATAGCCCTCATCGGTGCCGGCCTGATTGGCCAGAGCATCGCTCACTTGCTGCGCGAAACCGGCGACTACGACGTGGTCGCGTTCGACCGCGATGCCCACGCGCTCGCGTTGCTTGAAGCGCAGGGTATTCCCACCCGCCGTGTCGATTCCGCCGATGGCAATGCATTGCGACTCGCGCTGCAAGGTTTCGATGCACTCATCAACGCGATGCCGTATTACCTCGCCGTGACCGTGGCAACGGCGGCGAAAGCGGCCGGCGTGCATTACTTCGACCTCACCGAGGACGTGCGCGCGACGCATGCGATCCGCGAGATCGCCGACGACTCCACGCACGCGTTCATGCCGCAATGCGGGCTGGCGCCGGGATTCATCGGCATCGTGGCGCACGATCTGGCGAAGCGCTTCGCCGAGGTCCGCGAGATCAAGATGCGTGTGGGTGCGTTGCCTGAGTTTCCGACCAACGCGTTGAAATACAACCTGACGTGGAGCATCGATGGTTTGATCAACGAGTATTGCCAGCCGTGCGAGGCTATCCGCGACGGCAGGTCGCAATGGGTGCAGCCGCTGGAAGGTTTGGAGCACTTCTCACTCGATGGCACCGAGTACGAGGCGTTCAATACCTCGGGTGGTCTTGGCACTTTGTGCGAGACGCTGGCTGGCAAGGTGGAGGCGCTTGATTACAAGTCGGTGCGTTATCCGGGGCATCGCGAACTGATGAAGTTTCTTCTCGACGACCTGCGCATGTCGAGTGATCGCGACGGGTTGAAGGCAATGTTGCGGCGTGCGGTGCCGGCTACGGCCCAGGACGTGGTGCTCGTATTCGTCACGGCGACGGGGATGCGCGATGGCCGTCTTGTGCAAGATGTATTCACGCGCAAGATTTTCGCGAAGACCGTATGCGGCGTGCCGATGAGCGCCATCCAGATCACCACCGCCGGCGCGATCTGCGCGGAGCTCGATCTGTTCCGCGAAGGTGTGTTGCCGCAGAGCGGGTTTATCCGTCAGGAACAAGTACCGCTGGAAGCGTTTTTGGCGAACCGGTTCGGGCGGTTGTATGAAGGTGCGAGCACACTTGCGGCCGTGAGACAACTTGAAGCGGCTTGATCGCCCGGTTTGACCTGAACATCGTTGCTAGCTGCCTGAGAGACTAAACAAAAATATTGTCTGGATGAAGCCGTTCCGCTGCGTTGCGGAACGGCTTTTTTTATTGCGCAAAGGCGTTGGTGTCACGTCACCTTTCACGTCACTTCCGCACGATCCGGCCGAGCAGTTCGTCGAATGCTTCCGGCGCGGGCGCGTCGTTATCGAACATCAGCAAATCGCGGCTTGCTTTGGCGTCCGGGACGAAGCGCCGCTGCCGGTATTCGTCCCAATGCGCGAGTTTGTACGCATCGCCTGGATCATTGCGTGCAGCGATACGCGCATGCGCCACATCCTCCGTGACGTGCACCCAGACTACCCGGATCGTCACATCGTCACTGATGCCAAGCCACGCACGATCGAAGAGCAGGCCATCGCGTATTTCCCGCGACAACGGCGCGACGATCAACGCACCGATACCAAGTTCGAGATTGTCGCGGGCGGTATCGATAAGGCTCCGGTATTCCGGATCGCGCAGATGCTTGAGATAGAGCGGACTGTCGCGATCGTACGGGTCATGAGTCAGTACGTTCATCACCGCCGCGCTGTAGTGGCCGTAGAGCGTGTCCTTGTCGAGCAGACAGAACGGCTCGCCGCTTGTGCGCATAAGCGGCCCGATCAGGCGTTTTGCCAGCGAGGTTTTGCCGGTGCCTGCGTGACCGCAGACGAAGACGAGGTGAGTCATGATTGGCAGCGGTTGATAACGAGTGGACAGGGGTTGCTACAGATTATCCTGCGGCCCGAGTCGGATTTGTTTTTTTAGCGTTATTGAACCCGGTTTAAACGCACCTAACTCCTTCGATACCGGTTCATCAGCGGCGTCGACGTAATGCCATGCAGGATCACCGATGCTGCGATTACTCCCAGCACCAGTGGCGCCAGCGGCACCGCGGCACTGCGCGGCGCGTGCTCCAGCGCGTACAGCAGGTAATAGAACGACCCCACGCCGCGAATCCCAAACCAGCTGGTCAGCAGCCGCTGCGAGCGCGTTGCCGATGACCCCAGCAGTGACGCCTGCACCGACACCGGCCGCGCCACCAGGAACAGCAACGCGATCACCGCTGCGCCTTGCCACCTAAAAAGCTCGCCCCACACGTTGGCGAGCACGCTGCCGATCATCAGCATGACCGCTACTTCCGCGATCCGCTCGAGTTCTATCGTGAAGCCGAGCACGCGTTCCGCTACAAACGCGTGCGCACGCTCGGGATCGGATGCGGCCGCTCCGACGTCCTGTGCATCGATAGTGCCAACCGCCTCATGCGCGGACTTGTTGCCGCTGGTTCTCTGCTCGACGCGGCGCATTGCCAGACCGGCCGCGAACACGGACAGAAACGCATACGTGTGGATCAATTGGGCGACACCGTACGCGAGCGCGATCAGGCCCAGTGCATAAAAACCTTCGGGGCCAAGCGCCAGGCTATGGCGCGTGCGCAGCCATGCGATCAGCCGCACGGCGAGATTGCCCAGCAGCCAGCCTGCGGCTAACGCACCGGCGACACCCCAGAGAGCCTCGCCGGCGAAATGCCAGCTCAGCGCCTGATCCGGCGATGCCTCGTAGTTGCATACCGAGATCCCCAGCAACGCGAACGGCAACGCGATGCCATCGTTCAAGCCGCCTTCGCCTGTGAGCGAAAAGCGCAGCAAGTCGATATCGCCGGGAACCTGCACTTGCACGTCGTGGGCGAGCACGGGATCGGTCGGAGCGAGCATCGCGGCAATGAGCAGCGCCGGCCCCCAGCTCATGTGCAGAAGGTACACGCAGGCCAGCGTCATGATGGCAATGGTCGCCACCATCGCAACAATGCCAAGGCGCACGGGAAGCAGCCAGATACGGTCGGTGGGCGGCACGCGCAGGCGCAGGCCGATCGCGAACAGCGACACCAGCATTGCCACCTCGGTGATGCGGCGCAACACGCTGGCGTCGCCGGCAAGGTCGAGCTTCAGCAAGCCGATGCCGAACGGCCCAAGGCCGAAGCCGATCGCGAGATACACCATGGCGCTGCTGATGGGCAGCTGTTTGAAGGTCGAACTGGCAAGCCCCATGAAAATGAGCACACCGCCAACGACGAGAAACCATATCGTTTCGGTCATGAGAGCCTGGTCTGGAGGCGAAGGAGGATGCGGCCCGGGGTGCGGTCGTTAGTGCCCATGGCTTGAAGCAAGCGACATGCCACCAGATGCGCCAGCGCGGGTTCGTGAGGGCGCGGAGGCTGGATTGTCGCGCGAGGCGTTCCGCATACGACGCCGGCTGACGAATGGATTGGCGCGGCGTGCAACGGTAGGGGCTTCCTGCGCCAATCGTGAAGCAGTGGAGCGGACCGGCCACCCGCACGACGTTCTGGCTCGGGCACAATGATGCGCCTGAATAACACCGGCCCGGCGCGGGAGCCACAGTTCGCCCCAGTCTGTTTTACCCGCTGCGCGGAATCACGCGCGCGCCTGCTCGCTGCGCCACTGGCGCGTCGCGAGCCAACGAACCGTCCAGAACACCGTGAAACGCAAAATGCCCGCGCTGAATGCGCTCAAAGCTTTCGAGGCGGCCGGCACGACCGGCAGCTTTACCCGTGCAGCCGAGCTGCTTAACGTCACGCAAAGTGCCGTGAGCCGGCAGGTGAGGCAACTGGAGGAGCAACTCGGCGAGACGCTGTTTTCACGTCGCCACCAGCATCTTGTCCTGACGCCCAGCGGCCGCTTGCTGCTGCGTGCGCTGCAACAATCGTTCGACAAGATCGAACTGACGGTGCGCGCAATCAGCCAGAGCAACGACGTCAACCGGCTGCGCATCAACGTCCCGCCGACGTTCGCCGCGCGTTGGCTGGTGCCGCGTCTCGGACGTCTGCGCGAAGCATTCCCGCAACTGGATCTGAGCATCACGACGCGCGCGGACGACGGCATCACGGATTCGAACCGGCTCGACTGCGCTGTCCGTTTCGGCGATGGCGAATGGAACAACCTTGAAAGTACCTTGCTGATGCACGAGCGCCACATTGCAGTGGCCTCGCCCGCGCTGCTGGATCGTGAAGGCGTGGGCGCGCCGGTCGATCTGAACCGCGCAACCCTGCTGCATATTCTTTCGGGCGAAGATCAGCGTTACCTCACGTGGCAGCACTGGCTGGACGCGGCGCGTATTGAAGGCGTGGATACCGACGGCGGCCACGAATTCGACTTGCTCGATCTGTCGATACAAGCGGCCATCGACGGCATGGGCATCACCATCGCCGATCGCCACATGATTGCGGCCGAACTGGCGTCGGGGCAATTGCGCCAGGTGCTGGACGTGGAGGTGGAAGGGCGGCAGTCCTACTGGTTCGTGCTGCGTCCCGAGCAGCGTGCAAGCGGGACGCAACGGCTTTTCCAGCAGTGGCTTCAGGCCGAGGCGGCCGCAAGCATTTCGCGTTGAACGAAGGATGGCGCGATGGCGTCGTCGAGAATCATCTGCGCGGCTTTTTCCGCCACCATCATCACCGGCGCATTGATGTTGCCGGACGTGACGTTCGGGAAAATGGAGGCATCGACAATACGCAACGACTGCATGCCATGCACGCGCAGACGATCATCGACTACGGCGGTTTGCGGGTCCGGGCCCATCGCGCACGAACCGCACAGGTGGTAGATCGAGCCGCTGTTGTCGCGGAAATATTGCAGCATGGCGGCGTCGTCGCCGTCGGGAACCACGGACGCGCCCGGCAGCGTTTCTTCCACCGTCACCGCGCGCAACGCCGGCGCCTGCATGATCGAGCGGATCAGGCGGCTGCCCTGGATCACTTCATCGATATCCTTTTGCGTGCTCAGGTAGTTGGCGTGAATCAACGCGGCATCCTTCACATTCGCCGATGCAATTTCGATCGATCCGCGGCTCGTCGGGCGGCACGGGTTGAACGCAAGCAGGAAGCCGGGGTAGGGCTCGGGCGTGAGCTGCGAGCGACTCGACTTCGGAATCCGGTACGACAACGGATTGAAGTAAAGCTGCATGTTGGCAAGCGGGCTGGCGGGGTCGGTATTGAAGAAACCACCGGCCTGATTCACGCTCATCGCGAGCGGCCCCTTGCGCGTCAGAAGATACTGCAGACCCAGTTTCAACTTGCCCAAGAGCGAGCCGAAGTCGCCGTTCAGCGTCGGCATGTTCGCGCGATAGTAGTAGCTGGCGCACAGATGGTCCTGCAGGTTCTGGCCGACCGCCGGCAGCGCGTGCACGAGCGCAATGCCGTGGCGCGCAAGCAGTTCCTTCGGACCGATGCCGGAGAGTTGCAGCAGCTTCGGGGTATCGACTGCACCGGCGCACAAAAGCACTTCGCGCGTAGCGTGGAAGCTTCGTTGCACACCGTTCTGCGATACCTCGACCCCCGTTGCGCGCAGTCCGTCGAACAACACGCGCGAGGTCAGCGCGTGATGCTCGATATGCACGTTCGAGCGCTTCAGCGCCGGTTCAAGATAGGCCACATTGCTCGACGCACGCTGGCCCTTGTGCGTGTTCACGTCGTATACGCCAACGCCTTCAATCCGTTCGCCGTTGAAGTCGTCATTGCGCGCAATGCCCATCTCGTCGCAGGCATCGAGGAAATGGCGCGTGATGGCGTGAATGCCACGTTTCATCGATGTCACGTGAATCGGGCCACTGGCACCGTGCATGGCGGTGTTGCCGGCTTCATGTGTTTCCAGCTTGCGGAAATACGGCAGCACGTCCTGATACGACCAGCCTGAGTTGCCCGCAGCGGCCCAGTCATCGAAGTCGCGGGGCGCGCCGCGCACGTAGATCATCGCGTTGATGGAGCCCGAGCCGCCTTGCACCTTACCGCGCGGCGCGTAGATCTTGCGATCCGCGAGCCCCGCTTCCGGCTCGGTGTAATACATCCAGTTGCAGCCCGGATCGTAGTAGGTCTTCGCAAAGCCGACCGGAATCTTGAACCAGAACGAATCGGCCTTGCCGCCCGCTTCCAGTACGAGCACGGAGTATTGTCCCGATGCGGAAAGACGCTCGGCCAGAATGCAGCCTGCGGATCCGGCGCCAACGATGACGTAGTCGTAAGTCATGTGTTTCACTCGCCCTCAGCCTTTGGCCGGAGAAGAATCCCGGACGTCGGCGGGCTTTGACGCCATCTGCAAGTGCAGACGTTCGCCGGTGTAAGGGGAATGCGCTCGCACGACATCCATGTTCAGCTCCACCCCGAGTCCCGGCGCTTTCGATGGAATGATGTAACCGTCTTCCCATTGAATTGGCGTCTTCAGAACCTGCGCATGAAAGCCGTCCCACGTGCCGATGCTTTCCTGGATCAGGAAATTGGGCGTACACGCGGCCAACTGGATGCTCGCAGCCGCGCCGATCGGCCCGTTGTAGAGATGCGGTGCGATCTGTGCGTAATAGACTTCAGCGAGCGACGCGATTTTCTTGGCTTCGAGCAGGCCGCCGCAACGCGCGACGTTCAATTGAAGAATGGATGCCGCGCCCGATTGCAGCAGTTTGAAAAATTCGTACTTGGTGGTGAGGCGCTCACCGGCTGCTATCGGAATGCTGGTATGCCGCGCGACTTGCGCCATGGCGTCTTCCTGACCGGGCGGAACGGGTTCTTCGAACCACAGCGGATCGTATTTTTCGAGGCGTTGAGCAAGGCGAATAGCCGACGACGGCACCATCTGCCCGTGCGTGCCGAACAGCAGGTCGCATCGATTGCCTACGGCTTCGCGAATGCGCTTGCAGAAGGTCTCGCAGCGCTCGAGTACATCGAGCGAAAGCTGATGGCCCGAGTACGCGGTGTACGGACCGGCCGGATCGAACTTGACCGCAGTGAAGCCGAGGTCCGCGTTGCGCATGGCGCATTCGGCGGCAAGGTCTACGTCGTCGTAATCGTATTCACCTGCCGCGTTCTTCGGATACAGATACGTGTACGAGCGCAGCCGTTCGTTGACCAAACCGCCCAGCAGTTCGTACACGGGCTTGTCCGCTGCCTTGCCGATGATGTCCCAGCACGCCATTTCCAGGCCGCTGACGACGCCCATCATCGTGAGGTCGGGGCGTTGCGTAAAGCCGCTCGAATACGCTTCGCGGAAAAATCGCTCTACGTGGTGCGGATCGTGGTCTTGCAGATACCGTCCGAACACGTCGTCGATGATATGCACCATCGCCTTCGGATGGAACGTCGCCGAATAGATTTCCCCCACGCCTTCAATTCCGCAGGCCGTTTTCAGCTTCACGAAGATCCAGTACATGCCGCCCAGATGCGGCGGCGGTACAGCTACGAAATGCGTTTCGAGAGAGACGATTTTCATTGGAGGGCATCCTTGGCAACGGTCTTGCGCATGCGCTTCAGTGCCATGGCAGCCACGCCGCCAATCACGCTGATCGCAGCGATGTAGGAGAAGTAGAACTGGTAGCCGAGGAGGCCGGGGAAGTGCTCAGTAGTCCAGCCGTTCACGAGCGGCAGGAACACATCGGGAGAATAACCGATCAGCGAGACCAGGCCGATTGCAAGCCCGGTGATGCGCAGCGGAATGCCGCACTCGTCGAGCAGCGACCAGTAGAGGCCGCGAATCGCATACGTCAGGATGCCGATCAGCAGCACGACCACGGCGATCATCGCGACACCTGCACGCGGATTGAGATGCCCGAACGTGGGCAGCACGACCAGCGCCACGAGCCCGAGTGCGGCGAGAAATAATGCGCTGGTCAGCGCGCCGAGCGTGGAGAAACGATCGCCGAGATACCCGCCGCCAATGCCGCCAATCGGCCGCATCCACAGCTTGAGGGTGGTGAGCGTACCGGCCATCACCACGGTCATCTTCAGGTCGCCGACTTGCAGATAAGCGGAGAAGCTATAGGTTGCCCAGAAGATCTGATACCCGCAGAACACGATGGCCGCCATCAGCCACAATTGCGGAATGCGCATCAGCATGACGAGATCGCGCCACAGCGTATGGTGCTGCGTGAGCTTGTCTGCTGCTTGCTGTTGTTCCTCTTTTGTCGCGGGCGGTTCTTTCACCAGCACTATCAGCAATCCGAGCCCGATACAGAAGCCCGAATACAGGTAGACGACGTAGCGGAAACCGATGTCCGTCGGGAGGCCATGTTTCTCCGTGGCGGTCGCGAAGATCACCAGCGCGACAGTCGCGAGTAACGCTTCTATCAACCCGCGTCCGCCGTCGAGCAAGCCGAAGAAACGGCCTTGTTCGTCGTGCGCAGCGATGGTCTTCACGCGCTTCAGGATCGACGCCCAGAAGGTCAGGCCGGTTGTCAAACCCCAGCAGCAGAACACGGCGAGCAGGATGGGGAAACTGGGCGCGGTCGAATAAACGAGGCCGAGCGCGCCGGTTGCGATTAATGAAAAGCAGATCAGAAAACGTGGCGCGATGCGGTCGGCAAGCCAGCCGCTCGGCAAATAGCTGATCAGGAAAACGGTGCCGAGGATCGAATACAGGTAGCCGAGCTGGCTATTGTCGATGTGAAAAAACTCGAGCATCGGGGTCTGGTAGACCTGACGCAAATACAGCAGCGGATAGATCGCGCCGGCGGCGATCACCAGCAGCAGAAGCTGCATGTATCGCTGCGGGCGAGTTGTATCGGCGATTGGCGGCGTGATGCCGGTCAGGGTTTTTTCCACAATGAGTCTCCTTCGGCTGTTCGCCGGGAACGCCGTTTTTATAGATGTGCGAGTGAGTGTCGAGGTCTCAGTACTTCATGATGACAAGACGCGTCTGCGTGAATTCGAGCATGCCGTGCTTGCCGTCATCGCCGCCGAGGCCGGAGCGTTTCCAGCCTGCGTGAAAGCCCTGGTACGGATCGGCGGGCGTGCGGTTCACATACAGCTCACCGGCTTCGATCTCGTTGGCCACGCGCATTGCAGTGCGATAGTTCTCGGTGTAAAGCACCGACGACAAGCCGTATTGATGATCGTTCGCCATGGCGAGGGCGTCGTCGAGCGTGTCGTACGAGATCACAGGCAGCACCGGTCCGAAGATCTCCTCACGCACGATTTCCATGTCGTGGCGGCAATTGAGCAGCAGCGTTGGCGGATAGAAATAACCGGGACCGTCGGGCAAGGTGCCGCCGGTGGCGATCGTCGCACCTTCGGCGACCGCGCGTTCGACCATTGCGTGAATGTTGCGTTGAGCCGAGCGGCTGACAAGCGGACCCATCTTCGATGCGTCTTGCGCGCGATCGCCGAAACTCACCGCATGCATCTTCGTGCGCAGCAGTTCGACGAAGCGATCGTGCACGCTGGCGTGGACGTAGACGCGTTCCATCGCGGTACACAATTGCCCGCAATGTGTCGTCTTCGATGCCACGATCGCACTCGCTGCCGCTTCAAGATCGGCATCGGGTTCGATGATCGCGGGCGCCTTGCCACCGAGTTCCAGCGAAGGTTTGGCGATATTCGCCTTGCAATAATCCAGCACGATGCGCCCCGCGCCCACGCTGCCGGTCAGTGTGATCATTCCCACTGCGGGATGCGTGCAGACGGCGCCTGCGGTCGCGTGATCCATTGTGAGGACGTTGAGAATGCCTGCGGGCAAGCCAGCTTGTTGCGCTGCTTCGGCGATTTCGAAGGCGGACGCCGGCGTGTTGTTGCTCGGCCGCACGACCACCGCATTGCCCGTGATCAATGCAGGAGCAACCTTGCGCAGCAGCGTGTAGACGGGGTAGTTGAACGGAATCAGACAAGCCACGACACCAATCGGCTCACGATGCAGCACGAGGTTTTCGTTCGGGGTATCGCTGGGGATCAGTTCGCCTTCAATCCGGCGCGCCCATTCCGCGTGAAAGCGCGTGATGTCGGCGGCGTAGCGAGCTTCGTTCTCCGAATCGGCTGCGCTCTTGCCGGACTCCAGCGCGAGCGCCGCGCCAATCTGCGGCGCGCGTTCAACGATCGCATCGGCGAAACGGCGCAGATGTTCTCCCCGTTCAATAGCCGTCAGCGCACGCCACTTCTTCTGTGCTCGCGACGCGGCTTCGACTGCGCTCAGCGCGTCGTCCTGCGAGGCGAGCGTGACACGCGCGATGATTGCCGACGTGGCGGGATTATCGACTTCGGCGAAAGAATCGGATTGCGGCTCGACAAAACGGCCATCGATGAAATTACGGTAGGTGCGCATCGTGATTGCCAGGGAAGGTGAAGCGTCGCGGCCGTCCGCGACG
Organism: Caballeronia sp. SEWSISQ10-4 2; assembly: GCF_030464885.1. Taxonomy (GTDB): domain Bacteria; phylum Pseudomonadota; class Gammaproteobacteria; order Burkholderiales; family Burkholderiaceae; genus Caballeronia. Next base: position 32,405 of record NZ_JALPRJ010000060.1, on the reverse strand, counting down.
TGAATGGCGGTAGTTTTATCGGCGCGACAGTTGGCCACAAGCGATTAAATCTCGACCCGTGCATGCGAAAAACGCACTGAGCGGCCGAGGTATTCGTTCAGCGCGACGGCCCGTGGCGAGCTACCATGCGAGAACGCAACGTTTGTTCACTGATCCGCATTGATCCGGTCTGACATTTCATTGAGGAGACTCGCATGTCACAGCACTTCGACGCTATCGTGATCGGCACAGGACAAGGCGGCGGCCCGCTAGGCGTCAAGCTCGCCGAGAGCGGCAAGCGAACGGCCGTGATCGAGCGGCATCTGTTCGGCGGCACGTGCGTGAACGTTGGCTGCACGCCGACCAAGACCTACGTGGCGAGCGCCCGTGCCGCGCACGTCGCGCGTCATGCGGGCGAGTACGGCGTGATCGTAGAAGGCGAGGTGCGGGTGGACCTGGCGCGGGTCAAGGCGCGCAAGGACGTGGTGATTGCGGGGTCCCGCAACGGCGTGGAGGAGTGGTTGCGCAGCACGCCGGGCGTGACGGTGCTCAACGGTCACGCCCGGTTCACGGGCGCGCATTCCATCAGCGTGCAAGGCCATGACGGCCAGCAACACGAGTTGGACGCGGACGCGATCTTCATCAACACCGGAACACGCGCGACCGTGCCGGAGATCGACGGGCTGGCGAGCATTTCACATCTTACGAATTCCACCATCCTCGAATTGACCGAATTGCCGGAGCATCTGGCGATTGTCGGCGGGAGTTATATCGCGCTGGAATTCGCACAGATGTTCCGGCGTTTCGGCAGTCGCGTGAGCGTGCTTGTCAGAGGCGATCGCGTGTTGGTGCGTGAGGACAAGGACTTCGCCGAACAGATTCAGATGGTCCTGTCGCGGGAGGGGGTGGAGTTTTTGTTCAACACGGAGACGTCGAAGGTTGAACCGGCGGGCAAGGGCGTTCGGATCGTGTTGAAAGATCGGAAGAGCATCGATGCCTCGCATTTGCTGTTCGCGACCGGACGCACGCCGAATACGGATGACCTCGGGCTGGACCACGCGGGCATCGTGTTGAACAAGCACGGCTTGATCGATGTAGATGGCCAGCTTCGCACGAAAGCCGACGGTATCTGGGCGCTCGGCGACGTCAACGGCCGCGGCGCGTTCACGCATACGTCGTACAACGACTATGAAATCATCGCCTCGAATGTCGTCGATGGCGAAACGCGCAGCGTGGATTCACGCATCATGTGCTACGCAGTTTTTGTCGATCCGCCGTTCGCGCGCGTGGGGTTGAGCGAAACCGACGTGCGCCGCGACGGACGGCCCGCACTGATCGCCACCATGCCGATGTCTCGTGTTGGCCGGGCGCGAGAACGCGGCGAGACCGATGGTTTCATGAAGGTGCTGGTCGATGCCGGAACGAAGAAGATTCTCGGTGCGGCGATGCTTGGTATAGAAGCCGATGAAGCCATCCACACGTTCATCGACATCATGAATGCCGACGCGCCGTACACCACGCTGCAACGCGCGATGCATATTCATCCGACCGTCAGCGAGTTGATTCCCACGCTGCTGGGAATGCTGAAGCCGTTAAAATGATTTGGCTCCAGCGTTGCATGATGCGTTGAGCGATGAGTGGACTCTGAAACGAACGCTCATGAGCGGCTCTTTCGGCGGATTTCGATGCAACGCCGTCTGCGATCGCGCTCAGTTGACGCATGCATGTAGAGCCCCTGTCCATCCGATAACCATCATGCCGCGGGCGTGGCTTCCTTCTCCTTGGCCGCCTCCTCGTTCGCGGCGGTATCGCGTGTTTCCGGCATGGCGAGCCATACCAGCGCCACGGCGAGCGCACCTGCTGCGGCGAGTCCAAAGAAGCTGGTGTTCACGCCGAACTTGTCCGCCACGAAGCCGGCGATAGCCGTACTCAGCGTCGCTCCAACGCCCGCTGCCAGCCCAAAGAATCCTATACACAAGTTGTACCGGCCCTTGCCGCCGGCCACGTCGGCGGCGATCAGCGGCAGCATCACGCCGAATACAGCGGCGCTGATACCGTCGAGCATCTGCACCGGCACCAGCAGATAAGGGCTGCTTGCGCTGCTCGCGGCCGCGAACAACAGCGCGCGCAACGGCAGCGCTGCGAATCCAAGGATCAGCACCGGGCGCCGTCCCCAGGTTTGCGCTTGCCGTCCGACCCACGGCGACAATCCCGCCACGATGAACTGCGGCACGATGATGCACGCCGCGATCACGAGTTGAACGTTGTCGCCCATGTGCGCGGTGACTTCACCAGCGGCGAGGTTGAGCATCGCCGCGTTCGACAAGTGGAACAGCACGACGCACGCCGCGAAGGTCAGCAACCGCGGATCGCGCACCAGATCGCGCAGGCTCTCGGGCCGATCGGCTCCGGCCGCGCTTACCGCTTCAGCGATCTTCTCGCCCGCTTTCGCCGCGGCCTTTTTCATGCGCGGCACGACGGGCGCCATCTCGTGATGAATCATGTTCAGCGCGACGAGCGCGGGCAGCGCGAGTGCCGCGGTCAGGAAAAACACCGAACGCAGCGACAGGTACTCCCCAAACACGCCCATCAACGCCGCCGTGAGCGCACTGCCTATCGACGCCCAGCGCGCATTGCGCCCGAGCCGGTTGCCAAGATCGGCGCGCGAGACGAGCGCGAGCGAGATCGCGGCCATCGCGGGAACGAGCATGCAACTGGCGAACCCGTGCAGCACTTCGGCCGCGAACACGGCGACAAACGTCGGGCTCGCGCCGAGCAACAACGCCGCCACAATGATCGCGATGATCGCGGCGGCGGCAGCGCCTTTCTTGTTACGCAGCGCATCGACGAGCGCGCCTGCCGGCAACTGGCTCGCCATCGCGCTGATCGTGCCGACGCTCAGCATCAGCCCGATCTCGCCCTGCGTCCATTTGTTCGCGGCGAGATAGGAGGCGATGAACGGCCCAAAGCCGGTCTGCACATTCGCGACGAAGAAGTTCAGCCAATCGAGCGCGCGCAGACTTCGTGCAATTACCATATTTCAGCTCGTCCTCATTGTTTCGAGGGGCGCGCAACGGCCGCCGCAGTGGCTTTCGCACCGGACGCGGGACCGGAGGCCGCAGCAGAAGCGGGCGCTGCAGCTGCAGCCGGAGCGGGTTCTGGCGTCGGCTCGGGTTCCGGTGGCGGGACGACGGGCGAAACGATCTTGATCGGTTGATCCGGCGAGTACGTCGGAGCGGCTTTGATCTGTGCGTCGGTGAAATCCAGTTGCAATTGCAGTACCTTGTTGCGCGACATCACATGCAGGTCCGGCCAGTTCGCCGCGACTTGCCGCTTGTCGCCGGCGAGGGAATCGGAGAGATCGATCACGAGCGCCTGGGGCTGCCCTTGCGAATCGACCAGCACGTCGACTACGCGGCCCATCCGCGCGCCGCTTTTCTGCGACACATTGGAGTCGATAAGTTGAGCGAGACTCGGCGCAATGTCGTTGACGGAACCCGGTCTGGCCGATGCGTCCTGAGCTTTCGCTTTCGCCACGCCCGACGCGCCGTTGCTGCCCGGCGTCGGCACGGCGAACGTAATAGGCGCTTTCTTCGCGGCCGGATTGAAGCGGAACACGGTCCACGGGAACGTCACCTTGCGGTCGCCGACACCCAGGAACCCCGCCAGGTTGACGATCATGATCTTCGGTTTGCCGGCCGTATCGGCGTACATGTCCACTGCGCGGCCGATCACCTTGCCATCCGGGCGCTGGATTTCGCTGTCGAGCAAACCGCGGATTTGCTCGTGCTGCATGATGCGCGTGGTGAGCAGCGGCGGCGGAGGCGGCGGCGCCTTCTCTTCAACGGGCGGAGGCGGAGGCGGCGGCGGTTTTTTCGGCACGATCACACGTCGTTTCGGCGCGGGGTGCGGTCTGGGTTCGGACGGAGGCTGCGCGGCAACCGGCGCCGATGCCGGCACTTCTTCCGGCTCCAGGACTTCCGGCTCGCTTGGCGGCTGCGGCGTCGACAAATCGGTGATGGGCGCGGGCGCTTGCACCGGGAACAGGCTGCATCCCGACATGAGCGCCAGGACAAGGAGGATCGCGAGCGTTCCGGCTACTGTTCGCCAGCGCCAGTCATACGCTCGAAGCGGGAAACCGCCACTCATCACAAGAGCTCCATGTTGCGGGATTGCCTTCAGGAAATTCGCGCGCCGTCGCCGGGGTTATCGACGGTGCTGGGGTTAGGGGACGATATAGGTCGATACAGTTCGGGCGAGCAGCGGCGTTCGTGTCGCCCGGTTTCGATCAAACGCCCGGCGGACGCGACTTCGCCTCGGCCGCTTGAGCCAGCCGCGCGGCGGTATCGGGGGCGCCCATTTTCGCGGCGGCGTCGCGTGCGGTAAAACCGTTCGCGTCCTTCGCGTCGGGATTCGCGCCCTTCGAAATCAGGAACTCGACCATCTCCACGCGATTGAACATGGCCGCGATCATCAACGCCGTGCGTCCATCGGGCGACGCGCCTTCCACGTCCGCACCGTACTCAAGCAAGACTTCGATAACCGGCTCGTACCCCTTGAACGCCGCGCCCGCGATCGGCGTCTGGCCGTTGTTGTTGCGCAGGTCCGGATCGGCCTTGTGTTCGAGCAGCACGCGCGCCGCGTCGGCATGGCCGTGGTAACTCGCGAGCATCACGAGCGTGTCGCCCTTGTCGTTGCGAAGGTTCGGCGGCAAGCCTTTATGCAGCAGCGTGTCGAGCATGGCAGCGTCGCCGCGGCGAGCTACGTCGAAGACTTCGCTCGCGAAATCGATGAGATCGTCGCTCAAAGGTTCCTGGTTTTGACCGGGAATGCCTGCGGGTGAGTCGGGTTGCATGGGAGGCTCCATTAGGATTGCATGGACTGGTGCGGCACTGCAGCCGTTCGATGCCGGGGCTTGGGCGCGCGCCGGGTTGGGCAATGTCCGGTTGGTACTGCGTGCAGCTTTCGATGTCAGCAGGTCGTTTCGGTTGTTTCGTTGTATGTATATGGCAAGCGGTCCGCGGGTTCTGCTTTTGCGCGTTTCTGCGGCTTCCGCGGTTTCTATCAGTGCGTCAGGATACACAGGTTTGGCGGCACGCCGCACCGTCACAGCAGGAATCGCGCCTTGTCCGGGCGACTGGGTTGCCTACGGGCTCGCCCTAAGCTGACAGCGTGTTCCGGGCGTTATTCTAAAGGGTGCATCTTCATGACCATCCATTCTTCGATGGCGCCGGCCGTGAAGGACCAGCCTGATCCGCTTTTTATCCGTCGCGGCGGCAGTGGTTTTCCTGCAGTCCGGCAGTTTTGCGCCTCTTTCGCGGCGCCGTGGTTTCATGGTTCGGGTTTAGCTCACGTTCGGCCGCCCGTCGCTTGACCTATGTCTATCGCGCACTTACGCTCGCCAGCACTTCATCTGGAGAAACGCCGTGAGCCCCAACCCCGACACCGCCCGCCGCGTGGCGCCCGCCGCCGAACGTAATCGCGGACCCATTCTCGACGTGCTCGCGCGAGTCCTGCCCAAGGCCGGCGTGGTCCTCGAAATCGCCAGCGGCACGGGGCAGCATGCCGTCCACTTCGCCGCCGCATTGCCGGGCGTCACCTGGCAACCCAGCGATCCCGACGCCGCTTCGCGAGCCTCCATCGACGCCTGGCGTCAGCACGCTTCACTCGCGAACCTCCACGCGCCGATCGCTCTGGATGTCCGGACAACACCGTGGTCCGTGCCGACTTCCCTTGCGGCAATCGTATGTATCAATATGATCCATATCGCGCCGTGGGCGGCAGCTGAGGCACTGTTCCACGGCGCGGGCGAGCGTCTGGCAAGCGACGGTGTGCTCTTCCTGTACGGACCTTACAAGCGCGACGGGGCGCATACCGCCCCGAGTAACGAAGCCTTCGACGCACAGCTTCGCGCCACCGATCCCGCCTGGGGTGTCCGGAATATGGAGGACGTCGTGGAACTCGGGCGCGCATCGGGCTTGTCGATGCACGAAGCCGTGCCCATGCCCGCCAACAATTTCTGCCTGATCTTCAGACGCGCACCGTGATGCACCCTGATGCACGCGGGTCTGACGCAGGCAGAGTCGATCGGTGATGCACCTGGATGGTCCGCACTGGCGCAATGAAGATCGTCAAAATTGCGTCTGGCGGGGCGAAATCGCCGCAGAAAGCCGCAGCAAAAAGCCGCAGCAAAAAGCCGAAAAAAAACCGCTCGACCACCTGTGCGAGCCCGTCCAGCCCCGTTCCGACATCCGCAATCACCCTCCCGTTGAGCATCACTCGGCCTCTGGCGTGTAGACTGCGTTAGGCCGATGGTTGCAACGTCTCCTCAAAGCATTTTTTAGTCCGTTTTTAGTCTGTTTCCACCTGATACCCTCACGCGGAGGCATCGTACATGCATGTAGCACTGCAGCAGGACGTCGCTCCGAGCGAACTGCCGTCCGAACAGTCTCAACCGGCCGCGCGCGATCTGCGTCGCGTCGATATTCACCCCGATCATTGGTATCCGGTCGCTTGGTCGCCGGAAGTAAAACGCGGCAAAGCGCACGGTGTACGTTTTGCCGGTGACCCCGTCGTGCTGGTACGCACGGAAAGCGGCAAGGTGTTCGCGCTGGAAGATCGCTGCGCGCATCGACAGGTACCGCTGCACGCGGGTGTGGTCGACGGTGAATCCATCCGCTGTTGTTATCACGGCTGGACCTACGACTGCACTGGCCGCTGTATCGACGTCCCGTATCTCGGCCGTGAACGCCTGCCGAACGGCGTGCGTTCGTATCCGTGCCGTGAAGAATCCGGCCTGATCTTTATTTTCCCCGGTGACCCGCTGCTCGCCGAGACCACGCCGTTTCCCGCGCTCGGTTCCGTCAACGATAAAGCCTATAAAACCCGCCGTTTCGGCCGCGAAGTGAAGTGCCACTACACCTTCATGCACGAGAACCTGATGGACATGAACCATCAGTTCTTGCATCGCAAGCAGATGGGGCAGATGAAGGCACGCTCGGTCGGGCGCAGCCGCGGCGACGACTGGGTGGAGGTGAACTACACGTTCGCGCGCGAGGAGGGCAAACAGCCGATCGGCGAGGCGCTGGTGTTCAGCCAGAAGCGCAGTAACGACCCGAATGACGGCCACAAGGACGTGATGACGATCCGCACGGAGTATCCGTACCAGACGCTCCGGATCCGCACCAAGGACGAGACCATGGTGATGGACCTGTGGATCGCGTACGTGCCGCTCGACGCCGAGCAGCGCACCAACCGCACGTTTGGTTTGCTGTCCATCCGCCGGCCGAAAATTCCAGGCATCCTCGACGCTGCGTGGCCGTTGCTGGTGTGGTTCACCGAGCGTATCTTCAAGGAAGACCGGTGGATCGTGGAGCGCGAGCAGGAAGCGCACGACCGGCAGGGCGCGGATCATAACCACGAGGTGTTTCCGGTCATCAACGAGCTGCGTTCGCTGCTGATCCAGTGCGGCGCGCCGGTTCGCGAACCCGCGACGGAGCGTCGCGTGCATATGATCCAGCCGATTGCCGACTGACATGGGCACACGGCAAAACGCCGCAGTAACAACGTCGTAGTCCAGACGTTGCAGTAACGATGTATTAACCAGAAGAGGTCGACAATCATGGAACCCAACTCGACAGAGAAGCCAGTCACGCCCGCGGTAGACGAGCTCCCTGATCAGGATCACTTCAATGCCGCCATCAGCCACGTCGATCATTCTTACGCGTCGGGTGCGATGGCCGCAGGCGCGGCGAAAGGCATTCTCTACAGCGTGATCGAGACGCTGGGCACGCTTATCGGCGATCCGGATTTGCCGGAGCACGCGCGCTCCGGCTATCAGGCGTTAAGAGTGAGCGCGCAGGAACTGCGCTCGAAGATCGATTAAGCGTTTCGACGCGTATCTCGATCCATTCACTTAAACCATTGACCCGAGCCATTGAGCAAGCCCCGGCGACGCATTTTTACGTGCCAAATCGCGGCGGCTCGGGCAATAATGTCAGGTCAACCACGGAGCCCATCATGAGCAAGAGCCAGGACGCGAAGAAAACCGAGAAGAAGGTCGCTGTCAAATCACCGAAAGAGAAGAAAGATGCGAAGAAACTGAAGAAGGAGGCGTCCAAGCGGCAGTAACGGAAGTGGCGGAAATGCGGGAAGAGGGTGAGCTTCAACGCCCGGTGGTTTGATCTGGGCTGTTCTGTACCCAGCTCTCTCCGGATTTCAGCTTCCAGCAGCACGTTTTGGTAGTTCACGGCCCGCTCTAAAGCGGGCCGTTTGCATGGTGAAGACCACGCTCGTAAGGAGGGGTCGTGGTCAGTCTTTTAAGGCCGCAATCAGCGCATGAAAGACGCCGATAAAATCGATAATCCGGCTGATAAGTTTTTGACTTTTCCGCCATTGCATGACTCCCGGCGGCAAACCCCGGTCGCACTGCGAGCGCAAGCCCGCTAAGACTTCCGGCAGTCAGACCCCGCCCACCCATCGTTCTTCCGATGCCTTCAAATGCGACCGCATCGCGGCCTGCGCAGCGATCGGATCCCGTGCTTCCAGCGTTCTCAAGATCCGTTCGTGCTCGGATAGCGCGACGCCCCATGTCGTGATGTTTTCCGCAAGTCCGCTCACCTTGGCCGCGATCGGGTCGTTACGGCCATCGAATAACTCGCCTACCAGCCGTGTCAGCACCGAATTTCCGGCGATTTCGGCCAGCGTCATATGAAACTGTCGGTCCGGCTCCAGTGGCGAGCGTCCCGCCGCGATCAGCTCGCGCATCGACTCCACGCTCCTTTGCAGCCTGGCCATTCCCTCCGGCGTCAGCCGCGTGCAAGCCAGCAGGATTACCGAGCCCTCAATAGCCGCACGCGCCTGCATCAGCTCGGTCGGGCTCTCGCCCATGGAGGTCAGCGGCGGTTCCTCGGTGCTGCCTTCGCAGACATACACGCCCGAGCCCATCCGGATCTCGACCTGTCCGCGAATTTCGAGCGCGATCAACGCCTCTCGCAACGATGGCCGCGACACGCCCAATTGCTGCGCAAGCTCACGTTCGGGCGGCAGGCGCATGCCGGCCTGGAAGCTGCCGTGGCGGATCAGCGTATTGATCTGATCGGCGATGGTTTGATACAGACGCCGCGTTTCAACCGGTTTTACAGATGTCGTCATGAGTGTCTGGCAGAGTGCTGGGCGAGAGTCGGAGTGTAAGGTGGCTTGACCAATTAATTTCAGGATCGCTTGTCCACTATGCCAATGGATATAAGGGTAAATACCGCGATTCCAGAGTGGGCCTAACGCCATTATCATTCGCAACAGGTAAGGCCACATGGCCAAATATAAAATTGGCTTGACCACTTTGGTGCCTGAACGATGGTCGGCACCGCCCCAGAATCAGAGACCCCGCCGAGGAGACAACGCCGGTGCAAATGCTCATACGAGTCGACAAGGCCAAGCGATGAACGTGGCGGCCGAACAGGGCGCACCGCATATCGCGCCACATGCTGCGCGCCCGCAATCCATGCCGGACGAGCCCTTGCTGCGCCTGAACAGCGTTGGCAAGCGCTTCCCGGGCGTGATCGCGCTGCAGAACGTCAGCTTCGACGTCCGGGCGGGCGAAGTGCATGCCATTTGCGGTGAAAACGGCGCGGGCAAGTCCACGCTCATGAAAATCGTCAGCGGCCAATACCGGCCGGACGAAGGCGAGATTTTCCTCGATGGACGCGAACAGCATTTCGCGTCCACGCTCGAGGCGCAGGCCGCGGGTATTGCGATCATTCATCAGGAACTGAACCTGATTCCGCACTTGTCCATCGCTGAAAACATCTTTCTGGCGCGGGAGCCGAAGCGCGGATTTTTCATCGACCGGGCGCGTCTCGCTGCTGATTCCCAGATGGCGCTCGACCGCATCGGACTGGCACTGAAGCCGCGCACGCTGGTTGGATCGTTGTCGGTCGCGCAGCAGCAAATGATCGAGATCGCCAAGGCGCTGTCGCTCAACGCGCGGCTGCTGATCATGGATGAGCCCACGTCGTCGCTGACTGAATCGGAGACGGTGCATCTGTTTCGGATCATCAAGGAACTCAGGACGGCGGGTGTCGGCATTGTCTATATCTCGCACCGGCTGGATGAGCTGGCGGAGATCGCCGATCGCGTAACCGTGCTGCGCGATGGCCGCACAATTTCCACCGATGACTTCGCCGCTACCACCATCGAGCAAGTGGTCGCGCATATGGTCGGCCGCGATCTCGACGATGTCTTTCCCGAACGCAAATCGGAACCGACGAATGAAGTGCTGCTGAGCGTGAGCGGCCTCACGCGGCGCGAGGTGTTCGGACCTGTGAGCTTCGAATTGCGTCGCGGAGAGATCCTTGGCTTTGCGGGATTGATGGGCGCGGGGCGCACCGAGGTCGCGCGCGCAGTGTTCGGCGCCGATCCGGTGGATGCGGGCGAAGTCAAGCTGCAAGGTGAGCGGCTCTCGATCCATTCGCCCATCGACGCGATTCGCAACGGCATCGCGTATCTCTCCGAGGACCGCAAGGGCAACGGTCTCGCGCTGCAGATGACGGTCGCGAAGAACATCACGCTGGCGAACGTGGCAGCGGTCTCGGGCGCGGGTGGCTTTATCCGCTTCGAGGAAGAAGCGAAGGTCGCTCGCCGTTATGTCGATGCGCTTGGCATTCGCACGCCGAGCGTGAACCAGATCACGCGCAATCTCTCGGGCGGCAACCAGCAGAAAGTCGTGATCAGTAAATGGCTGTTCCGCGAATCGAAGATCCTGTTCTTCGACGAACCCACGCGCGGTATCGATGTCGGCGCGAAATACGCCATCTATGAACTGATGGACCGGCTCGCGGCTCAGGGCATCGGCGTTGTATTGATCAGTTCCGAGTTGCCCGAAATCATGGGTATGACCGATCGCGTGGCCGTGTTTCACGAAGGCCAGATAGCGGGCGTGCTCGAGACCCGTAAAACCAATCAGGAAGAAATCATGCACTACGCATCAGGACGGATCGCCCATGCTTGAGATGACCACCGACACGGCCCACGCCGACCGCACGCGCGCCCGCGAACGCCGCAAGGACCTGATCCAGAAATTTGCGGCGCTGGGAAGCCTCGTGATGCTCGTGGTCGTGTTCTCGGCCACGAGCAACGCGTTCATGTCGCTTGGCAACGGCATGACGGTGGCGTTGCAGGTGACGTCCATCGCGTATCTCGGGCTCGGCGCGACGTGCGTGATCATTACCGGCGGTATCGATCTGTCGGTTGGATCGGTGCTCGCGCTTTCCGGCGTTGTCGCCGCGTTGCTCGTGAAAGCCGGCGTGCCTGTGCCTGTCGGCATGCTTGGTGGCGTGATCATGGGCGCGATTTGCGGCGCGTTCAACGGCTTGTTCGTCACGCGCATGGGGTTGCCGCCGTTCATCGCGACGCTGGGCATGATGCTCGTTGCGCGCGGCGTGGCGCTGCAGATCACCGGCGCGCGGCCGGTCTCGGGTCTCGGCGATTCCTTCGCCGAACTCGGCAACGGCGCGCTGTTTCGCATCGTCCGCATGGGCTCGGACGGGTTCCCGGACATCGTGTTTCCCGGCATTCCGTATCCCGTGATCATCATGGTCGTGCTGGCGGTGCTGGTAGCCATCATGCTCAGCCGTACCTCGCTTGGGCGGCACATTTATGCGGTCGGATCGAATGCGGAAGCCGCACGGCTGTCCGGCGTGAACGTGAATCGCGTGAAGCTGTTCACGTATGTGCTGTCCGGCGCGCTCGCCGGGTTGACCGGGTGCGTGCTGATGTCGCGGCTCGTGACGGCGCAGCCGAACGAAGGCGTGATGTACGAACTCGATGCCATCGCAAGCGCGGTGATTGGCGGAACGTCGCTGATGGGGGGTGTCGGTACGATCTCGGGCACGGCGATTGGTGCGTTCGTGATCGGGATTCTGCGCAACGGCCTGAACATGAACGGGGTATCGAGTTTCATCCAGCAGATCATCATCGGCCTGGTTATCTTGGGTACGGTGTGGATTGACCAGATCCGGAACCGGAGATGAGTTTCATCGAACGCACCTGAAGCGTTCGCGACGTAGAAGAGTGGAGTGGCCCACGGGGTCTTACAAAATCAACAGGAGCGAGACATGAAACTGACTACCAAGGCGATGTTCACCGCGGTGCTTGCCTTCGCAGCGAGCAGCGCGTTTGCGGCCGGCGGCGAAATTGCCGTGATTGTGAAGAGTGCGGATTCGAACTACTGGCAGAACGTGAACAAGGGCGCGACCGCGGCCCTGGCTGAAGTGAAGGGTTACACGATGACCTTCCAGGGCCCGGCCGCCGAATCCGACATAGCCGCCGAAGTGAACATGGTCGAGAACGCGGTGAACCGGAAGGTCGCCGGAATTGTGCTGGCGGCATCGGACCCGGACGCGCTTGTGCCGGCCGTGAAGAAAGCGTGGGAAGCGCATATTCCGGTTGTGATCATCGACTCCGCCTTGTCCGATTCGGGCAAGCAGTTTTATCAGGCTTTCCTGTCCACCGACAACGAGAAGGCCGGCGAGATGTGCGCCCAGGCCTTGATCTCGAGAGTGGGACAGACGGGCAAGATTGCGTTGATGTCGTATGTGGCGGGCGCGGGGTCCGAAGTGGGGCGTGTGGGCGGGTTCCGCAAGTACCTGACAGCGCATTCCAAGCTGCAGGTGGTCGGGCCGTTTTATTCGCAGTCGCAGATGGCCAATGCGCTTAACCAGACAACCGACGTGCTTGCCGCCAATCCCGATTTGAAGGGTATTTTCGGGGCAAATGAGCCGACAGCAGTTGGGATGGGCCGTGCGCTGGCGCAGTCGGGCAAGGCGGGCAAGGTCATTGCGATTGGATTCGACGGCAACCAGGATTTGCAGAACTTCGTGAAGGACGGCACGATCCAGGCAATAGCAGTGCAAGGCTCGTACCAGATGGGCTACAAGGGCATTCAGACCGTGGTGGGTGTGATTGAGAAGAAGCCGCCGCCAAAGTTTGTCGACACCGGTGTCGTTATGGTCGACAAGGGGAATATCGATCAGCCGGTAGCCAAGAACGTGTTGTATTGATCGCTGGCTCCTCTTGGGGCTAAGCGGGTTACGCGCAGTGCGAAGGGATTTCAGGCTGATCCTTTTGCACTGCGTTTTTGTTTTTGTGGTTTCGTACTACGGGGTAGTAACTCGCGCGATCATGCGCATGTCACACAACGATTTAAAAGCGCCGCATCAGATGGAGCGGCGCCCTTCTAATCAAGCGTCGCTACTTCCGCTAAAGCGATGCTCTCCGCACCGCTGTCGTATTCCGTCCGCTATTACATTCACCGGTAGAACAATCTGTTCTTTCCGTGTGGCTATCCGCCGCATATCGACTCGCATACCATGCCGTACCGATTACGATCCTACGCCTGATATGCCAACACCTTTGTACCGATGGTTATTAGCTGCCACCGCGGCCACCGCATTATTCGCAAGCGCGGCTCAAGCTCAGGTCGATACGGCCAAAAGCACGGTTACCGCGACGTCGAAACAAATGAACGTGCCAGTCGAAGGCAAGTTCAAGAAGTTCACCGCGCAACTCGACTTCGATCCGGCTAAACCCACCGCAGGCAGCGCGAATCTCAGTATCGATGCGGGAAGCTACGATCTCGGCGATGAAAGCTACAACAAGCAAGCCACGGACAAGGACTGGTTCGATACGGCGCATTTCCCGACGGCTACCTTTGTTTCAACGGCCATCGCGCCCGCCGGCGGGACCAAGTTCAACGTCAGCGGCAAGCTGACCATCAAGGGCAAGTCGCAGAACGTCACCGTGCCGGTTACCGTCACGAGCCAGGGCGCGACACAAACCTTCGACGGTTCATTGCCCATCAAACGCACGCAGTTCGATGTCGGCTCGGGTGAGTGGAAAGACACTTCGGTCGTCGCCGATGAAGTCGTCATCAAGTTTCACCTCGTCGCTACCAAGAAATAAACGGTCTTCGATCCTCAAATTTATCCAGGAAAACACATGAAAAAGAATCTTCTGATTGCAGCAGCAGGTGCGCTGGTCGCGGTGGCATCGTTTAGCGTCATGGCTGAAGAAGCTACGTATCAGCTCGACCCCAGCCACACGTCCCCGAGTTTCGAAGCCGACCACTTTGGCGGCCTCTCGGTCTGGCGCGGCAAGTTCACCAAGGGCAGCGGTACGGTGACGCTCGATCGCGCGGCGAAGAGCGGCACGCTGGACGCGACCATCGATATGACGACGGTCGATATCGGCAATGAGAAACTGAATGGCGAACTGAAGAGCGCACAATTCTTCGATACCGAGAAATTCCCGACCGCGACTTACAAGGGTACGTCGATGAAGTTCAAGGGCGACGTGCCGGTGGAAGTGATCGGCGAGCTGACGTTCCATGGCGTGACGAAGCCGGTGAACCTGAAGATCGACTCGTTCAAATGCATCATGCATCCGATGCTGAAGAAAGAAGTGTGCGGCACGGAATCGACGGCAACGTTCGATCGCGGCGACTTCGGCGTGGATTACGGCAAGGCCTACGGCTTCAAGATGAAGACCACGCTGCACATTCAAGCCGAAGGCGTGAAGCAGTAAGTCCACTGAAAACGCCGGCATGCAGGTTGTGATGCCGCGTGTTCAGTCGAAGAAAGCCGTTCCAACTCACGTTGGAACGGCTTTTTGGTTTTATGCTTGCTCCAAATACGCGCTCCGCTTCTTGTAATCGAACGAGACCACAACTCGCCGCGACGTACATATCATTGCGATACCAGCGATACCAGCGATACCAGCGATACCAGCGATACCAGCGATACCAGCGATACCAGCGATTCANCGATTCATGCCGTCAAGTCATGAATGAATTGCCCTTCGGGTTATCGTCAAACACCTTCCCGCCTCGCACAATCCTTTCCAACGCAGCGCTTGCTGTCTAACTCTTTGGGGAGAAATCATGTTTGCAGTTACCGGAATCACAGGGCAGGTCGGGGGCGTCGTAGCGCGTTTGCTGCTGGCGGCGGGTCACGATGTCCGCGCGGTCGTGCGCGACGCAGCGAAGGGCGAAACGTGGGCGAAGCAAGGCTGCGAAGTTGCACTCGCCGACGTCAACGACGAACACGCTTTGCGGCACGCATTCGAAGGCGCGGAAGGCGTGTTTGTTTTGCTGCCGCCGACTTTCGATCCATCGCCGGGATTTCCTGAAGCGCACAAAACGATCGCCGCATTGCGCGCTGCGCTCGCGGCGGCCAGACCATCCAAGGTGGTGGTGCTGTCGACCATCGGCGCACAAGCCACGCAGCCGAATCTATTGAATCAATTGCAGATACTCGAACAGGAACTGGGCACGCTGCCCATGCCCGTGGCGTTCCTGCGCGCCGCATGGTTCATCGAAAACGCTGCTTGGGATGTGATGCCCGCGCGCGATTCCGGCATCGTGCCGAGCTTCTTGCAGCCGCTCGATAAACCCGTGCCGATGGTCGCCACCGCCGATATCGGCCGCGTCGCAGTGGAGCTGTTGCGCGAATCGTGGACGGGACGCCGGATCGTCGAACTGGAAGGGCCGCAGCGTATTTCGCCCGACATGATCGCGGAGAGCTTTGCGCGATTGCTCGGTCGCGACGTCAGCATGACAGTAGTGCCGCGTGACACGTGGGAAGACCTCTTCCGCTCGCAAGGGATGAAAAACCCGACACCGCGCATGCAGATGATCGATGGTTTCAACGAGGAGTGGATCTGCTTCGAAAGCACCGAGAACGAGGTGCGCAAAGGCCGTGTTCCGCTCGATACCGTGTTGCAATCGCTGATCGAAAAGGCGTCTTAGGAATCTGCGATTAGTACTCGCCCACGCTTCGGCTGGAGAGCGTTCAATCGTTATTTCAAGGGGTATCGCTAATGATTCGCACGGAAGAAAATACACGCGTGAAAGGCCGTCTCGGTGGCAAGAAAGTGATCGTGCTTGGAGGTTCATCCGGTATCGGCTATGCGGTGGCGGAGTATGCGCTGGAGGAAGGCGCGCAGGTCATGATCGGATCGAGCCACACGGGACGTGTCGAGGCCGCGGTCGCGGCGCTCGGCTCGAATGCCCAAGGCCGCACGCTCGATCTCACCGATGAACACGCTATCGAAGCATTTTTCAGCGAGACCGGAAGCTTCGATCATCTGGTGTTCACCGCCGGGGATTCGCTGCGGCTTGGCGAGATCGCCGCGACGGATTTATCGCTGGCAAGACGCGCCTTCGATATCCGCTACTGGGGCGCGCTCGCCGCGGTCAAATACGGCGCGCCGCATATTGCGCCCGGCGGGTCGATCGTGCTGACGACGGGTGTCGCGGCGTTGCGTCCACATAGCGGCTGGGCGTTCGGCGCGAGCGTGTGCGGTGCGATGGAAGCGCTCACGCGCGCGCTCGCCGTCGAGCTGGCGCCGCTGAGGGTGAATGCGGTATCGCCGGGAATGATCGCGACTAACCTGTGGCAGGACATGTCAGAGGAGGACCGGCAGACGATGTACGAACAGGTCGGCAAGCGTCTGCCCGTTGGACGCGTAGGCGACGCGCGCGATGTTGCGGCGGCGTACTTGTTCCTGATGGAAAGCGCGTTCGCGACAGGGCAGACGCATGTGGTGGACGGCGGCGCGGTGCTGGTTTAATAGAGGAGTTGGCGCGGCATGGTGCGGCTAAAACCCTCGATGCCGTCGTGTGCCGGGACGTCGTGCACCTCGCGCCATCAAACACCAACTTACCATGAAGAAAACAGTGACCCGGGCGAATGCCACCCGGGTCACTTGTTTTCTCGTTCAACTCCAGTGTTAGTTCGACAGCGACAGATACGGCGAACTCAGCGGCGCTGGCGGGAACGACAGTGCGCCGGTTTGTTTCGTGAAGCTGTACCGCACGTAAACGGCGGCCAGATATTCACGATACTGATACGCATTGCCAAGCGATGCCGTCGCCCCGACCGTGAGTTGCGGCGCGAGCTGGAACTCGCCCGTCGCGCTGAACGAATATGAGATGCCGGTCTTGGTGCTGCTGGCATAAGTACTACCGGTGGTTCCGGAAGTTCCGGGCTGAATGTTGCCGTTAGTCGGGAAATAATCCGACGCGTCCTGCCGGTAATGCTGCACGCCGATGGAACCCTTGACGTCGTAGGTGAACGGGCCAGCGCGGCCCATGTACTCGACCGGCAGGTTCAGGATCATGTACTGCTGCGGGCTGAAGTAACCGCCTTGGCCATAGGTGAAGTACGACAGGTTCTTGTTGTAGTGCATCAGCGTGGTGTTTACGCCGGCCATCAGCGTCTGGTTCCCGTCCTGGAACAGGCGCGTATAGAAACCACCGCCACCTTTTTCGGCGGTATTGCTCGCGACATTGTGGCCGTCGTAGTACTGGAACGCGAAATTCGCGTATACGCCGCTCGTGCCGTCGTCCCAGCCGAGATCCATGCGTGAGCCGTTGGACGTCACGCCGCCCCATTCCAGGTTTTGACCCGCGTCGCGCGTACCGGCGTAGGAGAGCAGGCTGTCCGTGACCGCGCGGCGGGCGACGGCGATCGAGTACGAGACCTTGTCAGTGATGCCGCCGTTGTACTGCGCACCACCGACCAGGTTTTCTTCGCGAAAGCCGAGCGGTGTGGTGCCGACATCGAGTTTGATTTTGTTTGTTTCGTATCCCACGGACAAGCCCACGCCGGTCGCTGTCTGGTCGCCGTAGTTGTTGACAAGAGTCGATGAGGCCAGCCCCGAGCCGAAACGCTTGAGCGTATCGGCGGTGGCTTGTGCCGTGCCTGCATCCAGCGTCACAGGCGTCGCCGTCACGACAATGTGCCCATTGCCGACCGCGATGCGACCCTGAACCGGCGCCTCGATATCCGTCAGGTTCGACAGTCCGTCTTCGCCCGTGCGTTGGCGGAAGATGACGCCGCCAGAAATCGTGCTGGACCGCGCGCGATTGATCTGCGCGAGTTCATCGGCGACACCTAGCGTTTGGGCGTTCGCCACGCTCACGGGGTTATTGCCCGCCATGCCGGAGTACGCCTGTTGCCCAGTTTGCACAGGCGCGTAGGCCTGTCCGTAACCGGCGGGCGGTTGTGGAATATAGGGTTGCCCGTAACCTTGGTTCGCGTACGCTTGCTGCTGTTGCTGCGGATACCCGTAACCCTGCTGCGCATACGGCTGCTGCGGGTAAGGCTGTTGCGTGTAGTCGGTCTGATCGGCTGGCCTGTTGTTACGTGACGCGGTTTGCTTGCGTGTCGAAGCACGTTTCGACTTCGCTGCGGGCGCGCTGGAGTACACACGCGGTTGCGACGACTGCGCGTACGCGTTCGCTTGCGCTTCGCGAGCGGCAGGCGACATGGGCCAGGGCGAGCTTATCGCGGCATCTTGCGCTGGATACGGCGCGTTGTACGGCTGCTGGTTTTGACCTTGATACGGCTGCTGAGGTTGCTGATATTGCGGCTGATATTGAGGCTGATACTGCCCCGCGTCCTGAGCCGGCCCTTGCCCCGGATACGGTTGCAACGGCGCTGCCGGACCACCCGACTGGCTCGATCCGGATGTATCGGGACCGTATCCACCGCTTGCCGCTACCGGGCGCGCAACGTTGCCCGGCGTCGAATAGGGCGCAACGTAAGGTGTCGAATAAGGCGCTGCTTGGGGCGGAGGCAAATAGTTCGGCACGTTCTGCGTCGGTGAAGAAGGCTGAGGATAAGAGGGCAGCCCGGGCATCGGCGATGTAGACCGCGAGAACACTCCGCTCAACAGGCCGGTCGGTGTGCCGGAAGCGCCCGTGTTCGTATCGACGGCGGTCTTGCCTTCGAACGGATTGGTGCCGGGCAGCGGCATCGAACCGATCCGCTGCATGGCCGATTCCCAGCCGCGCGGCACACTGGGTTGCGCACCCTGGCGAGTGTCACGCGGCGTTTGCTGGACGGGGGAATTCGCCGCGATCAACGCCTGTTGCAGATATCGCGATGCCAGCGATAGTTTGCCCTCGGCGTGATACATGCGGCCGGTCGCGGCGAGCACACGGGGATCGTCGGGCGCGGCGCGCAGCGCCTGGTTCGCAGTTGCTTCAGCAAACGAAAATTCTTTCGCACCCGACGCCGCGCCAATCGCCGCAACTTGAAAGCCGATGTCATCAGGACGGCGGGCCAGTGCCGCGCGATAACTCGCAAGCGCGCTGCGGTCATCGCCGGCTGAGCTGTACAAACGGGCCAGCGCACCTTGCAGATCGGGATTGTCGGGCGTCGCGGCAAGCCAGGGCGCAATCACGTCATACGCGCTCGCGAGGTCGCCGCGTTGCCGCACCGTATCCGCCTGTTTCACCACGATGCCGATGTTCAGGTTGTTGAAGTCGATACGCTGCTGCGGCGTGAGCTGCGAAGCCGCCAGCCGCCGCATGACCGCGCTCAGTTCGGCTTCTTGCTGCTGATTCGTCTGCTGGCCCGGCGCTGTGGGAATGCCCGTTAGGATGCCTGCGTATTGCAGCAGCAAGCCGGTATCGGCGGGCGCCTCGGCCATCGCGTTGCGCACCAGTGACAACGCGCGCACGGTGTCGCCTGCTTGCAGATACGACGACGCCAGCACGCCAATCAGTTCCGGGCTGCCTTGCGCGGTCGGCGTAGCAGCTTGCAAGGTCGCTTCAGCTTGCTGCGTCTGACCGGCGCGCGACATCCGGTTCGCGAGTTCGGCCTGGGCATGCACCCACAACCGGTGCTGCAGCAGGGTCATCGCCGGCGTGCGCTGGTTGACCGGAATCCGCTCCAGTTGCGACAACCCCGTCGTCCAGTCCTGCGTCTCGGCGGACAGCAGCGCGCTCGCGTAGAGCGCGTCGGTCATATCGGGATGCGTGGCGAGCAAACCGTCCATCATGCTGCGCGCATTGCCAACCGCGCCCTGACGCACATAGATGCGCGCGAGGTCGAGACGCATCCAGACATCGTCGGGATTGTTCAGCAGTGCATCTTCGAACAGGCTGCGCGCCGCACCCAGGTCACCGCGTGCTTCCGCAGCACGCGCTTGCGCTGCCTCCGCTTCGCCGCGCAGCTTGTTGATGCCGCCGGCCTTCGCTTGCTGTTCCGCATTCAACTGGTTCGCGAAAGCAAGCGCTTCGTCGCCGCGGCCTTGCGCGGCGAGCGCGCCGACGAGTCCGCGAATCGCGTCGGGATTGTCGGCCTGACGGCGCAACGCCATCCGGTAAGCCTGTTCCGCGCCGCGCGGGTCGCCGCTATTGAGCAGCGTTTCGCCGAGCATGGTCTGGGCGGTAGTGTCCGACGGATTCAGGGCGATCGCGCGCTCGAACATCGATTTCGCCTTCGCGATTTCGCCATTGCTGCGCGCGCCGATACCGGCGCTCGTATAACTCCAGTAAGTCGCGCTGGTGAGCGCGTCCTTCCAGCGCGCTGGATTGCCAGCACGCGATGCGCGCTCGAGATACGTACGCGCTTCGTCGAATTTTTCTTGCTTCAAAGCGGCGATGCCCATGCCGCCGAGCGCATCGCCGTCGTTCGGGTTATTCGCCAGCACGGCCGAAAATCGTGCGCGCGCCGCGACGATATCGCCACGATCCAGCGATGCAAAACCATCGGCGACGGCACGTCCCCGGGCATCGACGGCAGCATCCGCTTGCGCGCGTTCGCGGGCTTGCTTGTCCTGCTGCACCATCGAATCGAAACGCGCCTTGACGGCGGGGTCATCGGGCGACGCTTGCAAATAGGCTTGATAGAGCGGGGCGTCGGATGCTCGTGCGCCGAGCCACAGCAGCGCCTGGCGCCAGCTTTTCTTGGCTTGCTCGCCGACCGTGCTGTCGCTGCTCAACTGCTCAAGACGGGCGATGCCGTCGCGCCGCGTCGTGTCGCGGTAGGTCAGGTGCTGCGCAAGCGCGAGCGCATAACGCGGATCGTTAGGGTTCTGGCGCGCGAGCTGCGTCAGGCCCTGGCGCGCCTGGTCCCAGCCCTGCGGCGTGGCGGCGAGCGCCTGGTAATACTCGAGCGTGAGTTCGGGCGTGGCGGGCTTGCCGTCGATCGCACGTTGATATTCCTGCACCGCCGACGCGTTCTGCCCGCTTTGCGCGAGCCGCCGGGCGTCGTTCACGGTCTGGTCGCGCGGGCTGGTTTCGCCCAGCCGCCGGCCGAGTTCATCGATATTCGGATACTGCGGCGCCACCGCCCGCAGGCGCTGGAGATACTGCTGCGCACCGCTGCCGTCCTTGCGGTCCGAGAGGATGATGCCCATGCCATAGAGCGCGTCGGGCTGCTTCGGGTCGATACGCAGCACTTTCTGCCACGCCTGCTCGGCCAGATCCCCCCGGCGATGCGCCTGCCAGTAGCGGCCCTGATCGATCAGCACGGTCAGCGGCGCGTTCGCGCTGGCAGCAGCGCCAGTAGCGCCCGCACCCGCAGTGGCCGCGCTGCTGGCGGCTTGCGCAAACGCGCTCAGCGGCACGTTGGCGACACAACCGGCTGCGAGACTCAGCGCAATCGCGCGCGCGCGCGCGTGCGGTTTGATTAAACACAGGGGCCGTTTCAACATGCGCTTCTCCAGCTCGGCACGAGTCGGCCGGCTTCGTCGAAACGGTATCGGCCTTCTATAAATCCGGCGCCGAACAAGCCCAGCACCCGGTCGTAATAAACCGGTTCACGGTTCGGATTTGGGGGCGGCGCAGCTGACGGTGCAGCGACAGGCGCATCGAGCGCCGCGAGATGCGCGCGGGCGAGGCCAAGGCTGCGATCGTCGCCGAGCGTTTTGAAGTACGGTGCGAGCGCGGCCCAGTAACTGAGCGGGCCTTCGCCGCTCGTGACGCCGGTCGCCACGTTCACGCGTTCCGGCGGATAACCGCTTTGCGTGATGGCCTGGCGCATGCCGCCCAGTGCCGCGAGCCACGGCTTGCTGAGCGGATCGGCACTGGATGCAAGCCCGGCCCAGAGATAAACGCGAATCGCGTCGTAGCTGCCGGTGTCGCGGTTCTGAGGATCGACGACAAACTGCCCCGCCTTGTACGCCGCCCAGTCGGGAGAAAAGCCGCGCGGCGCGGTGGTGGCCACGAGCTTGTAGCCATTCTCCGCAAGCTGGTTCCACGGTCCGTCCGGCATGTCGCGAGCGAGGCCGCGCAGCACCGGCAGCGGCGAATAGCTCGGATTGAGACGCGTCACGTCGCCCGTTGTGAAACCTTGCGGACCGGGCAGCAGCATCGGTCCAAGGCCCGCGAGATTCGTCACTTCATGGCGCACGATCTGAGCCGCGAGGGCCAGACCCAGTTGCATATAACTGCGCTCGTTCCAGAGACGTCCGGCTTGCAGCAGATCGTAGGCGATCCACAGATCGGAATCGGAGGCGGAATTCGGATCGAGTACGCCGAACGAGCCGTCCGGCTTCTTGCCCCATTGCCATGACGGCAGCCGGACGTTGCCCGGCTCGAACTGATTTGCCGCGAGGTTTGTGCGGGTCCAGGCGAGCAGCCGGTCGAAGGTCGCGCGGTCGTTGGCGACCAGGGCGAAGAACATGGCGTACGACTGGCCTTCGGAGGTTGTCTGCTGCATGGGGGTGGAGTAATCGATCACGCGGCCATCGGCCTGCACGAAGCGTGCTGTGAACGTCCGGTACGCCGTCCAGTCGGTGCATCGCGGGGCCGCCGCTGTGGACGCGTGAGCGCTGAAAATGGAACCCATGCCGGTCAGCGCCAGCGCCAGAATTGCTGTCTTCGATCCACGTCTGAAACCAGCCTGCATATCAATCCCTCAAACGGCGCGCGGCAATGGCGCGCAGCGACCGGTAGAACAGTGCCGCGATGATGATGGCCGCGAGCAAACCGCTGAACACCAGCAAGAGCGGATGCGACGACAACGCCCAGCGCATGTATTCGAACGGCGACAGACTGCCGACGTAATATGCCTGGCCATTCGATGTCACCGTCACGTCGCGCCCGTGAATCACGGCCATGGCGCCCTGGATCTCGGGCAGCACGTCGTTGTCGAGCAAGGCAGCGGACAGGTCGGCATCGGACTGTCCTGCTGCGCTGATGAGCGCCACTGCGCTGCGGTTGCTCTTCAGCGGCGACTCGAAGCCGGTGATGAGCGCGTCGCCGTTGGAACTCACGAGCGTCAGGTCGGCACGTGCCGGCAGGCGTTCCACGCCGCGCTCGCCGTGCCACCAGTCGACCACCTTGAACGCCACGTCGGAGAGTTCGAAGTTGCGTGACTCGCCATCGCCGGAGAAGGGCATCTGCTTCGCCCAGCGCTGCAAGAGCGGCTGGCGGCCGGGCGAGCCGAGGATCAGGAGGTCTTTGTCGGCGAGGTTGTCGACCTGATCGGCCTGGGCAACGGTCACGCCGGCCACCGGATAACCCGTCGATGCCCCCATGCGTCCCATCTCCAGCAGATACAGGCTGAAGTCGGCCGAGTTGGGATCGTTCGGCATGATCACCGCCGTCTCCGACAGATCGGCCATGCGCGTGAACGGGAAACCGCCATTGGCGAACGCGGCGAGGTCGGGCAGCGCCATGTAGTGCGGAAAGCCCGACAGGTCGATGGTTGAATTCGGATCGATGGAACCCACCACGTTGTCGAGCACGCGGCCCTGGCATTCGCCGGTCTTCGGATAGTCGTAGTAAAAGTGCAGACGCAACTGCGAGCGCGGGGTGAGCAGCAGCGGCGGCACGTAGATCTCATGCCGCGCGGCGGCGGTCCTGTCGGGCAGCACACGGTTGAAATAGCGGCCGAGATCGAACGTGGACGTGGCGACGGCAGGAATCCGCAGCGACTGCACGAAACCGTCGTTCACGTTGATGTTCAGCGTCGACCGGTCGAGCGCGGGACGCACCGTGTAGCGATACCCCAAATCAATCGGCACGCCCTTGGTCTGCCACATGAACAGGTCGGGCGGCACGCGCAGGTTCACGCGCACGGCGTCGGCGTTATAACCGGTCACCGACAGATCGCGTGCTTCGGCCAGTTCGCCGAAACGCACCGGGCGGTCGGTCGGCAGCCAGTTTGGCGCGTCGTAGGGTTTGCGCGGGGCGAAGTCGTTCAGTTGCGTGATGGTCACGCTCGTCCCGGACAAGGTGTTCTGGCCGATGCCGAGCGCCTTCGCTGCGGTCTTCAGTTCGGCGTCGTTGCGGCCCATCACGAGCAGCAGGCGGCCGCGTGAAGGCGTGTCCCGATCCACCACGGCAATAGTTGGGCCGGAGATATCGGGAATCTTCATGCCAGCGGGGTGCTGGTCGCCGGTGGCGAACACCACGGCATTACCGGAGAGCGGCACGTTGTCGATCTGCGCCGGAAACACCGCGCCGCGATAACCGCTCAGCGATCCAAACCACGACGCCACGGCGCCTGCTGCTTCAAGCGTAGCCGCGCTCGGTTTTTGCGGGAACACGAACGGCAGTTCGAGGCGGCGGACATCGCGGCGATCGAAGAAAGGCGCGGGTAACGCGGCGAGATCAGGCTTGCTTTCAAGCGATGCATACGTCAGGTCGAGCGAACTCGCGTTGCTGACGGTTGCCCACAGCGTGGAGTTCGACGGGTCCTCGCATTGCTGCGTGTAGTGGCCGATCAACTGCACATTCACGTGATTGAATTCGGTGATGAAGCGCGGGTCGATGGACACATCGCGCGCAACCAGGATGCCGGCCTGTTCGCGCGGCACCGGCAGCGTCGCGGCGACTTCGCCGTTGACCAGCACCTTGAGTTGCGAAATCGACGGCAGCAGCGAGGGCGAATAGCTGTAGATCAGATGCAGCACCGCGCTGGTCACGACTTCATCGCCACGAACCGAGAACGGCACGCCATTCTGGCCGTCGGTGCCGCGCAGCTGCAGCGGATCGAGCGCGCCCAGGTCGGTGAACGTGAGTGTCTGGCGACGGCCGCCGGGCACCAGCGTGCCGGGCTCGGCCGTGGTGGGCGTTCTGGATCCGAGGGTGCGCACGGCCGCCACGGCCGATGCACCGGATGTTGCCGAAGCTGCCTGCGCGAACGCCGGGACGGGCACGGCGAGCGCTGGCTGCTCGATTGTCGCCTTGTTGAGCGGCGCGGCGGCGCCTGGCGGAGGCACGGCGCCTACGCCGGTTGCGGTCCCGCTGGTAGACGCGCTGGCGGTCCCGCTGGCGGACGCGCTGGCGGCCGTGTGCGCCGGAGTATTGGCCGTCGCCGCTGCGCTCGCCAGTGACGCGAGCGGCACGGCCAGCGCCGTTTGCAACGCGAGCCAGCAAGCCAGGCTGCGCATCAGGGCACGGGGAATGGGGCGGGAGCTGAACGGGGTGAAAACCGTCATGTCCTGTTCGCCTCGTTTGTTGTCAAGGCGCAGCATCGAAATTCCCTTACCCATGTCAGTCTTTGGTCTTCAGTTTTTTAACGTCAGGCGAACGAGTCGTCAGCCAGTTGCGGGCGTCGACGAAAAGGTGCTCGAACAACGCGCCGATCCCGCCCATGCCTACCACCAGCACATGTCGCAAGCCGCGCAGCGGTGCGTCCGGGGTGCGTCCTTCGGACCAGTTGGTCCAGGCATCGGCGCGGGCGAAGGTGGTCTTCACGAACTCGAATTCCTGTTCGCGCGTGAGTGCCGAAAAACGCAGTCCCACACGCCCGACAGCGGTGAAACCGACGGTCGCCGGGAACGCATATTCTTCATCGCCGCGAAATAGCGAGACCGTGACTTTCTCATGCAGGGGTACTTCCAGGTCGCCAGGCAGCCTCACGCCCACGCCGCCCTCCGAGTAGTCCATGGTTTCGCAGGCGAGGGTGCGGCCCGTCGAGAACTTGAGCATCACGGGCATCTTCATCTCCACCCGATGCGTCGTGCGCACTTGCCGGCGCTCACTCGCGGCCGCGACGCTCGCGCCGAGGATCAGCATGTTGTAGGTGGTCCACGCGAGATTCAGCAGGACCGTGTTCACTTCGCTGCTTACGTCCCAGTGCAGGTAGATGTTCACGATCCCCGCGATAAACCCGAGCAGGTTCAGCACCAGCAGGATCAGGTACGGGCGTGAGATGGCGTAGTCGAAGTAATCCTTCGATATCTGGCCGCCTTTCGCCGTCACGTTGAACTTGCCGAGCTTCGGGTTGATCAGCGCGAGCAAGGTAGGCGCGGTGATGTACGACGCCAGCACGGACTCATAGACTTCGGCCCAGAACGAATGCCGGAACGAGCGCTGCATGCGCGAGTTCGTGACGCTCGCGTGCATCATGTGCGGCAGCGCAAAGATGGCGATGGTGCCGGCCGCCGCGTGGATCACGTGCGCCCCGAAAAACAGATACGACAGCGGCGCCGTGAGGAACACAAGACGCGGGATGCCGTAGAAGAAGTGCATCATCCCGTTGAGATAACACAGCCGCTGGCCGAGCTTGAGACCCTTGCCGGTAAGCGGGTTATCGATGCGGAAAATCTGCGTCATGCCGCGCGCCCATCGAATTCGCTGCCCGATGTGGCCGGACAGGCTTTCGGTGGCAAGCCCCGCTGCCTGCGGGATCGCGAGATACGCGGTGGTATAGCCGAGACGGTGCAGCTTCAGCGCCGTATGCGCGTCTTCCGTCACTGTTTCAATCGCAATGCCGCCGATCTCTTCCACCATCGTCCGGCGCAGCAGCGCGCACGAGCCGCAGAAGAAGGTCGCGTTCCAGAGGTCGTTGCCGTCCTGTACCAGCCCATAGAACAACTCGCCTTCGTTCGGCACCTTGCGGAAGGTGCCGAGATTGCGTTCGAACGGGTCAGGCGAGAAGAAGTGGTGCGGTGTTTGCAGCATCGACAGCTTCTTGTCGCGCAGAAACCAGCCGAGGCCGATCTGCAGGAACGAGCGCGTAGGAATGTGATCGCAGTCGAAGATCGCGAGATATTCGCCCTTCGTGATCTTCAGCGCTTCGTTGATATTGCCGGCCTTCGCATGCCGGTTGTGCGTGCGGATCGTCCAGGTGACGCCGACCTCTTCGCAGAACGCCTTGAACTCGGGACGGCGGCCGTCATCGAGAACATGGATCGAGATCTTGTCCGCCGGATAGTCGATGGCAAGCGCCGCGTAGATGGTCGGCTTGACCACGCCGAGCGGCTCGTTATACGTCGGGATGAAGACGTCGACGGTCGGCCATTCATCGCGGTTTTCCGGCAGGGGCAGCGGCTTGCGTTGCAGCGGCCAGGCGGTCTGGAAATAACCGAGCATCAGCACGATCGCCGAGTAGACCTCGGCCGAGACCAGCAGCAATCCCCACGCGGCGTCGAGCGGACGTTCCCAGACGGTCGTCTCGGTCAGCCGCCAGTACATGTAGCGGCCGGTGACCGCCACCGACAGCATGATCATCACCAGCGTGGCGTACTGGCCGCGCAGACGCCGGAACGCGAGTGCGAACGCAAAGCAGACGCACGCGAACGCCAGTTGCTCGGCGAACGCGAGCGGCACCGTCCAGACGAAGTACATCGTCGTGAGGGCGAACAGGGTGAGCAGCGTCGTAAAGATCCGGCTGCTCCAGATGCGTGAATCGACGAACTGTTCCAGCCGCGACGGAACTTCGTCGGCCTCGGACAATGGCCGTGCGCGTGGCTTGCTCATGCGACGCTCCTTGGCGAGAGCTGCGTGGAATCGATTGCATGGGTGAGCCATTCGCCACACGCGCGAAGGTCGGCGGCGGCCTGGCTCAACGGGTCGTAGTGAATCAGCGTGGTGTCGCAGGCAAGCGATTCGCTCACGCCTTCGTCCAGATGGATGACGCCCGGGAACAGCTTGTTGCCGAGCAGGTTGCGCAGCACCTTGAGCACGTCCTTCGTCAACTGCCGCGACTGGTCCACCTGGTTCACCACGTACCCCGTGCCAACGAAGTTCGCACGCGGCGTGGCGTAGGCGTCGATCATGCGTTCCATCTGCGGGATGGCCGCGTACGAAGCGGCATCGGCCAGGACCACGTTCAGCGCGAAGTTCGACGCGCAGAGGGCCGTGCGCGTGTAGACCGAGGACCCCGGCGGGGTATCGACTATGACGATGTCCGCGGCATCGAGTCCCAGCTTGTCGAGCGCTTGCGCGAACCATTGCGGGTCGCGGTCGATGTGCGCCTCGAAGCGGCGGCGATCGTCTTCGACCACCGCGCCGTACGGCAAGACCGTGACGCCGTCGACGCCGTCGAACATCACGGTTTGCCATGCGTCTCCGGCGAGCGTGGCGCGCGAGAGACCGTCGATGCTGTCGAGCGGAATGCCGAAATGCAGGCGCAAGGCGTTCTGTGGATCGAGGTCGAGCGCGATGACGCGCCGCCCGCGTGCGGCGAGCACCGAGGCCAGGTTCGCCGCGAGCGTGGTTTTACCGACACCGCCCTTGGCCGAGACGACGGTGATGACTTTCATGACGGTGAGTTGCGCTTGGCGAGCCACGAACCGGCGACTGGGGCCGGCGCTTTCAGCGGCGAGTTGACGGGTGCGGGAGCCGCTGCTGACACGACAGGTTCGCGCAGACGCTGGAACATTGCCTCCAGCAAATCCGGCGGCGGGGCGCTCATTTGTGCGGCAGGCTGAGCTTGCGCTTGCGGCCGGAACAGCTTGCCGAGGATCGATTGGGGTTTGGGTTCAGGCTCTGGCGCTGGGGCGGTCACTGCTACCGGTGTTGGCACGCGCGGCAATGACGGTGATTTGACAGCAGGGCGCGAGCGTTGCAGCGCCGCTGCGAAGCCAGTGACTTCGGTGACTTCGGCAGGCGTGGATACAGGCACCGGCGTAGCGAGTGGCTGCGAGCGCGGTTGCGGCTGCTGTGGCTGTTGTGCTTGTTGCGGCCTCAACAATGTTTGTGACAGAGGCTGCAGGGGCGGTTGCGGCTGTGCGGCGACGACCGGCACGGCTGGGGCTTCCGCTTGCTCCGCGTTCGAGGTCTCTTCGACCACATCGGCCAAAGCCGAAAAGCGCGCTGCACCCACTGGCGCATCCGGCAGCTTCACGTTGGCGACCGGCGGAACCGTCTTACGATGAGCGCGCGCAAACAGCGGCGGTTTGCCGCGGTTGACCGGCGCCGCGCCCGGCGGTTGGGTCAGACTGTTCGGCACGCTGCGATGCTCGCCGGAGCGATCGTGCGTCTGCGGCAGCAGGCTATCGCGGCGAGGCGCGATGTTCGGAATAGATGGCTGCGAGAGGTCGAGTGTTGCGAGCAGCGGCCAGCGCGTGCGGGCGTGAATAGCCTCGTTTTCGCGGCCGATTTCCTGATAATTGCCGGCATCACCGCCAAATTTGTCGAACAGCTTCTCAATATCGCGCGAAGGGTTCATGTGCTGCGTCCTCGTACTCTCGGTTGTACTTTGGCCCGTGCCTCGACGCTCACTGGCCAGTGGCGTCTCGCGCTTTTCGGCGCCGATGCGGGCAATGCCTGATTGACTGCCTGATCCGATGCCGGACCGATACTGCATGAGTCAGGGTTACGTGAACACCAGATTCAGCTTCCGGCTTGACCAGCAAGCCGGATCTGGCCTCAGTTGTTATCTCAGTTGCTATAACGGCCAAGCCTGAACTCGACTGCAGCGCTTTCGTCGAACTCGCCTGCTTGTACGACCGACAATCCTTGCGCGCCGAGCGCGCTTAACCATTCCTGATACGCACCTTCTAGAAACGCGGGGGTCCACGGAAGCGCGTTCGCGCCGAACGCGAGCAACGGCGGGCAACAATGGACGATGCGCAGATAATCCGGCTCGTCGCCCACTTCGACAAACCCCCAGTCGACGTCATTCCAGACCGCATTCAACGCGGCGCCGAGTTCGGGCGTGGTGCCGCACGGCGGCAACGGGTGAGCGGCGGCAAAACGGCGTCCTACCCGCTGCATTAACTGACGGAGCTCGTCGCGACCGATCTGGGTGTCGAACTCTTCCGCGAGGGCGACCAGTACGCCACGCCATTGCGAAGAAATTTGCCGATCCAGCAGATAGTCGAGAGTCATGGCCATGGTGTTAGAGGGAGAAAGCTTTCAGCTAAATGAACGCGAAAATAGCGATACCGGCGTAACCAGTAGTAATTACACTACGCCCTCATGCAAGGACGGTAATAGTGATACGGCTTATACCTTGTAAGCCGGGAGTCTACTTCAAGGCGATTTGTTTTTGCCACTTAACGCAGATTAGCAAATAGTTCTGTGGTTAAAGCCGCAAACAGAGGGCAAAAAATCCGTTATGTCCAGCTTATGTAGCATCCAGACAATTAGCGCAAACGTTTAATCAACAAATTAAATCGTCAGTTTAATCTTGCGTCGCACGCTTGTGTCGCGAAGTTGGCGCGAGTGCGGAGCACGTCCTTCAAGAGTCGCGGCGGGATTGCCTGAACAGGGTTTCGTGTTCTGCAGCTTCAATCAGACGTTCAAGTTCAACGCGGACATGTTCGCGATCTGGTGCCGTCTGCTGTTGGCTATTCCGCAGAGCGTGCTGTGGTTGCTGAAGCCCCCAATCGATGAGGCCGCCGAGAATTGGCGACGCTTCGTTGCAGCACGCGGCATCGATTCGACACGTCTCGTTTTTGCAGAGAGGTTGCCGCAAACGGAGCATCTCGCGCGGTTGCAGTGGGCGGACCTGGCGCTCGACACCTTTCCGTGCGGATCGCACACGACCGGCAGCGATGCACTCTGGGCCGGCGTGCCGATGGTTACCCGGCCTGGAACGTTGTTCGCCAGCAGAGTGGGGGCGAGCCGTGTTCATGCCGTCGGGCTGGAAGAACTTGTAGCAGCGGATGACGAAGTCTACTTTCAGCTCGCTCTTTCGTTAGCCCGTGACCCCGCCAGGCTTGGTTGCATGCGTTCACGATTGATCTCGCAGCGCCTTTCCTGTCCGCTGTTTGACACCCGGCAATTTACCCGCGACCTTGAGCGCTTGTATGGCGCGATGTGGTTGCGCGAGGCGAGCGGCGGGGATCATCGCGGGGAGCCATTGGTACTGGAAGCGCAGGGTTGAACACGTCAGGCGCCGGTCAGCTTGGAAGTTCGTGTTCTGGCGACGGCGCATCCATACGGGCGTCGAGCGCCTGAGAGTTTCCTCTGAGGAGATAGCCCGATCCCCTTGTTATCCAATGTGTGGGTGAGCGCGCATTGCATGCCGGTCAGGCAACCTATGATTTCCGGACTCTGCCAAAGCTGCTTACCAGACGGGGACACAATGAACATCGACGTATCGGCGCCTGCATGGTTTGCCGAACATCTGGACGCCGGGTTCGCCGCCGATCCGCTGCCAAGCTTGTCCGCCGCGGATATCGACTCGCTGGCGCGAGCCATGGACACCACCGGTTTCGCCGTTCTGCACGACGTGATCGCGGCGCCGCTGATCGAGAGCATGCGGGTGTACGTCGACGGTGAGCTGAAGCGGCGCAAGGTCGAATATCTTGGTTTGGCCGGCCCGGACTGGATACTGGACAGCCCGCTCGCGGCGCTCTCGACGTCTGCGGCATTGCACAAGGTGCTCGAGGGGCTGTATAGCCACGAGATGAAGCAAGCGCCCCTCGAATCACGCATTGCCACGTCCATCCGCGCGCTGTCAGGCGGCACGGGCGCCAAACATTCCTGGCTCTTTCATTATGATTCGTACGTGGTCACCGCGCTGATTCCGCTGCAGATCCCCGATGGTGAAGGAGAACTGCCCGGCGACCTCGTGATGTACCCGAACCTGCGCGGTGTGCGGCGGCGGCCTGTGTTCAACATCGTCGAGAAGCTGATTGTCGAAAGTCCGCTCGCTTGCCGCTTGTGGAAGAGAGGCGCGGTGCAGCGGGCGATGTCGGCGCGCACGGTACGCATGCGGCCGGGCAATATCTATTTCTTCTGGGGAATGCGTTCACTGCACGCTAACGAGCCGTGCCTGCCAACCAGCGTGCGCTGCACCGCGCTGTTCCATTTCGGCGATCCTCACGCGGGCAGCCTGTTCAAGCGGCTGAGCGCGCGGCATCATCAGGCGCGCTTGCGCCGGTTAAGCCGCGCTGCGGCGAAGTAAGCCGATTGAGCCGATCAGACCGACTGTGTCGAACCACGCGAGCGGACGGCGGCAGCCAGGCGCCTCACATCGTCAGCAAGAAAGCGATCACCGCATAACGTGCCGTTTTTGCGATCGCCACGATCAGCAAGAACGACCACAAGGGCTTGCGTAAAACGCCCGCGATCATGGTCAACGGATCGCCGATCACCGGCGTCCAGCTCAACAGCAGCGTCCAGCGCCCGAAGCGCCGGTACCACTGCTCCGCACGTTCGAGCGCGCGCGCCTTGATCGGGAACCAGCGGCGCTCGCGCAGCTTTTCGATCGATCGTTCCATCGCCCAGTTGATGGTCGAGCCCACCACATTACCCACGCTTGCCACCGCGACGAGCATCCAGACCGGCTGCTTGCCGGCGATCAGCAAACCCGCCAGCAATGCCTCGGACTGGAGCGGAAAGAGCGTCGCCGCCACCAGTGCAACCGAGAAAAGCCCGCCATATACAGTTGACGTCCTCGCGGCCCTAAAGGACCGGGATTCCTTCTGCAAGACGGCCACGTCCG
>NZ_JALPRJ010000005.1 GCF_030464885.1 Caballeronia sp. SEWSISQ10-4 2 | reverse complement strand
TCTTTACGGAGCAGCCTTTCGCAGCCATAGTGGGCGATGGGAACCTCTGCCGGGCGCGGGGCCGCTCGACGAGATGGCTCAACTGGTTGTCACGCTCCTGGAGCCCTATTTACAGTCAGATAATTAATAAACCTATTTAGGGGATGTTGTACTAGCCAGCGAGGCTTGCTGAATGACCGTTCTACCCCTGTAAGCGGTACTGTCACGTTATTAAAGGTCGCGCGAGCGGTGTCATATAATGTACGTATTCCTTAATTATGCAGCGAGACGATCCCGCATCGAATGTCCGGTCACGGCATCCCACGCCTCGAAGGCTTGCGTGCGTGCCGACCGCTTCTCTTGCGCGTTCTTGTTGTAGCGGCAGTGCACGGGTACTGTCACGTCGTTGGCATGTTAGCGGAAATGCAGCGACAATCTCGGGCATGAAACGAACTGATTTGCAGCACAACACGCCTTCCAACGACGCTATTTCCTATTCGGGCTACCGATTCCCGCCCGATGTGATCAGGGTACTGTCAACTTATTGGTCGACGTGCGACCGAACACGCAATACTTAAGGATAGCTAACTTAAGAGACATGGCGCTCTAACGTCGGGGCACCCGTTACGCTTGCCCACGCCTCGAACGCATGGGTGCGTAGCGCCCGCTTTTGCTTTGCTTCGGTGTGGTAGCGGCAATTCATAAACAGATTGGCTACCTGATCGCGGACCGAAGCGAACCGTAGCAGATGACGTGCTGATTTGAAGCGGCGCATCACCTTCTCGCGGACCCGCATCGGCTGGTGCGAGTTTTCCGCCCGGTTGTTCAGCCCCTTATGCTGGCGGTGTTCACCGCTCAGACCGAGATCCCGGTTCGCCGCCGCGTAGCTTTTGAGCTTGTCGGTGATCAGCACACGCGGCGCACGGCCGTGCTTCCTGAGCAGCTTGCGCATGAGGCGCATGGATGCGTGCCGGTCGCGCCGGCTTTGCACCAGCACGTCAAGCACCGCGCCATGCTGGTCCACCGCACGCCACAGCAAGTGCTTCTTGCCGTTGATCGTGACGACCACCTCATCGAGGTGCCACTTGTCGCCGCGCCCCAGGGCGGTCGACCGGATACGTCGGGCAATGCCTAGGCCAAACTTCACCGCCCAGCGTCGCACGCTCTCGTACGTAAGTTCAATGCCGCGCGCAGCCAGCAACTCCTCGACCATGCGCAGACTCAGCGGGAAACGGTAGTACAGCCACACCGCATCGCTGATCACATCGGGCGGGAAGCGATAGCCTGCGTAGGACAGCGGGTTGTCGGTGACAGGTGTGTTCTGCGGCGACACTGGTTTCATGGGTGACATTATCGCCGCATCCATGCCAGGCTACCCGGAAGTTGACAATACCTGACCGACCTGTCGGTGGCGCGCACATGATTTATTCTGAGTTAGTGTGGCCGGTTTACGACCAGCCTTGTTAGCACGCTATTCAGAATCGCTTGCAACGCTGTCAAGTCTATAACCATAATTATAAATCGGCATTAATCGATAGCCATATTGAGAGAATTTCAATTTGGATTTAATCATCGAAAGATGCGTTGTAATTGTGCGCGCGTTGATCCTCTCGCCACGTGACCAGATCTTCTCCGAAATGTACACTCGGGATAAGGGGTTGGACAAACTCCGAAGTAACAGCAATGCGAGCGCATATTCCTTTGGTGTTAGCGGTATTTCCGTGTCTCCTATCCTGACCACATTGTTGGCCGGCTCAAAGCTGTAAGGCCCGAACTGCATCTCGTTATTTACAGGCTCCTTGCGCCACACATGCTGCAGGAAAAGCTTCACGCGCGTGAGCAGGTTTGAAATTGGTATCGGTTTCACCAGGTAGTGACACGGTCGGTGCAGACTTTCTAACGCCTTTTTATCTTCCGAATTACCGATAACGAAGATAACCTGCCACTCGAAAGGGAAGGATTGGTGGATAAGATCTAGCATGGCATTATCGCGAGTGTCCGCCATATCCCAATCAAGGATCGCAAGATCAAACGTGCCGGCGCGCAAGGTCCGGCGTAACGCATCTCCGGCGCTGTGCCCCTTGCTGTGATAGCCCGCCAATCTAAGGGTGCGATTCAGCGAAGAAGACACATCAGGATCATGCTCGAGAGTGACAATTTTCATTAAAGTTTATCGCAGTATTTTACTTCGACGGGCAGTTATACGATGAGGGCTGACACAAGATAGCAATTGATTCGCACGTCAAATGTTTATTTTAATAATAAACATTTACGGTATGTTTCATTTGATATCTATTATTACCTGTTTCTTACATTTTATTATGATTCGTCAATGAAAGTTAGTCGATTTTGCGCCATAAGTTAATACCCTATGTTGCCATAAGATGACAAAAATTTGAGATGTCGTAATTTTTTGTGCAGCTAATGCTTGCTCTTGCTAGATTAGGCGCCGCAAGAGATATGAGGCAGGTGCGGCGTCGAAATAATGGAAAAGTAATCGGAAATATTCGTAATATTTTCGCGCCTTAACATAAGGCATTGCTCAAAATATTCCAATTGCTTTCCCAATCTAACGACGCTCAGCCAGGCATTCATATGATTGGATCTTGCGTATATTTTTTATTCCATTGCGTTATCGGGAGAGACTATGAGAAAGGCATGGCTGGCGGCAGCATTATTGGCGATCGGGACAGCGGCACAAGCCCAGAGCAGTATCACTTTGTATGGCCGCCTGGACGCTGGTTTTGAGTACATGAGCGGTTTGCCCAACACCGGCTATTCGGCGTCCACGTCGCGTCTGCGAGCGGAGAGTGGCGACTTTGGCACGAGTCTCTGGGGCTTGAAGGGTGTGGAAGATCTGGGCGGCGGCACGAAGGCTGTATTCCAGTTGGAAGGCAGCTTCAGCACGACGACGGGAGCACTCGGCTCATCAGGTTCAATCTGGAATCGTTGGGCGACGGTCGGCCTGGCCAATGACAAGTTCGGTACCTTCTTGCTGGGACGCGAACTGTTTATTTCGAACGGCCTGTGGGACTTCGATCCGTTTGGCCAGTCAGCCTGGTCGTCCGCATCGCTTGTCCGTGGCCGTAACTGGCCGCAATCCAGCAACAACGTGTCGTATCAATCTGTGAAGTTTGGCGGTTTTGACGTGTACGGACAGTATTCGTTGTCAAACGCGACGAGCTGGAACGGTAATGGCACGACGTCCCAGGGGCGGGCCGACGGCCTTCAACTGACATACACGACGTCCTTGTTCCAAGTCCGTGGCTTGTATGACGAGCTTCGCACGGTGAATGGTCTGTTGAACAATCCGTTCTCGGCATCGCGCGAGTACTTTGCTGGACTCAACGTGTTCCTTGGCCAAGTCAAGCTTCAGGCCGTGTATCAAGCGTCGCGGACGTCCGGTATGACGGGTACTTCGTCAGGTACACCGACGACGACTGATCAGGAATGGGCCGGCGTTACCTGGCAGGCCACTCCCGCAGCAGCGCTCATGGGAGCTGTGTACCACGTCAATGCGAATAACGGCGGGGGCAACGCCACCATTTACTCGATCGGTGGTTCATACAATTTGTCCAAGCGCACCTTGGTCGATATGCAAATTGCAACGGTACGCAATAGCAAAGGTGCAAACTTCGGGCTTGATGCAAACTCCGCAGGCAATGGCGGAACGACCTCTTCGGGATACAACGAAAACCCGCTTTATGGTCATAGCCAGTCAGGCGTCTATGTGGGGATGCAACATTCATTCTGAACTGCTATCTAATACGATAGTTTCGTAGAATTCCTTTGTTTTAGAAAATTTCACGCTGCTGCGAGAGGCATGTGCCGGTGCGTTCTTCTTATGGGAGAGCGCACCGTTTTTTTAGGGCAAAGACCGGCCACAGAAGCAGTCGCTCGAACCCGCTTCTCCGAAGCGGCCATTCAACTCGTACGGGGAGAAATTGCGGCCCGGCGGCAGGTGTATCGCCCTGTGGGGGTACCCGAATACAGTTGGAACCTGCCACGACGCGTCTGCCCAGGTCATACCCATAGTCGATACATCCAAAACGACTCGTCCTCCATAAAGCGTTGTGCGAACTCGCTCGGGGAGAAGTCCGTGGTGCGTTTCGCCGCACGGCTAAAAGGTATCTTGGGGTTTTCGCGTACTCGCGACATCGCGTATCCCGCAAAAAATGCCCAAGGCCTTATTGCATAAGCTTTCCAGACGCGATTGTGAAAGCCAAGCCCCAAGCAGGCACCACGCCGCGACTACGGAGCCGGAGGCATCGGGGCAACTCATTCGCGCTATCCGATCCTACAAGGGCACTACTAAGCGATGCGAACTTTAGCGGTGGCAGAGGAGGCAGTGTTCGCATTGCTGCCGACCAACGCCCGCCCACTTCCAGCAATGGACATGGCGGCCAGATATCCGAACGTCAACGCGGGCCCGAGTGTAATCCCGGCACCAATGTAGTGTCCGCCCACCGGCGAGTTCATATCGTTACCGCAAGCGTAAAGTCCAGGAATTGGACGGTTATCACGATCAAGAACTTCGCCGTGACTTCCGGTCACGAGACCACGGCTTGTACCGAAGTCTCCCGGCATCAGCTTGACAGCGTAAAAGGGCCCTCGCTCAATGGGCCCAAGGCAGGGGTTCGGTGAGTGTGCAGGGTCACCCTTGTAAATGTTGTAGGCGGACGATCCCTTCCCGAAATCTGCGTCTACGCCAGTGGCTGCAAATTCGTTGTTGCGCGCGACGCTGCGTTCCAGTCCGCTCGGGTCGACGCCGATCTTGCCGGCAAGTTCAGCCAGCGTCTGGCCGCTGAAGAGGTATCCCGCCTTCTCATAGCGCCGCAGCGACAAACTGCCGGGTAGGATGACGCCAATGCCGTACTTTTTTACTGCCGCCGCGTCGGCAATAAGATAGGCAGGGATGGCGCCAGCATTGAACATCCCGAGGGTGAAAGCGTGGTACGACGCCGCCTCGTTGGTGAAGCGGTTCCCGTCCTTGCCCACTGCAATGAAGCCGGGCTTGGGACGGTCAAGCATGAAGTGCCCCCACAACACCTTATCGCCCGTCTCCTTCGAAAGCACTGACATTGGCACATAGAAACCCGTGTCCTCGGAGTTGTGGTCAAGTCGCCCCCCGGCCGATAGACCTAGACGAATACCTTCGCCAACGTTGCCAGGCAGTCCGAGTGTCAGGTCGACTGTGGGCTTGCGTGAGTGTTCCTGGCGCATTTCCTGGCTGCCGGGGTAGCCCCCGGTCGCAATGACCACGCCCTGGCGAGCGCGGATTCGAATCGTGCGGCCGTCCCGAACCACTTCTGCGCCTGTGACGGTACCGTCATCGATGATCAGTTTGGTGGCGGACGATCTCAGCCAGATTTCGATTTGCCGATCCAGTATGGTCTTGTACAGGCGAGCGATGAGAGCGTTTCCGCCAACGAGTCGGGTGCCACGGTGATAGCTCAGCCGATCCACGCCATAGCGCAAAAAGCGTTTCATCACGTGGAAGAACGACCGGGCTGACTTCGTGAAGGAAAGGAAGTGGAGCAAGTCGACAAGGTCAAGCATCATTCCACCGAATGGAGCAAACGCCGGTAGCGGAGCACGTAGATTCTTGAAGTGCGGCCCAAGCTTGCGAGCGTCGAATTCCAGCGGGGCATGAGCGCGACCGAACATGCCTCCCTCCAGTTCGGGGTGGTAGTCCGGGTAGTCGACTGCCACTACCTCCAGCGCGGAGTTGCGCAACATATAGTCGAGGGCGGCTCGGCCTTCGAGGATGTAGGCTTCCTGCAATGAGCGGTCGACACTCGTACCGACAGTCCTGGCAAAGTATTTCCGCGCTTTATCAAATGAATCTTTGAAACCAGCGGCCTGCATTGGTGCGCTGTCGACGAACCACATCATTCCCACCGACCACGCCGAAGTTCCGCCGACCTGATCGGTCTTCTCGAGAACGAGCGGTACAAGCCCCTCGTTCTTCGACACAATCGCCGCCGTCATGCCGGCGGCGCCTGCACCCATGATGATGACGTCGACCTCGCGGTCCCAATTCTCCGTCGTTGCGGTACCCATGGCGTTTGTCCTGTCTTAAGAGTTTCTGTCAGATCTGTTCGGAAATCGGTGTGCACGCGCGCCGCTGAAAAGCGGTCTCATCACTAGAGCGTAGTGCGCATCGCGTCTTAGTCAAATCATACGATATAGCATGATGCTTTAAGTAATAAATTTATATCGAATGATGCGTTTCGGGATGGATAATGTCAAGGAATTCAAGGGGATCTCCGGGCAAGTCTTGTCTCGGTTCTTCTTGCTGCAGGCGCACATGCTTCCCATCCAGCCTTGATGCGTGACCCTTGCGTTTTCTTGCGAACATCTCGGCACATGACGGTCTCAGAATTTCTTGACAGAAATCGTTCCATAAAAGATGATTCGATATAAATCTAATATTGATGATTGCAGATCGAGATCAACGTTGCCCGTTCGTCTGGAACGTCCATGGGCACAGGCAAAGCCTCAACCTCGCAAAGGTTGTATTTTCAGCAAGAGGAGAAACAATGAGCAAGCTTCAGTTGTCCGTTGCCGTAGGCAACTACGATCGGATCAGGCCATTGGTCGATGGTGAGGTTCAAATCGAGGGCGTGGACCCGGTCTTCATGTTGCAGGATCCCGAGGAGATCTTCTTTCGCGCTTTCAGACACGCGGACTTCGATATTTGCGAACTCTCGCTCAGCAGCTACTCAGTGAAGACCGCTGCAGGAACCTCACCCTACATCGCCGTGCCGGTCTTTCCGTCGAGAGCCTTTCGACACACGTCGATTTATGTGCGCACGGATAGGGGCATTGACAGCCCGGAAGATCTGAAGGGCAAGCGCATCGGCGTGCCGGAATATCAGTTGACGGCAAACGTCTGGGTCCGTCTTTTTCTCGAGGAGGAGTACGGCGTAAAGCCCTCTGATGTGACCTGGGTGCGCGGTGGATACGAAGATCCGACAAGGGTGGAGAAAATAACGCTGAACTTGCCTTCGGATGTCAAGCTGGAGAACGCGCCGGAAGGCAAGACGATATCGAGCCTGCTGGCGGACGGGGAAATAGATGCCGTCATTGGACCGCGAGCGCCTTCATGCTTTGACCGTGGGCATCCCCAGGTCAAGTATCTGTTCGACGATCC
The DNA here is from genome assembly GCF_030464885.1 of Caballeronia sp. SEWSISQ10-4 2. Lineage (GTDB taxonomy): Bacteria > Pseudomonadota > Gammaproteobacteria > Burkholderiales > Burkholderiaceae > Caballeronia. The sequence continues at coordinate 184,134 of NZ_JALPRJ010000005.1, read as the reverse complement.
GCACAAAGCCGCAACAGACTGGTACGCGCGTACGAAGCTGTTTCCGATCATGCACACGCTTGGAGTCAGGAAGACGCTGGCAGAGAGTCATCCCTGGCTGCCGGGCGCATTGATGAAGGCATTTGAGAAGTCTAAAGCCCTCGCGTTGGCACGGCTGAGCGATACGGCGGCCACCAAAGTCACACTGCCGTTCGTTGAGGACCAGCTACGTGCCGCTCGCAAACTGATGGGTACGGACTTCTGGTCATACGGCTTCTCGGACAATGAGCATCCTATTGACCGCTTTCTCGCCCGCCATTTTGCAGAGGGGCTGTCAAGTCGCCGGCTTGAACCGCGCGAGCTGTTCCATCCGGCAAGCCTCGAAAGCTTTGCAATTTGAAGGAGAGTAGCAAGAATATACCGTTATAAATTCGTATTACTGAGGGATCCTGAAGCGAGGATGGCATTTGACCGAGACGACACCGGCGTGCCCGATTTCGACGCACCGGTGTCTGCCTTGTGTTCCTTCATCGAGTCAGGAATGAGGTTACGGCACGAGCTGCTGGCCGAAAATACGGTCTACGGCCCCTCCTGAATCTTTCGTGGACAATCAATCAGACGCGATATGCGGGTGCGCCCTGTGGGGCACGGGATGCTCCACCATCGATAACGATTTCCGCCGCCTGCATGCTACTTGAGTAATCCGAAGCGAGGAAAAGCGCGGCTTGGGCTACCTCCTCGGCATCGTTGAGACGGCCAATGGGAATACTTCTGATCAGGCTTTTCTCGAGCTCCTGCAATTCCCTCTCCGTATGAGCGATGGTGCCCCAGATTGGAGTTCGAGTGGGACCAGGAACCAGCGTGTTCACACGAATGCCTTTGGGCGTGAGCTCTGAGGCCAGCGCGCGTGCCATGCCCGATAGTCCAGCTTTGCTCGCAGCGTACGCCCCGAATCCTGCAATTCCCATTGTTGCTACGACGGATCCGATAAGGATAACGGATGATCCGGAACGAAGGTATGGAAGCGCGGCCTGTACCGTATAAAAGCTTCCGCCGATGTTAATCCTGAGTATGCGTTCAAAGAGCTCACTGGATGCGTCTTCCAAAGGGGTGGGGGATGCTACGCCAGCACTTGCAAACAAGACATCGATATGACCAAACTGGCGACCAACTTCTGCGAAGGCGGCGCCGAGAGCCTTGGTATCCGTGACATCAGCCTCAATCGTCACGACCTTGGCGCCAAGCTGACTGCGAGCGACGTTAAGCGTTTCCGGATTGTTGCTCATGATGGCGACATCCGCACCCGCTTCGAGGAACAGGCGTGCCGAAGCGAATCCGATTCCACTGTCTCCGCCCGTGATAACCGCCACCTTGTCGTTCAGCTCCATGCTTAAGTCTCCTACGAATGTCATAATACGGAAAATGCTTTAACGCGCTTCGGCGCTATCACATAAGACATCAACACAACAGCGTGCCGAGGTTGACGCTCCCTATGCGCGCTCTTGTCGCGATGATTTTTTCGTTACCGTCCTTTCGGATCCGCAGTTCGATTGTCGAAGTCTGCTCAGTTAAACCTGAGAACCGGAAATCCCCGAAATGGTCAGTCGTTGTCGTGCGTTCGCCACCGCCGGCGGAGTCGTGCAGCACAACCTCAACACCTTCCAGGTTTCGGAGTCGACCGTCGCCAGTGGTTTCGCAGACGTTGCCTGCTACCAGATGGCTTAGCGCGTCATCCAGATTGCGGTAGAAGACGCGAGGCCCTGTGCCGTACTCGGGGTTAATGACCGACAGGTGTTCCTTCTTTACCATTTCTTCCAGTTCTCTGTCTGGCATGTTTAGCGCACGTAGCGCCTTTGTCGGGCAGGCTTGTGCGCAACGCGGTTCTTTCCATCCGGCGTCAAGCAAGTGCGCGTCAAAATTCCAGTTCTGCGGCACCTGTTCCTGTTCGTTCCATTCAATCATGCCGTAGGGGCACGTCGTCACCAGATCCCGTCGGCCTCGTGACTTCTCCGGGTCAATGATCACGACGCCGTCCGGGCGCTTATAGATTGCCCCATCGGTCGCCGCCTTAACGCATGGCGCGTTGTCGCAGTGATTGCACATCTTCGGTATATAAGTCACGTCCACCAGCGACCCCTCGCCTCGAACGTGGCGTTCGATACGAATCGTATCGAGGCCCTCCGGAGGGTGCGGTGCCGAATAGCCCGGGAACTCGTTGCCGGTGTACTCGTCTTTTGTCGAGATCACACAGTTTCTGCAATTGATGCAGAGGGAAACGTCCACTACGAGCGCCCAGCCGGTCATGCTGCCTTTTCCATTGTCGCGTTCCATTTCTCTACCTCCACCCAGCAACTGTTCGGAACAATCCCGTCTGCGGTCAGGCTCATCTTTCGCCCTGGAGTCAGGAGGTTGAGACAACCTCCACGATCAACGATACCTACCGAAGTGTGGATCAGATCGAGTTCGCCGCATGATTCGTTTCCGCGCGCAACGCCATCCTTGATGAGTTGCGACACGTCTATTGCGCAGATGACCGACGCCTGGCCGTTATAGACCCGGACCAGATCGCCCGAGCGCAGGCCGCGCGCCGAAGCATCTTTGGGGCTCATTCGCAGGACCCAGTATCGGTAGCCTCCAACGTTCATCCGGTGCTCATTGATCGTGCTGATGTGGCTATTCTTCCCATCAGCCTGGGTATGGAAGCTGTAGACCGGGTGATTGGTCACGAGTTGTAGCGGGAACCGTTGCTTCACACCGCTCTGACTGTTGATATATCGGTTGACCGCCGGCCGCGCAGGATCGATCTGCTCGATACGGCGTAGGCTGGACGGGACAAACTCGAACTTGCCCGATTGCGTTGAAAGTCCCTGGCCGAATCCAATCGAATACACGCCGGGAAGGGGATTCGCTTCCGGTAAGTCCTTGGTGCGGCCCTCTGCGAACCAGCGCATGTCCACCGGCTGCTTGTCATCGTCCTTGGGAGGCGGCACGACGTGATAGCCCTTCTGCAGGAATTTCTTCCAGGTGGTCCGCCTGGGTAGGTCCGTGGAGTTGAATATCCGTTCGCACCAGGTCAGTTCCGATCCACCGCCTTCCGAGTACATGCCGCCGTAGCCGAGTTTTGTCAGGATCTCCAGGAAAATTTGATAGTCTGATTTGGATTCGCCAAGAGGCTCGATGCATTTGTGCTGCATGATCATCATGCGGTGATTGAGCTGGCTCTGCGCATGCTGGATGTAGCCGCCGCAGTTTGCCCATTCGGATATATCGTCACGCTCGAGGGCGGTACACGCTGGCAGGATGATGTCTGCAAACTGCGCTTCGTTCTCCATCCATATCGATTGATTGACGACAAACTCAAGGGATGAATGACGATACGCTTCGATGAGTCTGTTCGAGCCCGGGACCGTGCCAAAAGAAGAAGAGCCGTAGCGGTACAGCATGTGAACCCGCGAATGGCCTAGCTTGGGATACGAGTATTGACCAAATTGCCCTTCAGCCGAGAAGCCGTCCCACAAGTAGCCTTCCGCGCTTCCCTGCGTGATCGCCTCGGCAAACCGTTGGCGAGGGATAGACTGCTTCACCGGATTGATCGTGATGATGTGAGGCATGCGGCAATAGTTGTTGGCCGCGCTCGCGGTGTAATTCAGGTCACCCGAGATTCCGCCCTCGGCATAGCCGGGAAAGTAGAAATTCAGGTCCTGAGGAGCGCCAATCTGCAGATTGCCAAAGTTGATCCCAGGCTTCCCCCATCCCTGCATGGCCATCATCATGACGAGGCTTCGCGTCCATTGGGCCCCCGCCTCCGTGCGGCATGCTCCGCCAAAGCCTGCGCCGAGGCCTCCTGCAGCGAGGTACGTCTTCTTCGACGCCCACAACGTCGCGAGACTGCGGACGTCTTTCGCGGGAATACCGGTCTCAGCTTCTTGCCACTCCGGCGTCTTCGGCATGCCGTCCTCTTCACCGAGAACATAGGCGCGCCATTCGTCGAAGCCCGTCGATTTCGAGGCTACGTATTCCTTATCGTAACTACCGCTGATCATCCATTCATACATGATGGCGATCGCGAGCGCCGAATCGGTGCCGGGCTTGATCGGTAGCCATTTTCCACCGAGCAACTGGGCGGACTGCGTCAGGTAGGGGTCGATGTGAACGAACTGCATCCCGAGCTGCTTGGCCCACAAGCGGCGCTCAGTGCCCTCGAACCCGGCGTACACCCCATTGGTCGACTCCGGGTCGCTCGACCAGAAGACGATCACCTGCGCGTGTTCAAGACAGTCCTCTGTCGTGCCGTAAAAGCTCGGCGTGCCCAGACGTAGACTGTTGCCGTAGTGATGCATGGCACCCCAGTACCAGCCCTCCCAGCTAATCGGGCTCATTTCGACGCGGGTGTATCCAATCAGGTTACCGAAGCGCTGCATGGCGCTCAGGTAGTAGTTGACGTTTCCCCACTGATGATGCGCACCCGTGGCCATCGCGATAGCACCGGGGCCGTGCTCCTGCTTCATACGGCGGATTTCGCCTGCGACCACGTCGAGCGCTTCATCCCAACTGATACGCTCGTAGCCCGAAATCCCCCGGTTCTGAGGATTGCGTTCACCCTTCGGGTCGAAATCGACCCGCTTCATTGGATAAAGAATCCGCTTGTCGGAATAAACGAGGGATTTGAGTGAGAGCGCGTGCGGGCTGACGGTTGCACGTCGTGCAGGCGAAAACCGGCGACCCCGTGCGGTGATGGTCCAGCTTGGTCCGTCCTCCTCCGCGAGATCAATGGGCGTTGTCCGGATGATCTTGCCGTCCTTGACGAAGACAAAGACGGGCCCCCCATTGGTGAGCGTGACATAACGGGTGGTCCCATCTTTCATCCGGGTGCCCCTGCGCCAGGAGGCCGTCTTCATCGTGTTCACCAGTTGACCGAACCAGACGAGTGCCTGATCACTGCCGCCTTGCGTGATCTTGAAGTTCTTGAGCGCATCAATCAGGAACGCATGATCGGTTGTTGGCGCCAGCATCTGGCGTGCTGTGGCCGCATCCATGAAGACAAGTTCGGCGTCGGGCCGAGGAGTCACACCCCAGCGTGCCGACACGGTGCCGTTTCTGAAATGAAGCTGCCTCGCGAGGCTATTGTCCCGAAGCCGGAGCTGGATCAGCCAGTTCCCCGCGCCGAGATGTTCACGCACGGAAGGAAACATGCGTGCCGCCATCCGTAGAGCGGTCGGCATTAGCCAGAGTATGAGTACCAGGATGTGTCTTTGCATATGAATCCTTCCTGAGCTGAAATGCGCTCGTGCCGTCTCACTTGCCCGTTACACGTCAGTTTTGCGGTACCGCACCATAAGAGGCTCCGCAGATTCAGACGAATACATCGGCACCTGTTGTATGATCTTCCTTGCGACGGATTATTTGCACAAAGATGATTCTATATCAGATCGATTTATATCGAATGATGTTGTTTGGGGCGAATAAAGTCAAGGACCCTAGGGAATCTCCTAGCAAGACGCATGTAATCGTCATATTTTTTGCCAATCGGCTCCGCGTTCGATTGGCCACCCTTATGTCAAGGAACGAGCGAATGCCCAAGGCAAACTCCACTGCGGCGAAAGCAACTATGAACGTTGCTGTACGACCGGGACCCGCACCGGGAGCGAAAGAATCTTCTGACGTATTTGATGATCGCGGCAGGACTGTGCCGTGGATGGCGCGAACGGTGCACAGGCTCTACGACGCACAAGCGCAGAAGATTCTGGACAGGGAGAACATCGTTATCGCGTACTGGTACTACCTTCGTGTGCTGGCAGAGCGCGGTGAACTGAACCAGCTGGAACTCAGCAAGCGTGTAGGCATTGCATCCACCACTGCGGTACCTGCGCTGGATAACCTCGAAAAGCGCGGCCTCGTACAGCGAACCCGAGATCCAAACGACAGACGAAAGTACTTTGTCAATCTGAAGCCTGAGGGCAAGCGGCTGGTAGATGAATTGCTGCCCGAACTAACCGACATGATTTCGGGGTCACTTGACGGGATCACTCAGAAGGATATGCGTACTTTTTGGAAAGTGATGCATCAGATCGAAAGGAACCTGACCCAAGCGTCCCAAAGCGACACGGTCGTGGATTGAGCTGGCGGTAGCGTCCGAGGCGTTAAGCAGTGTGCCATTCTTTCATGTGCGGGTCCGCGAAAGCGCGGAGACTTTCCAATGCCATGGCCACCGCCGCGCGATTGACGTTCTCGGCGTGCCAGTAGACCGACACTGAGCCGAAGCCTTCGAGTTGAATGGGCAGAATACGAAGCGCGTTCAGCTGCTCGAAGCGAAGCGCAGCCCGATGCGAGGCGACGCCCACCAGATCGGTGTTGTTAAGCAGTGTGAGATTGAGAATCGACGAGTTCGATTCGACGCAGTGATCGGGCAGCGTGCGTCCCGCTGCCGCCAGCGCCGTCTCCAGCGCGTTGCGCACGGGCGTGCCCTGCGGCCAGACGATCCACGAATACGCGAGCACATCGTCCCAGCCGAGCTTTGCCTTTTCCGTTATCGGATGATCAGGCCGTGCGACGAAGTTGATCGGCTCCGTATAGAGCGTCTCGGTCTGCAGCCGCGGATCGTCGTACTGCTGACCCGAGCGGCCGACGACGATATCCAGTTCCCCTCGTGCAAGCTGCGGCATTAGCTGGTTCATCGTGCTTTCGACGAGCCGCACCTGCGCGCGCGGCATGCGTTCGAGAAGCCGCGACACGGCGAGCGGCACCGTGTCCGCCGCCGACACACCCGACGTCCCAATACTGACGAGGCCGCTGCCGCCCGCGCGCAGCGCCTGCATATCGTCACGCGCAATGTCGAGATGCGCTTCGATCCGGCGCGCGTGCTCGATCAGCGCCTCGCCGTACGAGGTGGGCCGCAGACCGCGCGCATGCCTCTCGAAGAGGGGCAGGCCGACGTCTTCCTCAAGTTCCTTCAGCCATTTCGACAGAGCCGGCTGCGTCGTGTTGAGCGCCGCTGCCGATTGGCTGAGGTTGCCCGTGCTCGCGAGGCTCAACAGTACCTGCAGATGCCTTAGCCGGAGGCGGTAAGTCCAGTCCATTGCCCAGTCCTCTGTCGATCCGGAGTTAGTGCTTCAGCACTTACTCCGGTCCCGCGCAAAAGCGCAGATTCCCGCTACGGCTGCGAAGCTATATCCGAAACCATATGGGCTAGATGTTTTCGCCATTTTACTGGGTATAGCTTTGTCGCATATAAATCATGCATAGGGCCTACGAGACCGACGCGTGATCAGCCGACACGCCCGACCCAAGTGGCACGGAAAGGAGACGCGAATGACAAACAACAACCCGGGCGCATCGCGCGCGGCCTACTACGAACAAATCGCCCAGCAGCGTATGGCCCCGCTGTGGGAGTCGCTGCACAACCTCGTGCCGAAAGCGCCGCAACCGAAAGTCCAGCCCGCCATCTGGAAGTACGCGCAGGTGCGCGACCTGGTGATGCAGGCGGGTTCCGTGATCAGCGCGGAAGAAGCCGTGCGCCGCGTGCTGGTGCTCGAAAACCCAGGCCTGCCCGGTAAGTCGAGCATGACGCCGAACCTGTACGCCGGACTCCAGTTGATCCTGCCTGGTGAAATCGCGCCCAGCCACCGGCATACGCAGTCGGCGCTTCGCTTCATTGTCGAAGGCAAGGGCGCGTGGACGGCCGTCAACGGCGAACGTACGACGATGCATCCGGGCGACTTCATCATTACGCCGTCGTGGACATGGCACGACCACGGCAATCCTTCCGTGGAAGAGGGCGGAGAGCCTGTCGTATGGCTCGATGGTCTCGATATTCCGCTTGTCGCGCAGATGGACGCCGGTTTCGCCGAGAACTACCCCGAGATGACGCAGCCGGTGTCGCGCCCCGAGGGCGATAGCCTCGCGCGCTTCGGCCACAACATGGTGCCCGTGCGGCATCGCGTGTCCGATCCCACTTCACCGATTTTCAGCTATCCATACGAACGCAGCCGCGAAGCGCTCGACGCGCTGTACCGCAACGGCGAACTCGACGAATGGGACGGCGTGAAGCTGCGCTACGTAAATCCGGCCACGGGCGGCTGGCCGATGCCGACCATTGCGACCTTCATGCAATACCTGCCTGCGGGCTTCAAGGGCCGCGCGTATCGCAGTACCGATGCCACCGTGTACTGCGTGGTCGTTGGCAAGGGCACGGCCAAGATCGGCAACCACGAATTCACGTTCGAGCCGCACGACGTGTTCGTTGCGCCGTCGTGGGCGCCCGTGCAACTCGCGGCATCGTCGGAAAGCGTGCTGTTCAGCTATTCGGATCGTCCCGTGCTCGCCGCTCTGAACCTGCTGCGCGAAGAGCGCAGCTAGACGCATGCCTTTTCTTTCTACGCGCTGCATGGGTGGCGCTTGATTAATCCCTTATCTATCGAGTCGAACTCATCATGGCTTTTGTTTTCCCGCCCGAAGCGCCCGTCGCTGTTCCCGTCGCCGGTAGCGACGCTCAATTCGCGGTGCGCCGCGTCTATTGCGTGGGCCGCAACTACGCGGCGCATGCGCGCGAAATGGGCTTCGATCCCGATCGCGAGCCGCCGTTCTTCTTCTGCAAACCGACCGATGCCGTCGTGCCCGTCGCTTACGGCGAAACGCTTGAACAGGCTTACCCGTCGCAGACGCAGAACTACCATTACGAAGCCGAACTCGTCGCTGTGATCGGCAAGAGCGGCTCGGATATCCCGGTCGAACGGGCGCTCGATCACGTATGGGGCTACGCGGTCGGCCTCGACATGACGCGCCGCGATCTGCAGATGAAGATGCGCGAGATGGGCCGTCCGTGGGAGATTGGCAAGGCGTTCGACCACTCGGCGCCGATCGGGCCGATTCATCCAGCAAGCGAGGTCGGTCACTTCGAGAACGCCGGCCTGTGGCTGACGGTCAACGGCGAGATCAAACAGAAGAGCGACGTGTCGCATCTGATCTGGTCGGTGGCGGAGACGGTTGCGTATCTGTCGAAGTTCTTCCGCCTCGAACCGGGTGACGTGATTTTTACGGGCACGCCCGAAGGCGTCGGAGCGGTGAAGAAGGGCGACACGATGAAGGTCGGCGTCGAGCGTCTTGGAGAGGTAACGGTGCGCGTGGCCTGATCTGACCTGAGATACGTAACCTGCATTGATCGGAGGTCTACTCGTGCAACTCCATAGCTTCTTCAACAGCTCGACGTCGTACCGCGTGCGCATTGCGCTCGCGCTCAAGGGACTCGCGTATGAGACGTTGCCCGTCAATATCCGAGTCGGCGAACATCGCGCAGCGGACTATGTGGCGAACGTGAATCCGTCGGCGTCGGTGCCGGCGCTGATCGATGGCGATTTCAAACTTGGCCAGTCGCTCGCGATTATCGATTACCTCGACCAGAAGTACCCCGAGCCACGCCTGATTCCGACCGAACCGGTACTACGCGCGCGCGTGCTCGAGTTCGCTTCGCTGATCTCGTGCGACATCCATCCCGTCAATAACCTGCGGGTGTTGCGATATCTGGAAACGGAATTCAAGGTCACGCCGCAGCAGAAGAGCGCGTGGTATCGGCACTGGATCGCGGAGGGCATGGCAGGCGTCGAGCGTCTGCTCGAACGCAGCAACGCAGGTCCGTGGTGCTTTGGCGCGCAACCGACGCTCGCCGACGTATGTCTCGCGCCGCAGATCGCCAACGCGCTGCGCATGGACTGCGATCTGAGTCCGTATCCGCGCAGTCTCGCCGTATATGAACACGCGTCGAAACACCCGGCATTCGACGCCGCGCAGCCGCAGCACCAGCCCGATTACATTGCCTGATTGCAGTATGGAGAGTGGAGACAGTCATGAGTGAGACAAACAACAAAGGCCGACACGTACTCGTGATCGGCGGCGGCATTGGCGGCCTGGCCGCCGCGCTGGCGCTCGCGCGTCAAGGCATTCGCGTGCAACTGCTCGAGCAGGCCCCTGAGATCCAGGAAATCGGCGCAGGAATCCAGTTGGCCGCAAACGCGTTTAACGCACTCGATGCGCTGGGCGTCGGTGAGGCAGCGCGCAATCGCGCCGTATTCACGGACTACCTGAAATTGATGGATGCGCTTGACGCGAGGGAAGTGGTACGAGTCGACGTCGGTGCCCCGTATCGTGCGCGCTTTGGCAATCCGTATGCCGTGATTCATCGTGCCGACATTCACCTCTCGATTCTCGAAGCTGTGAAGGATCATCCGTTGATCCAGTTCCGCACCAACACGCAGGTCTGTGAGCTCGACCAGAATGCCGACGGCGTGACTGTCATTGATCAGAACGGCGAGCGGTACCACGCAGATGCCGTGATCGGCTGCGACGGCGTGAAGTCGGCGATACGCAAGGCGTTGATCGGCGACGAACATCGCGTGACAGGGCATGTCGTGTATCGCGCCGTCGTTGAGGTCAAAAACATGCCGGAGGATTTGCAGATCAATGCGCCTGTGGTGTGGGCCGGTCCACATTGCCACCTCGTGCACTATCCGCTGCGCGGCGGCCGCCAATATAACCTCGTCGTCACGTTCCACAGTCGCGAGAAGGAGGAATGGGGCGTGCGCGAAGGCAGCAAGCAGGAAGTGCTGTCCTACTTCGAAGGCATTCATCCGTTGCCGCATCAGATGCTCGACCGGCCGACTTCATGGAAACGCTGGGCCACGGCGGACCGGGACCCCGTCGAGCGCTGGAGCTATGGACGCGCGACGGTGCTCGGTGACGCCGCGCATCCGATGACGCAATACCTGGCGCAAGGCGCCTGCCAGGCCCTCGAAGATGCCGTCACGCTTGGCGCCGCCGTCGCTGCGACAGATGGCGATTTCGAAGCCGCGTTCAAGCTGTACGAGACCGCACGTATTCCGCGCACTGCGCGCGTGCTGTATTCGGCGCGTGAGATGGGCCGTATCTATCACGCGAAGGGCGTCGAGCGACAAGTTCGGAATTCCCTTTGGGTCGGCCGTACGCAGGAGCAGTTCTACGACGCACTGCAATGGCTGCACGGCTGGCGCGCGGAGGAGTGCCTGAAAGGCGTTATCTGAGGCGCAACGGGGGTGCCAGGCAGCAGGTGCAGCCGGGTAAGGCTAGGTTCGCTGCACGCTCAATGGGCGATGCTCGGTTGCGTAGAGCACGACGAGAACGGAGCGTTCAAGACTCAATATCTCGCGCTTGTCCCAATGAGCGAACTTGCAATTGAGGACACCTGGTTCACCACTGGTATGCGTGGATCCGGTAGCAACTGTATCGTGGGAAAGGACGTATTCGTCCCGGACTACCGGCTGTTGGACATCATGGCGGCAGTCCGTGGCGAGTATTCGACTCCGTTCAAGGAGGAAGAAGCGTATCGCGCCGCATTCGGACCGGTATCGTCTATCCTCCTCATCGGTCCTCAGCTGGGCATGGGCCGCGCAGCGTTGAAGATGTGATCGAGAAGGCACCTCAACGAGCAATCGCGTACACCTCGTTCACCAAGCAAACCGATTCGACCGTATTTCAGGTGCAAGTAGCGGAAGCTGCGCTGAAGATCGATAGTGCACATTTGCGCGCATTCCGTGCTGCGGATGAGATCGACGACTTGGCCCGCCGCAATGCATTGCCGGACTACATCACACGGGCGCGGGTTCGCGCTGATACCGGTGTCGTAGCGTCTGACATCACCGACGCTTTGAACACACTGATATTTGCTCACGGCGCAGGAAGCTTCGCCGAAGCGAGTCCGATGCAACGCTGGTGGCGTGATTCGAACACTGCGGCCCGTCATGCAATTGTCCTCCCTGCTATTGGTGCCGAGCTCTACGGGAAAGCCTTGCTAGGTGTGGAAAACACGGTTACGCCGCTGGTATAGCCACGAACCACTTGTTAACGCGGCTGTGCCCGCCTTACCCGATGTGATGCAACGTCGTGTAGGACGGGCAGGCGAACCTTGCCCGGATTGCGGGAGAGGTGGTGTTCCGACGCTGGAAGCGCGCTTGCGCGCGCCAATAAGCGATGGCGTACAGGTGCCTGTACGCCATCAAGCCATCGGTTAGAAGTAGTGCATGATGCCGAAGTAGCCACCTTGCTGGTTGTGGCCAGGCAGCGGTTGAGAGTCGGCCGTCTCAACCGGGAACGCGGCACTCTTGCCGTTGAACATCGCTCCGACGGTCAGGTAGAGGAATGTCCGTTTTGACAGGTTGTAGGTGGTGCCGATGGCACCGAGATTTCCCGTGCCACCGCCATGATTTACGTTACCGTGATACCAGGCGGCCTGGAAGGCGAGGGCAGGGGTAACCCGATACGAGGCCCCGATCCACTCCTGCTGACTGCGTGTGGCGGCGTTAGGATTAAACGTATCGGCGACTGTGTCCTGTCCGGATGAGACAAGTTGCTGATAGCCGGTGTAGAACTTGAGTCCGCCCAACGTGTATGTGGCACCGGCCATGTATTCTCGTGACGCGGCGTACAGGCTTGAAAACTTTCCGTTGGCATCGTGGATTTCTTCATAAACTCCGTACGCGGCGAAGCTGGGGAGTGTGTACTGTGCGCTCACACTGAACTGGCGTCCGCCGCGGAAGTTTCCAGCCTCGTTGCCAAATCCGTCCTGCACGCGGAAGGAGAAGCCGGCCCAATTGGGTGAGTTGTAAGTGACGACATTTGACCGGGGACCCCACGCCCGCCCGAATGCGAAGTTGCCAACACCTATCCCTACCTGCTCCCCCAGCGGGTCAATGTACCAACCGGTTTCGTCGGTCAGGCTCATGGCCTCGCCGAACCAGATACTTCCATATTTATCATCGGACAAACCCACATACGCGTCGCGGGTAAAGATCGTGTTAGGTGGAGTCTGACCCGTTCCAGAGGTGAAAAGGCTTTCGAGTTTAAAGACAGCGTGCAAGCCTCCTCCGAGGTCTTCATTGCCTGTCAGGCCAAACCAGCTGTATCCGTACTGGTTACTGCCGAACCTGTAATTGTTCTTCGACTGGCCGTTTGGCGTTGCAACGTTCGTGACAAAATCGAGACCCGATGAGACGCGTCCGTACAGGGTCACAGTGCTCTGCGCGTGGGTGTTGCAGGCACTGAAAGCCATCAACGATGCGCAAAAAATGATCTTTCTCATTTCGTTATCCTCACTATAAAAAAGTCTCCGGAGATTGCTTGTCGACCTCTGCCGGGTCGGTGCAATCGGCTCGCAAAGTCAGGTCCGCCGTTCGGACAACGTTGAACCAGTCGGACGATTGGCTCCGGGGATCAGCTTCCGGTCGTCTACCGCCAATCGGAAAAAGGTAACGTCATCCAAGTGCTGGCGATGCAGTTCAACGAAGCGACCAACCGGCTCCTCGCTCCCAGGTACCCAGCCCAAAACGCCCGCCTTTCGAGCCAATACAACGCGTGCCCGGAAGATAATGGCGCAGACCTCAGCTACTACTTTCCACTACGCGCTTTTGCGAAACGTTCTTATAGCTGCTGGCAGATGGCGAACGGTAGTGGCGAGCAGAATCGCGCACGCCTGCACCAGCAACTGAACTGCGGGCCCCGCACCAAGTGCCAGCACAAGTTGGCTGAGCTGCGCCATGAACAGCGCCGCGACCGCGCTAGCGATAACGCTGCCTTTTCCGCCGGTGAATGGCGTGCCGCCGACAACTACAGCCGCGATGGCGGGAAGCAGATAGTCGTTGCCCGACGTCTGCGACGCGCTACCGATGAACCCGGCGAGGAGCATTCCGGCGGCAGAGAAGCACACTGCAGAGGCAACGTAAGCACCAATCTTGTACTGCAGGACTCTCACCCCAGCGGCTTCTGCCGCGCGCGGATTTACGCCCACAGCGACAAACCTGCGTCCGATCGTGGTTTTCCGGGTGATGAACCACGCCGTTACCACGAACGCGAAGGCGAACAGTACGTTGGCAGGCAAACCAATGAACTGGGCGTGCGAGATCGTCTGCATGATGGTCGGGACGTTGACGGGAACATTGCCGGTCAACGAGCGGACACCACCGATGAGAAGCGCGTTGACTGCCAACGTTGCAACCAATGGTGTAATCGCAAACTGCGAGACCAATATTCCATTGACGATTCCAACAATCGCACCCACGCACACGGTGAGGATCACAGCAAGGATGATGGAATCGAGGCCGAATCCGGTGCGGGCCATCACCACGCCGGCAAGCGAGACCATTCCAATTGCCGACATGTCGAGCCCGCGCTGCTGGATAACCAGGGTCTGTCCTGTTGCGACAATTGCGAGGATGCCTGCGAACGGAAGCATGGCCAGAATCGAACCACGAGTCATGGTGCCTGGCGCGACCGTTGAGCTGACGGAGAAGAGAAGTATCAATCCGACCCAGATCCACCCGAACTCACTGAATGCTGGAACCCGAATGGACCGTGAATTCGGGGAGGATGACTCCGAGAGATTCGATACCACGTCTGCCTGATTGCTCATGATCTTTCTCATTTTGCCACCGCCATTTCGCGGCTCTTGGAATATAGGGCGACCGAAGCCAGAATCATTCCGCCCAACAGATAGGATTGCCAAGAATCTCCAATGTCCAGAAATGACGTGACCACATTGACCTGGATGATGAGAAGGGCACCAAGCAGGGAGCCGACAAACGACCCGCGTCCGCCAAACAGGCTCGCCCCGCCGATGACGACGGCTGCGATGCTGGCCAGCGTGTAGTTGATGCCTGCACTCGGGTCGCCGGACCCTACCTGCGCCATCATCGGCACGGCGGCGACGCCAGCAAGGAGCGAGCAGCCCACATACGCGGTCAGCAGCGTTAGATGTGAGCGTACCCCCGCCATACGAGCAGCTTCGATCCGTGAGCCCACGCCACGAAACACGAGACCAAGCCTGGTCTTGAAGAGGGCAAACTCAAGTGTGACGGCGAGAATGACAGCAACGATCGCGATAATCGGTATGAATCCAGCCTGCATACCAATTGTCTCGACCACCGAATCAGCGATCAGCCCGCCCGGAACCGGGCGTAAAAGAAGGGAAACCGCCTGCAAAGCCATGTAAGTCGCCAGCGTTGCAACCATTGGATGCAGCCGGAAGGGGCCGACCAGTACCCAGTTCACCAGCCCGACTGCTATAGCGACGAGAAACACAATGACCCATCCCGAGAGCTGATGCCCTAAAGTGGATCCGTCGTTCAGGAAGAAGGACTGTATAACGACCATCAAGCCCATCAGAGGACCGACAGACAGGTCGATACCTCCAACCAGCATAAGCGCCTGTTGCCCATATGCGACGATGGCCAGCGTCGCCACCAGTGCCAACATCCCACTCAGGTTTCGCGTAGACAGATAGGTTTCGTTGACATGGGCTGCATACATACCCAGAGCGCAGACTGCCAGTGCAAGCATGACGAGAGGGGCCCAGTCTCCAGAAGCCCACTTCCAGAATCCGGGAATGCTTGCCGAACCCCTCTCACGCTCGGTGGTCGCGGTAAGCACCGCAGACGTGATGTTGTTCTCGCTGACGGCCGCATCGCGCAGTTCCCTTACGATGTGCCCGCGAGAGAAAATCAACACTCGGTCGCACAGACCCGCCACTTCCATCGCGTCCGAGGAGACGACGATAACAGCGGTGCCTGTTGCGGCGGCTTCACGAAGCACTTTGTAAATTTCCATCCGGGCACCAACGTCTACGCCTTGCGTCGGTTCGTCGACGAGGAGCACCTCGGGTTTGCTTGCGAGGACGCTCGCCAGGACGAGCTTTTGCTGATTGCCTCCCGATAGGGAGCGGATTGGTGTCTCAACGGACGGCGTCTTGACTGCGAAACTTTCCACTGCCGATTTGGTGCGCTTGGCTTCACTTCGCTGGCTGATCCAGCCTTTGATGGAATCGAACGGAAGACTGCGGATCGAGAAGTTCTCGCGCACCGATAGGTCACCGAAGATGCCCTCCCTGTGCCGGTCTCCAGGGAGGCAGCGAATACCTGAAGCGGCGGCAGCCTGGGAATTCCGGAGTTTCGCCGACTTCCCGTTCACGTTGACGCTACCGCGGCTTCGGGCCAGACCGCCAAGGGCGCGCATGAACTCGCGCTGTCCATTGCCGTCTATGCCGGCGAGGCCCACGATTTCACCCTTGCGGACCTGAAGCGATACATCGGTGAAGCCTGCACCGCGTAGCGACGCTACATCGAGGACCATGCCGGTGCGACCATTTCCAGCTTTGGCGGGAAACTCCCGGTCGAGCGCCCCGCCAACGATAAGTTCGACAATCTGCTGCTCGCTGAGGCCAGCCGCGTCGTAGGTCCCTTGCCCTTGTCCATCGCGGAGCACGGTAAGACGATTGGCGATTTTTTGTACTTCGCGAATGCGGTGCGAGATATAGACGACTGAACAGCCCGACGCAGTGACTTTACGAATGCGTTCAAAGAGACGATCGACGTCCTCGGTCAGCAGATGTTCGGTCGGTTCATCCAGGACCAGAACCTTAGGTTTGGCGGCAAGTGCCTTTACGATCTCGACAATGAAGCGTTGTTCAGGGTTTAAGCTCAAGACGCGCTCGTTCGCGTCAATCGCGACGTCGTCACTCCACTGCCGAAGGAGTTGCTGTGCCCATTCGCTTGTTCGCATGAGAGACGGGCGTTGTTCCTCAGGTACACCGAGGTAAAGATTCTCTGCGACGCTCAGATCGGGCATGAGAGCCGGTTCCTGTCGCACGATCGCCAACCCCAGCCGCCGCGCCTCGTCAGTGTCGCCCTTGGTTTCCACGCCATTGATAACGACGCGCCCCTGTTCGGGGACGAGAGCGCCGGACGCCACAGCCATGAGCGTGGACTTACCAGCGCCGTTCTCGCCGACGAGACCGTGTACTTCTCCCGCGAGCACTGAAAACGTGACGTTATCGAGTGCGCGCACACCTGGGAAGATTTTGGTGACGCCGTCAATCTGAAGCAATGTGTTCTGGTCGTTCATGATTTATCCCGAGCTATTACTGCTCAAACACGGCCTTGAGTTTTTCTGGAGGGAGCGCTGAGGAAAGGTCGGCATCAGGCGGCGCGGCCGGGTCGCACTTGGGATCGAGGCCCTTGGCGCTGTCGGCGTATCCGGAAGGAAGGACTGCGGGCGACTCGTTGTCTTTCATGCCCTGATAGGCCGCTACCCCATGTCGCACTGCAAAGCGCACGTATGTCGTCGTGCCGTCAAGCGTGTAGTATTGAAAGGCGGTTCCAGACTTCTTGGCCGACAGGTAATGACAGTTCAGCTCGTTGTCGCTTGCGATCGTTACGATGGCCGGTACCGGAAGATGTGCCTGTTCGAACGCTTTCGCTGCTGCGAGTGCAGTCACTCCGTAGTCAGTAACAATGGCGTTAATCTGCGGGTACTGCGCAATGAGGCCCGCCGTGGCCTTTTGCGCGTCCACCGGGCTCCAGTTTGTAACAACGAACTGTTCGTTTAACAGCTTCAGGTCCGGGTACTTCTTGAGACCGCCCCTCAGGCCGTCCATGAAATTCTGCGACCCGGCGGCACCAGGCGAGCCGCCCAGGAACACTACGTTGCCTTTTTTGAGGGTTGTTCCGAGCCAATCAGCCCAAAGAACACCGATCTGCTTTGTGTCCCCAACGACGTTGACGACATAGTCGCGTCCAGCGACTCCCGATATCTGCGCCGAATACGGTACAACCGCCACGCCAGCTTTCATGGCCGCTCGCATGGCCGGGAGTTGCACGGCACCGAAATCCGGGAGCATGACAAGGACGTTGATCCCTTGCGCGACCATGCTGTTGATGTCCGAGTTCGCCTTCTGCGGGTCACCGTTGGCATTGCTGTAGATGACCCGCTTGACGTTCTTGCAGCGGCTTAGCTCATCTTTGACCTCGGCAAGGCCTGTCTTGCGCCAGGTATTGCCACCGTATCCGTCGGACACGCCAACAATCATCGGCTTGGTACCGCAGAGCGGGGTGATGTCGCCTTGGCGGTTCGTGAGGGAGTCTTCTGCCGCATGTGCCGCAGTGCAGATAAGACCTGCCGAAACAAGCAGGCCGATCGTGCGAAGAAAATCCTTGAGCACTTTCTTGCGCGGGCGGATTCCGCCAGCCGGCACGACAATGAGGTCTTTGGAGCCGTCTTGCTTGGTAAGCAACCCGTCTTTCACAACAAACTGGGTCTGCATTCTTGACGCTGCAGCTTGCCAGACTCGGAACTTATCGAACATGACGATCCTCGAATTGGGTGATGAATTTGGATTAAATGTTGGTTGAGACGGATAACGATTGCTGTATTAATTACGTATTCCTTAGTTATTTAAATGGTCCAATCAGGTCATTCGAACTCGTCGTATACGGGATGGGTAAGATCGCTTCGATCCGTATGTCCACAATTAAGTTGACATAAAATCATGCTATTACAGATAGATTTATATCGAATAATGTGTTTCGGGACGACCAAAGTCAAGAATCCTAGGGAATCTCCCTAGCGATGAGAAGGAGCGCCGTGTTGGGGACAGCCGTGAGGGAGGCGAAAAGCGCAGTTGAACCGTTCCTGCTTGAGTCTTGGCAGGAATGCGTCTGCAAGGTTTATCAAGCGCCTTGCTGAATCGGAGCAAACGGCGGCTAGCACGTCACAAGGAACGGTCTTCTCGGGCGACCACATTCTGCAAGAGACGCGGTCGAACCCGTGTTGGCCAATTGTTGACGCACCTGCAACGGAGAGTTGGAAAAACTAGTACTTACCCTAGTGATTTGTGTCCTTTAGACTTCATTCAACCGTGGCGGAGAAGCTCCTTTGTAGCGCCACTAACGACAATCGTTGAGGTACGTCATCATGAAGTCATTTACTAGGATGGTCCTTATTGCGGGCCTTATTGCAGCACCCGCTGCGTCGTTCGCACAGTCCAGTCAGCCGCTGAGTCGCGCGCAGGTGCATGCGGAACTGGCGCAAGTCGAGAAAGCCGGTTACGACCCGCGCGACTATGTTCACTACCCCGAAAACATCCAGGCCGCTGAAGCAAAGGTCGCGGCACAGAACGCCACAGCCCAAGCCGCCGTTTCGGGATACGGCGGTGCGGCTGACGGAGCGTCTCGTTCTGGCACAGCAAGCGGTCTGTAGTATTGGGCGTTAAGGCGCCATTTTCGAAAAGCGCATGATCTGCGGCTGAGTCTTTCCCGCCTGTATCGGTAGGAAGCCTCGGCCGTTTTGTTATATGTGCGTCCAGCACAGACGTTAGCCTGCTAATCGACGACCGAGTCTTCGCTGGACTTCTCTGAGAGGTTTTGCGCGATCTGATGCAAGACCTTCCAGAAGATGAGCATCTCGTCAGGGTCCACGCCATCGAAAGAGCCGGAGATCATGCGGATGATCTCCGGCATCATCTTATCCACCAGACGTTTGCCATCGTCAGTGAGGCTAACGTAGTACTTGCGCCGGTCCTTCGGATCGCGAGTCCTCTTCAATAGACCGCGCTTTTCCATGCTGTCCAAAGCGGGCACAGCGGTTGTCGAGGCGATGCCAACACGCTTGCTGAGTTCCAGTTGATTCAGTTCGCCGCGTTGAGCCAGCACCCGCAGGTAGTACCAATGCGCGATGGATACTTTTTCCCGGTCGAGGATCCTCTGCGCTTGTACGTCATAGAGCCGATTCAAGGTTCGGGTCATCCACGGAACTGTTCTGCCCCGATCGTCGAAGATCTCGGGCGCTTCCTTTCCCGCTGAGCCGCAACACGGCTCGATGGTATCCAGGGTCGTATCGATTGCGGTGGAGTAGGGCTTAGCCATTCGCTCATTCCTCGACAAGTAGATGCGACTCGGCGGTTAGCCGGGTCGCCGGGGCGACCAAACAAGGGGCGCAGTCAAAGCGTTTCTCCTAGGGAATTCCCTACTGCACTTGACTTTATTCATTCCAAGACACATCATTCGATATAAAGCGATGTTGCTTAGAATCATCGTAACACAAATGATCTGCTTGCGGGAACGGTAGACCTGTCGCGTGTTATGACTATGATCCTAGGCTGGGGGCAGCATCTGCGTCGTTTTGTATTTTAGTAGGAATACTAACCAATGGATGGTGCTGAAAATAGTGTGCAAGTGACAACGCCAAGCAATGGCCGCGACAGGCCACTGCCTGCCATGTCTGCCGCACGGTTCCAGCGTGACGGGCGCGGATCGGTGTTGCGCTCGCCCACGCGTCGAATAACAAATCGAATCGTCAGCGATGCACAACTGCTCCATGAGGTACCAACCCTGTCGGGATGCTTATTGCCTGTCTGTTGCCCGTTGGTTCGGAACAGTTCGAACCCTTACTTCACTACCTACGTCGAGGATTATCATGATCGAAAAACTGCCACTTTGGGAAGCCGCCAAGCGCGAAATGGAGGAGTATCAGTTCCTTGCTGGACCCGAACTGCAGCCCAAATGGGACGTTTCAGAAAAGATCGCGATCAACGCGGCTGTGTCTGGGCGCTTTGAAACGAGCACGTCATTTGAGGAATACGTGGACGCAGCGTCCAGCGTGATCGAGGCCGGTGCATGTGGCGTTCACATCGACTTTTCATGGATGACCGACGCACAGGGTCGACGGCTCGACCGGGACATTCCGCCGGTAGAAGCCTATTCTGCTGTTCTGGAGCCGCTCAAGGCGCGCTTTGGCAACGACTTTGTCCCGAACCTGAATGTGCTCCACGGAACGACCTTCGATATGTGCATGAGTCCAGCGCGTGCGGGATTGACTGAGGTAGCGCCGTGCGCTCCAGGTCACCCGGAAGCCTTCATGGTGCCGGCAATTGAGGCGCTTGAGGCCGCTGGTGTCAAGCCGGAACTCGCCATCCATAGCTCCGGAGAGATCGAACTTGCGAAGCGAAAGCTCATTGATACAGGCATTCTCAAGAAACCGTACAACTGGTTGCTTCTGTACGGGTTGCCGTTCAACGTTGGCCGCACCCTGGTTTCGGGCACCTGGGTCAGCAATGCTCAGGACATGACCCGTCACATGTTCCTGATGGTCGACCAGATTCGCCAGATCGACCCAACCTCCGTAATCAGTGTTTGTGCGGCGGGGCGCGCAAGTCTATACATGACGACGCTTGCCACGATGATGGGGTTACACATCCGGATCGGTACGGAAGACACGCCCTGGAAGTACCCGAACAGCGACGAGAAGCTCAAGGACAACCTTGAAATGTTCAATATGGCGCGTGACATCGCCGGCTTGCTCGGACGCACTCCGGCAACCGCGAATGAGTATCGGGCGCTGGTTGGAAAGCCGACCCGCTAACAACACCTAAGTGGGTGCCGCCACTTGCACACGCTGCTGTTCGTCTGGCTTTTGCAGAAGATGGCTCGCAGGGGAGGACTAGACTCGTTTGTAGGCAGGGTGAGCAGTGCCTCCAGTTCGGCGACAACGCATGCGTAGACGCTCCGGGGAGGCACGCCTGTTGTGTGTGTTTGACAATGAAGGAGATTGACAAATGAGTGATCAGACAAATGGCGGAGAGCCTCCTGTGCAACTGTGGACTCGAGATGGGTTCATGGGCGCAATTTCTGTCGTTACCCGATCGACATACGCGCCAGACTACCTTTCTGTGGAAGGTCCGCATGCGCCGCGACGGGCAGTCCTTGATCGACTGATCCCTGACGATCAGGACGATGCGCAAGCTCTTCCGACAACGGTGGCTACCTCCAGGCTGGGTGTTAAGTTGCTTGTGTCCGGTCGCCGCAAGCCAATGCCGTATGTGGTCCGAAATGTCGAAGCAGACGAAATTCATTTCATTCAGTCGGGAAATGTCAAATTCGAAACCGACGTTGGTTGTCTTACGGCCGAGGAAGGTGACTTTGTCTGTATCCCACGTGCGATAGCGTATCGATACGCACCGACCGGCGACGCCATGCGCAGCATCATCGTCGAGAGTCCGTCGGCCTTGAAACTTTCGCCTCCGGCGCCTACAGGAATGGTCAACGTTGCGCGGGACGTCGGGTATGCCAAGGTTGATCCCGAGACTCCCGTGGGCGGACCGACGAAACTGATATTGAAGACCTCCGACGGTGAGAATACGGTGTTCACAATGCCGCACGACCCGCTCTCCCTAGGTCTGCAACTGTCGGAGTCGGTTCCCGTGTGGAAGCTGAATCTGAACAATATTCAGGTTCTCACCTATTTGCCCGATGGAGGGCCGCCGAGTCAGTTCCTGTCGTCCAGCACGGGAGACGTGCTGATGTTCAACCTCAGTTCGCGCATCTCGAGTCGACCACCCATTCATATCAATGCGGACTTTGATGAGGTGATCTGTTATGTGCGAGGACCTGGTGTCTGGGGAGGGTGCTCGGAGCCTGGCACTTTGACCTGGGTGCCAAAGGGTGTCATTCACCACGGACCTTCTGAGAACGTTCCCGAGACCTATCAGGCGTGGTTGCTGGAAACGCGTGCGACGCTTCGCTGGACGCCCAAGGCGATTGCGGCCTCGCAGTTGATGGAAACAGGCGAATACGGACCGCATCCGAGCGTGAGCAAGTGACTCTGGCGCTTGTGTGCCTTGAAGGTGGCGCGCGGCGTGGATTCTCAAGAAACATCTAGCAACTCTGTTGCATGGGATCGGAGTAGGCGCTAAAGCGCTAACTCCGATCGACAAAGGAGACTAACTTGGAATCGCGACTTCAACAGTTTCTCGACGAGGCAGAGATCAAGCGAGTTCATATCCGTTACTGCCGGGGTATTGACCGGATGGACTGGGATCTCGTGCGCTCGTGTTATCACCCGGATGCGATTGATCGTCACGGGGCTTATAACGGCGGAGTGGAAGGGTTCATTGAATGGGCTGCGGAGTTGTTGCCTGCCTTTGAATGCACACAACACTTTACCGGCAACCAGTACGTGGAGGTCCATGGCGATGTGGCGTACGCGGAGCACTATGCGCAGGCATTCCACCGAACTAAGCCTGACGGCGACAAGCCCCCCATGGACTGGGTCGTGAACGTCCGGTACGTCGACCGGATGGACCGGCGAAATGGTGAGTGGCGTATCGCCGACCGGGTTGTGGTGCTTGATTCCCAGCGTTCGGACCCAGTCCCCGCCGACCTGGCGCCACTTGATAACTCCAACGTTGGGCGGCGCGATAAGGATGATCCGTCGTACAAGTACGGGTTCGTCTGAAGTCCTGACGGTCAGCTCGACTCTGCCTATCTGAATGAAAGTTACTTTATGGTTTTGAGGAAGCAATGGAAAAACGTTTTCGTGTGGGGATCGTCGGTCTGAGCGCCGAGCGCGGTTGGGCCACTACTGCTCATATTCCAGCACTGCGCGCCCTGTCGGATGTGTTTGAAATCGCCGGTGTGGCAAACACCAGTGTGGCGAGTGCGCAGGCCGCCGCCGCCGCTTTTGACATTCCGCGCGCTTTCGAGAACGTGGCGGAACTCGTCGCTTCTCCAGACATTGATGTCGTGGTTGTAACGGTAAAGGTCCCATACCATAGGGAAGTGGTCGCGGCGGCGCTTGCGGCTGGAAAAAATGTCTACTGTGAATGGCCGCTTGGAAATGGACTTGCCGAAGCCACCGAGCTCGCTCGGCTCGCGAATGAAACGAAGGCGCTAGCCGTTATTGGAACTCAAGCGATAGCGTCGCCGGAAGTGGAATTCATTCGCAAGCTCGTTGCCGAGGGGTACATCGGAGACGTGTTGTCATCGACATATGTCAGTGCCGGGGTCAGCTGGGGCGAACACATATCGCGCGGTGACGCTTATGCCATGGACTCCAAAAACGGCGCGACCCTGCTTTCGGTCATTGGTGGACATGCCATTGCGGCGGTGCAAAATGTACTGGGGCCTATCCGCGAGATTGATGCCGTATTGTCGCGGCGTCGGCAAACCGTGAGCATCGTCGAAACGGGAGAGAGCATCCCGATGAAGACGCCCGATCATGTGATGATTAGCGCAGTGCTTCAGTCCGGCGCGCCCCTGTCTTTGCAGCTTCGTGGTGGTTTGCCGCGCGGAACCAAGTTGCTATGGGAGATCAATGGAACCGAAGGGGATCTGCGCATCACCGCAGCGATCGAACAGGCTCCTGTGGCGAACATCTCGCCGCTGCGCGTGGAAGCGGGTCGTAAAGGCCAGGACGGCTACATCGAGCTTGAGATACCGAAAACGTACTACTTCGGTCTTGAGGATGCCGTAGCTGCCCGAAACGTGGCAGGAATATACCGGTTAATGGCTGGCGATCTACGCCTCGGAACCCACGCGGCTCCCACTTTTGATGACGCGCTCGTGCTTCACAAGGTTCTATCCGCGATCGAGCAGTCTGATCAGACAGGTCGACGGGTACGAGTCGGATGATCGGTGCACCGGCCGCTTCTTCGGCGACGGCTTCCAGGCGTCACCTGCGTCACGCGCCGCATCTTGCCATGCGGTGCAGGTGCCGTGCATCGGTTCCGAATGTCAACAAGCGTGATATGCGCGGCCAGTGCGCCCCTTCGTAATTGACACCAACCATCTTGCATGGGACCAGAGTAAGGCGCTAAAGCGCCAACTCTGGTCGACACACTCGAGACAAACGATGAAACGTGCTTCGCTCGTTGACGTCCAGGGGTTCATCAATGAGCACCCGTTCGGCCGCTTTCAACGACTCATTTTTTTCATGTGCTTCGTGATTGTCCTGCTGGATGGCTTCGACACCGCGGCAATTGGTTTCATTGCGCCATCGTTACTTACTGAGTGGCATCTCGCAAAAGCCGACCTCGGACCAGTCCTGAGTGCCGCGCTGTTCGGCCTCGCGTTCGGTGCGCTCGTGTCCGGCCCTTTGTCCGACCGTGTCGGACGACGGTCCCTGATGGTCGGGGCCGTGTTCCTCTTCGGTGTTGCCTGTGTCGCCTCCGCATTCTCGACGAACATGGGTCAATTGACTGTGTTGCGCTTTACGACAGGCATCGGCCTCGGCGCCGCAATGGCAAACGCGGTGACCATGATGGACGAGTTCTGCCCAACCCGACGCCGCGCAACCGTGACCAGTCTGATGTGCTGCGGATTTCCCCTCGGCGCGGCTTTGGGCGGATTGCTTGCGGCGTGGCTGGTTCCCCACGCTGGCTGGCGAAGCGTTCTGATGCTGGGCGGGGTCGCACCGATACTTCACAGTGTCCTGCTATTGCTCAAGATGCCAGAATCGGTACGCTTCATGGTTGCAAATGGCAAGCCCGTAGCGCGCATTCGCGCAATTCTCGCGCGCATCTCCGATGAAGCAATCAATGCTCGCGGCTTCACACTGACCGAGAGCACGCCGGGAACAGGCGACAACGGGCTCGGCCTTGTGCTGTCGCGTTCATACATCGTCGGTTCATTGATGCTATGGCTCGCGGCCTTCATGGGCCTCTTGATTATCTACGCGTTAATCAACTGGATGCCAATTCTGCTGAAGGATGCAGGCCTGAGCCTGAAGAGCGCAACGCTGATCTCGGCACTGTTCCCGCTTGGTGGTGTTGGCGCGGTATTGTGCGGCGCGCTGATGGATCGCTTCAATGCAAATCTCGTGATTGCCGCGTGCTACGCGCTCGCTGCGATCAGCCTCTTTTGTATTGGAGAGACGGCGGGGAACGTAGGCCTGCTCGTGCCAATCGTACTTGTGTCCGGCGTGCTGATGAACACCGCACAAGCTTCAATGAATGCTCTTGCGGCGGCCTTTTATCCGACTGAAGGGCGTGGCACCGGTGTCGCGTGGATGCTCGGCATGGGCCGCTTTGGCGGCATCGCAGGCTCGTTTCTCGTAGCCGAACTCGTACGCTGGCATTTTACGTTTGTGGGTGTCTTCGCGACGATCGCCGTTGCCGGAGTCCTTTCATGTATTGCTTTGCTAGTCAAGCAGCTTGCACCGCCACAGGTCTTCAGAACCGCGCCCGACGAAGTCGGATCGCTGAGTCATTGAGCGGCACAGCGGGGCACCGTGCGAGTGGTGCTCCAAGCTATCTATAACGTCGTACTCAATCACCATTTGAGGAGGAAACTCGACATGTTCACTGAAGCGCCCACTGCAGCATTCGACTATGTATCAGAAGTGTACGAGGCGGTTGATTCGAAGGACGAGCAGCGGTTAGCGCACTTCTTGACGGAAAACTGCACGTTTGTTTATGCCAATAGCAACCCTGTCGTCGGACGCGCAAATGTCGCCGAGTCTTCGAAGAAGTTCATGGCATTGATTGCCGGCATCAAGCACTAACTGCTTGATGTCTGGGCATTCGACGACGTAATCGTCTCGCGCCTCGAAGTGACCTACACGCGCAAGGACGGCTCGACACTGACTGTCCCGGCCGTGACGATTTGGCGGGTGCGCGATAGGCAAATCGACGACTACCGTATCTACATCGATGTTGCGCCGCTGTTCCAGCATTGATTGCAAAGGGAGCGTAAGCGCATGAACCGAGCTCCTGAAGTGAATACGATTATCGTCACGGGCGGTGGTTCGGGTATCGGGCGGGCGGTGGCCGTCGCCTGCGCTGCAGCAGGAGCGCGCGTAGTGGTCCCGTTGGACGTATCGGCTTACCAGAGGAAATTGCCGCCGCTGCCGTATAGCTCCTGTCGGATCAGTTCTCCATCGTTACGGGCGCTGAACTGGCGGTGGACAGCGGTTTTCTCGCAACATAACGAGTCTAAAGGCTTATTTGGATTCCTACCGAATTGCGGGCGTGGCGTGGCGTGGCGTCGCGTCGCATGGATGCGATGATTGAGCTGTGATGTCTGTATGCCGGGGCCGCGCCCGGCTGCTCTAGCG
Organism: Caballeronia sp. SEWSISQ10-4 2; assembly: GCF_030464885.1. Taxonomy (GTDB): domain Bacteria; phylum Pseudomonadota; class Gammaproteobacteria; order Burkholderiales; family Burkholderiaceae; genus Caballeronia. The sequence continues at coordinate 157,479 of NZ_JALPRJ010000005.1, read as the reverse complement.
CTGCCGGTTCAGACCTTCGCATCCTGCAACGAGTGCATCGAGCAAGTGACGCACAGCCGGAACCATGCCTCGGCGCGTCGGGAAAATCGCATGTACAAGCCCCGGCGTGCTAGCCAGACCTGGCAGCAGGTGCTGCAGGCGGCCGGCCTGAATATCGGCCTCAACCAGCTCCTTGGGCAGCATTGCCACGCCGACGCCAGCTATCGCCGCAACCCGAAGGCTGGCCAGGTCGTCGGTCGCGAGGCGCGGTTGATGCGCCCACGATGTCACGCGCCCCTCAACGTCGACCAGGTTCCAAGCAAATCGCTCGCTGCTGCTGGCCATGGAGAGAGTGGGCCATGCCTTCACGGATTCGATCGAGCTGGGCGCCGGATGGCGCGCCGCCAATTCGGGACTGGCAACCAGAATGTGGATCGACAAGCCCAGCTGGCGGACGGCGAGATCTGTGTTCTCCAACGGCGGAAGCCTGACCCGGATGGCGAAGTCTAAGCCTTCCTCGACCACATCCACGCGGCGGTTGGTTGCATCCAGCAGGACCTGGACATCAGGGTTGTCCGCTACGTATCGCGCGATGATCGTGGAGATGCCGGACTCCAGCAAGGCCACGGGACACGCGATGCGGACCGTGCCCTGCGGCCTGGAGCGCGTGCGGTCCACGATATCTTTGGCGGCCTTTGCTTCCGCCACCAACGCAAGGCAATGCTGGTGGAACTGCCTCCCGGTTTCTGTCAACGACAGGCTCCGGCTAGTGCGATTGAGCAGGCGCACGCCAAGTTCTTCTTCCAGGGCGCGAATGCGCCGGCTAAGTTTCGACGTCTGCAGTCCGAGGCTGCGCGCGGCCGCCGTGTAGCTTCCATGCTCGACCACCTCTGAGAAGAGCCGAAGGTCATTGAGGTCAGTAATTGCGTTCATGGGCAGTCTTCAACTCCTTCAGATTGTTCTATCCGTGGCAACGATGCGTTCCAATTCAGCATCTATGCGTGAGTTCGTTGCAAATATAGCATTCGTCTCATCACTTGCACCGGCACCGAATTCGACGGGCGGCGCAGGTGACAAGCGTTGCATTCGCGATGGCGGGAAACGGAGGCGGACATGCTCACACACAGGCGTTGGGAATCATTGGACAGGGCAGAACTCGGCTGGCTGCGCGCGAAACACCATTTCGTGGTGAACGCCGACGGCAATCCCGCGCACGCCGCCGTGGGTCCCCTGATTGTCTGGAACGACGATGAGATCGCCGTTGGCAGTGGTTTCCCCATGCACGGGCATCGTGATATGGAGATCATCACCTATGTGCGCCAGGGCCTGCTCGGGCATCGTGACACCTTGGGATCCGAGGGAACGATCCCCGCGGGCGATGTGCAGGTCATGAGCGCCGGCAGGGGCATACGTCACGCCGAGTTCAACCGGGGCGAAGTACCGCTCAAGCTCTACCAGATCTGGCTGCTACCTCGTGAAGCTGGTGGTGAACCCGCGTGGGGCACCAAGCCGTTTCCCAAAGGCGACCGGTCCGGACGATTCGTAGTCCTTGCCAGCGGGTTCGCCAGCGATGAAGGTGCGCTTCCTGTTCGCGCCGATGCGCGTGTGCTTGGCGCGATGCTAAAGGCTGGTGAAAGCGTTCGACACGAGTTGGATCCAGCGCGCCGTGCCTATCTCGTCGTTGCCTCGGGACGCATCGAAGTGAACGGCGAGCCCGTTGGGCCGCTAGATGGCGTGGCGATCACGAATGTCGCCGCGGTGCAGATTTCCGCCCTCGAAGATTCCGAGCTGGTGATGGTGGACGCCGGCTAATTCCCTTTTTGTACTCCACCTACGCAAACTCATTTCAGGAGATCGTCATGGAACGTTTCAAATTTCTTCCGCTGTTGGGTCGCATCTTGATCGGTGCGCCGTTTGTCATGAGCGGGCTGGGCAAACTCGCTACGTACGGTGCGACGGTTGGCTATATTGCTGCCATGGGTCTGCCCGTGCCGCCGCTCGCGTTCGTTGTTGCCGTGCTGACCGAGCTGGGCGGTGGCCTGCTGCTGCTCTCGGGCTACAGGGCTCGCACCGTGTCTTTGGCGATGGCGGTGTTCTGTGTGGTCACTGCGATTTTCTTTCACCACAACTTCGCGGATCAAAACCAGATGATTCACTTTCTCAAGAACGTGATGATGGCCGGTGGCCTCCTGCAGATCACCTGGTTCGGTGCCGGCGCGTTCAGCCTGGACGCACGCTCCGGGCGGATAGTTTTGCGTGCTTCGTCTCTGAAGGCGAGCTAAGAAGACGGACTCGTCGAGGCGATCGCTTGCCTGATCCGGTGCGCGATCGTCTTGTCGTGATGTCTCTCTGTTTAACATAACAAATTTCGTCTGGCATGTATGGCTTCTGACGAAGTTCTGCAGAAAATGGAGCATTGTTCGATATGCAAACTACTGCCCATACATCCGCTCCACTGCGGGGCGAAAAAGCGATAGTCACGCGGACGGCGGGCCGGCAGCACGGTCCCGTCAAGCGGCTGGTCAGCCCGGCCGAGCTTGGAGAGACGCTGAAACCTTTTGTTTTTCTCGACTATTTCGATAGCTCGGTGGAAGCCGAAATGCGGTTTTCCATGCATCCCCATTCCGGTCTCGCCACGACAACCGTGCTGCTGGAAGGTGAAGTTGAATATGAAGACACGACAGGCGCATCAGGGATCATGCCAGCCGGCGGCGTCGAGTGGATGAATGCGGGTAGGGGCGTGTGGCACGATGGCCGTGCCAGAGGCGATGGGCCGGTGCGCGGCTATCAGTTGTGGGTCGCGTTGCCACCTGAGCTCGAATTGGGCGCGCCCCGTAGCCAGTATTTATCCGCGGGCGAAATAACTCGTATCGGTCCGGTCCGCGTCATCCTGGGTCGTTATGGAAGCGTAGAAAGCCCGGTACCCGCGCCCCCAGGCATCAACTATTTGCTCGTGCGGCTTTCCGCTGGAGAACAGTGGCAGTACACGCGGCCGGCCGGCCACAACGTCGCATGGCTAAGTATTCAACGTGGCGCACTACGCATCGCCGACGAAACCATCTTCAACGAGCTTGTCGTGTTTGGCGAGTCCGAAGACGTTTTGACATTCACAGCCGACGAAGATTCGGAGTTCGTCATCGGCTCTGCGGTCCCACATCCGCACAATCTCGTGCTTGGCTATTACTCGGTTCACACGTCATCAGAGGCGTTGCGTGCGGGGGAAGCCAGGATCAAGGAGATTGGGGCGCAGCTCCGTCGCCGCGGCCGCATCGGGTGATCCGCCAAAAGCGGTTTCGGCAGGACACGAATACTCTATCGGGAATACCTCATGCCAAACGTCCACATCGGTAACGCGGCCATTCCGGCCATCGGCTTTGGCACGTACGGAATGAGTGCCGCCGACGTCTATCGACTGATTCCCGCAGCCCTTGGCGCCGGCTTCCGTCATATCGACACCGCGCAAATCTACGGTAACGAGGGCGAAATCGGCGAGTGCGTCGCCGCGTCCGGCATTCCAAGAAGCGAAATCTTTCTGACAACCAAGGTCTGGGTTAGCAACTACTCGGAGAGATCTTTCGAAGCATCAGTCAACGAGAGCCTCCGAAAGCTCAAGACGGACTATATCGACCTGCTCTTGCTGCATTGGCCGGGATCGGACGTGCTGCTGGCCGAACAGATTGCGGGACTCAACGCAGTCGCACGCGCTGGCAAGGTTAAGCACATCGGCGTCAGCAATTTCAACCGCGCACTGATGACGGAATCTATCCGGCTCTCTGCGGTTCCTCTTGTGACGAATCAGTTCGAATACCATCCGTATCTGAACCAGTCCTTGCTCATTGAAAGCACGCTGCAGGCGGGGCTTGCCGTGACCGGATACTGCGGCATGGCGATTGGCCGTGTCTTCTCGGACCCAACGCTCAAAGAGATCGCGGCCCGCCATGACAAAACTATCGCGCAGATCGTCTTGCGGTGGCTTGTTCAACAGGACGGGATCGTTGCGCTTTCGAGGACCACCCGGATCGACCGGCTGGCGCAGAACATAGCGGTATTCGACTTCGAGTTGGATGGCGCGGATATGGCGGCAATACACTCGTTGGCGACGGCAGACAGCCGAATTGTCAGTCCGCCCGGACTCGCCCCGCTGTGGGACAGCACGAGCGCTTGACTACATGTGCTTTGGATTTGCACCCGTGAATGGCCAGGCCTCGAAGCTTTGGCGTAGACGGAATCGGAGAATGTGATGAAAGCGATTGGTTATGCAGCCAAGGGGGGCGTCGAGGTCTTGACCGAGCTTGAACTCCCGATGCCGGAACCCGGTCCGCGCGATCTGCGGGTCGCGGTGAGGGCTGTGTCGGTGAATCCCGTCGATGTGAAACGGCGTCGCTGGGAAGATCCTCCGGAGAGTTCGCATCCGAGCGTGTTGGGCTACGACGCCGCGGGCGTTGTCGAAGCGATTGGAAGCGAGGTTACCTTCTTCAAGCCGGGTGACGAAGTCTTCTATGCGGGCGCGATGGACCGGCCCGGGACGAACTCGGAGTTCCACCTCGTCGACGAGCGGATCGTCGGGCCCAAGCCCACCACATTGTCGTTCGCCGAGGCGGCGGCTTTGCCGCTCACTTCGATAACTGCGTGGGAGATGCTTTTCGATCGCATGAAAGTACCGTACGGCTTGTTCAAACCCTGCGGTACGTTGCTTGTCCTGAACGGAGCGGGTGGCGTCGGCTCCATGCTGATCCAGTTGGCGAATCGTCTCACGGGTCTCACCGTCATCGCAACGGCATCCCGGCCCGAAAGTGTCGAGTGGGTACGCAAGCTCGGCGCAAAGTACGTTGCCGACCATAGCAAGCCCATTGACGAAGCACTTCACGCGATTGGCTTCAGTGGTGTGGACTATATCGGGGCGATTACTACGACGCCCGGTAGCGCACCCAGCCTCGCCCGCGCGATGAACCCCCAGGGTCATATCACGCTGATCGATAACTTCGACGAGAGCATCGCACCGTTCAAGCCGAAGAGCATCACCGTTTCGTGGGAGATGATGTTCACCCGGTCGCTGTTCCAGACAGCGGACATGGACGCGCAGCACCGCCTGCTGAAGTCGGTATCGGATCTGGTCGACGCCGGTTTGCTGCGGACGACACTTACGCACGTGGGCGGCCCCTTGACGGCGGCGAATCTTCGCCGGGCCCACGAGCGGGTTGAAACGGGCAGGGCGATTGGAAAAACCGTGCTGGAAGGCTTCCAGCAATAAAGTCCACCACCGCTTGCCGTGGTCAGCGTGGCGTCGCGCGCGCTTCCCGCCGCCGGGTTGTCGAAGGGGGATAGTCCCTCCGCGCGTATATCAGCGACGTCATGCAATCCCAGGAACGAAAACACCCCTTTAAGGTACATTGCGAAGCCCCTGCGGCTTCCGGTTGATGCAAGTCAAAGATGCTGTTCGCGTGGGGCATAGGATCAAGTCAAGCAGGACGTGTCGACGCTGGAGACTCCGGCGATTCACGATCAACTCCGCTAAGCCCGTTTCGGGCGCGAGTTTTTGATCGCGGAGTTTCGCTGCGGATTGCCCGCAGCTTACGGATATCTTCAGGAGACAGACAATGAACTACGCAATAGCGCAAAGGAAACTAGCGAATCCGGCGCCGCTGGGTCTCGCCGGGTTCGCGCTGACGACATGGTTGTTGAGCATGATCAACGCAGGCTGGTTTTCAAGTGATTCAACAGGACTGGTACTCGCGTGCGCACTCTGCTTTGGCGGCACAGCGCAAGCCATAGCGGGCGTGATGGAACTACCGCGAGGCAACACGTTCGGCGCGACGGCGTTTTTGGCCTACGGAGCGTTCTGGTGGTCATTTGCCCTGTTCGTCCTGTTTCTCCATGGCAAGGTACCGGCCGCGTTCGTTGGCTGGTATCTGTTCTTATGGGGCGTGTTCACCTTCTATATGTGGCTCGCTACGTTTCGTTCGCCGCGCGCACTCCAGCTCATTTTCCTCACGCTCTGGATCACGTTCGTCCTGCTTGCCGGCGGCGAGTGGACGGGTTCGACCGCGCTGCGTGCTGCTGGTGGTTACGGCGGCCTTCTGACTGCGGTGTTCGCGTTTTACCTGTCTGCGGCCGACCTGATCAACGAAGTCTACGACCGGATCGTATTGCCCATCGGCGAGGCCAAAGCCTTCAGGAACCACGCGGCTGTCTTATGACGGTTCGTGCTGAACGCGGGTAAGGAAACACGGCGGACCTCGCCGTCCGTTGTATCGCTTAATCAATAATCCAAGGGAAACTTATCATGGCAACATCTTTTAATCCGATCGCCGATTTCAGCAAGATGTTGGAGGGCTTCAACTTTCCCGGCGTCGATAAGACTTCGCTGATCGAAGCACGACGCAAAGACCTCGAGGCGCTCGGGGAGGCTAATCGGCTAGCGTTCGAAGGAATGCAGGCAGTGGTGCAAAAGCAGGCAGAAATGTTGAGTGCGAGTGTGCGGGAGATTCAGACCACCGCACAGCAAATGACCGGTGGCAGCCCAACGGACGTGATGGCGAAGCAGGGGGAATTCGTCCAGCACTCGCTAAAGAAGGCCGTCGACAACATGCGGGAGCTCGCCGAGATGGCACAAAAATCACAGGCCGATGCGTTGGCGGCGATCACCAAGCGTGCGGAGCAAAGCATCGACGAGGCTAAGACGTTATTGCAACGCACGTGAGTGCTGCTCAAGCGCTTGTCAACACGACGCCAAATCGTTGGAAGCGAATCGTATTGATGGTCGCCGTCGCGAGTCTCGCTGCTTGCACGACCAGCAGATCATCAATCGACGGGCAGCATTACGAAATCGCGTTAGACGAAGCTCGCGGCGACGCGTCGATAGGCTGCGTGGGCCGCGTAGCTTGCGACGCGGCATGGCAAAGGACGCGGGAATTCGTAACGCAGCATTCTGTGACGAACATTCGTCGCGCAAACGAAATAACCATTGAGACAGGAGAGCCGCATGAATTCGGCGTTCTTTATTTATGGGCGTCGCGCACCGCCACGGGCGATGGCATCGGCAGTTCGACGATTCGTGTAAAAGGCTTGTGTCGCGGGATGTACACGAGCGACGGAGCCCCCGCATGGATGTATGTCACATGCGCCAAACTAATCACGCAAGCAGAAAAGGAGTTTCGCCACTTTGTTGCCAGTACTGATCCAGGAGAGGGCGCCGTGTCCAAGTAGCAAACAGAGCCTTTGGTGATTGCAAGCCTCACGGTCGCCCGAAACATGGAGCAAGTCCAGTCGGCTTCGATCGCGCGGTGCTCGCTGAATCACTTGATCAAATCGTCCAGGCGCCGATCGTCGATGCCTGCGGGTTCGAGAATCCGGGGCTTGACACTTGATTGGCGCCTTAGACAGAAGTGGAATGCCCATTCATCGATTCCAGCGAGGACCCAAAATTTGCTGCGACCCTTGCTTGCCCTAAGGGTTGAAGCCGGTTTACTCGCCGGCCGGCTTACTTGAATTCGGTGAAACCCCAGCGTTCCGGATTCTCAGATTCCGGATCCGCCTGAACGACGGATTGTCATGCAGCAAGCGGGCTGTGATATGCGCGACTGCGGCTTCACCGAGAAGATAGTCCGGCACGCCGGAGACCGCGTGGTGAGTAATTTGTTGGTTGTAAATATCCGGCGCTTCCGCCGAGCTATAGAAAAAATCGACTTCATACGTTGCCAAATTGAACTCCAATGGTGTGATCAATTGTTAAACAACCATTGACGGAATCAATTCTATCAAGAGCGGGTAACAAGCGGGCGAAGCGGGTGCGAGCGTTCGCGAAGCGAATGTCGAATGTCGGCCAGAAGGTTTCGCGGCGTCATTTCCTACCCAAAGTGCCCCCGAGACACGCGCACGGGCGCTTTTCGTCACTTCCGTGATTTGACGCAAAAATAAGGTCTTTAAAAAGAATTGCCTTCGGTCGCCAAATTTGTGTTCCCCTAAAGGAGGCACCAACTGCGCCGGTATCAGTCGCGGGTGCCGGTCCTGCAGCGCCGCTGTATGACGGCCATAGGAGAATCCAGTAGAAATGAATCACCGCATCGTAAAAGAGTTGCTAGCGGGACACGGAGAAGGGAAGTTCGTTTTAAGCCATCGCATACACGGCAGGGACTTCGAAGTCATGGTTTCATTGCTGCAATCGTCGGGAAATACGTTCGTGCGGGACTATTGCGCCCGGGCGCCCATCCTCGCCGGCGCCGACGGACTTGGCGATGCCGCCGCGAAGGCCTTCAAAGCCGCACACGCGGCAATAGAAGGCGATCTGCTAGCCAAACCTGCCGGCGTATCGTTGTTTCAGTTTGTCACCGATCCAACCCGGCGGAGGGTGTTTTTCCGCCCATTCGACTAAAGAGCGGTCGTGTTTCGTCGGGTTCGTCGTTCATACGAGGCGAATCCCCGTTTCCTGCCACCCCCCGTGATCGATGTTCTCCGGGCGCCGGGGAACGCCGGCCGCAGGGCGTCGTAATTTTCGCCAGGTTCAAACGCTCGCGTCGACTTTGACGTGCGATGCGGGAGGGACGCGTTGGCGCTTGCCTTTCGTTTCCCCGCATCCATTCCCCACGCCAGCCACGCAGCTTCGCGCACCATGCCGACAGTTCGCCAGTCTGCAATTTTGGACAATGATGGCCCTTTCCCGTTCTTATGTACCGCTCAAACTTAGCTCGCTCCTGACGGCGTTCGCCCAATGGAAGATGCCGTCCCGGCGCTTGCCTCAGGAGGCCGCCCTGCGTGCCGAGCTGTTCAGCGCGGACCAGATGGAACTACACGGGGTGCGGCTCGCCGGGCAGCATCGGTTAAGTACAGGTTCAGGGTTGGACCATCTGCTGCCGCGGCTCACGAACAACGAAGCTACGCTGCTGAGTGCATACGAACGTCTCACGAAAGCAACGCTCAACAGCTACCGGGTAACGCCCGCCGCCGAGTGGCTACTCGATAATTATTACCTGATTGCTGAGCAGATTCGCATCGCGCGGCACCATCTGCCGAAGGGTTATAGCCGCGAATTGCCGCGTCTCGGAGATGGGCCGTCGAACGAGTTGCCGCGCGTATATGGCATTGCGCTGGAGACGATTTCGCACGGCGACGGCCGTATAAATACTGAAAGCCTCACTCGCTTCATCACGGCATACCAGACCGTTACGCCGCTCACGCTGGGCGAACTTTGGGCGATTCCCATCATGTTGCGGCTCGCATTGATCGAGAATCTGCGGCGTGTGGCAAGCCGCGTGACGACCGACCTCGACGATCGCAACCTCGCGGGGCATTGGGCCGACCGGATGACCGAGACGGCTGGGCACGACCCGAAAAGCGTGGTGTTGACCGTTGCCGACATGGCGCGCTCAAACCCGCCGATGGCAAGTTCCTTCGTGGCCGAGCTGGCTCGACGCCTGCAGGGACAGAGTGCAACCCTGGCACTGCCGCTGACGTGGATCGAGCAACTGTTGTCGGAGTCGGGCCTGAGCATCGACCGGATGGTGCAGCTGGAGGCGCAGCAGCAGGCCGCGGATCAGGTTTCGATCAGCAACAGCATCAGCAGCCTGCGCTTGCTCTCGGCCACCGACTGGCGCGATTTCGTCGAAAGCACGAGCATCGTCGAACAGGTTCTGGGCGAAGATCCCGCTGATATCTATCGAGCGATGGATTTCGCGACGCGGGACCGGTACCGGCACAGCGTTGAACGGCTCGCGCGTGCAAGTAAGCGGCCGGAGGAGGCGGTGGCGCGTGCGGCGATCGATCTGGCCAAGAATGCCGTTGAATCGGGCACGGGCCGCAGTGTCGAACATCACGTTGGTTTTTATCTGTTGCGCGATGGCGTTGGAGAACTCGAACGGCACGTCGAGGCGAGGGTGAATGCACTCGAGGCATGGAGCCGCCTCTTGCGTCATGCACCGTTGCCCATTTATCTTGCCCTGGCGGCGCTGATCACCGTCCTGTTTGCATGGCCTTTTCTCGACGCGGCTCACGACCACGGGTGGCAGGGCGGTTCGTGGGCCTTGCTCGCCGTACCGGTGCTGCTGATGACCAGCCGCGTTGCTATCGATTTCGTCAACTGGTTCGTCACTCTGACTGTCGTGCCCGACTGGCTGCCGCGCCTGGACTTCACCAGGGGTATCCCGGCGCAGATGCGCACGCTTGTCGTGATCCCGTCACTGATCGGCAGTGCGCAAGACGTGGAGGATCTGACGGAGGGGCTTGAAGTACGGTTCCTCGCGAATCGCGATCCCCATCTGCATTTCAGCTTGCTGACCGACTTCATGGATTCAGCCTCCGAGAGTCGCGACGAAGATGCAGGGCTAATGCTGCTCGCGCGGCTGAGCATCGAAGCGTTGAACGAAAAATATCCCGATACCCAGGGCGACCGTTTCTTCCTGTTTCATCGCCCGCGACGCTGGAACACCATCGAAAAAGTCTGGATGGGGCATGAGCGAAAGCGCGGCAAGATCGCCGAACTCGATGCGCTGCTGCGCGGCACGGGAAGCGATCGTTTCTCGTTGATCGTGGGGGACATCGCGGCGTTGCCGCGCGTGCGGTATGTGATTACGCTCGATACCGACACCCAGCTCCCACGCGATGCAGCCAGCCAGTTTATCGGCGCGATCGCGCATCCACTGAATGCGGCCGTCTACGACGCGGACAAGCAGCGCGTGAGTTCCGGCCATGCGATTCTTCAGCCGCGCGTCGGCATCAGTCTTCCGAGCACGGCGAGATCGGCGTATGCGCGGCTGTTCGGCGGCGATGCCGGTATCGATCCCTACACAAGAGCCGCTTCGGACGTCTATCAGGATCTGTTCCACGAAGGGTCGTTCATCGGCAAGGGAATCTACGAACTCGATGCGTTCGAGCAGGCAGTGGAGGGGCGTTTTCCTGACAACCGCATCCTGAGCCATGACCTGATAGAAGGCTGCTACGCACGAGCGGGCCTCCTGAGCGACGTGCATCTGTACGAGGAGTATCCGGCCCGCTACAGCGCCGACGTCAACCGGCGGCACCGATGGATCCGTGGTGACTGGCAACTGCTGCCGTGGATCTTTCCCTGGGCGCCGACTCAACATGGCGGTCTGGCGCGCAATCCGCTTTCATTGCTGTCGCGCTGGAAGTTGTTCGACAACCTGCGCCGCAGCGCCTCGCCTGCCGCAGTGCTGGCCATGTTGTTGATGGGGTGGATCAGCGGATGGCAGCCTCTCGCCTGGACCATCGGCGTTGTCGCGTTGACGTTGAGCATGCCGCTGGTCGCGAGCCTGATCGAACTCCTTCAGAAGCCGCACGACATGCCGCTGCGCCGGCACGTGGCGTTGACCGCGCAATCGGCCGGCCGTCGCCTGGCGCGCGCGTTTCTGGCGCTTGCATGGCTGCCTCACGAAGCGCTGTACAGCATGGACGCCATCGTGCGCACACTTTGGCGCATCGGGTTCAGCAAGCACAAGCTGCTGCAATGGAACGCTTCTCGCGAAGTCGAGCGGGTCGCACCCAACGACCCGAAGGCGCTGTACCGGCTCATGTGGATCGGCCCGCTTCTCGGTGCAGCGCTAAGCCTGTCATTCCTCACGACGCCCGGGACATTTGCGGCGGCCGCGCCGTTCGCGCTGTTGTGGCTCCTGTCTCCGCTGCTCGCCTGGTGGATCAGTCGGCCTCCCGTTCAGACCGGGAGCGCTTTGGCTGCCAGCGAGACGCGTTTTCTGCGCGGACTCGCCCGCAAGACCTGGGCCTTTTTCGACGAATATGTCGGAGCAGAAGACCATTGGCTGCCGCCCGATAATATTCAGGAGGTGCCCATTACAGGCGCCATGGTCGTTGCGCACCGCACTTCTCCGACCAACATGGGCATGAGCCTGCTCGCGCATCTGGCCGCTTTCGATTTTGGCTATCTGAGCGCCGGGAGAATGCTCGCACGCATCGGCGAGACGCTCGCGACCATGGATAGCCTCGAGCGTTATCGCAATCACTTCTTCAACTGGTACGACACGAGCACATTGCAGACGCTTGCGCCGCGTTATGTATCGACAGTCGATAGCGGCAACCTCGCGGGCCATTTGATGACCTTGAGCCGCGGCTTGCTGGAGCTGGTGGACGAACCCGTGTTCAGTCCGCGCACGTTCGCCGGTCTCGCCGATACCCTCGACGCTTATCGCGCGGCGGCACACGCAGCAGAGTTCGACCTCGATGCATTTGCGCCGCTCGAGGCTCAACTGAGCGCAGCTTCGGCAGCGCCGCCGCGCACCGTGGCCGAAGCAGTCGCGGCCATGCACCGGGTGTCGGCCTTGGCCGCGACGCTCGCGCACGAGATCAAAGGTCCGGCGGATAGCGATCTTTTCTTCTGGTCGCGAGCACTGTTGGCGCAATCCCGTGACATAGCCGACGAGCTTGGCCGCTTCGACCTGCCGCCAGCCATCGATACAGATCCGGGTTTGCCGACCTTCCGGCAACTTGCACAGCTTGACGTGAATCTGTGGCCCGACTTGGCCAAGGCACGCGCCATCGAAGTACGCAGTGTCGCAATCGATCGCATCGCGCAAGTCAACCGGCTGGCGGAACTCTCCGCCGACCTGGCGACGATGGATTTCAAGTTCCTCTACGACGGCAGCCGTGAGTTGTTGAGCATTGGATACAACGTGGACGAACGCCGTCTCGATACCGGCTTCTACGATCTGCTCGCGTCCGAGGCGCGGCTGACGAACTTCGTGGCGATCGCGCAGGGCCAGTTGCCGCAGGAAAGCTGGTTCACATTGGGACGTTTGCTGACGAGTACCGGCGGTGTTCCGGTCTTGCTCTCGTGGACCGGCTCGATGTTCGAATACCTGATGCCGATGCTGGTCATGCCCAGCTACGAAGGTACCTTGCTCGACCAGACCTGCCGCGCGGCAGTCGCCCGGCAGATCGAGTACGGCCATCAGCTTGGCGTGCCGTGGGGCGTGTCCGAGTCGGGCTACAACGTGCTCGACGCCCAGTTGAACTACCAGTACCGCGCCTTCGGCGTTCCAGGTCTCGGCCTGAAGCGTGGACTCGGCGACGATGTTGTCATTGCGCCGTACGCCACGGCGCTAGCCTTGATGGTGGCGCCCGAAGCGGCTTGCCGTAACTTGCAGCGTCTTGTGGCAACGGGCGTGGCCGGACGCTATGGTTTCTACGAAGCCGTCGATCACACGCAGGCACGTGTGCCGCGCGGTCAGACCTCGGTCGTTATCCACTCGTACATGGCGCACCACCAGGGCATGAGCCTGTTGTCGATGGCGAGCTGCCTGCTTGGGCAACCCATGCAGCGCCGCTTCGAATCCGACCCGCAGTTCAAGGCCACCACCTTGTTGTTGCAAGAGCGCATCCCGAAGACCGCAACCGAATATTTGCCGACGCCGGGCCTGCCCGCTGTCGACGCAGCCGCACTTATCGCGGAGACCAAGCTGCGTATTTTCACCGACCCCGACCGGCCGAGACCTTCAGTGCAACTGCTGTCGAACGGCCGGTATCACGTGATGGTCAGCAGCGCGGGCGGCGGCTACAGCCGCTGCGGTGATTTATCGGTTACGCGATGGCGCGAAGACATCACGTTCGACAACTGGGGCATGTTTTGTTACCTGCGCGATGTGGCGAGTGGCGAGTTCTGGTCGAGCGCGCATCAGCCGACGCTCAAGCGCCCCGATCTTTACGAAGCCATTTTCTCCGACGCGCGCGCCGAGTTCCGCGTGCGCGAACGCGACTTCGACTCGCATACCGAGATCGTGGTGTCGCCGGAAGACGATATCGAGTTGCGGCGCCTTCATATCACCAATCGCGCACGGGTGCGGCGGACGATCGAGCTGACCAGCTATGGCGAGGTCGTGCTGGCGCCCGCAGCTGCTGACGCCGCGCATCGCGCCTTCAGTAATCTGTTCGTTCAGACCGAACTGCTGGAGCCGTTGCAAGCCATTTTATGCACGCGGCGGCCTCGTTCGAGCAAGGAAGCCGCGCCGTGGATGTGTCATCTGCTGGCGGCGCACGGCGTGGATATTGATGCGATTTCCTACGAGACCGACCGGGCGCGGTTTATCGGCCGGGGGCGCAGCGTCGTTCATCCCGCAGCGATGAACGACGGGTCCGACACCCAGGGCCGACTCTCGAATAGCGCTGGATCCGTGCTTGATCCGATCGTTTCAATTCGCTGCCGGATTACGCTCAACCCGGGGCAGTCGGCGACGATCGACTTCGTCACAGGGTTAAGCGACAGCCGTGACGGCTGCTTGCACCTGATCAACAAATATCGCGATCGGCAACTCGCCGACCGTGTCTTCGACCTCGCCTGGACTCATAGTCAGGTGTCGCTGCGGCAAATGAACGCCACGGTTTCCGATGCGCGGCTCTACGAGCAGATGGCGGCATCGATCATCTACGCCAACGCGTCGTTGCGCGCCGAGGCTGGCGTATTGGCCGCGAACCGGCGCAACCAGTCCGGCTTATGGGGCCAGTCGATCTCGGGCGACCTGCCTATCGTGCTGCTGCAGATCACCGACATGGCCAACATCGAACTGGTTCGGCAGATGGTCCAGGCGCATGCATACTGGCGGCAAAAAGGGCTGGCCGTCGATCTGGTGATCTGGAACGAGGACCACGCGGGTTACCGGCAGAACTTGCAGGACCTGATCATGGGCCTGATCGCCTCCGGCACGGAAGCGAATCTGATAGACCGGCCCGGCGGAATTTTCGTTCGGCCGGCGCAGCAATTGTCACGCGAGGACCGTGACCTGATGCAGGCGGTGGCGCGCATTATCGTAGCGGACACGCGTGGAAGCCTGGCCGAGCAAGTCGAGCGGCGGCGCCCGGATACGAACGCAGTGCCGTTCGAGTCGACGAGCGTCTACGTCGCTGACCGGTTGCCTGAGGTGCACGCACTGGCGCCGGCGGCCGCGTTGATTCTGCAGAACCCGTACGGCGGCTTTTCGGCGGACGGCACCGAGTACGTCATCAAACTGCAACCTGGCGACACCACCCCGGCGCCATGGGCCAATGTGCTTGCGAACCCGGGCTTCGGCACGGTCGTCTCGGAGAGCGGGGGTGCCTATACGTGGAGCGAGAACGCGCACGAGTTCAGACTAACGCCATGGGCTAACGATCCAGTCGGCGATACGAGCGGCGAAGCCTTATACCTGCGCGACGAAGATAGCGGACATTACTGGTCACCTAGTCCATTGCCCCGGCGCGGCAGCGGAACGTACACCACTCGCCATGGCTTCGGCTACAGCGTGTTCGAGCATGAAGAAGATGGCATCCGCTCCGAGCTGTGGGTGTACGTCGCACTGCACGCACCCATCAAATTCTCGGTGCTTAAGATCCGGAACGTTTCGGGACGCGCGCGACGCCTTTCCGCGACCGGCTATGTCGAGTGGACGCTTGGCGATTTACGCGAGAAGTCCGCCATGCATATAGTCACTGAGGCCGATCCGCTTACCGGGGCGCTCTTTGCCCGCAACGACTATTCGATGGAGTTCGGTGGCCGCGTCGCGTTCTTCGCGCTCGACGAGGCTGTCGCTGGTTTCACCTGTGATCGCCGCGAATTTGTCGGTCGCAATGGCAGCCTTCGTGCGCCCGCTGCAATGCGCCAGGCGCGGCTGTCCGGACGCGCGGGCGCCGGGCTCGACCCGTGCGCGGCGCTTAAGGCAGACTTTGATCTGGCCGATGGCGACAGTCACGAAATCGTTTTCCGGATGGGTGCGGCGCCCGACGCCCAGTCCGCTGGTGGCATCGTGAAAGAGTTTCGTGGCGCGGGTGCGGCGGCCAACGCGCTCTATACAGTACGCAAGCACTGGCAGGCAACGCTAGGCCGGGTGCGGGTCAGGACGCCCGAACCGGCTGTTGACGTGCTGGTGAACGGCTGGCTGATGTATCAGGTGATAGCGTGCCGGTTCTGGGCGCGCAGTGGCTACTACCAGTCCGGTGGTGCATTTGGCTTTCGCGACCAGTTGCAGGACTCCATGGCGATGATCCATGCCACGCCTCAACTTGCCCGCGAGCATCTCTTGCTGTGCGCGGCCCATCAGTTTCCAGAGGGCGACGTGCAGCACTGGTGGCACCCGCCGCTCGGCCGCGGCGTGCGTACCGATTGCTCCGACGACTACCTGTGGCTCGCCGTGGCAACCAGCCGCTACGTGAGCATCACCGGCGACACCAGCGTACTTAATGAGCGCATCGGTTATATCGAAGGGCGGCCGGTCAATCCGGGCGAGGACTCTTACTACGGCCTGCCGGGACCTTCGGCGCTGGTCGAAACACTCTACGAACATTGCGTGCGGGCCATCGAACATGGCCTGACACAGGGTGCGCATGGGCTGCCGCTGATCGGTTGCGGCGACTGGAATGACGGCATGAACCGCGTGGGGGCACAGGGTCGTGGTGAAAGCGTGTGGCTCGGCTTCTTCATGTACGACGTACTGCTCAAATTCGCCGAAACGGCTCGCTCTTACGATGACACCGCCTTCGCGAGCCGTTGCCGGAGCCACGCGGTCGTGCTGCAAAACAATCTCGAGGCGCATGGCTGGGATGGCGAATGGTATCGACGTGCGTATTTCGACGATGGCACGCCGCTCGGATCCGCCAGCAATGAAGAATGCCGGATTGATTCGATCTCGCAAAGCTGGTCGGTGCTGTCCGGAGCGGGTTCCGATGAACGGCAGCGCGAGGCGATGGCTTCGCTCGATCGCCATCTCGTCAAGCGTGACGCCGGGCTGATCCAGCTCCTCGATCCCCCTTTCGACCGTTCAGCGCTCGATCCTGGCTATATCAAGGGTTACGTGCCGGGCGTGCGCGAAAACGGAGGTCAATACACGCATGCGGCGATATGGGCGACGATGGCGTTCGCCGTGCTGGGCGACCGCGAGCGCGCCTGGGAACTGCTGCGGATGATCAACCCTGTCCTTCACGGCAGCGGCGGGCCCGCGATCGAACAATACAAGGTTGAACCTTATGTCATGACCGCCGACGTCTACGGCGTAGGCTCGCACGCGGGAAGGGGCGGGTGGAGCTGGTACACGGGTTCGGCGGCCTGGATGTACCGGCTGCTCCTTGAGTCGTTGCTTGGGTTGCGGGTCAGAGGCGATCGCTTGAGCGTCGCACCGCTCCTGCCGGCCAATTGGGACTCGTTTGAGTTGAGCTACTGCTTCGGCAATACACTCTTTCTCGTGACAGCCAACCAGTCCACGGGCGACGGCTTGCAGCGTGTCTTTCTCGATGGCGTATCGCAACCCAACGGCGAGGTGCAACTAATCGACGATGGGCGCGAGCACAGCGTCGAGATCGAGATGCCGCGGGTTGTGAGTGCCGTGTCGCTGACTGTCGCCTGATGCTCTTGTCCGATAATTCGTGTAAAGGAGGTCCTGGCCGCTCAAATGGTTCAAGGCCGTCGCCCTTGAGATCAAAAGTAAATTTCGCGATGAGTCTGTTTTGCGTATCTAATACGTTGAACTTCAGGCCTGACGCAACGGGTTCAACCGCGCCTCGCGCGGATGGCTTTTTCGCCAGAACGACGCACCATGTTTGGCAACCCATAGAGAAAAGTGATGGATCTTCGAACCGTTAAAGAAATTGCAAGATTGAAGGCACAGGTCGGGCCGCTGCAAAGGCAATTTGCCGAGCGGTTGAATGCAGCCGTCGCTCAGGCTAAAAGCACAGCGATCGCCGAATTTAAAGACCACTTTACGAAAGGCGGGTTCACTGTGGTGGGCGAGGCAAGACGATATGCAGCGACCTATGAGGGTATGCAATTTTTTCTGGAGGTTGGAGAGAAACCGGGGACGCTCTCGTTCTGCGAGTTCTCCCTGGTGCCCCCTGCGTTGCTTAACGAATCAAAGGTGACCGTGCGTATGATCTGCAAAGGCCCGCCGTCGCTTGAGCGGCCCTTCGTGGCGGAGCAGGCGAGCTTACTTCGCGATGCGGAGAGGGCCCTTGCGGACGCCCGGGCAGCACTTTCAGTGTCGGCGCCCGCGTTCTGCTTTATTGTCGTCGAAGAGGAAAATGCTGAACTGCCTGCTGTCGACGCAACGCAAGAAAACAGCCCCGTCTTCAATACGTTCGGAGATTTTCTGGTGAGCGTTTATCCGCAATAAATAACGGCAATTGCGGCCGGATGCAGGTCTCGTCCGTTCGCCAGCTCTTCGCAACGATTGTCCTGTTTAGCAACAGGTCGCGCCGGTCCCTGTACCCCGTTGCAACACTTCATGCCCGCAACGACGCGGACCATCGACTCGCGCCCGATCCCGCGGCACACCGCCAACCCTTAGGAATACCGCGTTTCCCGGTCAATGGCATGCGACTTGCCTTGAACATCTCGTAGCCCGATTTTCACCTACAAGACGAAGGTGTCGCCGCCTTACTCGCGCTGATACTCACCAGGAGACAGGTATGAAAAGGTATTCTAGTTTGGCGCTGACATGCGGACCGCTTGCAATGAGCATTGGTGTCATCGTGGGTCTCCCGGCAGGGACTGCCGTCGCAGCCGATCCTTATCCGCCCGTGACATATGAACGGCTCACAAAGGCGCAGAACGATCCGGGCTGGCTTACTTACTATCGCTCGTATGACGGACAGTCGCACTCGCCACTCAAGCAGATCGACACATCGAACGCTGTGAATCTGAGGCAGGTCTGGAGTTACAAGTTTCCGGCCGAGCTTCAACAGGGTTTCGAGGCCACGCCCATCGTGAACGGCCGATATCTGTTCGTTACCACGCCAAAGGACAATGTGTATGCGTTCGACGCGGCAACCGGCAAGCAACGCTGGAAGTACGAACCGAAGCTAGGTGCGGAATCGTTCAAGACGGCTTGCTGCGACGTAATCAACAGGGGCGTCGCACTTTATGGCAAGAAGGTTTATATCGCGATGCTTAGCGGCGACATTGCAGCACTTGACGCAGAAACCGGCGCGGTCGCATGGAAAAAGCAGATGTTCGAACCGGGTATCGGTTATGCGTTTTCGCTCGCTCCGCTCGCGCTCGACGGCGCGATCGTCGTCGGCAGTGCCGGGGGCGAATATGGAGCACGCGGCTTTATCGCAGCGCTCAATCCCGACGACGGTGCCGTGTTGTGGAAGCGCTTTACGGTGCCTGCTGCAAGCGAAAAAAACGGCGATACCTGGCCGAAGGGCATGCAGGAGCATGGCGGAGCGCCTGCGTGGCTGACGGGTACTTACGACGCCGTGTCGAAGACACTTTACTGGGGCGTCGGCAATCCGGGACCATGGCTTGCAGAGCTGCGCCCGGGCGACAATCTGTATTCGGACTCGCTGCTGGCGATGGACCCGAAAACCGGCGATCTCAAGTGGCATTACCAGTACACGCGTCACGATTCCTGGGACTATGACGGCGTGAACACGCCCGTTCTGGCCAAGATCACTTACGAGAATAAAGACTACGACGCGATCGTCCACGCAGATCGCAACGGCTATTTCCACGCGATCGATCGAACCACCGGCAAGCTTATTTACGCGAAACCCTTTGTGACGGCGACGTCGGTGAAGGGATATACGCCGGAAGGCGCACCGATTCAGGACGATGCCAAGTATCCGAAGGTCGGCTCGACTATCGACACTTGCCCGAGCTTCCTCGGCGGCAAGAACTGGTGGTCGATGTCCTACGATCCCGACAAGCATCTTGCCTTTGTGCCGTCGCTGCACGCCTGCATGTCGCTCTCTGGCAAATCCGTGAACTTCATGGAAGGGCTGCCCTACCTGGGTGAAGGTTTTGAGATCAAGCCGGAACCGGGCAGCAAGGGCTATGGCGAGCTACAGGTCATCGACGTGAACACGGGCAAGAAGGTCTGGAGCCATTGGACAAAACTTCCGTGGAACGGAGGCGTTACTACGACCGCCGGCGGTCTGGCGTTCAGCGGTTCACTCGACGGTCATCTGTACGCCTTCGACGAAACCACAGGAAAGGTCCTATGGCAAAGCCCGAAGCTCGCGAGCGGCATCATCGCTCAACCTTCAGTCTATGAAATCGACGGACAGGAATATGTCGCTGTGCTGACCGGTTACGGCGGTGCAAATCCGATCTGGGGTGGACCGATGGCGAAAGCCGCGGAGAAGGTCGCGCGCGGCGGAACGCTCTACGTGTTTGCGCTCAAGCGCGGTTGATCGCGTAACCCTGCCGAGATCCCGGCCGGCTCTTGAGGCCGAGGATCACGGCACGCCATAGCTCTCATCGGAAGCTCTTTCATGAAAATCTATTTGCAAGCTCTTGCAAACGCGGCCGTCCTGGCTGCGGCAGCCTTGACGCCGGCAGTCTCCAACGCCGACGTGCGCGTATGTACGTTTCCCGGCAGTCCCTCGACGGCACTCGACCAGACCGTTGCGCGTGAGGTTTTCAATGTGGCCGGCCTGACCGTATCGCTCGGTAACCGGGGTATCGGCGATGGCGACGACGATGGTATTTCGCTTAAAGAACTCGACAAGGCGTTCAAGAAGCAATGCGACGTGATAGCTGGCTTCCCGCGCTCCACAGTGGCCGATGGATCGGGCAGCAAATTGTTATTTTCCAGCGGCTATCTGAAATCGGGCTACGTCAGCTTGAGCTTGCGCAATGGAGGCGGGCAGGCCGCCGCGCCGGATGTGGTGGCGGCAACCTATGCGAGCCCCGCACAGCTCATCGCAGTACAGCAGCGAGATGTCGAACTCGACATTGAGAAGTCTCCGGAATTGACGGTGGATGCAGTAGCGAGAGGGCGCGCCCGGCGGGCCATTGTCTGGTATCCCGCCGTGGTGGCGTACCAAGGCAAGCATCTGGCACAGCGCTTCGATATCGTCTCGACGACATCGCCCTATGCCGACTGGGCGCTCGTGTTCGCGTTCGATTCGAAAAACACGGTGCTAAAGAAGCGCGTCGATGCAGCGCTTGCCAAGATGACCACCGATGGCCGCCTTGCCGCCTTGACGCAAGCATGGAGTCTGCCGGATGGCATGAAAGCGACGCAAGCGAAGATCGTCCCGCCTGCGTTCCTCGACGGCCCTGAGCGCCTCGCCAACTCTAGTCAGGCAGGCAGATTTATCAAGGTCGATGTGAGCGTGCCCGGTGACGCTCCGGCGTTCAGCAAGGCGCAGGTTGCTCACGGCAAGACCTTGTATTCGAGCGCGTGTGCCAAGTGCCACGGACCTGTCCTCGAGGGAGTCACTGCGCCGGCATTGCGTGGACCCGCATTCGCGCCTGCGGCAAATTCTCACCTGACGATCGGGGGGGTGTTTGGGTACATGGCGACCAACATGCCTGCGGACCGGCCAGGCAAGATGCGAGATCAGGACTATGCCGACCTCATGGCGTTCCTGCTCTATTCCAATGGCTACGGCGCGAGTCCAAATAAGCTCACTGCCGATGCCGCACGCGCTTCGACCACGCCGCTGAACGCAGGCAAGTCGCATTGATCGCACCGGGCACTGTATTGCGCTTCTCGTGCCCGGTGCGCGGCCAGAGACTACCGGGTAGCGATATACATCGTAATTTCGAAGCCGAAGCGCAGGTCGGTGTAGGCGGGGGTGGTCCAGTTCATGTGCGTCTCCTGTGGGTGTGTAATAAGCAAACGAACCGTTCGATGGAAACGGTCAGCGCGAATTACGCAAGCTTATTACGCAAGCTTCGTGCCGGTAGAACGTTGGCCCGTTCGCGTCAGCGCGTTTCGCAGACGCTTCATGTCTCGCGTGATCCGTGCCGATGCTGTTGCAAATTGGTACAGCGATGTTCCGCAACGGAGCAGCGCAGAACAACCGGTGCGCCGGCGTCGCGCATCAATATCCGGATTCACCGACAGTGTCGATAACGGCTCGCGGGACCACTACCTTGCGGTAGATCGTGTTGCGCGAGATGCCGAGCGCGCGAGCCGCAGCCGAAACGTTACCGCGATGACGCTCGAGCGCCCGTGTAATCGCGATCGCAGTAACCTCTTGAAGGATAGGTTCGGTGGCCGGCGCTGCCTTGACCGGTGTCCTCTGCGTGTTGCTGCAGCAACGCAGGTCGTCGAAGAAATCGTCAGGCAGATGCTCGGTCGTGATTTGCCCGTCAGGTCCCACCATGGCAGCGGCCGTGCGTAGCAGATTTCCGAGCTGGCGGAAGTTGCCCGGCCATCGGCACTGCGCGAACAGGCGCATCACGTCCGGGGCGATCGAAAGGTTCAAGCCGTGGGCGTTGCAACCCGCCTCCTGCCTAAGCATCTGCTGCGCAACGGCGGGCAGATCGGAGCGCTCGCGCAGCGGCGGCAACTTCACGACGAGGCCGTTCAGGCGGTAATAGAGATCCTCGCGAAACCGGTGTTCCGCGATCATCTCCCGCAGATCGCGGTGCGTCGCGCAGACGATCGCGACGTCTACCGGAATCGACTTGGTCGACCCGAGCGGATTGACCAGGCGCTCCTGCAACACACGCAGCAGACGAGCTTGCAGCGCATAGGGCATGTCACCGATTTCATCCAGGAACAAGGTGCCGCCATTGGCTTGGAGAAGCTTGCCAGAGGCCCCCTTGCGCCGTGCGCCGGTGAATGCTCCTTCCTCGTAGCCGAAGAGTTCGGATTCGATCAGCGTTTCTGGTATTGATGCGCAGTTGACCGCCACGAACGGGCCGGACGCGCGCGGTGAATCCTGATGGATGGCCTGCGCGAGCAGCTCCTTTCCCGTTCCGGTTTCGCCGTTGATCAGAATGGGAATGTCGCGGTTGATAACCCTACGGATCTTCGCAATCACCGCGGCGACCTGGGGATCGCCGGTGTCGAGGCTATTCAGGCCTGATAGTCCGCTACACCTCGCGAACGAGCCCGAAGCGGCGCGCATTGTCGCGCCCCGCGCGGCGCGTGTCTCCCGGTCGGCAAAACCGCTTGCCGCCGCTTGACGGCGGTATTCCACGTTGGCGCTAACGACGACGCCGTCGTGGAGGCAAAGCGGTATGGGCTGGCCCTGATTGTTGCTCATGCGGTCGATCAATTGCGAACAGGGCAATCCGAAGAGCGAGGAGAGGGTGTGTGCGCGCAGCGCCGTCAGGGGAAGCCCTAACTGAAACTGGGCGCTGCGGTTAGCGGAGAGAAAGCGGCCATCGCTCGTAAATGCAACCATTCCTTCCATCAGTGTGCCGAGGAATTCTGGGCGGCCGTGAAAGCGGATTCGCAACGTTTCGCTGAAAATGCTGGCAAACAGATGGTTTTCAATCATTTGAACCGACATCTTCGCCAAGGCCATCGTGTGCTGATGGTAGCTGCGATGATCGCCGGTCACGTCGAGTACACCGATCAATTCACCATAGGGATCGAGGATTGGGACGCTGGAGCAGGTCAGAAAGCGATTCGCCGCCAGGTAATGCTGGTCGCCATGGACCACAGTGGGACAGCGCTCGGTTATCGCGGTACCGATTGCATTGGTACCCTGGCAATTCTCCGCCCAGTTCGCTCCTGGCCGCAGGGCGACCTTTTCCGCACGCTTCAGGAAGTCATCATCACCGGTCGAATGAAGCACCAGCCCGTCTGCATTGGTGAGGACGATCATGCTTTGGGTATTGAGAATCTGTTCGCGCAGCGTCGCCATCACCGGCATGGCGTGCGCGTACAGCACCCGGCTTTGCTCCAGTTTCAGATTCAGTTCGGACGGGGGCAAGACGTCATAGTCGGGCCGGCTGGATGTAGTTAGCCCGAAGGCCTCCGAGCGCTCGTGCGAATCGCAGATCAACGGAGTGAGCCAGACGGCGCCTCCTACCGCGGCAACGTCGTGGCCGATGTCATTGCGCATTGTCTCCTCCTTGTTGGAATCCGATCCGATGCCGGAACCCTTGAACTGCAACAGTTAAGCAAAATGCACACCACCGAATGCCTGAAGTCCTGTCGCGGGAATAAGTTTTGAGCTCAAACTGACTGTAATAATCCAACCGCTTAACGCCCGGAGAAATCAACTTTGTCCACCCGTATCGACAAACTGGCCCAGTTGCCTGAGAACGTGCTGAGCCTCTCGGTGTCGCGGCGCGCATGGAATGGCGTGAGCGTCGACATAGCCGAATTCCATTGCGCGGGCCGAGTGGTTCATCACCTGTGCTACGAGACTGAAACCCGCCTCAGCGTTCTGCTGGAAGAGGTAGGAAGCCACTGTGAGCCACGCCTGCGCGAGAATCAGCCTTGCCCAATCGGCTATATACCCAGGCACATGCATTTCGCACCGGCAGGCATGGACATGTGGGGCTACAGCGCCGACGCACGCTTCGTGAAGGACGCCACTCTGAGCTTTGATCCCGCGGTAGTGAGCGGGCGGCTGGCCACCGGATTCGACGCCGATGTGGTCGCCACGCCGCGGCTGCGCTTTGCCGACGACCGCATCTGGACCCTGGTCGGGTTGCTCTCCGAGGTCGTGAACGACCCCGATCCGGCGACACAACTCTATGGCGATGGGCTGACCGCTGCGATCATTGCCCGGCTCTTCGCCGATCAACCGCAGGCCGGCGCAGATGACAAGGGCCTGGCTCCCTGGCAGCTTCGACGTATCGTCGAGTATCTGGACACGCACTTGCCTAAGCGCATCGAACTCGCGCAATTGGCAGCGCTGGTGGATCTGTCACAGTCGCACTTCAGCCGGGCATTCAAGGCATCGACGGGAATGGCGCCTTATCGCTGGCAGCTCGACGCCCGCATCAGGCGCGCGCAGGCGCTATTGCTCGACACCGAAGCCTCGTTGGACCAGGTGGCCGAGACCACCGGCTTCGCCGATGCGGTGCACTTCGGGCGCACGTTTCGCAAGCTCACCGGAGCGACCCCAGCGGCGTGGCGGCAGGACCGGAAA
The DNA here is from genome assembly GCF_030464885.1 of Caballeronia sp. SEWSISQ10-4 2. Lineage (GTDB taxonomy): Bacteria > Pseudomonadota > Gammaproteobacteria > Burkholderiales > Burkholderiaceae > Caballeronia. The sequence goes on along the minus strand of NZ_JALPRJ010000005.1, from coordinate 132,729 downwards.
AGCTGATGACGATCCCGTAGCAGATTCGGACTGGAAATCGCAGAATCGAACAGTGTCTTCCACAAAGCTGCCTGAGATCATTCTCCCGACCGGACAGGGGAGCGAAACCTCGTTGAGCGTGTGATGACGTTCCCCTCCCGGAACTCTAATCCGGGAAGGCGGAATGACTGATCAACCGAAGTCCACTGCGCCCGTCGACTATGACGGCCTGATGCAGGCGAACCTCGCTCGAGTGTTTGGCGAGCGCGACGCCGGACGGCGCATCGAAGCGATCCGCGAACTTTATGCCGAAGATGCCGTGCTGCAAGAGCCGGATGTCTCTGCCAGCGGCCATGCCGCAATCTCCGAAGCGGTAGCCGCGCTGCTTGCCAACCTGCCGCCGAACTTCGCCTTCCGCGCGGCGGGTCCTGCTGTCGGTCATCACGGTATCGGACGTCTGCAATGGCGCTGTGGTCCACTCGATGGGCCAGTCGTCGTCACTGGCACAGATGTCGCCCTTTTCGAGGGCGGTCTCATCCACTCCCTATATGTCTTTCTGGATCCCACCGGCGCCTGAGGCGCCTGGCCTGTTTACTAAAGGATTTCCCCATGCCCAAGACCGGCCTCGATGCACTGCTTCGCCCGCAAGACAGCATCCTGGTGCTGATCGACCATCAGCCCTACCAGTTTGCCAACCTCCACAGCCATGAGCCGTCGATGATCGTGAACAACGTCATCGGCCTCGCCAAGACGGCGAAAGCCTTTAACGTGCCGACGATCCTGACCACGGTGATCCAGGAGCGCGGCGGCTATTTGATCAAAGGGCTCCAGGACGTTTTCCCGGAGCAGAAACCGATCGATCGCACGTTCATCAACACCTGGGAGGATCCGAACGTTGTCGACATCGTGAAGAAGAGCGGGCGCAAGCAGCTCGTGCTGGCCGCGCTGTACACCGAGATCTGCCTCGCCATGCCGGCGATCCAGGCCCTCGCCGAGGGGTACGACGTTTTCATCGTCACGGATGCCTCCGGTGGCGTCACGGCGGAGGCCCATGACATGGCCGTGCGCCGCATGGTCGCGGCCGGGGCGGTGCCAATCACCTGGCTTGCCGTGCTGGGCGAATGGCAGCGTGATTGGGCGCGCGAGGAGACAGCCGCCGGGGTCGCGGGCGTTGTTCTCGAACATGGCGGAGCCAGTGGTGTCGCCCTGGCGTGGGAACTGCAGCTTCTCGCGGGGCGCGCTGGATCGGGCGTGTGATCATGTCCAATGCACCCGTGCCAATCCGTATCGGGTATTGTCTGTCGCTGACCGGTCCACTCGCGGGTAACAGTCAGTCGGCTCGGCTTGCCCACGACATTTGGCGGGAAGACGTCAATAGCCGGGGTGGCCTGCTCGGCCGCCCAGTCGAATTCGTCTGCTACGACGATCGTGCGGATGCTTCACTCGTTCCAGGCATCTACAAGTGGCTGATGGACGAAGACAAGGTCGATCTCGTCATCGGCGGTTACGGCACCAACAGCCTATTGCCGGCGATGCCGCTGATCATGCAGCGACAGCGCTTTTTCGTCGGCTTGATGGGCCTGGGCGTCAACAACACGCTCGCCTATCCGAACTACTTCGCGATGATTCCAACTGGGCCGGATCCGAACGCGGCCCTCACCGAGGGATTTTTCGAGCTCGCCGCAGCGCAGACGCCTCGGCCATCGAGCGTGGCGCTGGTCTCGGCGGATGCGGAGTTCTCACGCAATCCGATTCTCGGCGCGAAAGCCAATGCCGCGAAGTACGGTTTCCGGATCGTCTACGAGGCCACCTATCCGCTGACGACCGAAGACTTCGCCCCGGTCATCGACGCTGTCGCCGAAAGCGGTTGCGACTTGCTGTTTCTCTGCTCCTACCTCGAGGATTCGATCGGACTCGTGCATGCCATCCATGCGCACGCGTTCCGCCCGAAGATGGTCGGTGCCGGCATGATCGGCCCGCAGAATACTGCGGTGAAAACCACGCTCGGTCCGCTGCTCAACGGCTTCGTGAACTACGAGTATTGGGTGCCGGTCCCCAAGATGATGTTCCCCGGAGTTCAGGAATTTCTGGATACCTACCGGGCACGAGCCAGCGATGCCGGCGTCGATCTCCTGGGGCACTACATGGCGCCGCTCGCCTACGCCCAGATGCAGGTGGTTGCTCAGGCTGTCGAAGCCACGGGCGGTTTCGACGATGTGAGTCTGTCGGCGTACACGCGAAGCACGACCTTTCACACCGTCATGGGCGCTGTCAGGTTTGGCGCAAACGGCGAATGGGCGGAGCCACGGGTTCTGCAGGTCCAATTTCAGGGAATACAGGGTCATGAGGCCGGTCAATTCCAGAATGGATCCAGGCAAATTGTTGTATCTCCACCAGACCTCACTTCTGTGGGGTTTAGTTTTCCCTACACGACGGACTGAGCTTTTCTCAAAAGCCGGACGGATTGTGGGGAAACTGGGCAAAGCGGTCCACCGCGCGATATGGACGTTTGCTCGATTTTCACGACGCTGGACATAAACCTTACGGGCGCCGCAACGGTGGGGAAATGGGCCCCGTACGTTGCGACACCCATCGCGCGGCCTTACTCTCCAAGCTTTGAATCGACGCAGCCGGTGCTGGTGCACTCGCGTTCGCGTTCCTGCAGGAATGCCATGCGTTTCTGGGTCATGTCGACCGCGCAGTCCAGATTGACGAAGTAGCCAGTCGGCTTCTCTTCGCTGCATTGATCGTCGCGCTGCTTGATCCAGGCGAGTTGGCCATTCTTCAGCGAGCTCTGTTGCGTTGGATTGAGATGCTTACGCAGGCCCGTGTATTGCTGATTCAGATCGCGATCCGCCTGCGAGAACAGGTTGCCCGCACAGTAGACCTGATCGAACGCGTTACGGGGTTTGGCACAGCCCGCGGCGTGTGCGCCGAGGGGGAAAACGACTGCCATCAGGACAATTGCAATTTTCTTCATCTTCGCGCTCACTTCTCTTGGTTGAAATTCTTGGCCGAGCAGAGACATTCCTGCGCGTCACGGCTGACAAGCCACGACCCCTTCCGAAATTGCATTTGCGATCTTCGCAATCGTTGCGGGGTTCTGCAGGCGTGGTTCCTCGTCGGGATTGGCAATAACACCCGCTTCAACGAGCACAGCGGGCATCGGAGCCGTCTTGAGCACGATCAGATCGTCGAAACGGTGAATACCGAGTCGCCGGTCAATGAGCGGCCGGTTTTCGCCTTTGATCGGTGTCGCGTGATAAAGAGAGGGCGTTTCGCCAGCCGCTAGCAGCTTCTCGCCAATTGCCTTCGCACACGCAAGGCTTTGTTGATAATGCGGATTCAGCATGGACACGAAAATCGAGTAGCCCTTGAACTCACGACGTCGTCCCGCGTCGATCCACGCCTGCTGTATCGAGTCATGATGGATTGAAACGAACAGCTTCGCGTCCGGTTCGGCATTAGGTCTGTCGGCTAGTGCGATTTCGCGATTGTCGGCACCTGTGCGCGTAACGCGATCACCGTCGGCCTGAAGGTCGCGCGCGACTGCCGCGCTCAGATCCAGGTTGTAAAGATGCTCGACCCTGCCGCTTGCCCCCGTTGCGCCTGGACGAGCAGGTGTGTGACCCGCATCGACGATGACCCAGTCTGCGTGGCAAGGCGAGGCGCACAACACGAAAGCAAACGGGATAATTCTCGAGGTCAGCACTCTGAGCATTGTATTTTTGCCGACGGTGTTGGTGAATAGAACGTCATCAAGCAGCGCGGAGATGCATATCCAAAATACATCGCGCCTGAATACCGCGGACATTTTGGCATGCAGTGTAGCGAAATCCCGCCATTGGGGCAAAGGCGAAACCCGAATTGCCGTCCGAGGAAGCCACGCAATTGATGGCATTACTGACGTTACAAAACCGGCGGATTCGATGCCTGTACAAGCCACCAATCTTCAGCGCGAGGAATTACCCGCCACACCAAGGTTGTTGAGATGTTTGGATTGGCGGATCTTGATTGCCGACGGCCCGGTAAAGATACCGCCATTCGCCAACTCTTACCAAGCGGCCGCTTGCGGCGGCGAAACGATTTCTCCAGCACCGGCAACAGCTTGATGGCCGAGCGGTGCACAGTCGAATCCCCAAAGGGGACTTCCTTCGGAGTGTGATCGACCGACACGCCGCGCTCAGCCATCATGTCTTCAAGGTGCCGCAGGCTCAGCGGCTAGGCCACGTAACACTTACGCTTTCGCTCGACTGCGGACCGTTACTGCGACAGAGCCTCGCGTACGAATCTCACAACCTTGCCCTATCTCGTTGTCGCCAAATCGGGGCGCTTTATCCGATGAAAATTCCGGACAAAGTAAATTAAACCGTCGCCATCGTTGCGTACCTGAACTTGCGAGGCTTCGATAAACATAACGGAGTGCGAACCAACTTCTTTTAGATCAACAATCTTTCCTTCGATACTGGCGAGAGCATCGTGCAAAACCGGCACACCTTTATTGCCGAGGTTCCACCTGGCTGTCTCGAACCGGTCGCTCATCGGCATTTGTGTCATGCCTGCAAAATCTCGCGCAAGCTGTTCGTGCTCCCCTGGAAGGACGTTGATACAAAGTTCGCGATTGCTTTCGAAGATCCGGTGCATGGCACTCGACCGATTGATGCAGACCAGCAGCGTCGGAGGATCGTCGGTGACGGAGCACACAGCGCTTGCAGTGATACCACAACGTCCCATCGGGCCGTCTGTCGTTATCACATTCACTGCCGCCGACAGATGCGCCATCGCCTGACGAAAGCCGCGTGGGTCGGGACGGGAAGGGGGAGTGAGATTGGTAGTCATCGATGGAACTTTAGGTTAGATAAAAATGCAGGCTAATATCGTAAGAAATGGGTACACGTTAGTGCTTTTGAGGTATTTTGATTGTCGGTAGCGCAACTTGCATAATGTGATGCAGACTCAGGATCACGCTTGAAATCAATCGGCAAGAGAGAACCAAATGACATCAACTGACACGCGTGCGCCTCTTGTGTATATCGTCGATGACGACACGGGGATGCGAACCTCCCTTTCGTGGTTGCTTGAGTCCGTCGGTGTGAAGTCCATGGGATTCCCGACGGCAGCCGACTTTTTTGCGGCGTTCGACGTGGACACTCCGGCTTGCCTTGTCCTGGACGTACGCATGCCTCAACTAAGTGGTTTTGACGTGCAAGCCGAACTGAACAAGAAGGGCGCAACCTTGCCAATAATCTTCGTGTCAGGCCATGGTGATATTCCAATGTCTGTTCGAGCGCTCCAGAATGGGGCGATAGACTTCGTCGAGAAACCATACAACTCACAGCAGATGCTCGACCGGGTGCAACGTGCGTTAAAGCTCGCAATACAACGTAGCTTGGCAAGCCAAAAGCGTCGCGACTTACGCAAGCGAATCGATTCACTGACGCCGCGGGAAAGGGAAGTTTTACGTGGCGTGGTCGACGGAAAGGGCAGCAAAAGGATTGCAACTGAACTCTCGATCAGCGTTAAGACGGTCGATGTTCACCGGGCCAGCATCAAGGAAAAGCTTGGCGCAACATCGATCGCGGCGCTCGTGCGCGATGTGGTCGCCGTGTGGGGTGAACATTCCGACGGGGCCACGCCCGATAGCGACTTCATCGCATGAACAGACCGCCGTTGACGTCCCAGCAAGCCCCGGTTGCAAAGTAGGCGTTATCGGCCGACAACAGTACTGCGGCGTCAGCTATATATTGTGCAGACCCCAACTTGCCAACCGGGATGCCAGCGATCACCGCTGTGAGTTTGTCTTTTGGAACGCTTTCGTGGACGATAGGAAGATCCATCGGACCTGGCGAGATAGCATTGACGGTCACCCCTTTTGCGGCGAGATCGCGAGCGAACACCTTGGTCAGCGTGATCACGCCTCCCTTGGCGGCTGCATAGTGAGCGCCGGTGGCTGATCCGCCGTTTTGCCCGGCGAGCGACGCAATGTTGACAATGCGTCCTACGCCCAGGTCTGCAAAGTATTGGCCGAAAACCTGGCATCCGAACAGAACGCTGCGTAGGTTCACGTTGATCACCTGGTCGAATTGCTCGCCGGTGATGTCCATTAACGCAACGACTTTCGACGCACCGGCGTTATTGACGAGTACATCGACACGTCCCCAGGTGGAAGCGATCGTGTCGCGTGCCGACTCGAAATCCGCCTTTAAAGTGACGTCCAGGCGTACCGCGAGGGCGGTCCCGCCGTCAGGGCTTAGGCTGTTGGCGAGTGATTGAGCGGCGTCGAACATAATGTCGCCGATCGCGACACAATAGCCGGCTTCGTGGAATCGAGTGGCAATGACTGTGCCGAGTCCTCGCGCTGCTCCGGTGATCAAAACGACTCTGCTTGGCATACAAGATTCCTCGACTGTTTAAGAAGACTGCTCGCGCTCTGTTTGGCGCGGTCAGACTCACACACGCAGACGTATCACAGCGTTCCCGGTCAGGCGGTTTCGGCGGCCGGGACCACGAGTGCACGTCCAACACGAGCTTCAATTTTTCCGTAACGCCAAAGGTTGTAATTGCCAACGGGCGTCGTGCGATACAAGTTGCAAACGTCTACTGCCTTCTCAAAATCCGCTACGTCAGCCATGATATAAAAGGTCCATGGCGAGTTGTCTGCGCTGCCGACGGTAAGCCGGTCATCATCCATAACGCCTAGGACTTTCACGCCTGGCATGTGTTCTACGGCGCTGAGCATCGCTCCATAGGCTTGCCAGACTTTGCCGATTTCCTCACGCGGAAGATCGAAGAAGTTTTGCGTAACACCGCAGCAAAACAGCACGCGTAGCGGTAAGGTTGAATTGGCGGTCATGCTCGGGTGCTCCTGTTTGGATAGGTGAAGTTAGAGATAACCAGGAATCGGGGGGACGCCCACAAATACCGCGCCAGCACCGTCATAGTTGCCCTCGGCTAGGAACGCGTGCTGCGTCACGACCATTGAATCGCGCAAAAGGCGTTGCAGCGGATGCGATTTATAAATGGCAGCCGTACCGCCCAATCTATAAGCCCTGTGCACGACGTCGGCGCCTTCCCGGGCTATTTGCGTGGCGGCAAGGCGCAGCAGGCTTACTTGCTCGGAAGTCACTTGATTACCGGTCAGGATCGATTGCCACACATCGTCCGTGGTCTCATAGAAGAACGCACGAGCTGAACGCAACTGAGCCTCGGCTTTTGACAATTCAATTCGAAAGTACGCTCGATCCGCAAGCTGCGGGGCGCCGGTCGTGGTTTTTCGGCCGCCGGACATGTGGTTGACGGCGTTAAGCGCGGCGCGAGCCAGGCCAAGGTTGACTACTGCCAGGACCTGAGCGGCATAGGCGATACTCGGATAACGATAAAGCGGTTCATCGACTTGCGATTCGCCGCCTCGCACGAAGGTCCATTCATCGGGTGAAAATTGATTTGTGACACGCAGATCGTGACTGCCCGTACCCTGCATACCGACCACGTCCCAGTTCTCCACAATCTCGACTTGCTGTGGCCGAAATACGGCGGTCCGCGGTTTGCCGCCCGCACTTCCTGCACCAATGCCAATGCCAACGCCAACGCCAAGCCAATCCGCGCCTTTGCACCCGCTAGCGAATTTCCAGGTCCCATTCACCATGAAGCCACCGTCGACGGGCTGCGCCGGTTGCAAGGGGAAAAGGCCACCGGCGAAGACCTGGTCTGGACCCTCCGCGTAAATCTGAGCTTGGGTTGCGAGCGGCAGGGCAGCCAGGTAAATCGTCGCGGAGCCGAAGCTTGCCACCCAGGCGGCGGAGCCGTCAGCAACAGCGATACGCTCGATCATGTGCAGAAATTCGCCAGGGGGACGTGCGTCGCCACCAAACCGCTGCGGGGTCGCGGCCCGATAGACGCCCGCACGCTTAAGCTTCGCAATGACATCGCGTGGAACGTGTGAAACACGTTCGAACTCTTCGCGCCGGCTGGCGATCTCGGCAATGACCTCGTTGAGGGGGAGCGGATTTAATGTGGCCATCTTGGAGACCGAATCGGTGGGCTGGGCGTTGATTGACACGGCGATGTTTCCTTTTCCAAAGCAATCAGGTTTAAATGCATTGCAGCCTTCATTGCAGCCTTGTCGGCGAGTTCGAAGCAGCTTCCTGCAGGCTTGAACCGAGTCTAGAAAGCTAAAAATCGCGGATCAATTGGGAGGTGGCACATACTTCTTCAGGCTTTCCCCAACTGCTCTAAAGAAAACTTTAGGTGTCTTCCCCGACGCACGTAGTATCGTAAAGGCATTGCTTAGAGATCTACATGAGGTCCCTGCTATGAATCCGCCAGTCGAGAGCGATTTCAGACGTCTGATCGAGGCGATGTCACTCTGCGTCTTACTTCACGATGCGCAAACGAAAGCCATTGTTTGGGCTAACCGGGCGGCATGCACCGCGCTTGGATTTTCCTTGGAGGACCTCTTGCCGCTCAAGGCGCAGGACATGACGCGGCCGGGAGGGAAATATCCGCGCGAGGTTGGAGTGAGCGCAATGGACCGGTCGATGACTCAAGGTCCGCAGGTGTATGAGTGGTGCTACCGGTCGCGGGACGGGATAGACATGCTGTCAGAAGCCATCGCAACCTACGTGCCACTTTCGGAGCGGGACGTTGTAATGGTCCAGTTTCGTGATATCAGCGCCGAGGACACCTTGAAACAGCAACTGCGTCAGTACGAAACGCGGCTGCGGGAGTTCATGCAAGATCTCAGCGAAGGTGTCGCGGTGCTTGCGCCTGACGGCACTGTACGATTCATCAGCGATTCGGGACGGCGTGTGCTCGGTGGACAAGAGGGCGAGGCGATTCACACCATGCTCGACTATTGCAATGAGGAGGAGCGCGGGCGTTTTCTACATCAGCTTGAAGTTGCGCCACGACTTTGCCCCTCGGAGCCGCAGCGCTACAAGATCACACAGAAGGATGGGACGCCGCGGTGGTTGCGGATCACAGCCAGGGGTATTGAGATCGAGGACGACCTTAACGGAAGGCTGATTCATTTCAGGGACGTTACCGAGGAAGTAGAGGTCGAAGAAGTGCGTCGCGTTGAAGCGCGAAAACTTGAATATGCGGGCCGCTACAACGCGATGGGCGAGATGGCTACCGCGATTGCACACGAGCTGAGTCAGCCGCTTGCGGCGGTTCGCAATTTCCTCGAAGGGGCTATTAGACGGTTGCAACAGCCCGGCTCCGTAGATGACGTTATTTGGGGGCTTCGCAGCGCGGATCGAGAAGCCGAACATGCCGCACTAATCATCAGGAGCGTGCGCGGATACATCGTCAAGCGCGAGCCGATCGAAGCACGCGTCGACCTGCGGGGCGTGCTGGCGGACGTGATTTACTTCGTGGAGTTACGGGCTCGGGAAGCGAACATTCGTGTGGAGGTGGACCAGGCGAACGAGCCGCTTTACGTGATCTGTGAAACGGTATTGATCGGACAGGTGATCTTGAATCTGGCGTTCAACGCCGTCGATGCGCTTCGTGACTCTCAGGGGCTGCGTGTCATCCGGCTCGTTACCGAGCGTGAGTCGGAAAGCGCAGTTGTACGGGTGTTAGACACCGGCCCTGGTGTGCCAAAAGGATCACACGATCGCCTTTTCGACGGATTCTCGTCTTCGAAAGTCGGGGGTAACGGCATAGGTTTAACGCTTTGCAAGAATATTGTTACGCGTCACGGCGGAACGATCGCTGCCACCGCTGTCGTTCCTCAAGGCCTCGAATGCCGGTTTTCGCTGCCGCTTTCCTAGTCATATGCCGCCGTCTCCATGCTGATCTTCGAACGGGGAGCGCAGCAACAGATGACCGCGTTGCTTGCACGTTCAGCCTTGCCGCGCGCGCCGTTATCCTCAACAATACGATCGGCTTGATAATCTGGAAAATTGATTAAAAAGTTCGAATCGTGCAAGTGAGGTTGCTTTAATTAACTTGCTGAGGTGCCGGAATATTCGTCGGATTTGACGTGTCATGCTTAGGCGAGTCGTCTTCTAGTGCACGGGCCTTATGTTGATCTTCGTGACTAACACTCCTGCGAAAGTGCGAACATCCAAGCCAAAGAAGAAATATCGCAAGCAGCGTCGCGACCAGATTTACGATGGACATTGAGACTCCAACCTCCTTGGGAGAGACGAGAATTTTGTCCGTGATCAGCGCAACGATAGTCGTTCCGACACCAAGTCCAATCAGATTGGAGACGAGCAGAAACACAGCGGAAATCTGAGCGCGCATCTGATTTGGAGCAAGCATTTGCATCGCCGCAGTCGACGTCGGCAGAGGAAACGATGCAAAGAACATAGCGACGACAAGCAAGGCCAGTGACGCGTTGAGGTTCTCGACCAGAGTAAATGCGACGGCAGGTAAGAGGAGCCCAATTGCCCCGATCAGGCCGGCTAACATCGGGCCATCCGTTCGGCCGCGTTTTAACAGCGTGTCGCTTAGCCAACCGCCTGCGAACACTCCGGTGGTGTTGGCCACGAGCAAGATTGTTCCGAGCGTGTAGCCTGCCTGCATTGGCGTGAAGCCGAAGTGGCGTATATAGAATGCGGGCGTCCAGCTCATGAGGCAGTAAAGCGTCATTGCATAGAAAGAGAACCCCAAGTAGTGGCAAGAAAAGGTCTTTCGGTGTGAGCCTATGAAGCGGAGCGCGCGAACCATCGACACTCGTTCTTGCTGGCCTGTCGCATCGCGCGTGAGTCCCTTGCGCTGCGGATTGCGCACGGTAAGTATGAAAACCAGTGCGATCAGAATGCCGGGCAGGCCGACGATGAGAAACGTGACTTGCCAGGACCGTATCGTGCCGATTACTGGAACGGTTACCGTAGCCATCTGCTTAAGCAGGCCGATGACATAGCCGCCGATCAAGAAAGCCATGCCGCCGCCTATAAACGAGCCGAGCGAATAGACCCCGACTGCCCGTCCAAGTCTCTCGCGCGGAAAGAGGTCGCTTAGCATGGAATACGTCGCAGGCGATAATGCGGCTTCGCCGACACCCACTCCCATTCTTGCAACGAACATCTGCAGGAAGTTCTGGCTCGCGCCACATGCAGCTGTAGCGAGGCTCCACAACGCAATGCCGATCGCGATGATCCTGGGGCGTGCAAAGCGGTCAGCAAGATACGCGATGGGCATGCCCATTACGGCGTAGAAAAGCGAAAAGGCAAAGCCTTGCAAGAGACTGAACTGCGTATCGCTGATCTGCAAGTCTCTCTTGATCGGTTCGATCATCAACGCAAGAACCTGGCGGTCGACGAAGGAAAACACGTACGCGAGCATGCATATCAGGACCACGTACCATTCGTAAACGTAGCTGGGTTTAGAAAGGGCGTTACGTGATGCTATGGCCATGAGACTCTCCAGGGTTCAGATATCGGTGTAACGAGCGATCGCATGGCATCGGGACGCACGTCGTTACGACCGTTTGGAAATCAGCGTTGAGACGATCCCGCGAACGGCAAGTACGCGGCGTAAGTAGCCAGATTTGCAAACAGATGGGGGAGCAGCGTATAACATGCGTCGCCTGGTTTCCGTATGGCGGCAACCAACGACGCACTCACTTTCTCCCAGCCCTCAGTCTTTGCCATTCCAACCCGGCATCACCGCGAGCGCTGCTTAAAAAAATAGAAGGGCTGTACCTCGGTGCATACCGAAGCGCTCCGGTTGCTTCATCGATTGAGAAAGCTTGACTAGGGCTTGCTCAATCGTGTCCTTGCAACGCACCTCGGAGAAAGTGCCGCATCGGTTAGAACTTGTGACGTATCCCGATACGAACCGTGCTTTGTCGATCAGTAGTGGAGGGCGTCAGATTGTTGATAGCGGCTACTGCGGTCGCACCCGTTGAATCCGTTCCACTCGCTTTTTGATAAACAGCGATTGCGTAGAGGTCCGTTCGTTTGGAGAGGAAGTAGTCGACACCCAGTGCTCCCTGATAATACTTCGCACCTCCGCTCGTGCCCGTCCGCGTAGTTACGTCGCTGCCTTTCGTGTAGTCGAAGGCGGCACCGAGAAGCAGGGCGGGTGTCAGCTGATATTTGAAATTGATTTCCGCGTTGTTGAAGGTGGCGTTGCCGGTGTACGCCTTCGGATTAGGCCCCGATGTGGCGGTGTCTCCTAAATTCAGGAACTGCGTATTCGAATAGGTCGCGCCCACCGTGGCTCGACCGAAGGTATAGGCGCCTCCTGCAGCTATGACCTGATAAGTGTGAGCTGACGCATAGCCGCTATACACAGGGGATGAAATAAAGTTCGTGCTAGCTGTCGCCGCTGTGCTCGCTCCGTTATCTGCGAAAAATCCGACATTTGGGTTTCTCGCGTTCAGGTACGCAGCGGCTAACATGACTGGCCCGTTGGAGTAACCGGCGCCCACCGACCAAAGTTGATTGCGCGAGTAGTCGCCGGCAATACCGCCCAAGCTGTACACGCCGCCAAACGTGAAGCCGCTGTAGTTGGCGCTTGCGTATTTGAGCGCATTGTTGACCCGATACGCGTTGTTGATGTTGTCCAGGTCTCCCGGATGGGCCGCGATATAGCCGCCCCATTGATCGCCGGCTTCAAATTGACCAACGTAGTCGACTACGGAATCGTACTGGCGCCCGAGCGTCACCGTGCCGAATTTGCTCGAAAGACCGACGTAAGCCTGACGGCCAAATTCCAGCCCTTGCGAACTTCCGCGATTTTTTTGTCCCAGGGAGCCACTGTTGAGGTCAAATCCGTTCTCGAGGACGAAGACCGCTTTGAGACCGCCGCCCAGGTCTTCTCCGCCTCTCAAGCCCCAACGGCTAGCCTGAATAACACCGCTCGAGACGTTATATAAATGGGTGCCGCCAGCGTTTGACGTCCAGTTAAAACCGTCATCAACGATGCCGTATAGCGTGACGCTGCTTTGCGCGTGCGCTAGTCCCGAGAAGGCAGAGATAGTTGTCAGCGCCAGAAGTGACTTCTTCATGATTTAGATCTCCAAGATCCAGGTTGCTATGTAATCCGGATAATGATTTCCGGTTTTTGATAAGTATTACTATGTAATTAAAAGAATTCACGGCAATTTTAAAAGGCAGCTGGTGTAGCTAAAGTAACGCGATGTTTCAGCGCACGAGACGTCCCTGTGAGGTCTCACGTGTGAAAATCAGCGAAATCACCGTCACGAGGCCAAGCAGCACAAGAAACACGGAAACTGGCCAAAAAGCGTGGTATTTCGCAAGCAGCGCGGTCGCTATCAGGGGTGATAAGCCACCGGCAAACACCGAAGCGACTTCGTGCCCAAGAGCGACTCCCGTGTAACGAACTTCTGTACTAAAGAGCTCTCCCACGAGGGCCGGGAGCATGCCAATCATCGCTCCGTGGCAAACGGCTGTACCGAGAAGGAAGGCGAGATAAACGACGGGTGTCTGCTTTGTATCGAGCATCCAGAAGAACGGAAATGCCATTGCAATAAGTGCCAGCGCGCCAAACATGTAAACGGGCTTGCGTCCAATCTGGTCGGAGAGTTTCCCCCACCCCAGCATGGCGAACATTTCGACGATCATCGCCAGCATCACGGCAGATAACATGACCGATCCGGAAATACCGATAAATTTTCCGTACACGAGCGAAAAGGCAAGAAATATGTAAGCACCTCCATTTTCTGCAAAGCGCAAACCCATAGCCAAAAGGATCTCTTTCGGGTGTCGACGAATCACTTCAACGATCGGAAGTTCAGCGGTCTTGCCGGACTTCTTTGCTTCGGCAAAATCATGACTTTCGGGGATACTTTTCCGGATATAGACGCCGATTGCGAAGATCGCGATGCTTGCAAGAAAGGGCAGTCTCCATCCCCAAGCCATAAAATCGTCTCGTGGAAGTGTTTGCACCGCAAGGAATGCCGCAGACGAGAGCACAAAGCCAGCCCCGACGCCAAGTTGGCTCCATGCTGCATAGAAGCCGCGCTTCTCTGGAGGCGCGCTTTCGCTGATCATCAGGACACCGCCGCCCCATTCGCCACCCGACGCGATGCCTTGCAACAAGCGCAGAACCACAAGCGCGACCGGTGACCAGACTCCGGCCTGCGCGTAGGTTGGAAGAAGGCCGATAGCGAACGTAGCGGCGCCCATGATCGACAAAGTCCAGATGAGCGAGGCTTTCCTTCCTAAGCGGTCGCCAATATGCCCGAAGACAATTCCGCCTAATGGTCGAGCGACAAAACCCATTGCAAATGCTGCGAAGGCTCCCAGAGTCCCAAGCAGAGGGTCCGAGCCAACGGGAAAAAACAGCTGGCCGAAAACAATCGCCGCTGCTGTGCCATAAGCGAAGAAGTCGTACCACTCCATCGCGTTTCCGGCGACAGAGGCCACCACGATCTTGCGAATAGCTCTCTCGTCCATCGACGAAATCGCCGTTGGAGTCAGAGCCGTATGTGTGGACGACATTGTTAGCCTCACTAAGCTATATTTTTCAGGAGCAAATGTATGGTTGCAGTAAAACTAAGTCAAATTGATCAAATGTGGCTTGTCAAATCAGTGCCGTGAATATTTGAGGCCAGCGAAAAATGGGCGTTTTCTATAAGGACTTAAGGCTGCGGGACCACCTGCGAGCCGTATTTAGCGGCTCTTGCTCTACGTCCTCATTTATGAAAAGTCGCTCGGAAGGGCCGACATACGCTTGCCCCGCGCGGTGACGCGTCACCGGCCAAGTGCCTTCGCAGTCAAGCCGGCGATGCCGAAGTCTGTGTTCGGAATGTCCTTGATCATCACGCGTATCGGGGCGAGCGGGGCATCGAGAACACGCGCGCACGAATTGCTAAGCGCCGCAATCAACGCTGACTTCTGTTGCTCCGTGCGGCCGGCGATCAATATGGCAAGGATCACAGGAAGCGAAGGCGGTGCGCCGCTGGCGGTCGTTTTGCCGCCAATGCCAAAGTTGCAGCCGGGCATCTCGTTGAGAAGCAAGCGCACGGACTCGGCCGGTGCGCCGATCGAGTCGACGGTTGCATCAGTCAATGCGGAAATTAACTCGGCCTTCGTATTAATCGTGTGGCCTTCGGGAATAAAGACTTCGAGCGTTGGCATGATAGGTTCAGAGCAAGAAGCCGATGGCGTTGAGCGTATCAGTCGAATCGATGAGCCTCACTACCTTCTGCTCTATGCGAGGCTTGCCTTCGGCAAAGCTGATGCGATGTTCGACATCGGCGGCGAAGAGTGTCGCGGCGCCACGTTTGTACGCAACCACAATCTGAGCAGAACGCAGTTCCACGATGGTGGCTGAGGCGCTAGCGATCGTGAATCGAGAGACCGTCCGCACAGTTCGCGCAGCATCGGCGGCCGATGGCGAGTATCCCGATGTCAATCGCTCTACCCGCAATTCCCGCATGTGCTGATCGTCGTATGCGTAGTTGAGCGTCGCGGAGAAATCGGTGGTCTCAGGATCGATCGGAACCACGTAGATGCCGGACGGGGACCACAAGTCAAGCCATCCGCGATAATCCTTGCGATCCAGAAGCTCGGCCTCGAGCCCAATGAATTGCACCGTTTTTGCGAATGCGGCTTGCGAAAGAAGGGCGTTATTGGCGTCCATGTCAGTTTTGTTCCATCATTTGGCGCCACTTTTCGTAGGCAGCGCGCATTCCGGTTTCGTCAGTTGCGTGCGCAGTTTTTTCGCCGTTCTCTGACGTCACTTCACGATTCAATCCGCGGTTCACGAGAATGGGAACGTCGGGTCCCGCATGTGAGCCACGCTGAACCCGTTCCCACGCTTCTGCGTCGTCCGGGCTACCGAAACCGAAGGGCCCTTGAAAGTGTTCGTGGACTCGAAGGCGGGCTTGATTCGCCTCTTCAGGGCCGCCGTCCATACCGAGCGCGACGTGTCGAATTTCCGTTTCCTCCGCCGAGATCGGGCGCAATACGCGGAAGAACGCCATCGACAACGCCAGGTTTGGAAAGAGATTTAGATTGAAGCCGACACCCATGAGAGAGCGCACGATGCGCCTCACTTGGTCCAGCGGATACTCCTTCGCGAGAGAGTCTGCCAGCGCTTGGTAGCGAGCAGGAATGGGTTCGCCATTGTCTTCGTCGAGGTCGACGATCTCAGGGACCAGCACCGCCAGACTATGCCCGTTTCCCAATGAGCGGCAGAACGCCTTCTCGCTTGTCATGAAGCTGGTAATGGCTGTCGCGGTTTCATCGTCGATACTTTTCATCCACGACTTGTGAACGACAGGGAAGTGGTAGAGATCGGTCGTATTTTCGAGTTGGATCTTCCAGTTCCCCTTGAACTTGAACTTGTGTTCGCCATTGGCCTTGAGAGGAAAACCGGCGCCTTGCTTCATGAATAGATCAATCCATGGCTTCGCGCCGCCAAGGAAATCTTCCAGCGGTTCGATCGCCTGGTTAAAGCTTGCGAAAATCAGTCCTTGATATACGCCGACACGCAGGCTCTTCAGCGGTAGTTCGCTTTTTTCGACAATGCCTTCGTAACCATCTCCGTAGGGCAGCGCGCGAAGGGCGCCATCAAGGGCGTAGGACCAGCTGTGATATGGACACGTAAAGCCGCGCGCGTTACCTTTGTGTTGCTCGCAGACGGTCGCGCCACGGTGACGGCACCGGTTCTCAAGCACGTTGATCGTACCGGTCTTGTCACGCACCACGATCACCGGTTGCCGACCGATGAGGGTCGTGCGGAAGTCACCTAGATCGGGCAGCTCGCTTTCGTGCGCAACCCAAATCCAGGTCTTGTAGAAGATGCGTTCGAGCTCAGCTTCGAAGATCGCTGGATCGTAGTAAAGCGACGGGGAAACACGATCGAATTCGGCGCGCTTATATAACGCGCTCGCGTCAATCGTCTTGTAGGCCGAGCATTGGCCTTCAACGGCATCGTGGGCTCGTGTCATCGATCACCTGCAAATAGAGAAGGGGCGTTGTTGTGCAGGGGATTGTCGCGGGGCCGTGTCAATAGGTCAAATTGATTTAAAATCAGATATAAAATCAGTCACACAAATAATAGAACCTCAATCGACCACGTCGATCACGTCGACCAATGCCGACAAGGGGTACGTCTCCAAGCCTGCCGTGTGTCGTGCAACTGATCGGTTCCCCCGTTCGGGGGATGGTCCCGGACGCCGATCGCATTGACCATTGACATCAACCCGGAATGCCACCGTGCTCGAACGCTGATGATGAATCGAGCGTGCCAGGCGGGTATGAGCTATCAGACTTAAGGAGACGTAGATGCAGGATGAGTTTATGGATTCAGCTCCATCGGCTTATGCTTATCCGTTGCTGATCAAGCATCTGCTGCACACGCCACTCGCCCACGCGCCGGACCAGGAGATCGTCTACCGGGGTCAGAAGCGGCTGACCTACACGACGCTGCGCGAACGCATTGGACGGCTGGCCAACGGTTTGAGCCAGCTTGGAACGCGGCATGGCAGTACCGTCGCCGTGATGGACTGGGACAGTCACCGTTACCTCGAATGCTACTTCGCGGTCCCGATGATGGGAGCCGTGCTGCAGACGGTCAACGTGCGACTTTCGCCAGCGGAGATCGCCTACACGATCAATCATGCAGGCGCGGACGTGCTGCTTGTCCACACCGATTTTCTGCCTGTGGTCGAAGCGATCAAGGACCAGCTCGAAACGGTGCGCACATTCTTGTGGATCGCCGAAGACGGCAGTGAAGCTTGCGCACACACCATCCCGTTTTCCGTCGAATACGAGGCGATGCTTGCCGCCAGTTCGCCCAGCTATGAGTTTCCGGACTTCGACGAAAACACGCGAGCCACCACGTTCTACACGACCGGCACAACTGGCTTGCCCAAGGGCGTCTACTTCTCGCATCGTCAGCTGGTTTTGCACACCATCACCTTGATGGCTGCGTTATCGAGTCCGGTGTCTGGTCAGCGCTTTCACCGCGGTGACGTGTATATGCCGCTCACGCCGATGTTTCATGTGCACGCGTGGGGCATGCCCTACATTGCCACCGTGCTCGGAGTGAAGCAGGTCTATCCGGGCCGCTATGTGCCGGACCGGCTGGTGCAGCTCGTGCGCGACGAAGGCGTCACGTTCTCGCATTGCGTCGGCACGATCATGCACATGGTGTTGAGTTGCCCAGAGGCCAAGACTGCCGATCTGAGCGGATGGAAGATCATCATTGGCGGGGGCGCATTGCCTCACGGCCTCGCGCGTGCCGCGCTCGACCGCGGCATTGATATCTTTACCGGATACGGCATGTCCGAGACCTGCCCCGTGCTGAGTCTCGCGCAGCTAAAGCCTGGCCCTGAACCGCTCGATACCGATGAGGAGGTGCGCCAGCGCTGCAAGGCCGGTTTGCCCGTACCGCTCGTCGATCTGCGCGTTGTCAATGACGCGATGAAGGACGTTGCGCACGACGGACAGGCACACGGGGAGATCGTCGTGCGCGCCCCCTGGCTGACCCAGGGCTACCTGAAAAATCCGGCGGCCTCCGCGCAGCTTTGGGAAGGCGGCTATCTGCATACCCAGGACATCGGGAACATCGACACTGCAGGCTGTCTGCAGATCACCGATCGCATCAAGGACGTGATCAAGTCTGGCGGCGAGTGGGTATCGTCGCTCGAAATCGAGAGCTTGATCTCGCGGCACCCGGACGTCGCCGAAGTTGCGGTGATCGGAATCAAAGATGATAAATGGGGCGAACGGCCCGTCGCGCTGGTGGTTCTCAAGGCGGATGTCCCGACAACGGTTACTGAGGAAGACATCAGAAAGCATGTCCTCGCGTTCAGTGAAACAGGGCAGATCTCGAAGTATGCGGTGCCGCAGATCGTCAAGTTCGTGGATGCGCTGGAGAAGACGAGCGTCGGCAAGATGAACAAGAAGTGGATGCGCGACCAGTTCGCCTGACCGATCAAAAAGAGGAGACAACCGATGAGCATCCAGGGATATAGCGTGGCGACGCTTGGCGACTTCGTCGACAGGGAGTTGGGCGTGTCGGAGTGGGTCGTCGTCGATCAGGCACGCATCGACGCATTCGCGCAGTGCACTGGCGACAAGCAGTGGATCCACGTGGACGTGGAGCGCGCGAGACGCGAGAGCCCCTACGGCGACACGATCGCTCATGGCTACCTGACGCTCTCGTTGCTGGCAGCACTGGCGATCGACGTGGGCATCATCCCTGCGGACGCAAGGGCCGGCCTGAACTACGGGCTGGACAAAGTGCGCTTCGTCGTGCCAGTGAAAGCCGGAGCACGCGTGCGAAGCCGTGTGGTGCTGCTCGCGGTTGAGGAAAAAGGTGGTGGCCGCGTCATCTTGAAGACCGCAAACGAGTTGCAGATCGAGGGCGAGGACAAGCCGGCGCTGATCGCGGAAACCTTGGCGATGCTGGTGACCTGACACTGAACCGGCTGAGGAAGTCGAGGACGTAACTCAGGGAGCAATTTAAGGAGCAGTCAAATGGCAGCAAGCAAGGACAACCCGTCGAAAAGCGGCGCGCCGGACGATCTCGCGGTTAGCGCGACCGAGGGCATGCTCGGCCCGAACCCGTTCGTCGGGGTGCGTCCGTGCGATATTCTAGCCACCGCCCAGCAGATCGGTGCGCAAGCGGTTCAGCACCCCACGTTGCTTGTGGAGCAGGAAGCGGCCTTGGCCCGCGAGCTGATTTCGGTATTGTGCGGCAACGCGACGTTGACGCCGCTGCAAGGCGATAAACGCTTTAACGATCCTGCGTGGCGGGACAATTCGCTGTACCGCATCACGCTGCAAAGCTATCTTGCCTGGCGCAACGCGCTGACGGGTTTTGTCGACAGATCGGCGCTGGATGACAAGAGCAAGGAACGCGCGCAGTTCGTGCTGTCGCTCCTCACCGATGCACTGGCACCGACGAACACGCTGATCGGTAATCCAGCTGCGCTCAAGAAGATCATCGAATCAGGAGGCGCAAGCCTGCTTGGCGGTTTCAGGAACATCCTGACGGACATGCTGAAGAACCATGGGATGCCCGCGCAGGTGGACAAAACTGCGTTCGAGGTGGGCAAGAATCTGGCTGCCTCACCGGGAGCGGTGGTGTTTCGCAACGAGGTGCTTGAACTGATCCAGTACACGCCGGCGACCCGCGAGGTCTACGCTCGCCCGCAACTGATCGTGCCGCCCCAGATCAACAAGTTCTACGTTTTCGACCTGTCCGAGGGCAAGAGCATCGTCGACTATCTGGTGAAGAGCGAGTTCCAGGTGTTCGTCGTGAGCTGGCGCAATCCCACTGCCGAGCAACGTGACTGGGACCTGGACACCTACGTCACCGCGCTGCTCGAAGCCATCGCAGCGGTGCGGGACATCACCGGCAGCGAAGACATCAACCTGCACGGCGCCTGCTCCGGCGCGATGACCATCGCGGCGTTGCTTGGGCACCTGGCGGGCCGCGGCGAAAAGATGGTCAATGCCGCCACGCTAATGGTGGCCGTACTCGACAGTACGGCCGAGTCGCAAATCGGTCTCTTTGCCACGCCGGAAACCATCGCGGCGGCCAAACAGAACAGTACGGCCAAAGGTGTGCTCGCCGGTGAGGAGATGGGCCGCGTGTTCGCATGGATGAGACCCAACGATCTGGTGTGGAACTACTGGGTCAATAACTATCTGCTGGGCAACACTCCTCCTGTGTTCGACATCCTTTACTGGAACAACGACACCACCCGGTTGCCCGCCAGGCTCCACGGCCAGTTGCTCGACATTTTCACAGGTAATCTGTTCAGCAAGCCTCGTGCGCTGACCATCCTGGGTACGCCGATTGATCTGTCCAACGTGAAGTGCGACAAGTATGTCGTGGCCGGCATTACAGATCACATCACGCCGTGGAAGGGTGTGTACAACACGGCAAGGACGTTCGGAGGCAATACACGGTTCGTACTGAGTTCGAGCGGCCACATCCAGAGCCTGATCAATCCGCCGGGCAATCCAAAGTCGAAGTTCTTCCTCAACTCCGAACTGCCGGCGAGTCCCGACGAATGGCTCACCGCTGCCCAAACCGAAAAGGACTCGTGGTGGGGCAATTGGAGAGACTGGCTGATCGCACGTTCCGGTGAACGGCGAGCCGCACCGGAGTCGCTCGGCAGCAAGCGGCATCCGCCGACGGTCGCGGCGCCCGGGACCTACGTTACTCAAACGTGATGCGCAGCACCACGTCCGTATTCGCAGCACCACGTCCGTAACGTCCGTATTAACACCACGACTTATTCAACGCAGTTCTTCCGGAGATTTGATAATGGAATCAACCAATCCTCAAAGCCTTTTCGCCGAGTACACCAGGATGATCGGGCAGTTCAAGCTGCCGGGCATTGACGTCGCCGCCATTCTGGAGTCGCGGCGCAAGGACATCGAGGCGCTGCTGGCGGCCAACACGGCGGCGCTCACGGGGATGCAGGCGCTCGGTCAAAAGCAGGCAGAAATCGTGGGCTCGACGATGACCGGGTTGCAGTCGCTAGTCACGCAACGGACTGCGTCGGAAGGCAAGCCTTTCGCGAGCGCGGGCGAACTGGTCCAACAGGTATGGCGCAAGAGTTTGGCGAACATGCAGGAGCTGGCGGATACGGCCTGCAAGACCCAGTCCGATAGTTTGGCGGTGATCGGCAGGCGCGTTGCGGAGAACGTCGAGGAGTCGAGGGCGCTCTTGCAACCCAAAAAATAGCGCAGTACTGCAATGCGAAGCGCCAATGCGTCCGACGAGATGCCCTGCCTGAAAGTCACCCGGATGAGAGAAATGGACAAGAGTCCTGAGTTTGTCTGCGGCATGCAAATCCAGACGATCGATCTGGATGGCCAGGCGCTTCGCGTCGGTATCCGGCACGGCAGCGACGTGTCGCCGCCGCTGCTCATATTCAACGGCATCGGCGCCAATCTCGAACTGGTCGAGCCGTTCGCCGCGGCGCTGGAGGACGTCGAGGTCATCATCTTCGATATCCCCGGCGTAGGCGGCTCGCCAGCGCCGGCCGCGCCGTATCGCTTCTCGACGCTTTCCGTGCTGACCGACAAGCTGCTGTCGCGGCTTGGCTATGAAGGGCCAGTCGACGTGCTCGGCGTATCCTGGGGCGGCGCGCTCGCGCAGCAATTCGCGCATCTGTATCCCGTGCGTTGCCGCAGGCTGATCCTGGCGGCGACTTCGCCGGGCGTCGTGATGGTGCCGGCCAAGCTCTCGGTGCTGTCGAAACTGATTGGACCGCGCCGCTACACAGATCCCGCATACCTTCAAAAGATAGGCGCCGAAATATACGGCGGAGCGTACCGGCGGGATCCCGCCTTGCTGATGGAACACAGCCGTCACATCCAGGCGCCGCGCGGCCGTGGATACATCTACCAGCTGCTTGCCGCCTGGGGCTGGTCCAGTCTGCCGTGGCTCGGCACCTTGCGCCAGATGACGTTGGTCATGCATGGCAACGACGATCCTATCGTGCCCTTGAGCAACGCGAAGATTCTCGCCGCCCGCATCCGCAATGCGACGCTTTATGTGATCGACGACGGCCATCTGTTCCTCATCGCCCGCGCAAAGGACGTTGCTCCCGTGGTGCGCAGATTCCTGCGGCAGGAGTCGAGTTCAGATGCATGACTGACAACGCAACATCTGATGCGAGGGAGGACCGGAAAGCAGTCCGTTTCAAGCGGATGCGACGAACTGCGACGTGCTTGCTGGGCGCCATGATCGCGCTGCTGTTCGCGTGCGTCGTCTACCAAGCTGAGTATCCCTGGCTGACCTGGTTGCGCGCGTTTGCTGAGGCCGGCACCGTCGGCGCCATAGCAGACTGGTACGCCGTGGTCGCGTTGTTCCGGCATCCGTTTGGTATGCCGATCCCGCACACCGCGATCATTGCGCAGAACCAGCAGCGAATCGCCGAGAGTCTGGGCAATTTCGTCGAGGAAAATTTCCTGACGCCGGAGCTCGTCACCGGCAGACTACGCGACCACAATGCCTCAAGAGCGCTGGCTGAGTGGCTGGCCGAGCCGGCGAACAGCCGGGCAATAGCGGACGTGGTGGCAGACTCCCTCCCCGGACTGCTGAACGGCATCGATGACGCGGACGTCGCGCGATTCTTCGATCGCTCGGTGATGCTGCTGCGCACGCTCGATGTATCCCGCATCGCCGGCAACATCCTGAAAGTCGTGACTGAAGGCGATCGGCACCAGCCCCTGCTGGATCGTGGACTTCAGGCGCTGGAGCAGTGGCTCACGCTCAACGTGGACCTGATCAAGGCGAAATTCAGCACGGCGTCGAGATACACGCCCGCCCGGCTTGACGCCTACATCGTCGATAAATTCGTCGAAGGCATCGTTGCTCTGCTTCATGAAGTCGTCGCGAACGAGCAGCACGAGCTTCGCCGCCAGTTCGACGAAGCCATGCAGGATCTGATCGTCCAGCTGCAAACATCCGCGGTCCATCGCCGCTTTGGCAAAGGGTTGATGCGCGACTGCGTGCGGCACCTCAGGAACGGTGATTACCCTCGAGTGCTGCTTGACCAGGTCCGAACGCGAGTGACAGCGGACGTGAATCGCGAAAACTCACTCGTCCGCGCAGTAGCGGCCAGTCTGCTGGCTTCGCTAGGCAAGGGCCTGCGGAGGGAGCGTGCGATGCAACATAAGCTGAACGCGTGGTGGCTTGATCTCGCTCACACGCTGGTTGTGCGCTATCGGCGCCAGATCCCGGCGCTGATCACCGAGGTCGTGAAAAGCTGGAATGCAGAGGAAGTCAGCCGGAAGATTGAAGCGGAGATTGGTCGCGACCTGCAATACATCCGTATCAATGGCACGTTCGTCGGTGGCGTGGTCGGCGTCCTGATCCATGCAACCGCGCTATTTGCGACCCGGTGACATGTCCGCTTTTGATCAGCCGCCGCAACAGGAGACGCAATCGCGGATATGCGGTAGGGCCCGGAGCCGCGAAGATCGATGCGCAGACTAGCTGATTCCAACGAGGCCGAGCCCCTGTGCGCGCGCGACAGCGTGGGCGCGCTTGTCGACATCCAGTTTCATGAAGATGCTCTTCACATGGGATTTGACGGTTTCAGGCGCAATCCCGAGGGTGCGCGCAATTTCCTTGTTCGACTGCCCCTCGGCGATCAACTCGAGGATGTTGCGCTCCCTGGCGCTCAGCGATTCCCGCTCGGCACCGGGAATTTGTCTGCTCTCGGGTTGGTACCGCGCCCGCCAGCCTTCAAGAAGATGATCGATGTACGCCAATAGCTCCTTCGTCTGCGCCGTGCATCGCGTATCTTCCCGAACCGCATGCAGCAGCGTGCCGATTTCCGGGCCCTGATCGAGAATGGTCCGATACATGCCTGCGGGCGCCGCGACCTTCAGGACGTCGCGAAAGACCTCGACTGCCCTGGCGCGCTCGTTTGCGCCCAGCCACGCGACCGCGATTGCAGTCCGCACGCGCAGCGCGTGATAGTCGCTATGCCGGCTTTCCAGGCTCTGCAGCACCTTGCTCAACAGCGCGACCGCATCCTGCATCCGGTTATGCGCCATCGCCACGAAAGCCGCTCCAACTGCGCAATAGTTGGCGATTTCTGCCGAGTTGGAACGGCGAGGGTTCGAGTAGGCGGCGGTCAGCCGCTCGAGTTGCACGACGCACGCGGACGCTTCGGTCATCCTGCCTTCCGCAAGATAGAGCCGCGTGCGTTCGACCAGGGCGACGGCGATCAGGCGATCCCATTGACGTGCGTAACCAAGGGTCTGTGCCTGGTCGAGCAGCGAGTAGGCCTGCTCGGTGTTTGCGCGTGATACCGCGATTCGGACGAGCAGCAGATAAGCGATCAGTACGCCGTCGACCATGACCGCCACGTTCACCACCGGCATGAGATCGACGATCAGCGCTTCGGCTTCGTCCAGGCGACCTTCTTCGTAACGGATCTGGGCGATCATCGGCGCACACAATGCGGCGGAGGCGGACTGCGGGCCCGCATGGTATTCAGCCAGTCGCGCCGACTCCACGAAATACCGTTCGGCGAGCGCAAAGTGCATCTGCTGCATTTCAGCGAGGCCGAGCAAGCAAAGCCGGTAGACCGAAGAAAACACGTTACGCTGGTCTTCCTCGATCGAATAGGGAATCCACGGTGTCGCGTAGAGATCCTTGAGGTCGCCGGCTTTCCAGTGTCCGAAGCGGACCACGTTGGAGACAACGTTAGTAGTCCAGATATCGGTCGATGGTCGATCGAGGCAGCCCTGCGCCATCGTCAGCGCCGTTTGCGGGTCGTCCTGCAGCGCCGTCACGACCGAACGGATGGCCTGGCATTCCCAGCGGATATTGTCGTGTTCGGGTGTTGCGTCAACGGTAACGTCGCGCCCGATCGTGTCCAGCATGGCGAGCGCATCGTCGAAACGCATGGCCAGCGCCATACCCCAGGCGATCGCCAGCGTGACATCGACCTGTCCTCGCATCAGGTGCGCCGGGAAATGGCGTTGCCAGCCCAGCAGGGTAAGCAGGTCGCCTTTCTTGACGAGTGCCATCGCGCAGTTGCCAATCAGGGTGATTGCATCGTCCGTGTCGCCTGCGGCGATCGCGTGCCTGACAGCATCTGTCCAGATTTCCTGCGAGGCATACCACCGGCACGCGCGGCGATGCAGCTCTGCCAGTTCGTCGCCCGACTGCGTTCCCAGCCGTTGGCGCAGATACTCGCCGAGCAGCGGGTGATAGCGGAACCAATGCCCTTCGAGATCCATCGGCTCCAGCAGCAACTGGCGTGCCGCGATAGCTTCCAGCATGCCCTGGCTGGCTTTGACACCGGTTACCGCCTGGCAGAGCGGGGCGGTCAGCCGATCGAGTATCGCTGTGCGCAGCATGAAAGCGACCATGTCGTCGGGCAAGCGCCTGAGCATGTCTTCGAGGTAGGCAGCGAACGGCCGTGAAGCGCCGGACGGCACACTCAACTCAGAACCCGGCCTGGGTTCTTCCCGCGACAGCACCGACGCTGAAATGCGCAACGCTGCCGCCCAGCCTTCCGTTGTCGCATGCAGCGATTTCACGCCGGAGGTGCCCAGCCTGCCGGGGCATTCGCGCTCGACAAAGCGCTGCGTCTCGTCGAAGTTAAAGCGCAGCGTCGACGCGTCGACTTCCAGCAGTTCGTTTTGCGCTCTCAGCCTGGCGAGCGGCAGCGCGGGATCCGCACGGGTGCAAACGATCACATGCACGTGCGACGGTGCATTCGCGATGAAGAACGACATGGCGTCGTGAATCGCCGGGAGGCTGATCAGATGGTAGTCGTCGAGGAAGATGAACACCTCGTCCTCGACTTCCGCGAGCTCGTTGATCAGCGTCGACATGATGGAGTGCGCAGGAACGAGAGAGGTCTCGGCCGTCAGGCCGATCGCTGACACACCGACGCTGCTGCAGGCATGCCGCAACGACTGGGCGAGATGATGGATGAAGCGCGCGGGTTCGTCGTCCGCGTCATCGAGCGACAGCCATGCTACGCGCGCGCCGCTTGCACGCAGCTGGTTGAGCCAGGTGATCGCCAGCGAGGTCTTGCCGAACCCGGCGGGCGCTTTTATCACGGTGAGCCGTCTGTTCTCTGCTTGAGTCACCAGATCGAAGAGGCGCGGACGATCGATCAAGCCAGTCGGCAGACGCGGCGGAAGGACCTTTGTGGCAAGCAGGACGGGCAGCTTCTCGAAGGGCATCGGTTCCTCGGTCAGACGCATGAACTGCTCCTGGCATTCGGGTTGTCCCTTGGTGCCATCCCCCGTCCATGCAATCGCGCTCCCCTGTACGGGGGATGTTGCGCAGCGCTTCGCGGGCACACCATGGTTTCCATAGAGGACATCGAAGTGCAACCGGACCAGCCTGCCGCGCGCCGACCGGCTATTGCGTGAGGGTCAACCAAGCACGCCCGGGACCGCTACGTCACCCAGGAAATGATACGCCCAACAACCTTCAAGGAGGAGACATGTCAACCGCATCGAATCACGCTGCAACGCACAAACTCGGGCCTCTAGGTGCTGAGCCTGAGTTGTCGGAGATGGGCCAGATGGTCCAGCAGACCGTCCATCGTTATGCGGAGGAGGTTATGCGCCCCGTCGGCGTCAAACTTGATCGCATGACACCGGAGGAGGCTATCGCGTCGGGGTCGCCTTACTGGGAGGCCCGCAAAAAATATGTCGAGCTGGGGTTTGGCGTTGACGGGCTTCTTGAGCTCGAGCCCGCCGAACGGGCCAACATCATGTGCATCCTGTTCGAGGAACTCGGCTGGGGCGACTCCGGACTCGCCGTTTCGTACGGCGCCGGCTTGCTCCCGGCGCTGATGAGCACGATGCTAGGCAATCCGTTTTGCCGGGCGCTGGCGCCAGATTCGAAGCTTGGTTGCTGGGCCATCACGGAACCCGATCATGGCTCCGACTCACTGGACGCGAACGGCATGATCCTGCACCCGCAGGGAACCTACGGCCGGCCCAACTGCGTTGCCACGCTGCGCGGTGACGATGTGATCATCAATGGGCAGAAGTCGGCATGGGTGTCGAATGGCATCGTTGCGGATGTCTGTATTCTCTACTGCGCGGCGGACAGCGGCGCCGGTGTGGAGACGAAGCGCGGGGCCGTGATCGTCGTGCCGATGGACGCCAAAGGCGTATCGCGTGGCAAGCCTCTCGACAAGGTCGGCCAGCGCGCCCTCAACCAGGGGGAAATCTTCTTTGAAAACGTCAAGCTTTCCAAGGAGCACATCCTCGCTGGCCCCGATCAATACCTCGACGCCGTCTACGCAATTCACACGTTCGCCAACGCGATCATGGGTACCGTTTTCACCGGCGCGGCACGTGCTGCCTTCGAACTAGCTCTGGCCTACGCGCATGAACGCAAGCAGGGCGGGTTGCCGATCATCCGTCATCAGTCGGTGGCGTCGAGGCTGTTCCACATGTTCAGGAAGGTGGAAGCGGCTCGTGCCCTGGCGCGCCGTGTCGTGCACTACAACTTCACGTCGCCGCATCCGTCGCTGCACGCAGCGATGACGGCCAAGATCACCGCGACCCAAACCGCGTTCGAAGTTGCCAACGACGCACTTCAGATCTTTTGCGGCAACGGGCTCACGCGCGAGTATCCGATCGAAAAGATCTGGCGTGACGCGCGGGCATCCCTGATTGAGGACGGCTGCAACGAAGTCCTCGCGATCAAGGGCGGCTACTACCTGATCGACCCCGAGCTGCTTTGAACCGCATGCGCCAGCAACTTCAAGGAGACGACGAAATGGCAACGACATACGAAGTGGTGCTCTACGGAGCGAGTGGTTACACAGGCAAGCTCACGGCGTGGAAGCTCGCCGAACGCGGGATTCCGTTCATCGCCGCGGGGCGCAACAAAGAGCGGTTGCAAGAGGAGATGTCCAAGGTGCCGGAACTTGCCGGACATGACTATCAGTGCGTCGCGGTCGAGCACGAAACGAACGCGCTCACCGAACTTTTCAAAGGCAAGAAGGCGGTCATCAACATCGTCGGGCCGTTCATGCAGCTCGGCCGCCCGGTGGTCGAGGCCAGCCTCGCGGCGGGTTGCCACTATTTCGACACGACGGGTGAAACCGACTGGATGTCCATGTTGAAGCGCATGTACGGAGAGGCGTTTGCCAAAAAAGATCTGGCGCTGTGTCCCGGCAACTCGTACATGTGGACCGAAGGCAATCTGGCGGCCGAGATCGCGCTGGAGACCCCGGGCATCGACACGCTCGACGTGGTCTACCTCGGCGATTCGGAAGTCAGCGTCGCGTCGACGATGTCGTTTCTGCGGATGTGCACGAAACCGCAGTTCTTCCTGCGCAACAAGGAGCTGGTGCAATGGCCCTGGGCGACGCCGTATCAGGTCCATGTGCCTGGTGAACACGTGCTGCTGAGCGCGCTGCCCTGGGGCGGAGGCGGCGAACCGATCTGGTACGAGAGCGATCCGCGTGTGCGCAATTGCCAGACGCTGGTGTCGTTCAGAAACCAGGAGCGTTTCAATGGGGTTGTCGGCTTGCTGAGGAAATTCGAGGAAGAGTGCCGGCATCTGGATCCAGCCAAACAGGAAGAGATCACCAACGAATGGGGCAAGGCTGTGACGCAAACCGAGCCTGCCCGTGAGAACCCCGATGTCAACCGTTGCACGCTGTCATGTCAGGGGCGCGGCAACATGAATTCTGTCAGCGTGATTCTGCGCGGCAATTCACCCTATGCGCAAACCGGCGTGCTCGGTGCCGAAGCAGTACGTCGCATTCTGCGAGGGCAGTTGCATGCGGTCGGTTTCGTTTCGCCGGCGCAGGCGTTTGGCGCGCGCAATCTCCTCGCAGCTCAGGCCGAAGAAGGCTACCTGAACTACGAAGTGAAGAGCGTTTGAGCAGGCGTGGATCGGACAGCGCCACGTTGCATCGTCGCGCAGCCAATGAGCGAGGGAGAAGTGACCATGAGCAAGGAAGTGTACGTCGCGGGCATCGGCATGACGCCCTTTGGCAAACATCTGGACACCAGCGTGAAGCAGATGACGTGCAAGGCAGTGGAGGACGCGCTCGCCGATGCCGGTTGTGACAAAGGGCAACTGCAGGGCGCGTTCTTCGGCAACTCGACGCAGGGGCATATGGACGGACAGCACATGATCCGCGGCGAGCTTGCCTTGCGGGCGATGGGCGTGCACGGGCTGCCCGTGATCAACGTCGAGAACGCATGCGCGAGCGCCAGTACGGCGTTTCATCTGGCGGTGAACTACGTGAAGGCGGGTGCAGCGGACATCGTGCTCGCAGTGGGCGCCGAAAAGATGTTTTCGATGGACAAGGCGCGTACGTTCAGCGCGTTCGACGGCGCATGGGATGTGCACGACACCGAGAACGGCAAGCGCAGGTTGCTCGACATGGGCAAGGGGATCGAACCGCCTGAAGGAAGCGTGTCGGAGAAGCCTTATAGCGTGTTCATGGATATCTATGCGTCGATGGGACGCCTGCACATGCGGGAGTTCGGCACGACTCAAAGGCAGATTGCCGCGGTGTCCTCGAAGAATCACGGGCACTCGGTACACAATCCGCTCGCCCAGTATCGGCAGGCCTACACCGTGGAAGAAGTACTCAGCGCGCCTCCGATCACCTATCCGCTGACGCTGCCGATGTGCTCGCCGATCAGCGACGGTGCGGCCGCGGCGATTGTGTGCAGCGAGGCTGGCCTTGAGCTGCTCAAAGGCCGGCGTTCACGTGCCATTCGCGTGCTGGCTTCCGTGCTTCAGACCGGCAGCGACCGGCCGGCTGCCGCGTTCGACCAGCATCTGGTCCGGCTTGGCTCCGTAAAGGCCTATGAACAGGCTGGCGTGGCGCCGCAAGACGTTTCGGTAGCCGAAGTACACGATGCGACTGCGATCGGCGAAATCATCCAGTCTGAAGTACTCGGACTGTGCGAACAGGGCATGGGGGGCGTAGCGGCGGAGCGCGGAGACACCTCGATCGGCGGGCGGATTCCGATCAATCCATCCGGCGGCCTGGAATCGAAAGGGCATCCAATCGGCGCGACCGGGCTGGGACAGCTCTATGAACTCGTTACCCAGCTACGCGGTGAAGCGGGACAGCGCCAGGTCGAGGGCGCGCGTATCGCACTTGCCGAGAACGGCGGCGGTCTGTGCGGTGTGGAGGAGGCCGTAGCCAGCATCACGATTCTGGGACGTTAGCGTTGAGACCGTGGCGGCCGGCGGAGATCCGGCACGAACACGATATCCAACACCATCAGGAGACACAGTGCCATGAGCACCAGACCAGACACCATCCTGGCGGCGCTGATCGCCAATCGCGTCGAGACCATGCCAGATCGGGACGTACTCACGATCGAGGGGGCCGGTGCGCGGCCCGACGAGGTACGCACCTACCGGCAACTCTGGGAAAACGGCCAGCGTCTCGCTCAAGTCCTGATTGATCGGGGCCTGCGTCCCCGAGAGCACTTCGCGTTGCTGATGGCTAACCATGCCGAGTTCATCGAAGCCATGGTGGCGGCATCGATCTCGGGCACCGTATTCGTGCCGATCGATCCGCGCACGAAAGGCGACAAGCTCGCCTACATGCTCGATAACGCCCAGTGCAGAGGCGCCATCGCCGCCGACTACGCGCTCGACAATCTCGCCGCCGTGCGGGGAACGCTTACGCAACTGTCGTGGGTGATCGGGCTTGAAACGGACGAAGGCGCGAAGCCGCTCTCTGACTTTCCCGATGTGCTGTCTTACCGAGCGTCACGGCCGGAGCAGGTACCCGAGTTGCCCATCCTGACCCGCGACCCCGAAAGTCCGATGCAGCTGATCTTCACGTCCGGCACGACCGGCGATCCGAAAGGCATCGTCATGACGCATCTGCGCTACTGCGCAACGTCAGCAGCGGTGCCGGCAATGTTCGGCTACGCAGCCGACGAGCGCCCCTATTCAGGGCTGTCGCTGACCCACGCCAACGCTCAGGTCATTACGCTGGGCGCGTCGCTCGCCACCGGAATGCGGGCCGTGCTGTCGCGCCGCTTCACGAAGTCGCGGCTGTGGGGCATCACACGCAAGTATCAGTGCACCACCTTCACGCTGCTCGGCGGAATGACGACGGCGATCTACAGCGAGCCGGCGAGGCCCGACGACTCGGACAACCCGGTGCGCTTCGTGGTTTCCGCGGGGATGCCCGCTGCGATCTGGACCGAGTTCGAGCAGCGCTTCGGCGTGCGGATCGTCGAGTTCTATGGCGCGGCGGAGGGCGGGCTTACGGTCAAGCATGTCGGGATCGGGCCAGTCGGCAGTATTGGCAAGCCGGTGGCCACGCTCAAGCACCGCATCGTCGACGACGACGGCCGCGACTGCGCACCCGGGGTGCCCGGCGAATTGCTCTTCCGGCCGGCGGACGGATCGCCGTACAAGCTTGAATATTTTGGCAATCCGGAAGCGTCTGCGAAGAAGAGCAAGGACGGCTGGCTGCACATGGGTGACGTCGTGCGTGAAGACGAGAACGGCTGGCTCTTCTTCGAATACCGGAAAGGAGGCGGGATTCGGCATAACGGTGAATTCATCAATCCCGCGCCGATCGAGAAGGTGATTGCCGAGTCAGGCGCAGTCGAGGACGTCTATGTCTATGGCGTCAAGGCGTCATCCGGTGCGCCAGGTGAGAAGGATGTGGTCGCGGCCGTGGTGCCGAAACGTGCGTCCGACTTCGACCCGCAGCAGGTGTTCCGCTTCTGCCGCGCGCAGCTCGAAGCGAGCTCGGTCATCTCCTTCCTGCAGGTCGTGCCCGAGATTCCCAAGACTGCGTCGGAGAAGCCACTGGAGCGCCATCTCCTCGAAATGTTCGAACAGCGGCGCGACAGCGTTTTCACCGAGATTCCATGACGGTTGCCGCAAGCGAGCCGATTACCGTGCACGCGAAGTCGAGATCGAATCGGCGACCCGCCGTGCCCCAACCACCTGAATCTACCCGCTCGTAGCCGGCCGGGTAGAACATCTTTGTCACAACGGAGTGAGCAATGAAAGTACTTGTTCCCGTCAAGCGCGTCGTCGACGCCAATGTGAGGGTTCGTGTGAAGGCTGACGGCAGCGCCGTCGACATCGCCAACGTGAAGCTGTCGATGAACCCGTTCGACGAGATTGCCGTGGAGGAGGCCGTGCGTCTGAAAGAGGCCGGTGTAGCCACGGAGGTGGTCGTGGTCTCCTGCGGCGTGCAGGCGTGCCAGGAAACACTGCGCACTGCGATGGCGATCGGCGCTGACCGCGCCATCCTGGTCGAGACCGGGGCCGACCTGCAACCGCTCGCAGTGGCCAAGCTGCTGAAGGCACTGGTCGACAAGGAGCAGCCGCAACTGGTGATTCTCGGCAAGCAGGCAATCGACGACGACGCTAACCAGGTCGGCCAGATGCTCGCTGCGCTGCTTGGCTTGCCACAGGCGACGTTCGCATCAAAGGTGATCGTGGAAGCCGGGAAGGCGACGGTTACGCGCGAGATCGACGGCGGGCTGGAAACGATCGAGGTAGACCTGCCGGCTGTCATCACCGCCGATCTCCGGCTCAACACGCCGCGTTACGCAACGCTGCCCAACATCATGAAGGCGAAGAAAAAGCCTCTCGATGTCGTGACGCCCGATGCCCTCGGTGTCGACGTCACCCCGAGGCTGACGACGCTCAAGCTGGCGGAGCCCGCGAAACGCCAGGCGGGCATCCGGGTGGCCGACGCCGCCGAGCTGGTGGACAAGCTGAAGAACGTTGCGCGCGTGATCTAGAGAAAAGAGGAGGAGACAAACATGTCAGTACTTGTTATTGCAGAACACGACAATCAAACGCTCAAGACAGCGACCCTGAGCGCCATCACCGCTGCCGCCAGCCTTGGCGACGAAATTCATGTTCTCGTGGCTGGATCTCAATGCGGGAAAGTCGTCGAGCAGGCGGCCAGCATCGCAGGCGTGGCCTGCGTGCGCGTGGCTGACGCCACGCACTATGAGCACGCGTTGGCGGAGAACCTGGCCGCACTCATTGTTGGGCTCACTACGGAGCTAGCTCCCGGCTACAGCCACCTGTTCGCGCCGGCCACCACTTCCGCGAAGAACGTGATGCCGCGCGTGGCAGCCCTGCTCGATGTCGCGCAGGTCTCGGAGATCGTGGCGGTGGAGTCGGCGGATACGTTCGTGCGTCCCATCTACGCGGGGAACGTGCTGGCTACGGTGCGAAGCGCGGATCGCATCAAGGTCCTTACGGTTCGAACCACAGCCTTCGCCGCGGCACCGGGCGAAGGGGGGAGAGCAGTGATCGAACCGATTGCGCCGGCCACGGAGGTTTTGGCTTCCCGCTTCGTAAGCCAGCAACTAACCCGCTCCGAGCGTCCTGAACTGATCTCTGCACAGCGCGTCATCTCAGGCGGCCGGGGCATGGGTTCCGGCGAGAACTTCGCTCTCCTCGACAATATTGCCGACCAGCTCGGCGCGGCGGTCGGCGCATCCCGTGCCGCTGTGGATGCCGGTTTCGCGCCCAATGACTATCAGGTAGGCCAGACCGGCAAGGTCGTCGCCCCGCAGCTTTACATCGCGGTGGGCATATCGGGCGCGATCCAGCATCTGGCCGGGATGAAGGATTCAAAGGTGATCGTGGCGATCAACAAGGATGAAGAAGCACCAATCTTCCAGGTTGCGGACTACGGCGTGGTCGGCGACCTCTTCAAGGTGTTGCCGGAGTTGTCGCGTGAACTGGGCAAGCTGCAACAGAACTGATCCCGGGAGTAAATCATGACCACCTATATTGCGCCGTTGCGCGACATGCATTTCGTGATGAGCGAGTTGGCCGGTCTCGGCACGTTATCGTCGCTACCGGGCTTTGAGGACGCGACACCGGAACTCGCCGGGGCCGTGCTCGAGGAGGCAGCCAAGCTCGCCACGGAAGTGCTTGCGCCGCTCAACAAGACAGGCGACGAGCAGGGTGCGCGCCTGACCCGCGATGGCGTCATTGCGGCAGACGGCTTCAGACCGGCCTACCAGCAATTCGTTGGCGGAGGCTGGAACGGGCTCAGTGGCGATCCTGACTATGGCGGCCAGGGTCTGCCCGAACTGCTGCATGCGGCGACCGTGGAGATGTGGAACTCCGCCAACATGGCCTTCGCCCTGTGCCCGCTGTTGACCGCCGGCGCCACCGAGGCATTGCGACAGCACGGCTCACAGGAACTCAAGGCGCGCTACCTGCCAAATCTAGTTTGCGGGGAGTGGACCGGCACGATGAACCTGACCGAACCGCAAGCCGGTTCGGACCTGGCCGCCGTTCGCGCGCGAGCCATTCCCGAGGGGGATCACTATCGGCTGTATGGCCAGAAGATCTTCATTACGTGGGGCGATCACGATATGACCGGCAATGTCATCCATCTCGTGCTGGCGCGCACGCCGGATGCGCCCGAAGGCGTGCGCGGCATTTCGCTTTTTCTGGTGCCCAAGTTTCTCGTGAATGCCGACGGCTCTCCGGGGCAACGCAACGATGTGCACTGCGTGTCCCTCGAACATAAGCTCGGCATTCACGCGAGTCCGACCTGCGTGATGAGCTTCGGCGATCAGGACGGTGCGACTGGCTATCTGGTCGGGCAGGAAAACAAGGGTCTCGCACATATGTTCACGATGATGAACGAGGCCCGCCAGAAGGTCGGCATTCAAGGATTGGCGATGGCCGAGCGCGCGTATCAACAGGCGCGTGAATACGCGAAAGAGCGCATTCAGGGCAGGCCGGTCTCAAGCAAGTCGAGCGCCGCTGTCGCGATCATTGAACATCCGGACGTGCGGCGCATGTTGCTGACAATGAAGGCCCAGGTGGAAGCGATGCGAGGGTTCGCCTACGTGATGGCGGCCAATGCGGATTACGCGCACCGGCATCCGGATGCCAAAGACCGCAACCGTTATCAGACCCGCGTCGACCTCCTGATACCGGTCCTGAAGGGGTGGTGCACTGAACTTGGCGTGGAGATCGCGTCGCTAGGTGTACAGGTGCACGGCGGGATGGGCTACATCGAAGAGACCGGCGCGTGCCAGTACCTGCGCGACGTCCGCATTTCAACGATCTACGAGGGCACGACGGGCATCCAGGCAGCAGACCTCGCGGGCCGCAAGCTTGCCATAGATCAGGGGGCGGCAATGGCTGAGCTGATTGCGGAGATGCGTCAGCTCGCGCTTGAACTGGAGCGTAGCGCGGATACGCGCCTTGTTCCGGTCGGAACCGCGGTGGCCACCGGCGTGCGGGCGCTCGAGGACGCCACCGCATGGATGCTTGGAGCGCTTACGAAAAACGTGGACGAAGCATTGGCCAGTTCATTCGACTATCTGATGCTCACTGGCTACGTGTGTGGTGGATGGCAGATGGCGCGTGCCGCGCTGGCTGCGTCGAGAAAATGCGCGGCGGGTGAAGATCCGGACTTCCACGAGACGAAGATCGCGACGGTACGGTTCTACGTGGACAAGATATTGCCCAAAGCGAACTCTCATCTGGAGATGATCCGGTCAGGCGCATCCAGCGCACCGGATATCGCCGTCGAGCAATTCTGATCCGGGTTCTTAAACGAGTCGATGAACTAACAAGCTTATATAAATTCGTAATGCGAAATAAATATTGGAGACAAAAAATGAAAATAACCAGATATCTCCCCTTGTTGACAGGGGTAATGTGCGCCGGCGCACTGGCCCAGAGTGCCGGCAGTTTCATTGCGACAGGCGGTACTACATGGATTGACTATGGCCCGTCGTCGGCAACGCCATTGCAAAGCAGCTCGGCGGCGGGCACCTTCACCTCAGCAGGGACGACCGGCCAGATACACAATACCTGGACGGTCGAAACGGCGTTCACCTATTTCATCACGGACAACATCGCGGTCGATCTGGCTACTGGCGTGCCGCCGAAGCTCAAGCTTTACGCGCAGGGTACGGTGACGCCGTTCGGCCCCGGCGGTCCCGGGCTCGGACTGGGCAATCTGCAACCGCTTGCCACAACAAGAGCGTGGCCACCGATTCTCTTCCTCAAGTACTACTTTGGCGCGGCGCAGACGAAACTGCGCCCCTTCATCGGTGTGGGTGTCAATTACACGTGGTATACGGCGATCCAGCTCAATCCGACATTCAATGGTGCGTTGCACACGGTCGCGGGACCAGGAGGGGATGTCAAGGCATCGCTTAGCCCGTCGTGGAATCCTGCATTCAATGCGGGCATCTCCTATAACTTGAGTAAGAACTGGTACGCCACCGCATCGGTGACCTATCTGCCACTCAAGACGAATGCGACGATCACTGCTGTCGCGGCCAACGGGCAAACCGTGCTGACCAACAGGACGCGTATCACGGCCAATCCGTGGATCGGCTTCGTGGGGATCGGATACCGGTTCTAGCGTACGGGATTGGCGGGGCGTCTGAAGCGATCCCTATTCTTCGTTAATCTAACGTCTTGAGTTCAGTGA
Organism: Caballeronia sp. SEWSISQ10-4 2; assembly: GCF_030464885.1. GTDB lineage: Bacteria > Pseudomonadota > Gammaproteobacteria > Burkholderiales > Burkholderiaceae > Caballeronia. Next base: position 95,900 of record NZ_JALPRJ010000005.1, on the reverse strand, counting down.
TGCCCTCTTCGGTGCGAGGGCGTACAACCAGGGGGAAACATGCTAGTCACTCGATACCTGGCGAACGACCTGTTCGCAGGTAAAACCGTATTCGTCACCGGTGGCAGCAGCGGCATCAATCTCGGCGTAGCGAGGAATTTCGCAGCCTTGGGCGCCAAGGTGGGCATCTGCGGCCGTACCCAGGAAAAGCTGGACATTGCTGCAACGGAGCTGCGCGCACTCGGCGCCACGGTCTGCCCCGTCGTTGCCGACGTGCGTGATTTCGCCGCGCTGGAAGCGGCCTTCGCCAGGAGCCGGGCGGAACTGGGTCCCATGGACGTGCTGGTCTGCGGCGCGGCCGGCAATTTCCTGGTTCCGGCGGAGAAGCTCTCCCCCAACGGCTTCAAGACCGTCATCGACATTGACCTGCTTGGAGCCTTCAACGCCTCGCGGGCGGCCTTCGAGCAGTTGAAGGAGACGCAGGGCACCATCATCTACATTTCTGCCGGCATGGCCTACATGCCGTACGCCTTCCAGGTGCACGTGGGCGCCGCCAAGGCGGGCATCGACATGTTGATGAGAAACCTGGCGCTGGAATGGGGCCGCTATGGTATTCGCACGAACAGCATTGTCCCCGGACCCATCGAGGGGACCGAAGGCATGAAGCGGCTGTGGAGCGCGGAGCGAAAGGAGGAGTTCATCAACGCCATTCCGCTGCGGCGTATGGGCACGGTGGACGACATCGGGCAGAGCGCGGTCTTTCTCGCCTCGCCGCTCGCTTCCTACATTTCCGGCTGTGTCGTGGTTTGCGATGGCGGCCAGAACCTGTCCGGCTCGGCGCTGTTCAACATGGGGGCCGAGCAGATGCTGCGCGCGCAGGAAGGCGATCGAGTCTAGTATCGCGTTAACGCATTCAGCCAGGCATCGGCATATGAAAACGCTATTCCTGATCCTGGTGTGGTCAACGCTGCTCACATGCGGCGGCGTGGCGTATGCGCAGGTGAACCAATCGGATCCGCAGGCGCTGATCGAGACAGCAACACAGCAGGTGCTGGACGAGGTGCGCATTCGGGCGGTCGAACCGGGCGATATCCCTCGTATCGTCGGCATCGTGAATAAAAGCATCCTTCCCTACACCGATCTTCGTCGCACGACGCAGCTCGCGATGGGCCGGCACTGGAAGACAGCGACGCCTGCGCAGCAGGAGCAGGTCACCGAACAGTTCAAGATGCTGCTGATTCACACGTATTCAGGCGCCATTGCGCTACTTCGCCCGGATCAACAGATTGAGTACCCGCCGTCGCGCATCTCACCGACCGACACGGACGTCGTAGTGCGCACAATCGCGATGAGCAACGGCCATCCAATGGAGATCGACTACCGGTTGTACAGAACGCCAGGCGGTTGGCGCCTATATGACCTGAACGTGCTCGGCGCCTGGCTGATCCAGGCATACCGGCAACAGTTCAATGACAAGATCCAGCAGGCTGGCGTGGAAGGACTGATCCAGTTCCTCGTTGAGCGCAACCAGCAGCTTGCGTCGGGACGACCGTAACCGGCTGCCCTCAGGCAATGGACCTTCGCCTGACGACCATGCTCATTTCTTGATTTCAACGTTCGTAAGAGATATTGGCCAGCGCGTCTTGCAGCTTGCCGAGCCCTTGGCGTATTTCGCCGGCGCCATCAAACAACAAGGCTTGCAGACGATCGCTCAGGATTTGCGTCAGATCGTGGTATCGCGGTGCGGCCGGGCAAGGAAATGCCTGGATGCCGCCGGTCTTGGCTAGCCGATCCATCACGGCAATGACGCGATTGCGCTGCAACACGTAGCGGTCCTCCGCAACCGAATGACGCGCATTACCCGCGGCACCATGCAAGACGAAATACTTCATCAATTCAGGCGACGTCAGCGTTTCGACCGCGTTCCATGCCGACTTCGCGGCGCGTTCAGTGTTTCTCGACGGTATCGCCAGCAGCGCACCTCCCAGCGGCGAAATCGGCTTCATGCCGGGTGCGAACGTTGGATGCAATTGCAGCCCGATACGACCGCCTTTCTGCAACAGCGCATGGCTGTCGAGCATGCCGTACCGATTAGACCAGTGATAACACATGGCCGCTCGGCCGGAGCCGAAGATTTGCGCGTTGCGCGCCCAATGCAAACTGCGTAGTTCAACGGGTGAATAGGGGATCAGCTCTCGAAGATATTCGATGACGCGCCTGCCGGCTTCGCTATCGATATGCAGGACATCTTCGTCGACAGAAAGCGCTCCTTGCGCGCCGAGAATCTGCAGGAATGATTCCGCAAGCGGCAAGCCCGGTGCTGCGCTCCAGGTGATACCCGCGCGCTCCTGGCTCGGCCGCTGCAGGCGGCGCGCGCAGTGAACGACGTCCTCGAAGGTAACTGGAGGGCTGAGACCTTCGGCCTCGAACAGATCCTGGCGGTACCAGAGGAAATCGAGCGTCGGCTGCAGCGGGATCGCGTACAACTGGCCATTGCTCCAGCCGGCTCGCCAGACCGCATCGTAGAAATCCGCGCCGGAAAAGCGCCCGCCAGCTTGCAGCGCCTGCAGTTCGAGCAGGTGTCCATGACGCGATAGTTCGGCTAGCCACGGAAAGGGAATGGCGACGAGCAGCGGAGCCGTTTCTTCGACGTGGGACTCGCCTGCGAGTGTCTGCTCGAGCGCCTGACGGTAAGCATCCTGCGGATACGTCAGCACCCGCAGGCGGACGCCGAGGAAGCGCTCAATGTCGGTGCGGTTGTGCTTGACGATGTCGAAGACCGGATCCTCATAGGCGACGAGCGTCAGTTCGATCGCGTCGTTGAAACCCTGGATCGCCGCGCGCGGCCATGCAATGTCCGGTGCGGGCGCGAGGCTGGCTGCGTCGAAGCGATCGAGCGAATGGGTGTGGCTGGTGCCCACGATGAGGCGGATCGTCTGCTCGGTGATGCTGTCGAGGCGCTCGAGCAGGGCCGCGGACGGGGTCACCGTGGCGCGATTCCCTGTGCCGGAAAGCGGACGAAATTGAAGCCAGCCCCGGGCCTTCAGTGCGAACACCACACGTCGCGCACTCGTGCGAGGCAGGCCCGACAGGTCGGCCAGCGCAGTGATCGTTGTGTACTTGTCGCTCAGGTGGTTCTGCAGCAGCGCGCCAAGCACCGGCCACATGGTCTGAGCGTCGTCGCCGAGTTCGTGGCGCAGTACCTCCGATAACTTGTCAATGACGGCTATTGCGGCGCGGCAATCACGTACATGCATCGAAAGGAGCTCCCATAACTACCGTGATAACAGTGGGATGGCTTGATCGTGGACCAGCATATCACCTCCTGAGTATTGATTTAATTGCAAATAACCAGAATGGGCATTTTTGTACACCTGTTCTGCGACGACTCCGTCATAGGATGCAAGCACGCAGCGCCCCATGAGGCGAACGCGGCTAAAAACGAACAGGAGACGACGTATGAGACGAGTGGCACGCCTGATAGCGGCAGTGGCCGTACTAGCATTCAGCCTGCACGCAGCAGCGGATGCGCGGTTCGTTGTGGTGACGCACGCGCCCGATGCGGATCCGTTCTGGAATGTGGTCAAGAGCGGGATTCGGGACGCCGAGAAGGATTTCGGCGTGTCGGCCGACTATCGCAATCCTCCCAACGGCGATCTCGCCGACATGAGCCGCCTGCTTGAACAGGCGGGTGCGCGCCACTATGACGGCGTAGCGACGACGATCGCCGATCTTGACGTCGTCACGCGTCCGGTGAAGGCGATCGTGGCCAGAGGCGTGCCGGTCATCACCTTCAACTCCGGTACGGCCAAGCAAAGCGAATCGCTCGGTGCGTTAATGCACATCGGCCAGCCCGAGTACGAGGCCGGCAAGGAAGCCGGCCAACGAGCGAAGGCTGCAGGCGTCAAGAGCTTTCTGTGCGTCAACAACAACGTGACCAACCCGGAGTCTTTCGAGCGTTGCAGGGGATTTGCTGAAGCCATTGGCGCGGACTTCAAGAAGGCGACGCTCGATTCCGGAAACGACCCGATCGAAGTCGAAAACAAGGTGTTCGCAACGCTGCACGAACGGCCGGGGACGCAGGCCGTGCTAGCCCTCGGTCCAACGTCTGCTGTGCCCGCACTGCGCGCGGTCCAGAAGCTCGGGCTGACAGGGAAGATCTATTTCGCTACGTTCGACTTGACCCCCGAAGTCGACCAGGCGATCCAGGCTGGGACGGTCGCGTTCGCAATCGATCAGCAGCCGTACCTGCAAGGCTATATTCCGATCGCGTTGCTGGCGATCATGAAGCGGGACAACAACCGGGACGTCGGCAAGGCATGCGCAAGGCTGGCCGTCGATCCGAAGTTCAAGGGGCATCTGCAGACCTACGGCCTGACGCCGCACTTCGGGCCGGCCGGCGTGGATACCGGGCCAGGTTTCGTCACGCGCGACAACGTCCGGACGGTCGAAAAGTACGCGGGACAGTATCGCTGAACGAGTACTGCGCCGCGAGGGCGCTCAGGCCGGATCGCGCGGCGGCATGAAATCCAATCGTGGATGATCAGGAGGATCACGCATGTTTCAACTGGCCGTATGTGCAGAAATGGTTTTTCGTGACCTGCCATTTGTCGAGCGGGTCAAAAAGATTGCCGAGATGGGCTTCCAGGTCGAGATCTGGGACTGGACGAGGCAGGACATTGGCGCGCTGGTCGATACGGGCGCCACGTTTTCGTCGATGACGGGTTACATCGAAGGCGACCTGGTCACGGCAGATGGTGCACAGGCGCTCCTGCGCACCGCCGCGCAATCTATCGAGGTGGCGCAGCGACTGCGCTGCCCGCGCCTGAATCTGCACGGTACCGGACTGGACGGGACCGGCATGCCTGTGAAGCCGACACCGGTTGTATCGGGCGCGATGTGGCTCGCCGCGCGCCGTACGCTGGCGGAGGTAGCCGAGCTCGGGGAGCGTGCAGGCGTCACTTTCTGCCTCGAGAACCTGAACACCGAGTTGGACCATCCGGGCGTACCGTTTGCGCGCGCAGCCGATACGCTCGCGCTGGTCGAAGCGGTGAATAGTCCGCATCTTCGCCTCAATCTTGATCTTTACCACGCGCAAATCGGCGAAGGCAACCTGATCGGATTGGTTCGCCGCGCGCTTCCCTTTGTTGGCGAAATCCAGGTGGCCGATGTTCCCGGACGCTGCGAGCCCGGCACTGGCGAGATTAATTACCCGGCGATTGCCCGGGCACTGGCGGTTGCCGGCTACCGAGGCATGGTCGCGCTGGAGGCCTGGGCGAGCGGAAACGACGAACAGGCCCTGCAGCGGTTTCGGGACGCCTTCTCGGTACACAAGAACGTCACCGCCTGAATTGACAGTTAGACCATCGTCTGACGCAACCATATTAAAGATAGGAATGCATATGAATACACAAAAACCCGTTCGTGTAGGTCTTATCGGCGCCGGCGCCATCGGTTCATTTCACGGCGAGAGCATTGCGCGCCGACTGCACAATGCGCAGCTTGCAGCTATCGCCGATCCTTCCCCGGGTGCCGCGCAGCGGCTTGCGGAGCGACTCGATTGTCCCGTCGCGGTGACGCAAGCCGAAGAGATCATCGCGAATCCGGATATCGATGCGGTAGTCATCGCCGCGCCAGCCCGCTTTCATGCCAGCCTCGTTGTGTCAGCCGCACGAGCGGGGAAAGCCGTGTTCTGTGAAAAGCCGATGGCGTTGACACTCAAAGAAGCCGACATGGCGATCGAGGCCGCACATGCGGCGGGCGTCCCGCTGCAGGTCGGCTTCAACCGTCGCTACGACAAGGCGTGGGCCGAAGCGCGTGACGCCATTGTCTCGGGTGAACTGGGGACCCCGCAACTGCTGCGTTCGCTGACCCGCGATCCGGGTCTTGCCGATCCGGCGCGCGTTCCGGTGTGGGCGATTTTCTTCGAAACGCTGATTCACGACTTCGACACATTGCGATTTCTCAATCCAGGCTCGGAAGTCACGGAGGTTTATGCCATCGCGGATGCGCTCGTTCGGCCGGATTTCAAAGAGCGCGGCCTGCGGGACACCGCGCTCGTCAGCATGAGGTTCGACAATGGAGCGATGGCCACCGCGGAAGCGAATTTCCATGCTGTCTACGGCTACGATGTTCGCGGCGAAGTTTTCGGTTCCGGCGGGATGGTCACGATGGGCGACGTCCGACGCTCGAACATGACCCGGTTCGCGGCGGATGGCGTGTGCAATGCCACTACCCGGCTCAACACGGACCTCTTTCAGGACGGGTACACGGCCCAGCTTGCGTCCTTCATGGACGCGGTGAGATCCGGTGTGGTCAGCGGACCAGGCGGAGAGGATGCGCGCGCCGCGTTGGCGATCGCGCTTGCGTGCGTGCATTCGGTGAACGAAGGACGGCCGGTACGCCTTGCCGACATTCTCGAATCGCCGCCCGTCCTGGCGCCTTATGGCGTCGCGTGACTATCCTGTAGCAGTGCGCTGTCTCAACTATCTTCGGGGCGACAGGTTTTCCTATAGGACCTTGCTATGGGAAACACCGGTTCAGGGATCCTTCACGGGCATTTTTGACATTCGGATACTCGAATCCAGCTTGATGCAGATCAGTTCGGGGCATACCGCCTCACGGTCAGAAAGAGATGGAGAGAAAGGATGTCGAATCAGGCGCGTTATTGCGTAATTGGAGCGGGTGCTGCGGGCCTGGCGCGCGGCGCGAATGATCTGGGCGAGCGCCTCGAGCGCTTGCAGACGGCGGAGTCGCGCATCAATATCGTGCGACGTTTCTAGCACCAAAACCTCGACGAGACCCATCAGCAGCGCGATGCATTCGAGTACCCGACGGTCGCCGTCGAGGTTGAGCACGAGCTCGTGGTTTGACAACCCGCCGAGATAAGCACGAGATAGGAATAGGGTTTTCCTGTTATCCATTGCTTTGCAATTAAGGGGAAAAGATGCGAATTTGCTGGATTCATCCAACGACCAAGACGCCAGAGCTTGCTCCGCTGTGGACAACGATCGAACAAACAGTGTCGCCTGACTTGTTGCCGGGAACCGAGATCGAATATCGATTTTCAGCGGGCAGCGCAAACTTCACGCGGTCCTCTTATGCTGAGCATCTGAACTCGGTGCTCATGCTGGATCAGGCCATACAAGCCGAGAAGGACGGCTTTGATGGGGTATTCATTGGCTGCTGGAATGACGCGCTGTGGGAAGCCCGAGAGGTTCTTAGCATCCCGGTAGCATCGGTCGGCGAACAGTCGATGCTGGCTGCACTGGCGATGGGTCAGCGATTTGCCGTCGTGACTGTTTCACAAAAGACTGCTGTCGCGATCGAGCGAGACCTTTTCGCGTATGGCCTTCATGAGCGGGCTATTTCGCGACCCGTGCGGTCGATTGCGCCGGAATCCGATGGCGATTTGCTGCTTGGGGCGGTGACCGATCCGCATAGCGGCTTCATTCCGCGCTTTGAAGCCGCCGCTCGCGGTTGCATTGCCGACGGAGCCGACATCATCCTCGTCGGTTGCGCCTACTATGGTCCGCTGCTTCGTCGCGTGGGCTACACGCATGTAGCGGACACGGGCATTCCTGTCATTGATTCTACGACGGTCGCGATCAAGTACCTTGAAGCGATGGTGGGGGTGTCGCGAGCCACGGGCATTACGAAGTCAATGGGCCCAATGTTCAGGACCCCTGACCCGGCGAAGATTGAACGGGCTCGTGCTGCGCTGGCTGTAGTCGAGGCGGGTAAGCTCCGGTAAGGTCGTGTTCACGCCTGTGCCAGGCATGTTGATGCCCCCCCGCAGTCGTTTGTGGCAGGGGGCATCGAACCGAAAAATCTCGACATTGTCGAAGCGGACAAGAAGACAGTCGACGGTGATCGGAGCGCGACCGGGCGACTCCGGGTAAGCCCTATCCAAACCTACGATCTGCCCGTCGATCAACGCGGGACCAACCTCGTAGTCCACGTCTTGGAATATAGGCTCAGGACGCAGAAAGAATTCCGCCTCAGCTAGCGGGCAGGCGCGCAAACCGATCTGGAAATAGCTCGTTTAGCGGAAATCCCCGTATCAAATCTACTTCGACCGAGACGGTACAACGCTACATTTTAGGTAGCGTGGGTGCTCTTTCCTGGCTATCCCTGATCCTTGGAACAGGCCCGTAGTCGTTGTTCGAAGACTCAACCACCTGAGCACCCGCATCTTTTCCTCTGCCTGATTGAAGCGAATAACTGAGCTCGCATGCGCGAGTTCGGGTAATTCCCAGCACTGAATGAAGCGACAGCCAGACGCGCTTCGGACACCGTCAACACCCCGCCGACATTTGCCGAGACGCCCGTGCGACAGGGTGATGCGCCTGCGCGCAGTCTGTTGAACGGTATTTCCCCCCATAGGACCTTGCTATGGGAAACACCGGTTCAGGGATCCTTCACGTGCATTTTTGACATTCGGATACTGGAATCCAGCTTGATGCAGATCAGTTCGGGGCATACCGCCTCACGATCAGAAAGAGATGGAGAGAGAGGATGTCGAATCAGGCGCGTTATTGCGTAATTGGAGCGGGTGCTGCGGGCCTGGCAGCACTGAAGACGTTGACCGATGCCGGCTTTGCCGTCGACTGTTTTGAGAAGGGGGGGCGGGTCGGCGGGCACTGGCATCACGACTACGATGCACTGCATCTGATCACACCGAAGAACAGTTCGTGTTTTGACGGCTTTCCGATGCCGGCTTCGTACCCGACGTATCCGAGCCGCGAGCAGGTGGCGGCCTATATGTGCGGCTACGCCGAGACGTTCGGCCTGGACAAGATGATCACGTTCAGCACGGCCGTTGAGCGCCTGGAGCCGATCGGCGAGCGGGGGCGTGACGGCTGGCGTGTGAGCCTGTCGGACGGTGCCGTGCGCACCTACAAGGGCGTCATTGTTGCGAACGGCCATCTGTGGGACCAGAACATCCCGACGGTCGGCAAGGGCTTCACGGGCCGCTCGATCCATTCGGGTTCGTACAGGAACACCAGCGACATCGAAGGGCGGGTGTTGGTGGTGGGTTTTGGCAACTCCGGGTGCGATCTGGCCGTGGACGCTGCGCAAAGCCGCATGGATGTCACGATCGCGATGCGCTGCGGGCAGGTGTTCCAGCCGAAGACCTTCTTCGGTCTGCCGCGCGGGGAGTTGCCGTCGCTGAATGCGCTGCCACCCGAGATGGCCAACATGGTCACGATGTCGCTGATCACCACGGTGTTCGGCACGCACGAGCACTACCCGGGCATGCCGGCGCCTGAGACCTACGATCTGGAGAAGCAGCCGCCGGTGGTCAACTCGCTGCTGCTCTACTGGATCCAGCACGGGCGCATCAAGGTGGCGCCGGGGCTGCGCGCGATCGAAGGCAAGCGCGTGAGCTTCACGGATGACACCGAGGGTGAGTTCGACACCATTCTGTGGGCGACTGGCTTCAAGACGACGCTGCCGTTCATCGACGCGTCGCTGCTGGAGTGGCGCGATGGTGTGCCGCTGCGCACCGCCGCGATGACACTGCCGACGACGCTCGAGTCGCTGTACTTCGTCGGACTGGCTGCGCCGCGCGGTGCCCAGTGGCCGGTGTACTGCGCACAGAGCCGTCTCATTGCCCGATTCCTGACGCAGCACGAGCGCGGCGTGAATGATCTGGCCGAGCGCTTCGAGCACTTGCAGACCGCGGAGTCGCGCATCGATATCGTGCGGCGTTTCTGGCAACAAAACCTCGACGAAACCTATCAGCAACTCGATGTGTTCGAGCAGCCGACGGTCGCCGCCGAAGCTGAATCTGACCTCTCCATCTGACATTTAACGAGAAAGAACATGCAGACACTCAATCAGCAAACGGCGCCCCAAAGTGTGCTCGTGACGGGCGCCAATTCTGGCATGGGGCGCGCTACCGCGCTGCGCTTTGTTGCCGAGGGTTGGCATGTAGTCGCGGTCGATGTAACTGAGCCGACCCATGCCGCCGACCCGAACATCACGTCCGTAGTCGCCGACATTACCGACGAGGCCGCGCTGTCCGCTGGCGTCGAGCGTGCGCTCATGAACAGGCCTCGCCTTGCCGCCGTCGTCAACGCGGCCGGGATCTTTCCGACGTCGTCGCTTACGAGCTACGACGTCGCGCTGTACCGGCGCATCTTCGACATCAACGTGCTGGGCACACTGAACGTTGCGCGTGTTGGGGCGAAGCATATTGGCCCGGAAGAGGGCGGAGCGATGGTGTTCTTCGCCTCCGTGGATGCTTTCGCGGTCTCGCGAAACCAGCTTCTCTACAGCGCGTCCAAGGCCGCCGTTGTTTCGTTGACCCGGTCGCTCGCGATCGAGCTGGCCGAAAGCCGCATCACGGTGAATGCGGTCGCACCCGGCTGGGTGGATACCGAAGGCACGCGTCGCGGTGGGCGCATCGAGGCCGCGATCCCTGGGATCCCGCTCAAGCGCGCGGCGTCAGTCGACGAGATTGCCACCTGGGTGTGGAATCTTGCGGGCAAGCCGTCGTATATCACGGGAGAGACAGTGTGTATCGCGGGTGGCATTTTCATGCGGTAACTGCAAGTCTCAAGGCTGGCGTCAGCGTAAGTCGAGCAGAACTGACAGTAAGGTCGTATCAGTAGCAGTTCGTCACCTTCCGAATAATCGAGTTCACTTTATTTTTTTATTGGAGATTCATACATGACTTCCGCCGCCGCAACTCGCCAAAATATCTCGTCGGGAGGTCCTTACGAAAACGTGTTCGGATACTCCCGTGCGGTGCGAGTGGGAGCGCATCTGCACATCTCCGGCACTTGCGCGCCGGCGAGTCACGAAAAGAGTGATGCCTATACGCAGACACGCGCCATCATCGCCGTCATCGAAAAAGTTATCGGCGAAGCACAGATGAGCGTCTCGGACGTCGTCCGCACGGTTGTCTATGTTCGCGATATCAACGACGCGGAAGCGGTAGCCAAGGCCCATCTGGAAACGTTTGACACAGTACGTCCTGCGAGCACGCTCGTGCAGGTCGACTCCATGTTGCGTCCCTGGCAGAGAGTCGAGATCGAAACGTTCGCGATTGCGAGCGAATGATGTGAGACTTCGGGGTTTGCCCTGGAGTCTTACGTAAGCAGGGTAGGCAGGACGTGATTTGATAGGCGATACCAACGTAATCACTTCGTAGAGCGAAGTTACCGCGAACGAATCAAGTGAAAAATAGACGCTTTTCGACAAGTTTGGAGAATACTGTGAACTACAAGAGAAAACTGATCGTTGTTGCGACGGCAGCTGTTGCCTCCGGCTCCGCCCATGCACAGTCGTCGTCCGTCACACTGTACGGCGTGATCGACGTTGGTATCGATTTCACGAACAACAGTGGCGGTAAGCAACTCTTTAAAATGCAGGACGGAACGTATGACGGCATGTATGGGAGCCGCTGGGGTCTTAAAGGTGAAGAGGACCTTGGCGGCGGTTTGAAAGCAATCTTCAAACTGGAAAATGGTTTTAACCTCAATAACGGAACGCTGGGGCAAGGCGGCCGGGAGTTCGGGCGGCAGGCGTGGGTCGGTTTGTCAGACGCGCGTTTTGGCACAGTGACGCTTGGTCGCCAGTACGATTCAGTCGTCGACTATCTTCAGCCCGTGACGATGGCCGGCAGTTGGGGTGGCCTGGCGTGGCATGCGAGCGACGTCGACAACACGGCCAACTCGTTCCGGGTCAACAACGCCATCAAGTATGCGAGCCCTGATTTGAACGGGTTGACCTTTGGGGGCATGCTGGGATTGAGCAACTCGAACGCGGAGGGAACCAGTAAGATAGGGACGTGGAGCGCAGGCGCCGCTTACTCAATCGGTGGCCTGAGTCTTGGTGCATCGTACTTGTTCGCAAAACAACCGGCAACGCTGTTCCCCGATGGGGATTATGTTGCGAACACGACCGGTGCCGCCGTGGGTGCAGCGGGTCCGTGGAGCTATGTGGGCAATCCGGGCAACGAGCAGATTGTTGGTGCAGGCGCGACCTATACGCTTGGCAGTGCACACCTCGGGGTGGACTACTCGAACGTAAAGTTCGATCGTGCGAATGGCACAACTTCAGCGGTCAAGTTCAACAACTACGAAGCGTGGGGATCGTACGAGTTCACCCCGGCTGCGACCCTGGTTGGTGGTTACACCTTCACTGATGGCAACATCGGTTACTCGTCTGCGAAGCCGAAATACCATCAGTTCAACCTGTTGGCGGACTACAAAGTGAGCAAGCGTACCGAGGCATATCTCTCGGCGGCATACGAGATCGCCGCCGGCGGACAACCTGCATCCATCTTCGATGGAGTCATCGGTAACGCGTCGTCGACCAATCACCAGTTCGCCATGCGTGTCGGTATTGTTCACAAGTTTTGATCATGTTCAGGCCGGAGAAAGACGGCCCGAGCGCAGCAGATCAGACCATTTTCTTATGCACGTCAAATTTTTCTGGAGCAGTCATGAAAGTCTTGTCAATCATCAGCCGCCACGCGGTTACGTCCTCGGCAGCCGTCACCGCGCTTGCCCTCAGTGCGTTTTTCATCCAGAGCACCGCACACGCGGAGGTTGACCCTGGCAACACATGGCAAAAAGTCCGCCAGGCAGGCGTGCTGCGATGCGGCGCAGGAATCACGCCGCCATACGTCATTCGTGACGCGAAGACCCAGCAATACAGCGGCGTCTTTACCGAGCTTTGCAGAGGCTTCGCTGAGAACGTGTTGAAAGTGAAGGCGGAGTTCATCGACACGAGCTGGCCCAACATGATCGCCGGCGTGCAGTCCAGCAAGTGGGAGATGGCTATGTCGCTGAGTTACTCGGAGGAACGTGCGAAGGCGATCAGGTTCTCCGCGCCGGTGGCCTATTCCAGCGTCACCTTCGTATTCAACAAGAACAATCCAAAGCTGAAAGTCGCGCCGAAATCGGTTGCCGATCTGGACAATCCCGATCTCACGCTTGCGGTGATGTCCGGATCGATCGCGGACAAGGCGGCTACTGGCGCGCTGAAGAAAGCAAACATCATGCGTCTTCCGGGAACTGACGAAACCCGCCTCGCGTTGCTCTCGAAGCGGGCTGACCTCATGGCCGATGATAGCGCCACCAACATGATCGTGACGGCAGCGCACCCGGAGTCGTTGATCGGATTCCTGCCCAACCCAGCCCTGGTACCCCAACCGGCGTGCTTCGGCTTGAACAAGGAGACCCCCGATGCCGACATCGAGGTTCTGAATAAATATATCGAAGAGCAGAAGAAATCCGGTGCGCTCGACAGGCTGACGAAACAGGCTGTCGATGCGACGGTGGCGTCCGAGAAGTAACGAGTTCGGCGACGGCGACCTGCGCTCGACGCGTTCTTCGGTATGGGAACGCGTCTCGCCGCAGGTATTTGGAGCTTGGCCGAGCCTCCTGACGGTCAATGAAATTTTGGATGCCGCAGCGCTGACGCTGCTTGCGCAACCCCGCTGAACGTAATGTTGGAGATGTCATTCATGAATGCCGAAACATCGCTCGAAATTCAATCGGCGAACGCGGCGCACGATCGCACAGTGTCGCCCGCGTTTGTCGAGTTTCAAAACGTCTACAAGTCGTACGGCGAGAATCTGGTGGTCATGAATGGCATGAGCTTGAACATGCGCGCTGACGACCGGCTTGTCATCATTGGACCGAGCGGCAGCGGAAAAAGCTCGCTTCTGCGCTGCATGATGGGGCTGGAAGGCATCCAGGGCGGCGAGATCCGGTTTCAGGAGCAACGCTATGTATATAGCCCTGAACGGGGGCAACCGAGCAGGATAGACCGAAAGCTGCAACGGCAAATCGGGATGGTCTTTCAACATTACACGCTCTTTCCCCACCTGTCGGTGTTGGCCAACCTGATCCTGGCGCCGGTCAAGGTCGGTGGTCTCCCAAAGGAAGCGGCAACGGAACGGGCGAAAATGTACCTTGCTCGTCTAGGACTCGAGAGCAAGCTGCACGCCTATCCTAGCCAACTCTCCGGCGGTCAGAAGCAGCGCGTTGCCATAGCGCGCGCGCTCATGCTTGAGCCCAAGTTGATGCTTTTCGACGAGGTCACATCGGCGCTTGATCCAGAGATGGTGGTCGAGGTGCAGAGCGTGATGTTGCAACTGGCAGAACAGAAGATGTCCATGATCATCGTCACGCATGACATGCACTTCGCACGCGACATTGCGACTCGGGTCGTGTTTTGCGCCAACGGTGCAATTGTTGAGGAAGGTGCTCCGAATCAACTGTTCAGACAGCCGAAGGAAGCACGCACGCGCGAGTTTCTGGAAAAGGTTCTGCACCTCGACTGAGGTAAATACCATGAGCTATCACTTCGACTTCGGTTTTCTCAATGGAAACCTGGATACGCTTTTGAGCGGACTCAAGATCACGCTTGAGCTTACGATCGCATCAAACTTGTTGGGCCTGATACTCGGCTTTCTCCTTTGCCTGACGACAATGAGCCGCAGGGCTTTTCTCCGATGGCCGGCACAGATGTTCATCGAGTTCTTCCGGTGTACACCTGCGTTGCTGCAGATCGTGTGGTTCTTCTACTGCATTCCGATGATGTTCGACTTCTTCATCGCACCGGTTCCGCTGGGAATACTCGCGCTGGGCCTGAATCTCACGGCGTTCAATGCAGAGGCATATCGCGCGGGCGTTCAGGCTGTGCCGAAGGAGCATCTGGACGCATGCGTTGCACTCGGTCTTCGCCCGTGGCAACGCACGCTCTACGTTGTGCTCCCCCAGGCGCTGCGCACAGCCACTCCTATCCTGATGACCAATGGCATAGGTGCGCTTCAACAAAGCGCGCTGGTTGCGATCGTCGCGGTGGGCGACCTGATGTACGTGGGCACACGGCTCGCGACAGAAACATACAGGCCGCTTGAAACCTACACTTTGGTTGCACTCATCTACTTCGCGTTGTCCATTCCTGTCTCGCAACTGGTGCGACTGGTCGAGCGTCGACATGATCTGGCTATGCAGCGCTGAGGAGAGAAACATGTCTTATATATCTGTGGTGGCCCCTTATTTGAGCGCCTTGCTTCGAGGGCTTGGAGTAACCATTGTCTTCACTTTGGGATGCGCTGTCGCAGGAAGCATCGGTGGCTTTGTGATGAGCTTGCTGAGGATGTCCCCCAACAGATGGATCGCAGCCGCGACCAGCCTGTATGTTGAATTCTTCCGGGGAACCCCGTTGATTATCCAGCTGTTCTGGATGTACTTCTGTCTGCCGGTGCTATTCAGCGTTTCGATACCGCCGGCTGTATCCGTGCTGCTATCTCTCACGCTCTACATGATTGCCATCACAAGTGAGACGTTTCGCGGAGCCTTGAGATCGATCGCCGGTGAGCAGCATGATGCGTCCATCGCACTGGGTCTCACTCCTCGGGTCAAGATCCTTTACGTGATATTTCCGCAAGCATTGTTGCGTGCAACGCCACCGCTGCTTTCGAACGTGGTAAGCCTGTTCAAGGAAAGCGCGTTGATTTCCAGTGTCGGTATTACGGACTTGATGTTTGTCGGGCAGAACATCTCGAACAACACCGCGCGCCCTTTCGAGTTTTTGACTGCAGTTGGGGTGATCTATTTTCTCGTTGCGTTTCCCCTGACACGCCTCGTTGGCGTTGTGGAAACGCGGATGCTCAGGCGCTACGCGTATTGATGATCCTCGCGAGTGCTTGAGTCTTCGGTGCCGGGCTGTTTGGCGGCAAGTAGCAAGAGTGGCCTCCCGACAAGTCCGTGGTAACGCGGACGCCCGGCTTGCGGGTGACGCGTGGCATCGCGGGCAACGCGAGGTCAATCGAAGGCGGGTCATTCAAAGGTTCTGTTGCGGATAAAAGAGGGTTGAAATTAAGTGGCTAACGTTGCAAGTCAGGCCGAGAAAATGCGTGAACGTCTTCAGGATAGCGTCTGGTACAAGACAGCACCGGCTGCTCCAGAGACCGAATCACTGGAGTCCGACATTGACACGGAAGTTTGCGTCATCGGTGCTGGGTACACCGGGCTCTCTGCCGGCATACACATTGCCGAACTGGGTGGAGATGTCGTGGTCGTGGAGGCGGAAGAGGCGGGCTTTGGCGGATCGGGCCGGAATTCAGGTCACTGTACGCCGACATTTCACTCGTTCGAGCTGGAGCAGTTCCGTCGAATGATCGGCGAGCCTTTTGGTTCGCGAATGGTTCAAATGCAGTGTGATTCTGCAAATTTCCTCTTCGAGTTGGTCCGAAAATACAGGATTGAGTGTGATGCGATACAAAGCGGCTATGTTGAACCTGCCCATTCAAAGAAGGCATTTCTAGCTCAAGAGAAGAAGGTGGCCGAATACAACGCGCTAGGCAAGAACACGCGTCTCTTGAATATCAGTGAGACCGAGGAGCTGACAGGCTCACCTAGATATTTCGGCGGCTGGTTTCATCCAGAAGGAGGAAACCTCAATCCGTTGGCCTACTGCCGAGGGTTGGTGCGAACGTTGATGGGATTGGGGGGCAGGATTTACACGGCGACGCCGGCGGTGGAGATCACGCGGGTGGGATCGAGATGGCGTGTGAAGACCCCGAAAGGGCAGGTTATGGCGGACAAGGTCATCTGCGCCAGTGGTGCATATTCGGCTCCATCATATTGGCCGGGAATGGAAAAAACCTACGTAATGCTAAATATTGTGGGTATGGCAACCCAGCCGCTGCCCCGTGAGATGTTAGAACGAATACTACCCCACAAAAACACGGTACTTGAGACACGCCATGACCCAGCGAGCTTTCGATTGGATCGTGACGGGCGCCTGGTTACATCGATGATGCTGGAAGGTCGGAGAGGCGGGGACGAAGGATATACGAAAGAACTGCTGACGGCACGCTTCCGCTGGCTGCTACCTCAACTGACAGAGTTGAGATGGGAGCACTACTGGCATGGGCGTCTGGATATGCAGCCGCGGCTGTTTCCGAGATTGTTCGGGCTGGCACCTGGCGTTGCTGCCGTGAATGGATACTCAGGTCGCGGTGTTGCCACTGGCACCATGATGGGCAAAGTGCTTGCCAATTGGGCGACAGGTATCCCGCGCGATGAGCTTGCGGTCCCGCTGGAACCGCTTCGCAATGCGCCCCGGTTGATGAAAGCGGCCATGCGAATCATGTTGCCGTATCTAAGATTCGTGGACCAGCGGGCAGCGAAGAGAGATGGCTTAAACCCGCCGCTGTATTAATCGCGACTAGCTATTGCGCATTCAGGGCTAGGGGGCTATCAAAAGCTCTATGTACCGGTTGAGTAAAGGGGTGAACGTTGGAGGAAACGCTTTGCTGGCACCCGGACTGGACAGCCGGATACGCAAACGAGACCCGATGAACAGTTTGGAGCATCAATCGTCCGCACTCGATCCAAGGCGAACACCATGAACAAGCATCCGTGCAGCATTGCGCTCGTTACCGGCGCGGCCAGCGGGATTGGCCGTGCCATCGCACAACGGCTCGTAAGCGAGGGATTGAAAGTCTACGCACTCGACCGGGACGCATCAAAGCTTAACACGCTCGCTAAAGAATGCGGCGTGCTTCCCATCACGCTTGATCTGCGGGACACGTCGCCCTTGCTCGAGCTGTTCGACCAGACTGCAATCGACGTGGTTGTGAACAATGCCGGGCTCCTACCCGCAATTGCCAAATTTACCGACCGGCCTTCCGCGGATATCGACAGCATGATCGATATCAATCTTCGGGCGCCGCTGCGGATCACGCATATGGCGCTGGATGGCATGGTGAAGAGAAAGCGCGGACATCTGTTTTTCGTCGGCTCCAGCGCTGGACGGCTTCCGCATCCGAATACCGCCGTGTACGGGGCGACGAAAGCCGCGATCAGCCTGTTCTGTGACTCGCTGCGCTGCGATCTGCTCGGCAGCAAAATCCGGGTGACTGAGATTGCACCAGGGCGGGTGCAGACGAGCCTGTATCGAACGGCGCTTGGCGAGGCTACTGCAGACGACAAGCTCTACACGGGCTATCGGTCGATTCAACCGGAACATATCGCAGAGTTGATCGTGAACGCCATGACATTGCCAGATTACGTCGATGTATCGCGCATCGAAGTCTTCCCGACCGATCAGGCGGCAGGCGGCTCGCAAATAGTGTCTGTCAGTTGAGCAACGCCTTCATGGCGGAATGCGTCATGACCTCGCGCTGGCGAGGGATGAGCGTGCCGATCTTTCGCTTGCGATCTCGTCCACGACTTCGCGATCTTGATGGCATGGGCCACCGCCGAACTCTGACATCAGTTGCTTATGATCGGCCGGTATAAAGAGTCGAAGGCTGCTACGCGAGTCGCACCTACAAGCGTGTACGCCTAATCCGCGCTGCTGCCGGATACGCCTTTCCTTCAATACGATCTCCCTGCCTCGATAATCCAGCAAATAATGAAACCCGCGCCGCAGGCATTAAAATAGCGATGGATGGGATTGTGTCCGTTCATCCAGCACGCCGCCGCAGAATGTGAACCGAGTAACCAATGAAGTATCGGACGGTGCGGCAAGTGGTTCCCGGTAGTTTATTAAACAGACAAATAAAAGCGATGCGACGTTGGCCTCGTACTGACGGCGTATCGACGCCGAGCGACAGCAATATCGAGGCACCGTACCTGACGAATTCGCTAAAGATGCCAAACCATTGGCTTTTTCGGGGAAGCACTGCAACGACGCTCGAGGCATCGACGGCAGGCTCAGTCAAGTTCATTAAAGGGTCCACTTTCACGAGAGCGCAATGACGTTACAGCAGCTCCATTATTTTCTCGCAGCGATCGAGCATGGCACGCTTTCCAAGGCAGCCGAACAACTCAACGTAGCGCAGCCGACGCTCTCGGACCAGATAATCCGGCTTGAAGAGTCGGTCGGTACAACGCTTTTCATCCGTACAAATCGTAAATTGATTCTGACAGAGGCAGGGCGGGGGCTGCAACCTTTCGCGCAGGCTGCGACGACTGCGTCAAGGCAGGGATACGAAGCTGTGCAGTCGGTTCGCGAGTTGAAGGGCGGTGTGGCGCGTTTCGGCACTTTCGGCACCGCGCATCACTACTTCCTGGCGGATCTGATCGAGGAGTTTCGTTCGCGCCATCCCGAGATGAAGTTGAAAATAATAGGCAACAACTCGTCAGAAGTTGCGGAGGCGGTGAGTCACGGTGAGCTCGAAGCGGGGCTTGTCATGATTCCATTGAGCGAGCGCAATCTCGCGGTCAGTGAGCCGGTCTGGTCAGCACGGGTGGGTTACATCAGTGCGGATCCAAGCCGCCTGCAGACGCCGAAGACCATCGAAGATCTGGCGGCGGCTCCGCTTATACTTACTGAGGCGCGATGGAGCGCATCCGACTCGATCCGAGCCACGCTTCATGCACGCGCGCAGAAGGCCGGCGTAATTCTGAATCCGATCATTGAGGTCGACCATCAGTCGACGGGATTCGAGCTGGCAGCTCGGGGACTGGGTGACGTGATTGCCTCGCGGCCGATTCTTCATCGCCTCGGCTACGAGAATAAATTGGGTTGGACACCTATCGATCCTCCGCTTTTTGAAGTATTCGCTTTCATCCATCGTTACGATGCACCGCTTTCGGCAGCGACAAGGGTGCTTATGCAGTTGATGCGGGAGCATCTCGCGCGCGTGCAGCGTGCATATGCGCACCTCGATTCGGACTATCCGCCGGATGTAGCCGCTAGCGAGGCGAATGGACCGCATAGGCCCTCGACCGGGTAATCACCTGAGGCCTGCGGCTTGGTGCCCGCGGACACCGAGGTCAGATCTCGTTACTCAAGGCGAGTTCGCGGCCATCTCCCCCGGCGGTTCGACGCTCCGGACCGGCGCCAAGCCCAACGTCCGGGCGAGCCGGCCCGCTCGAGCTCTAACTAGCCCCCAGTTCGTGTTCACCGTGTGGAAAGTCCACGCCGAAGAGACATTTTGGTTACTCCAGTATGACTTGAAACGCTCCGAACCCACCCCAAAATCCAGATCGAAGCGCTGTTCGAACGCCCATTTCACGCAGTGTTCGACCGCTATCGAGCCAGGACCGAACTTGCCATACTTCTCGTCGAAACCGCCAATGATCGCGTTGGCGCAAGGGTTCCCAATAGTCGTGATCAAAGCAGCGATAGGCTCGTTATCCAGAGAGACGATGATGAGGCGCGCCATCGCGCGACCGTCGGCTGCGCTGAGCAGCGCGACGAGAAAGCTCTGGAAGTAAGATGAACTCAGCCAGTCACCATGTTTGTGGACTCGATCGCTCCAGCCACGCTTCCATTTCAGCATCCGGTCGACCATTGTTGCAATCTCTTCCGTGTCAGCCGGATCTGCCATGCGTATGACTAACTCTCCTTCCTTGGACAGGCGGCGTTGAAGCGCGCCGGGTTTTTTGCGGTACAAGGTTCCCAGTTTGCCGCAAAGCACGTCCCAGTCGTTTTCGTCTCTCAGTTTCGCAATCCAGGAATCATCCCGCTTGGCGCTCACGACACGGCGGTGCCGCCGTGCAAGATCGTACAGTTCGGATCCTTCGTGCGTGTACGGCAAGTGCATGAAATCGGCGCCACAGCGACGACATGCCAAACGCCACGCACCTTCGATCAGCGCTGCAGCGAATTGATCACTCGCTACAAGAACGCTTGTGTAGTCGCCGGCGTCCGGGCTCAAAGGAAGCATGTAGGTCCATAAAGCCCGCCTGTAGGTAACGAGGGGCCATACCATCACCAGGCGCCCATTTTCGCGACACACGAGGCACCGTAGGCGTCTGCCTTGTGGCTTGGCTACGTGAAGCCACGCGAGCAGGCAAACACTGAAGGCCTGATAGTAGCGGCCATTTGCTCTAGACCAAAGCGCGTCCCAATCATCCTTCAGCGCACGGAACTGGTTTTCGTCGCTGATGATTTCATATTGCAGGTCTGTGTCGCGCATGGCATCTCGAAGAATGATCGTGGTTGGGCGCGGTCGTGTCTCTTCTCGTCGGATACATCGCCCGAAACGGCCGGCAAACGCGTTCGGCTTCAATGTTCCTAAGTGCTGGCGGGGAAACCCCTGTTTGCATGTTTTTCACCAGCATTCTCCTCGCTGCATATCGCCACAACCGTTAGCTTGCGAACACAGTCATCATCATTCACTGGCGGGCTCGACGGGGCCTGAATTCGGGGGAGCGCGCCGGGGTGGTTACGGGCACATGTGGTGGACCCGCAATCCGGCTAGCGGCACTCGTGGTCCGGGCGCCACGATCATGCTCTACGGCTACTGGGCTGACGGCCATCTTGGGCAGTACGCGATCGTGGTGCCTTCGCTGGATCTGGTCGTAGTCAATCGTGTCGATCCGAGGCTTACTTCGAAGCGTGTAGGGGAGTAAAGAAAAGCGAAGCTGCTGTGGTTGATCGAATCAGCTGCCGGTACAGCTGCAACGGACGTTGGACCTGAACTGAAGATCGTAGGGCTAAATAAGGCTCATCAAGTTTGGGCCTGAATGTGGCGTTGGCGTAAAGCCAAATGCAACATCTAAAGCGAAAGCGCCCGGATCGCTCGTCGCTGCCATGTACGGAAACTGGACTATTAGAAACCGCTGCCTGGCCGTCGCCATTCAGCGCTTGCCAGCGCGTGCACAGACCGTCATATGCGCGGGCAGACGAAATTGCCTATCTGGCTCAGGTAATCCTGTTTGCCGATGACAACCCCGCTGTGCCGTAGGATGTCGTAGGCGGTTACGACGTGGAAGTAGAAGTGCGGTAAGGCCCAGGCGCGGAGAAACTGAAGACCATCCATCGCGATCATCATCTTGCCCGGAAGCGGAATGTTGCAATCGCGATCCTCTGCCCCTTCGAAAGCAGCCGCGCCGATTCCCTTTAGATTTTCCAGCGTCGTTGCTATGAGGCGTTGCAGTCCGTCGATAGTCGTCTCATCGTCTGAAACCGGCTGCACGACTCGTCCCGTTAGCCGCGAAGTACCTTCCTCGGCATGAAGACAGGCCAACCGTACCTGTTGCGCAAGGGTGCACATGTCCGGAGCAAGCCTGGCATTCACAAGATCGATCTTGCTCTGACGCGCATGCGCTACGCCTTTGTCCAGGATCGCGGACAGGCTCTCCAGCATCGGCACAAAGCTGTCGACTGCCATGGTGTGCATGGAGATTTTCATACACGTTTCCACCCTTCAAAGGTTTCGAGGTAGTCGGCGAGGCGATCACTACTAGTTTCGATCGGCCTACTAAAGCCTATGGCGATTGCGGCGTCGCGATCCTCAAGCGACTGAAATCGGGCAACCATTGCCCACGCGGTTCTCGCGCCCAGGTCATGGAGCGTGACCGTGATGACGGCGGAGGGCGGTCCATCATTCCGTTTGCCGTTCTCGGCATTTCGCCATGCCAGTGTGTTCGGCTTCTCGACGTCGATAAAGACGAAATTCATGTGAAGCTCACGTCCGTCAGGAAAGCGCATCACGTGGTGCCAAAGGCCGCCACGGCGCACGTCCATCTCACACACCGGGTTGGTGACGCCAGGACCGCCCCACCATTGTGCGACGTGCTTTGCCTCCGTCATCGCTTCCCAGACGATTTCGCGTGGGGCGTCGTAGATTCGGCTCATTACGATTACCGCCTCGGCGGCGGGGATCTCCGTCTTCGTCTTCATGGAGCCTTCCTTTTCGAGTTTCGGGGCTTGGATTTTTTGCGGGCGCTAGCGTGTTGCATCGTCGTCAGATAGTCCGCCAGGCTGTCTGCGTTGCGCTCCCAAAAGCAGCGGTAATCCTCGACCCAGGTGAGCACTGCCGAGAGCGGGCTGGCCTCAAGGTGACAAGGGCGCCATTGCGCATCTTTTCCCCGGGAGACAAGGCCGGCGCCTTCCAGAACCTTCAGATGCTTGGAGATCGCCGCAAGACTCATCTCATGAGGTTCGGCCAGCTCAGTCACCGATACGTCGCCAGTGGCGAGGCGGGCAAGAATTTCTCGCCGTGTAGGGTGGGCGAGTGCGGAAAGCGTCGCGCTAAGCGGGTCGGGTGGCACGTTATATTTAACCTATTGGTTGATAACCAATAGGTTAAATATAACTGGTATGCGTGTCAAGGCCATCTTGCGGGGACCGAGTTCGGCCAATGAAGCGGAAATCCAGTACTGCTAGCTGCATGGCAAAATCGCATTCAAGGTCCGAATCACGAGGTTGCCGCATGTTAACTGAGCGTGAATACTGGTTTCCGGCGAAACGCTATGGCTGGGGTTGGGGCCTTCCGTCGCGCTGGCAGGGATGGGCCGTGTTGGTCACGTACTTTGCGCTGATTGGCTTAGATGTACGACTTTTTCCTCCGGCCCGAGGGCCTTTCACTTTTGCCTTGTTTGTCGCGCTATCGAGCGTCGCCCTTGTGGCTGTGTGCTGGCTCAAGGGCGAGCCGCCTCGTTGGCGGTGGGGAAAAGACTGAGCATGCCTGCAGCGGCACGCTCGGCGCCTAGCTTGACAAGTCGCGAGAGTCGCGAGAAGGGTGCCTCGCGAAGACCGCCCTCAGCCGGGCGCGAAGCAAATCTCCGCGCCCGGACAGGATCAGTTGGCGCTATGACCGCCGTCGACGTTGAGGATATGGCCGGTGATAAATGAAGCTTGGTCCGACGCGATGAAGACGATCGCGTCGGCAAGCTCCTCCGAGAGGCCGAGGCGAGCCATCGGAACACCCGTCACCAGCGCCGCCTTATTGTCCGGCGTGCCTGTAAAACGAGTCAGCATTCCGGTGTCTGTAGGACCAGGGGCTACGCCATTCACACGGATTCCCGACTTGGCGATCTCGAGCGCCACCGACTTGGTGATGCCTTCTACAGCGTGCTTGCTGCCGACATAGACCGAGGCTCCCGCCGCACCCTCGTGCCCGTAGGTCGAGGAGACGTTGATAATGCTGCCGCTGCCTTGTCCTTGCATGACGCGTACTTCGTGCTTCATGCTGAGGATCACGCCGAGAACGTTCGTGTCGAACGTCGCGGCATAGCTTTCCGCAGTCTGGTCCGTGATCGGGCCAACCTGGCCTTCGGTGCCGGCATTGTTCACCGCGACGTCGAGACGGCCAAACCGTGCGACGGTCTTGTCGACCATAGCGCGAACGTCACTCTCCTTGCGGACATCGGCGTTGATGAACTCGGCCTCCGAACCGAACGAGCGCAGCTCCTCGACGAGCGTCTTGCCGGCCTCGTCGCGCCGACCGGCAACGACGACCTTCGCGCCCTTTTTGGCAAAAGCGACGGCGGCGGCACGGCCTATGCCTGTGAGGCCTCCCGTGATCAAAACGACTTGCGTGCTCATTGCACTACTCCTGATGACAGATTGATGGATGTAAGCTTTTGAATAACCGGGACTTGTTTTGTCTATCGACTACCCATGCTTCCATGCCGCCCACTCTAGGCTTGCGTAGCGCCCGCGAACAATACTTTGTAAGCTGAGGGGCATACCTATCAGGCATGGAATGATCATGGAGTTGAGGCACCTGCGTTATTTCGTAGCCGTGGCCGAGGAGGGCAGTCTGACGACGGCCGCCGAGCTCCGGCTCCACACCTCACAGCCTTCGCTGAGCCGGCAGATTCGCGACCTGGAGTCAGAGGTTGGGGTCGAGTTGCTGTTTCGCAGCATTCATGGCGTGGAGCTGACCGCGGCAGGCAAGGCCTTTCTCGACCATGCCCGGCTCGCGCTGGCGCAAGTCGATGCCGCAGTGGAGGCGGCGCGCCGAGCTGCACAGCCGGCAAAAAAGACGTTCGCCATCGGCTTCCAGACCGGTCACGAGATGAACTGGCTGCCGCGGGCCATGTATGTGCTGCGCGACGAGCTGAAGAACATCCAGGTCACGGTATCGAGCGACTATTCGCCGAACCTCGCCGCGGCGCTCGTCTGCGGCCGGCTCGACGTGGCCTTCCTGCGCCTCGAGCCGGCCTTCGACCTGAGCTACGAGGTGGTGGACCACGAACCGTTAATTGTCCTGATGCCGGGCGACCATCGCCTCACCAGCCGCGAAGCGATTCATCCGCGGGAATTCATCGGTGAGATCTTCATCGGCGGTTCGAACAAAGCCAGGGTGCTGCGCGCCGTGACGGAGGACTACCTGCGCCGCGCCGGGCTCGACATCAAACTGGATCATGGAGTGGACAACATGGCGATGGCCATTTCCCTGGTTGCGTCCACTCGCGGGTTGGCGCTTATGCCCGCCTATGCGAAGAATCTGCTGCCGCGGTCCGTGGTCAGCCGTCCGCTGGAGGGGGAAGTGCCAACGATCGATCTGGCCGTGGGTTACAGCAAGGCCAACGCATCGCCGATTCTCAAGCTGTTCCTCGAGGGGATGAAGCAGCTTGGGAGCGAAAGCCCGATGCACCTTTCGGCCCCTGCGGATCGATAACGGGTTGGCGTGAGCAATCTCCCACCGCCAGAAGTTTCGCTATCCGATAGCACACGCTCACGACACGTCATTTCACTCACGAAAATCTTGACAGCGGGCGATCATCGTCTATAGTTCGCCATATGGTGAAGTCTCCTGTAAGTCAGCTTGATCGAACATTTTCCGCCCTTGTGGACCCCACACGCCGGGCGA
This sequence comes from Caballeronia sp. SEWSISQ10-4 2, assembly GCF_030464885.1. Taxonomy (GTDB): domain Bacteria; phylum Pseudomonadota; class Gammaproteobacteria; order Burkholderiales; family Burkholderiaceae; genus Caballeronia. The sequence goes on along the minus strand of NZ_JALPRJ010000005.1, from coordinate 70,384 downwards.
TTCTCGCGCGCCTCGAGCGAGAGCCCGGCTTGTCGATAACGGAGATCGCTCGACCGCTGCCGCTCAAGCTCCCTGCGGTCATGAAGCACCTCGACGTGCTGAGCGACGCGGGGTTGGTGTCACGCAACAAGCGTGGGCGAACCGTTTCGGTGGAACTGATCGCCGGCCCCATGGAGGAAGCGATGGATTGGCTCAAGCGCTATGAGCGGTTCTGGTCCGCCAGTCTTGATCGGCTCACTGACTTTGTTGAGGATGACGAATAATGATCAAGGAGCAGCCGAGCCTGACCATCGTCCGGCGCATAAAGGCGTCGCCGGAGAAGATCTACGCAGCGTGGACCAAGCCCGAACTGATGGCGCGATGGTGGGGGCCTGACGCTGGGCCGGTGCTCAGCGCCGAAGCCGATCCGCGCGTTGGCGGCGCCTTCCGGGTCGTATTTCAGACGCTGGACGGTGAAACGCATGATTGCCGCGGGGAATACCGGGAAGTCGAGGCGGGCCGGAAGCTCGTCTTCACCTGGGAGTGGGTCACCATGCCCGAGCGCCGGTCCCTCGTGACGATCAGGCTGCGTCCGATCGCGGAGGGAACCGAGCTCAATTTCACTCATGCCCAATTCTTCGACGAGGCTGCGCGCGATAGTCATTACGTCGGTTGGAACGGTGCGTTCGACAAGCTCGAAGCGCTTCTTGCCGAACCGGAAAGAACGGGTGACACAACCGCATAAGATCGTGTCCCGGCAAGAATGGCTACCCGATGCGACGCTTCTCCAAGCCGCAAGACGTGATCTTCAAGTCAGATGCAACTGATACTGAGGTCGAATATGAAGCTCTATTACGCTGAAACCCTGGCTCCCCGGAAAGCATGCGCTGTCGCCAAATATCTTGGTCTGCCGGTGGAATATGTCTTTGTCGATCTAAAGAAAGGCGAACAAACCGCACCGGCCTATCTGGCGATAAACCCCAACGGCAAGGTTCCATGCCTGGTTGACGGTGACAAAAGCATTTGGGAGGCCGACGCCATCATCTGCCATCTGGCGCAGCGCGCGGACTCCCGTCTTTGGCCAAAGGACGCACGTCAAACTGATGTCGTGCGTTGGCTCAGCTGGAACAGCCACCATTTTTATCGACATGGCGGGTCGCTTTACTTCGAATACCTCATCAAACCGCAGATCGGACTTGGCGACCCCGACCCGTCAGCGGTAGCGGAAGGGCAGGGCAGGGCTTGTTTCGCAAGTTTGCCACCGTGCTCAATCAGCATCTCCGGGGCCGCAAGTGGCTGGTGGGCGATGACCTCACGATCGCGGACTTTTCCGTCGCTGTGACCCTTCCTTACGCGAAACGAGCGGCGATGCCCCTGGAAGAATTTCCGGAGGTTCAGCGCTGGCATGACCAACTCAGCGCAATCGACGCGTGGCGGGAACCGTTTCCAGCGAGACCGGCGTTGAACGCCTGAGTTTCTGCCCGGTTGGTCCTGACCCCGTGCTTACTTTGGAGGATTGGAACATGGAAACGCACAAGGTTGTGTCGCCTGATGAATGGACGAAGGCGCGAGTCGCATTCCTCGCCAAGGAAAGGTAAACATAATAAAATCAATAACTTATATACGTTTTGTACAGTTTGGTACAGTAGGGCAAACCGCCTGTTTCTGCGCCTTCCCGCCTTGTCAAGTCGCATTCCTCAGACGTTGCGAAAAAGTGACGCCGCGCTGTTAAGATCCCGCTCGGGTCGCTGCTGCGCACGACGACTTACACCGCGTCGCTGCCCTCGCAATGCAGCGTTAACTTTAAGGCCGCATTCCCCCAAGGTTTGCGGCTTCTTTGTTGCCCGGAACAATATCCGTAACGTAACGAATAATCACTTGCCGCCCGCCGACCGGCCCGGACCAAAAGCGGACGTGAACGCTGACGCCATCGCGTCGGTTTTCGTTTCACCGCCCTTCGATGATCCGAAGACAAACCCGACCACCTGTTGCGCGTTCGTGCTTACGTATTGGATAACGGTCCCGACGAAGCCCGCGACCATGCCGACGTAAAGAGCATTACGAAGCAGATTGGTGACCGGCAACTGGCGAAGTCAAACCGCGACCCGGCAAAGAACCGCACGAAAGCCGCAAATGCGTTGATGCTTTCGGGCGGCGGATGGACCCCGCCCGACTCGCGGCGCACCGGTTTGACCTTCATGGAATGTTTGGGCGTGCTGCCCGCCGTGATCGACAGGGTGTTAAACCATCGCGAGCCGAACAAGTTGCGGCGCGTCTACTTGCGTTACGACTATTCGAAGCAAAACCGCGAGGCGTGGCGTCTCCTCGGTGAACGTCTCGGCTTGCTGTTGCGCGACGCCAGCAACGTCGTCGTGCTCAAGTTACGGGCGTGATCCCTCATCAGGCAGAGTGGCGTTCCGGTGCGTCAACAATCAAAAAACTAACGTCAGTGCGACTCGCCAACTTAAATAGTTTGTGGCGAAAAAATATTTTCGTGGTCTCGCACCGTCCAGAATATTTACTGGTGTAAATAATCTGAGTGCCGTGAAACCTTCACAGCCCGCATGCAACGGTCTATTACATCATGTCACGTGGATGGAACGGCTTATAACGCACGAAATATAAGTTACTCCAGTGATCTTCTTAGCGGCGCGAATGCGGTTTTCCGCACTCTTGCGCACTCTTGCGCTCCCTTGCGCGACCGGTATAGTGAGAACCACACCGCACTGCATTGGCGCGTATCAACGATCTGAACTCAATACCGATGCGGTAACCGGGCCGTCCGGATCGAGCCAACGATCCGGTGACTCAATAAGGCATCCTAATGTTGTTTGAATGGCGACACGACCGCGACCATTCAAGTATCTGGTTGGCTCCCGCTGTCGAAAAGCGAACGTTGGCTGGTTAATGCATTTGCCATTTAAATCTGTGCTCACCTGGAGTTACTCGCATGGCTGATATGAATCGCAAGATTATCGAATCAATGTTCGCGGCAGAGAACAGCACAGACAGCGACCAACCGGTCAAGCGCGGCCCCGGCCGCCCGCGCAAAGCAGCGTCCTGCCTTCCTCCGGAACCCGCCCCTGACGATACCAGCGACCTCCGTGCAATCTCTAGTCGTGAGGTGATGTCGATCATGGGCATAAGCTCTTCGTCGCTCCAGCGGCTGAATCAAAGCGACGACCCGGACTGGCCGCGGCCTTTCAGCCTCGTCGGCCCCGCTAAAAACCATTATTTGTTGGCAGACGTTCTGGCGTTCCTGCGCAAAAAGGCAGCCGACGCGCGGGCCGCCAAGGACCGCGCCGAGCAACAGCCTGAACGCAGCACGATCAAACCCGTGTCGCGCCCGACCAAGGCCAAGCCTGTCGAGACGGCCCAAATGAACCAGCGCAAGGCCGCCAATTGATCCGGCAATAGACCACGCACCGCAGAGACACCTAACCCGAGTGGTTCTTACCAGTAGGACTCCAAATTATGGACGATGCCACGGCTGTCAAAAAACCCGATGCGAAAGTGTTCCCGCCGAAGGGCGCGCTTGAACTTCATTCGCTCAGCACCTTGTTCCCGCCCATGACTGATGCGGAGTACGCGACGCTGAAAGCAGATATCGCTGCACACGGCCAGCGCCTGCCGATTGTCATTCATGAAGGCGCGATTCTCGACGGCGCGCACCGCTATCGCGTATGCGCGGAGATCGGCGTGGAGCCGACGATTGTCGAATTCGCTGGCGATGATCCTGTGGCGTTCGTGCTGTCGGCGAACCTGCATCGTCGGCATCTGACGCAGGGGCAACAGGCGGCGATTGTGGCGAACGCTCAGGACTGGGGCCGTGCGCAGACGGTCGGCGGAGACGGCAGCAACCAGCATAAGAGCAAAGCGGCAACGTTGCCGGATAGCTCGGGGCCGCGCGATACGGTCGCTAGCAGGGCGGCGCAAGCTGGCGTGAGCGAGCGTACTCAGCGCATGGCCGATACGGTAGCGAAGGCATCGCCCGAACTCGCGAAGCAGGTTGCCCACGGCGCAGTGAGTCTTCCACAGGCGATCAAGCAGATCAAACCCGCCGATACCGAACCGGAAACGTCCGCGCATGACCGCGCTGGCGTCAAGCCTGCTGGCAAGCCAAAAGTCGCGCTCACGCCGACTCAAAGCGCTTCCTCCGCCAGCGTGGACGAGGACGCCTTCGGCGGCTTTGACGCGGTGGCCGAACTGGAAATCGCGCAGAAGGAAATCGCCGCCTTGCAAGAGCAAGTCGAGGCGCTGTCGTCTGGCGATACCGCTGCGGAACTGGTGAAGGAAATCAAGACGCGCCAAGGCATCGAGGCGCGGCTTGCAGAGACGATGAATAAGGTCAGTCAGCTTGACAATGAGTTGCGCGGTTTCGGCAAGTTGACGAAGAAGTTGCGCGACCTGCTCGGCGTCGAGGCTAATTCCCGGATCGTCAGTGCTGTAAGCGCCGTGCTCGACGCGCTCAAGCGCAAGGCGGCGTAAGTGACTATCTCGCCGGAAGATCAGGCTGTGTTCGACCGGTTCGCGCTTCGCCCGTACCAGATCGAGGCGATCCTCGCAATTCGCGAACTGATTCGGCAGGGCAAGAAAAACATTCTGATTTGCGCGCCTACAGGCTCCGGCAAGACGCGGATAGCCGCCTGCATCATTTTCATGTCGGGGAAAAAAGGCAGCCGCTCCGCCTTCGTGGTGGATCGCCTGAATCTGGTTGATCAGACCTGCAGCACTTTCGACGACTACCGCATCGAGCATGGCGTGCTGCAGGCAAGCCACTGGCGCTTCCGTCCCTATGAGCGCGCGCAGATTTGCTCGGCGCAGACGCTGGCCCGCCGCAAGTGGCCCGAAGCCGACCTGATCGTGGTGGACGAGGCCCACACCGTTCACCAGGTCACGAAAACGCGCATCGAGCCGCGCGACACGACCGCGCTCGGCCTGACCGCGACGCCGTTCACCAAAGGACTCGGCAAGCTGTACGACGCCTTGGTGAATGTCGCGACGACCAACACGCTGATCGAACAGGGTCACTTGTCGAAATTCCGCATCTTCGCTGCGAGCGCGCCCGACATGGAAGGCGTGAGGGTCGTCGCTGGCGAGTGGGACGAAAAGGAAACTTCGAAGCGCGCGATGGCTGTCGTCGGCGATTGCGTGGCGGAATATCTGAAGCACGGAGACGGCAGGAAATTTATCTGCGCGGGAGTCGATTGTAGGCACGTCGAGGAATTGCAGCGCCAGTTCATGGCAGCGGGCGTGATGTGCGCCACGTACACGTACCGGGTGAGCGACGACGAGCGCGCCGACATCGTGAAGGAATTCCGCAAGCCCGATAGCTACATTCGCGGCCTGATCACCGTCACGGCTGCATCGAAGGGTTTCGACGTTCCGGACATCGGCGTCGTCATCATGGCGCGCCCGTTGCGCCGGTCGCTTAGCGAGCATATCCAGTTCTTCGGACGTGGCCTGCGCGCGCATCCGGGCAAGGACGAGTGCATCGTGCTTGATCACTCAGGCAACAGCGAGCGCTTCTGGGACGAATGGACCGCGTTCTTCGAAACCGGCGCGCTCAAACTGGACGATGGTCGCAAGGCGAAACCAAAGAAGAAAGCCATCGACATTGAAGATCGCATGCGCAAGTGCCCGGCTTGCAAACACTTGCATATGGCGATGCCGTTTTGCCCCGCATGCGGTCATGAATACCCGAAGCGTGAGGCCGTCAAGCATCTCGCCGGCACGCTCGCCGAACTGATGGCGAGTGGCGACCGCCGGGCATTGACCGCCGAACTGTGGCCGCAGGTCGTCGGGTACGCGCGCGGGAAACGCACCGGCGATGCCGCGCGCAAGCTGGCGCTCGCGCTGTACCGGAAAATGACCAACCAATGGCCGGGCGCGGACTTCGAGAGCACGCAAGACGCGCCGCTGACCAAGGAAGTAGCGAACAAGATTCGCTCGTTGAACATCGCTTTTGCGAAGTCGAGGCGGCCTGCGGGTTCCCATGACGCCTCGTCCGGCGCGGAGCCGAGGGCATGAATTTTCGCGAAGCCATGACCATCTTCGGCCTGAATCCTCGCGACATCGTGGCCGATGGCCGCTGGTATCGCTGCTCGACCGCCGATCACCCGAAGAAAAAAAACGGCTGCTACATGCTTCGTCCGTGCGGATCACGGGGTTACTTCAGGAACTACGCGCTGGATGACGAATGGCGCGAATGGCAGGACGACCAACCGATGACGCTGGCGCAGCGCGTGCGAGCCGATGTCGAGCTTGCCGCTGCCCGCAGGCGTGAAGCCGAACGCCGGATGCGCGCCGTCAGGCAGATGCGCGCCTATTGGGGCGGCCTCCCGCCGCTGCGCGGTGTGCAGCATTCGTATCTCGAAGGCAAGGGCCTTTCGATGTTGGGCTGCACTGGCCTGCGCGCAGACGGCGACCTTCTGGTGATCCCCGCCGTGCATCGCGGCGCGCTGGTGAGCCTGCAAACGATCACGCCTGACGGCGAGAAGCGATACCGCTATGGGTGCTCGATCAAGGGCGCGGCCTACGCGCTGACGCGCCCGCGCGCGGTGCTCACCTGTCTGGCCGAAGGCTTCGCCACCGGGCTTGCGATCTATCAATCGCTGCCGCAATCGTCGGTGGTCGTGTGCTTCGACGCCGGGAACATGGTGCAAGTAGCGAGCGAGATGAAGCTGCGCGGCATGACGGTGGTGTGCGCCGATAACGATTGGGAAACTGCCGGGCGAACCGGCATCAATACGGGCATCCAGAAGGGCCGCAGCGCCGCCGCAGCGCTCGGGTGTGGGGTTGCCTACCCCGAGGGCATCGAAGGCACTGATTGGGCCGATGCGCTCGCCGAATGGGGCGAGCGCGGGCCGCACAGGTTGCGCATGGAAATCATGCGGCACGTGCGCCCCGCAATGGCCTTGACGGGGGGCGGCGCATGAAGGATCGCAAAAACGCGAAAGAACGTTTCGTCGGGATACCGCATTGGGTCATGATTCACCCGGCATTTCGCGCGGCGTCGCACCGTGCGCGCGCCCTGCTGCTCGATGTGGCGTTGCAGTACAACGGATCGAACAACGGCAAGCTGGTGGTCTGTGGAAAGGCCCTGAAGCCGCTGGGCTGGAATAGTAACGATGCGTTATACAAGGCGAAGAACGAACTGTTGACGCTGGGGCTGCTCACCGAGACCCGGTGCGGCGCGAAGCCGAACAAAGCGGCGTGGTACGCGTTGGGCTGGCGGCCCTTGGATGTCAAAGACGGTCTCGACATCAACCCCCGGTCGTATGTGACGCTGGCCGCCCGAAAAATTGAATCCGGACCCCCGCCACACGGTGCAATGAATCCAAAAACTGCACCGTGTGGCGGTGCAAGGGGTGCGCCGTCTACACCGCCACACGGTGCAGTAGAAGGCACTTTTGGTCCCTCGTCTACACCGCCACACGGTGCGTATATAGATTGCCATACCAGGCGTTTGACCGAAGGGGGTGAGCATGGTTGAGTTGACGGAAATCGGCCTATCCGCACGCATACGCAGACTTGAGCATCGCCGTAGTGATCTTTGGTCGGTAGCCGGTGGTGCCGGGTTAGCGGCGCGCGTTTGCCGTGAGGTATTGAACGGACAGCGCCCGCCGTCCCGAGAGATGCTCGCGCGCTGCTGTTGGAGCCGGGTCGATGTCATCGCCGCCTATCGGGAACGGCTGGCGGAGCGGCTCACCGTCAATCTGCTCGCACGTGCGCAGGCGAAGGCGATCACGCTTGAAATCAGGAAACTGCGCGGTTTGGCGATACGCCCACACAGGGCGACAACGGAGGAGGATTTTCAATGACACGCGACTCAATATACGCACGCATCGCGGCAGTCGCCGATGCGCCGCTAGACGACGACCCGGATGCGGTGAGCCTGCTCGCCAGGGTGGTGGACGCGCTGATGCGCGACGACACCAGCGACGAAACGCGCGCCACTTTGGAATACGTGGCAGGGCATGTGATCCGCTCATGCTGGTGGGCAGCACAGCACGATGCGAGTCTTGGCCTTGGCGGCATCTACGAGACGCCGTCCGCATTGCTGGCGCAGTTCCGCCGGGAACTGGTGGATGCGGCACAGGTGCGCGAGATTCTGCGCGCACCGCGTGCGAGCACGGACGGAGTGGGGCCATGATCGACGCGCTAGTTAGTGGCTGCCGACATAGACCAGTCACGCAGACGGCACATTGACCCGAAATCCCGTTTTCGGCAAACCGGGAAATTTCGGGAAACCGGGCATCGCGGGTAAAAGGTAGGACAAGCAGTTGTGTTCTTTTAATATCATCAAGGAGTATTAATAATCATGGAAAATATTCAAACTTTATCCGATCATTCACCCGAGCTTATGGCATTAGAGAATGACGCCGAGCGGGCGACCGCAGCCTTTAAAGCCGCAGATATTGCTTATCAGGAGTCCAAGCGTGTGATGCAAAAAACGCATTGGGCTTACGACAAGGCGCTCATGGCCCGTGAAGACGAGTCCGGGCGCATCTTGATCGAATTGGAGCGCGCAGCGCGGCCCGAACTCGAAGCCGCCATCGCGAATTTAGAATCCTTTGACCTATTGTTGCGCCGCGCGATTCGGGTCGGCTACTTTGGAGATGAAGACGTCGGGAAACCAATCTCGAATGCTGACGACATCGCGGCAGCACGCAAGGAGGTTGCCGCCGCACAACGGGCGATTCGCGAATTGGCGCACGACGCCCAGATGCCGGGTGACGAAATGGTTAGGCGCTGCACGAAACTCGTTGATGGCGCGCTTCTAGCCGGAATCGAGTGGGTACCGAAGGACAAGTGGAACCACGCAGCAGCCGGGTCTCGCAATTATTAACTCACGTGCAACGGGGTATCGCCAAAAGTGGCGACACGCCGACGCGGCACTTTCAAACATTGGAGTAACACCATGAATAGCCTGTACGAACAATCCGCCGAACTGATCGATCTGGTCGAAAAGTCCGGCATGCGCGGCGAACTGGAAGCGCGCGTCGAAGCGCAGAATCTCGCAGAGTGGCGGCAGCAAATTGCCACGCTGCACGCGCAGCGCAAAGAGCGCGATCAAGTCATGCCGGCAATCGATGCTGCGGCAGTCGAAGCGCGGGAAGCCTACGCGCTGGCCGAGCAGAAGGCGCTCGATGCGCGTCTGCTCATGAACTACGCGATGGGACGCGCTTATGCCACGCGGTGCGGGTTCGGCGAAGGGCAGGTCACGTCCCTGATCGAAAAGCACGCGCCGAAATTCATGCATGACGCCTACGATGATTTGCAGGAGCCGATTGACTTCCTTCGGGGCACGGTCCGGGTTTACTCAACCCGGCAACGGGTCGCGTGGGGCTTTCATAGCATCGACGTGAGCATGAGCAACGCCGACGAGGTTTTCGCGATACGCCATCGGTGCGAGGCCGGTCAATCTGAAATCCGCCGCATGATGCTGGACGACGTCACCCCGCTCGATGAACATCGCGCGCGCTGTGCCGCTATCGTTCACGACTGCCTCGTCTTAACGCAGCCGCATCTCAAAGATGATCGGGAGTGGTTGCGGCACGAGCAAAAAAAGCAGAGTGCGAAGCAGAAATCGGCCTGATTACCTAAACCGGGGTATCGCCAGTTTTGGCTTAGTAATGGAATCAATCACTTGCCAGTGCCACAACGCTGCGCCGGAGGCTCTATGCAACATTCACTCGACAGCATTCGCGCTGCGCCGTGGGCGATAACGCCAGATCGTTTACAGATTATCGCGGCCCTGCCGAGCGTCGGCAGCGGCGAAGCCCGCGCACCGTCGGTTCCTGCGCCCGCGACGATTGGTGGTATCGCCGTGTTGCCGTTGGTCGGCGTTTTAGTACCGAATGCAAGTGATTTGGGCGAGATACTCGGGTTGTTGTCACTCAAGCGTTTCACGCAGAGTTTTCGCGCGGCGCTTGCCGATGATTCGGTCCGAGGTATCCTCATCGACATTGACAGCCCCGGCGGCAGCCTGTTCGGGATTCAGGAACTGGCCGAAGAAGTTTTCCGGGCGCGCGCACGCAAGCCGATTTTCGCTATTGCGGACAGCCTTGCCGCAAGTGCGGCTTACTGGATTGGCTCAAGTGCGTCCGAGTTCTACATCACGCCGGGCGGCGAAGCAGGTTCCATCGGCGTGTTTGCGATGCACCGCAATGTCGCGAAGGCGCTCGACAAGGCAGGCATCAAACCGACTCTGATTAGCGCTGGAAAATACAAAATGGAATCGAGTCCTTTCGGGCCGCTCACTGTCGCCGCAAGGAAGCACCTGCAATCTGAAGTCGATACGCGCCACGACAGTTTCACCCGCAGCGTCGCAAGAAACCGCAATGTCGATGTCGCCGCTGTTCGCAACGGCATGGGTCAAGGCCGCGTATTGAACGCGCAGAGCGCCCTTGCCGAAGGCATGGCCGATGGCGTCGGATCGTATGACCAGATATTGAACAAGCTTGCGCGGCGCGTAGGACAGCGCGCCACGGGTGACTCGGCCATCCTGCGACTACTCCATTAGCCGAGCGCCGTTGCCGCTAAGTTAAACGTCTTTTTTTGGGAGAATTTTATGCAACCGACACCGATAGTCTGGCTCGCGCCGGACACCGCAAAAGGCTCGTTGACCGCGCGCATGGACGCCGCGGGCGCCGTCGATTACCTGCTCGTGAAAATTGACACGAATGCTGCATCCGCCGGGAGCGTGGAGAGCAGCGGGCCGCGCTATCGGGAGGCGCGATACGCGCTCGACGAACGGGGGGCCGATTACTGGATCGATGCAATGTCCGGTTTGCGCATCTATGCCGTGGCAGGCTGGGCGCTGGCGCAGTAGCACCGCCGAGATGCCAAGCCGCCCGAACCGCCCCTGTACGCACCCAGGTTGCAGCGCGCTCGTGAACGGGCGCGACAGCAAATGTCCGGTTCATATGCAAGCCGCGCGCAAACGGGAAAACGCCAATCGGGACAAGGCGGTAACGGCGCTGTACGGTTCGCAATGGCAAAAGGCGCGTGCGGTTTTCTTGCGTGAGCATCCGTTATGCGTCGGATGCGCGACAACCGGTTCGATCACGCCCGCGTCGGTTGTCGATCACGTCATACCGCATCGCGGCGACGTTCGCCAGTTTTGGAACCGCGAGAACTGGCAACCGCTCTGCAAACCGTGCCACGACACGAAGACCGCACGCGAAGACGGCGGCTTTGGGCGTGCTCGTATTCAGACCGCGAAGACAGATAGCGACGAGGCGTGAATGCAGGCTCGCCACGCGGTCGGCGTGCGCGTTGGCGGCGCTCATCGGCGACCCTTCACGAAGCCCGCTACGGGCGCGTGCTGGGCCTTGCTGGGCAGGGGTAGGGGGCATCGAATCGCTGGCAGCAGTCGCCCGTAGAACGTTGGGATGCCAAAATTTATTCGGACGCGAAATGAAGCGAGGGGGTATGCGCAACTCGCGCACTGTTTCTTCAAAATTGCGGTGACGCTTTACGTCGATCACGCGCGCCGGTTTCAAATGGTGCGTCACTTAGTTGCCACCCCTTTGCCGTACAGCGCCAAGGCGATTTCGGAAAGCGTCAGGTGCCGCTGACTGGCGCGCTAGGGCTTGTAAAACAGGCCCTATGCGAGCGTACTCACGTCGGTGTGCGCCGCCTCTGCGCCAGCAAGGCCCGATTATGAGACTTGGTGCTGCCATGAGTGTGTGGGCCGCTTTTAGCTGCCGCGTCGTCATGTTTGTCAGTCTCGGCATTAACCAGCCACAACGAGTCATCAACGAGCCCGACATTCGGCGAAGCCACGTCTAGTGAATCGTCCACGCCGAAACTGACTACCACGTCAACATACTGGCTCGGCTTTGCCCGAATCAGGAATTCCGGCATGTACTCGTTCGACGTGCCACTGGAAAGGGTGCCGGTCAGTCCGCCGTGCGAAATCGACGTGTATCCGTGGTCGTGCATCCACTTCATTACGGTGGGATTCGTCGGCCCGTCGTCAACGTTCGCCTCATAAGCAATCCGCCGCCACGAAATCAGCCCGCTATCCTGCGGGTGCCACGGGTCGGGGGCGTCATTGATGGAAAAAGCAGCCCCGAAAGCAGGTTCCCTTGCGGATGTGTCGCCCAGATACAGTTCGGCGCTGGTGTACGTGACATGAATAAGTGACTTGGACGTGTTCTTGTCCGTAACGTCGTAACTCACGTCGTACAAGACTGTGCCGTCTGGATACTTCTTGATCTGGGTTACGGTCAGGTCGCCGGTATATTCGATTGGCTTCTGTTCGTCCGTACCGAGTGCGATTTTCAGTTGTTCGTTCTGATAGGCAAGCTGTTTGAGCGTCTGGTCTTCAAAGGTGTGTTTGAAGGTCAACCACTCATATCCACCCCCGACCAACGTAATCCCCACGATTACGAGGTTTGCGACCCCCAAACCGCGCTCCCAATTCATGTTTTCCCCCGGAACAGAACTCCACGCACTATAACGGTTCGCCGCTCACATACAGCGGAATTGCAACGAAGCGCTTGCGGGTTGGGCGAACCCTGAATCGGTCATTTGCAATGACACGGTTTGGACCTTTTTACCCTGTTTCCCGCAGAAGTCGTTTGCCTCGCGGTATATGTCAGCTTTCGGCCCGTCAGCGGGACCGAACCCGACTTGCGCACTTCGCTTGGACACTGTGTATGTATCGCCGTCCATCGGCACAACGCCCGTGCTTGAGCACGCTGCCGTTAAACACGCGAGAACAAGCATCGCCGTGTAGGTCTTTTTCATTGTTCTGTTTTCGTGAAGATCAGCTACTTCTGTTGGATTTCGATACGCTGATTCGCTTCGGCCCTGAATTTCGGGCGTTGAAGCTGCGGGTCGTCGGGCTTTAGGCAATAGAAAGTGATTTCGGCTTCGCCGCAACCGCCGTGCAACGCGCATTCGCTTGACTGTTCGTGATCGAGCAGGATTTCGCGGGTCTTCGACTCACAAAAGGCATTCGCCTCCGTCAGGGCTTGGCCCTTGGCCGAAGCGGGACCGCCGAACGGGACACGCGTGGAAATCGTGTAAGTGTCAGGACCGACTTTTATCGGTCCCGTGTCAGTGCAACCGGCAAGCGCGAGCACCGCGCCGCATAGGACTAGCAGTTTCATTGCGTTCCCTCGTTATTATTATCAGCACTTCGGCTTAACGGCATTTCGCCGCCCGAAGTTTAGCCCGTATGCGCCCTGCAATGGCACGTACGTCGAGCCGCACCATCGCTCAGCGCCGGACAGCAACCCGTACAACAACTACTCATCGCAAGGCAACGTGAACCCGTACACGGCAAGTTGGGCACAAGACGCCGGGTTACTAATGAGCCGTCACCTACCGCGCTGTCGGTACGGCAACTTTGGGGAAACCCCACTCGTGGGGTTCGGCATGCATGACGCCTTCGGCTGGCAAGTGTTCGGCCGCTGCAGCAATCAACTACGCGCCTGACTTGCCAGTATTGAGTGACGCTTTCAATTTGGCTCTCGGTGGGTTAACCCCCTTTTATGATCGCTCTGAGCGCAGGCGTAGAATGTTGCAGCGCGTCCTTGAAGGCGCTCCTATTGGAGGTTTGCGGAGATGCTCCTATGATTTTGGACTCGTTCACGATACATACGATAGTCATTCAAATGCAGTATTCAGAGGCTTTTATTCTTTGGGACCGTGCGGGGCAAATCTCTTCCCGGATTGTGAAAATATGGCCGGGGCTGACTTTGGTGGATGGCCAACCGAACCAACAGACCCTTCAAACGAAGGGGGTGCAGGTTCAGACTGGACTCAAGCAATCCACCATAACTCTGCGAGGTGAAAAGTCGCTGGACGCCCAAAGGATACGTCAGATTAAAGAAACGTTTGAGTTGCTGCGGGATTTGCTCGAATTGAGCGAATTGACGCGTGTTAGTGCGCGAGCTTCATATGTACGTAAATTCAAAAGCCTTCGCGATGCGAACAGCGCTCTGATAGACCTAAAAATCGTCAACTGGCCCACCGAGCGGGTGTTCGATCAATCGATGGACGGTGAACGCAATGGGATAGAAGTGCAGCTTCGTTTCGAGGACAAAACGTCTTTTTCAGTGTTGCGCCTAAAAGCCGAAGAGATACGGCTTGAAATGGAGATGGATGCGGATTTTTTTGACGAGCCGATCAAAGAGTCTCGATATCGGATGGTTATCGACTTCGATCGAGGTGTGTTGGGGGCAATTGACGCTGCCAAGTTTAGAATGGATGATTGGCTGAAAGGGTACGTTCACGTCCTAAGACGGGATATCAACAAGGTGATTCAGCCAAAACCATGACAACAGAGACAACCATTTCCGTGAACGGGACGGAACTTCCGCAGCCGACCGGGCAAACCACGGGCGCTGCTGTATTTTCGCAGACAGTCCGCACAGCTTGGAAGCCAAGTGTCGTGCGCGTGATTTCGAACCGCGGCGGCTCCACTTTGTCTACCGATGACGAGTTGCCGGCATCCGCCAGTCCGGCTCCTCCGCAGCCGGAGCAGGTTTACCCTCACTTGTTTGACGAAGCTACGTCGGCCGGTCAAACACGCGCGCTCGTTGAGCTAGCATTGAATGATGCCCGACTCGCGCTTGAGTCATTTGGACGTAGTGACTTTGATTCTATCGGGTCACGCCTAGCCTTGATTGCCACTTCGATGCAGAAGGCGCATCGGTTGACCACTTTCAATGAGAGCTTTGGAGCCGTCATTTCATATGTTCGACGCGCGGCTCTTGCAGCGAACAGTCCAGATGTGACCCGCGCGGGGTTAAACGGCTTGATACAGGTTCTACAGTCATTGCGCGCAAATCCAGCGATGGATTTGGACGATGCCAGTGATCTCGTAGAGGCTCTGTCGGCCGAGGGATGGCAAGGCGATCATGATGTGGTTAATGCGCTTATAACGGTACTGTTCACTGAGAGCAATGATTCGGACGTTCCTAACGACCAGGCCGAGTTGTTCTCCGAGTCCAATTCTGTATAGATGACATCAAGGAGGGTAACTTGTCTGGCAGTTTTCTGGATACTACGGTTGTCGTCGAATTGGCAGAAGAAAGTGACCTTGCAAAGACGTGGGGGCGACCATACATCGCGATAAACCAACCCGCCCAAGCCCCCTACTATGCTTTGAAAGAGCTGCTAACCGGGCGAGTTAGAAACCTTTGCGACGCCCACAATAGACTGCAAGCTTCTGAGAACGTCGGGGAAGCACTGATGGGTCTTTCGCGGATGCCGGGGGTCGCGGGACGCAAGAAAGACGCAGCTATCCAATCGTTAGCAGGCGCTCTGAGTAAGGCGTTTGAGACCAATCCGAGTGGTGGCAGAGACGACATCAAGCGGGAAATGCTTCAGGACCTTGCGTTAAAAGTGTCTCGGCTTTGGCGAAATGCGCGCAAGACCGATGGTGTCACGACCGTTCAACCACTGGCATGCTTTAACAATGGAAGCTTGTCGCACGGGCCGACGGGTGAACTTCGCGGACCTGCCGACTCTTTCAACTGTCTCGAATCCGAGCGCTGCGCAGCAGCAGCGTACATTCACGACAACGGGGCAAACCTTTCGAAGCTCATCGACGCGTTACACCCAGACAATCTCGACCCGTTGGCTGCCGCGAAAAACGAGAACCAGAAGCGACGCAAAGCTCTAAAAGAACTAAAGCAGGCCGGTCCAACCGACTTCCGGAAAGCGAATTGTAGAGCCCTTGGGGACGCTTACTTTGCGGCGATGTGTCCCGCCGGATCGGCGGTTCTTACTACCAACTCGTCGGACCACTTGCCACTGTGCTTCTCCCTCGGCAAAGCGGTAGTCTCGCCGAAGTGAGTGTTGGAATTAATTGTCGGTCGTATCAAACCGCACTGCCTGATCGCGGGTCTAATGCGCTGGCGTGGCCGCGACGAGCGTCTGTAGTCCTTGCGCGATTGCCCACGGCGCGGACAGGCGGGTCGGACCAATGATGAATTGCTGGCCGCAAACGTTGGTTGACTGGTCGTAGGTCCTCGCGGCGCGACTGCAACTGAATTACGCCGACCTCGGCTTGCCAGTACTCGATCTGCTGGTCGCGCGCATATCTCCCTACACTTTTGGTGGATAAGCGCGCGGCGCGACTTGACTAGCCCGTAGGTACAGCGGGCGCACTGGTGGTCTGCGCAACAACCGCATCCAACTAGTCGGCGCGCCGCTGCATCGCGAGGCGGCGCTCTGTTGGCTCTGCGCTCGCTACAGCGTGTCAGCCGCGAGCGTGGCGTGGCCCGTAGTCGTCACCGCATTGCTTGAGGAACATTCCGGCATGAAGCAACGGATCAGGCTCGAACAGGTGCGCCCCGAGTTGAAACGCAAGGGTCGGCCCCGCCGCCCGGTGTCACCGATTTAAACGGCCCGTGGCGCGGCTCGCGTGATGTGTTGGCGGGGGTTGGTAGGGGAGCAGGCGGGAACGGGGTGGCGAGGCTATAGACACGACGCGACACCTGCCGGGCCTGTTGTGGGCGTGAGGAGTGGTGCGACAGGCCGGAGAGCACGGCCCAAAATGACAAACGGCCCCAAGCGGGGCCGTTCTCTTTTGGCGGGAAGGGATCAACCGAGCGCATCGGCCATATCGTTCACGTCCGGCGCGTAGTAAGTCATGAGGCTTTTTAGATCACGGTGCCCGGTGTATTTCGCAAGCTCAAGCTCGTTGTGATAGACCTTTGCGGCGCGGCTCGTCGCCTCACGGCGCAAGTCATGGAAGCGGAGTTTTTCAAGCCCGCACTCGGCACGCGCTGCACGCCATATTTTGCCGAAGTTGGATGCGTTGACGGGCACAGTGCGCTCGTGATCGTTACCACGCGGCAACAGCGCCAACAGTGCGCGCGCACGGGATGACAACGGCGCGTCATGCGGATGTCCGTTCTTAGTCATTTCAACGTGAACGTGTTTCGCGAACACGTCACCGCAACGCATTGCCAGAATGTTCCCCTGACGCAGCGCCGTTTCGACCGCGAACAGAGTGCACCAACCGACCCACTCTTTAGATGTTTCCGGGACCGTGCCGCGCACGTACCCGAGCGCGCCGAGCATCAAATCGAGCTGGCTTTCATTGGCGCGTTGCGTGCGATGGTTCGGCTTGACGGGCCAATGAACAAGCGTCATCGGATTCACGGCGAGCGGAATGCGCAAGGTCGTTTTAACCCAATCGAAGAAACCGGAGAGCGCGCCGCACTCGCGAAGGACGGTGCCCGCGCTGACAGGCTTGAAGTGATGGCCGTTCTTTTTATCCCCCCTAAGCCGTCCATCAATGCAAGCTTGCGCCTCGTCCTGTCCGAATTTGCATATGGGCTTTTCGAACACGTCGAAGCGTCCATATAGGCCCGTCAAAAGGCTGCGTGTCGAGTCATACGACTTGTGAACAAGCAGCGCATATTCGGCGAGGTAACGGTCGATAAGGTCACGCGTCGAAGTGTTGGGACCGACCGGGCCGGGGTCTGCAACGAGCCCCGCCGCCATGCGTGCCTCGGTGCGCGCCGCCCAGTCGCGCGCCTCGGTTTCAGTGTCGAAACTTGCTGTGATGACTGTGTGCCCGACCTTACGAATGATTGCGCGTGTGCTGCTGCGTGTGCTGCCGTTGCGCGTTTGGAAGGAAGCCATTTTGGTACACCCTTACGTGTTGTTATGTGAGGTTTCAAGTTACATCAAAAGAGCGTGTGACTGTACAACTGTGGTACACCCATTCAAACTGGTACACGCAAACGGCCCCTTAAAACAAGGGGTCTTATGCGTGTTACATGGATTTCCCCTTTTCCTCGCCAAGGAAAAGGAACTGACGCATCGCAAGGACGCACTAGCCGCCGAGCGGCGCGAACTTCCCTGGATGAAGATTGAAAAGGAATACGTATTCGATGGACCCAATGGACAAGTTACGCTCTCGGACCTGTTCGACGGACGCAGCCAGCTCTTCATCAAGCACTTCATGATGGCCCCGGGCGTTACACACCAGTGCGTCGGGTGTTCGCTTGACGTAGACCACATCGGTCCGCTGTTGCCGCACCTCGAAAATAATGACGTGAGTTATGCGGCCGTGGCGCGGGCGCCGATCGCCGAAATAGAGACGGTGCGTCAGCGGATGGGATGGTCCTTCCTGTGGGTTTCTTCCTGTCGCAGTGACTTCAACTACGATTTCAACGTTTCCTTTACAGCGGAACAAGTCGCTTCAGGCAAAGCACTCTATAACTTTCAGCCGGCGCAAGACTGGGTGGTGGGACTGCAGGATCTCTCGGGCCACAGCGTCTTCTTCAAGAACACGTCTGGCGATATCTTCCTGACCTATTCAGCATTGGGTCGCGGCGGCGAGCAATTCCTTGGGATTTACGGGTTCCTCGACGTCATGCCGAAAGGCCGCAACGAGACCGGCCCATATCACTCCTTGGGCGATTGGGCTCGGCCGCACAACATGTATGGCAAGGGCGGAGCCGTCGAAGCCAACGGCCGCTTTCACGCTCCAGCATGCGGCTGCGGCGCTGATACATAGGCTGAGCCATGTGCTGCGCTATCGCCGCACTTGTGGTGAGCTTGCTGGTCGGCGGGAGATCGCTATCCAGAAGGTTTCTGGCGTGCAGCCGACGGCTGCGCTGGATAGGGATCGCTTTCATTGCGGTTGGCGCCGTCGCTGGCTCTGCGTTCGCTGCGGGTCAGTTCGGAGATGCTCTCGGCCAGCAGCTTGATGTCGAGACCACGCTCAACACGATGCCGATCTGTGGCCGGTTAATCCGGATAGCCAGTGTTTTCGCGCTATCGCACGTCGCAGAGGAGCAACCCCGCAGCAGTGGCCGGGCACCTGCCAAATCGCGCTGAAGGAACATGGCGATACCGCGTTTCCGGGTTCGACGGTCTGGTGTTCGTGAGGAGCGCTCATGGGTCACAACGGCGCGTCAAAACGGAAGTTTCGACAGGGCGTTGCCTACCCCAACGGCCGCACGCCGAACAACCATCCGTGAAGTACGAATGCAAACAATGCCCACGCCACAAGCCCGGAGACAATGACGACGCCATCACGCGCTATGTTTGCCGGCGGATACGTCGTCTTGGCGAGGATGTCGCGCCGTCGCGCCGCAACGAAATCGACGATTGCCCACAGCAGGAACGCGCCGAACAGCACGACTGCCGACAGCGTGCCGTTCGCCAGCAAATGCGCAAAGGCCCACAGCAGCACACCCAGAACCATCGGATGACCGAGCAGCGTCTTGAAGTGGTTGTTCGGGACGTGCGCGGCAGGCACCAGGATGAACGCGATGGCGACGAGGGGTATCGCAACGTGCCGCGCCCATGTCGGCGGTGTCCATACGAGCACCGGGTGCGCCCGAGCCAATCCGTAGCCCCAGATGATCAGCACCAGCCCGACTCCCGAAAGGACAGAGAAGATTCCCTTCCAGCGCTTCTCGCCGATACGTGCGATCTGCGTGCCGCGCCAGTCTTCAGCGACAATGCGCACCGAATGCACGCCCAGAAAGATCAACAATCCCAGTATCAGTACGGTCATGTCTGACTCCACCATGGATCGATTTTATTTCGGTTCGTCGTCGGCAGGCCCGCGTGTCGGCGACGTTCGCCATCAGATGTGAAAGCAGATCGCGAAGCAATCACGCACCATAGGCAATCGCGGCTTGTGGAATGCACAGGAGGAATTCTACGCGAAGAGGCAAGGTCAGCGAACGCTGGATCGAATTGCCCATCACACGCCACAGCTCGTTTGTTCGGGTGGGCATTACCCCGCCCAGAACGATCCAGACGCGCTGCATTCGGCGCGAATGAAATCCGCTAGCAGCTTGACCCGCGCGACATCGCGCGAGTCCGCGTGCGAAACCAGCCAGTAAGAGCGGCTGAGTGCAATCTCATCCGGGAGAATGCGAATGAGCGACGGTTCCGGGCGCGCGATAAAACATGGCAACACGCCGATCCCCGCGCCACCGCTAACCGCTGCTGCCTGGCTGATGACGTTGGAAATACGCACCGTGGGCGTGAGTGACGTGGAAATCTGCGACAAATAATCGAGCTCCGCACTCCACATCAGATCTTCGACATAGCCAATCCACGGATGATTGAAGATGTCCTGAAACGCCGCGATCGGCGCATGCGCATCGAGATACTCGCGCGACGCATACACACCGAGGGAGTAGTCGTTGAGCTTGTGCGCATAAACGCGCCCCTGACTCGGGCGTGTCATGGTGACCGCGATATCAGCCTCGCGTTTGGACAGGCTGAACGTGCGTGGATTGGCGACCAGCTCTATCTCCAGATCGGGGTGCACGGCGGTGAGCTTTGCGATCCTCGGTGCAAGAAAGTAGGTTCCAAATCCTTCAGGTGTGCCAACTCTTACCGTCCCCGTCAAGCCGACCGACGGGTCGCCCAGGCGCGCGTTGATACGCAGGGCCAGACTTTCCATCGCCTCGGCATCGGTCATCAGGCGCTCGCCTTCGGGGGTGAGCAGAAAGCCAACCGAACGCCGTTCGAACAATTGCACCCCGATGCTTGCCTCGAGCGATGCGACACGCCGGCTTAGCGTGGAATGGTCGATGCCCATTTGCTGCGCCGCGACAGTGAGACGCCCCGCACGCGCGATAGCCAGAAAGGCCTGGAGGGAGTCCCAGTCAAATTTTCGCATGGGAATTTTTGCACAGCGCGGTTGTGGAATTGCCCATTCTATTGCAAAAAATTGGCTGCTATCGTTGCTTCAGGTCCTTCCCCGACGAAGGCGCGCGTTTCGATCCGGCACGACGAAGCGCGATTCAACCGTATGAAAAAAGGAGACAGCATGTCGCTTATCGCGAAGCTCGAAACCCGTGCTCAGGCCGGGCGCCCCGTCAGAGTAGGACTGATCGGCGCCGGTAAGTTTGGTTCGATGTATTTGTCGCAGGCGCCGCGCACGCCGGGCATTCATCTGGTCTGCATTGCGGATCTGTCGCCGGCGCGGGCGCGTAGCGCCATGCAGCGCGTGGGCTGGGAAGAAGCGCGCTATTCGGCGAGTTCGTTGGCTGATGCCTTGCGCAGCGGCTCGACTTTTATTACCGACGACGCTGACTTGATGATCGCAAGCGATTACATAGATATTGTGATCGATGCAACGGGTAGCCCGGCCGCGGGTATTCATCACGCGCTGCTGTGCTGCAAGCACAAGAAGCATATCGTGATGGTCAATGTGGAGGCCGATGTGCTCGCCGGTCCGCTGCTCGCGCGGCGCGCGGCAGAGGCGGGCATCATCTATTCAATGGCCTCGGGCGATCAGCCGGCACTGATCGCAGAACTGGTGGACTGGGCCCGCACGATTGGCTTCAACGTCATCTGCGCGGGCAAGGGCACCAAGTACTTGCCGGTCTATCACCAGTCGACCCCCGACACCGTCTGGAGCTATTACGGCTTCACGGAAGCGCAGGTCGCCTCCGGCGACTTCAATGCGCAGATGTTCAACTCTTTCCTCGACGGCACAAAGTCGGCACTGGAAATGGCGGCGGTATCGAACGCATGCGACCTGCGCCCGCCTGCTGACGGTCTTGCGTTTCCCGCGTGTGGCGTCGATGACCTGCCGAACTTGCTGCGCCCCGCCACTGAGGGCGGAATCCTGCCGCATCGCGGCAGCGTGGAAGTGGTCTCGTCGCTCGAACGCGACGGCCGTCCCGTGTTCCGCGACTTGCGCTGGGGCGTCTATGCCGTGTTCGAAGCACCGTCTGATTACGTCCGCGACTGCTTTGCGCAATACGGCCTCAAGACCGACAGCAGCGGGCGTTTCGCCGCCATGTACAAACCGTATCACCTGATCGGACTCGAGCTCGGGGTATCGATTGCGAGCATTGCGGTGCGCGGGGAAGCCACGGGCGCGACCACGGGATTCCACGGTGACGTTGCGGCCACCGCGAAGCGTGACCTGCGCGCGGGCGAGCGGCTGGACGGCGAGGGCGGTCACACCGTCTACGGCAAGCTGATGCCGGCTGCGGACTCGCTGCTACAGGGTGCTCTGCCGATAGGCCTCGCGCACAACATGGTGCTGCAGCGCCCGGTGGCAGCAGGGCACCCGGTTCGATGGAGCGACGTGGCGTTTGATTCCAGCAAGGAAGCAGTGCGCGTGCGTCTCGATATGGAGGCCATGTTCCGTAAGGAACTCGGTGTGGAGCTGGCGGCCGAAAAACTTGCATCGTAAGCATGCCTGATCGAAGCCGGCCGGGCGTCCGCCCGGCCGCGCTCTATAACGTCCGGCAAAGGACGACGGAGGAGACATGAGCCATATCAGCGAAACCCTTTTGGTAGCGCCGGCGGCGCCTGCCGATGTGTACCGCAAGATCAGCTGGCGCATCATGCCGTTCATCGTGCTGTGCTATTTGTGCGGCTATCTCGACCGGGTGAACGTCGGCTTTGCAAAGTTGCAGATGCTCAATGACCTGCACATGAGCGATGCCGTCTACGGCCTGGGCGCCGGCATCTTCTTCATTGGCTATTTTATTTTTGAAGTACCCAGCAACTTGATCCTGCATCGGGTCGGAGCCCGTCTCTGGATCGCGCGCATCATGATTACGTGGGCCATTATTTCGGCGCTCACGCTACTGGTGAAAACGCCGCTGCAGTTCTACACCGCACGTTTTTTTCTGGGCGTTGCCGAAGCCGGATTCTCGCCGGGCATCATGCTGTATCTGACCTATTGGTTTCCTGCGAGAAAACGCGGCTTCGCGCTCGGTGTGTACTACATCGCGATTCCGCTCTCAGGTGTGGTTGGTGGCCCATTGTCGGGGTGGGTACTCAGCAGCTTCAGCCATTCCGCCGTGATGGCGGGATGGCAGTGGCTGTTCCTGATCGAAGCGCTTCCGGCGCTGGTTTGCGGCATTGCGGTGTTTGCCTTGATGGTCGATCGTCCTGCGCAGGCGAAGTGGCTAACGGAGAATGAGAAAGCTCTGGTGACGAGCGAGATCGAGCGGGAGGATGCCGAAAAGACCACGCATCACAACCTTGGCGCTATTCTTTCCGATCGCCACATCTGGAAGCTTTGCGCTGTCTACTTCTGCCAGATCATCGGCCTGTACGGCATCAGCTTCTGGCTGCCGTCGATCATCAAGGACTCCGGGCTGAGCGATGTCTCGACGATCGGCTGGTTATCGGCCATTCCCTATCTCGTCGCCATCCCCGTGATCGTGCTGACCGGAATGAGCTCGGACCGCTTCCGCTCGCGCCGGATGCATTTTTCCGTGCTGGCTGTGATCGGTGCGATCGGGTTTGCTGCGAGCGGTTATGTGGGTCACCACCCTATGCTTGCCGTGATCTGGCTGAGCGTGGCGGCCGCGGGCATCTTGTCGGCGTTGTCGCTGTTCTGGAGCATTCCGTCGTCGTTCCTTGCCGGCACCTCCGTGGCCGTTGGAATTGCGGGAATCAATTGCGTAGGTAATCTCGCGGGTTTTGTCTCGCCCTATGCGGTGGGATGGCTCAACGTGACGACTCACGACAACCGCATGGGCCTTTATTTTGTTGCCGCATGTCTTGTGCTCGGCGCGTTGCTGGTGCGGACCATCTCGGGGAAGCTGGCGGATCGTTGATGCGCGGCGGTGGCCAAAGTAGTAATTCTTCCAGCCAGCTCGCCGTTAAAGAAACGCATGCTATGCCGCGTTGCGTGCTGCCGGAATGCGCTTCAACACGTTCGCGCACCCCTTCAACACATTGCCGTCCTCTCGAAGCCGGGGCTCCTAGAACTTCTTCCGGATCCCAACCAGGGCCATGAACTGGCTGTTGTTGCTGGACGCCGCCGTTCCGTTGAGAATCCACGCATGGGCCGTACCGGCGGCTCTTTGGTAGACAACGTTGCTGTACAAGTCGGTCGTCTTCGACAGGAAGTAGTTGATACCCAATGCACCCTGGTTGTAGTGCGTGTTTCCACCGGCGGCAACGGTGCTTCTCTGAGTCGTGTAGAGATAAGCCGCAGTCAGCACCGTGTCGGGCATGAGTTGATAGCGCAAGCTCGTTTCGTAGTTGTTGAATTTCAACGTGCCGCCGATGGTTGCGTCGAAGGTCGCATGCGTATAGACGACGCTCGCGAGGAGCGAGCCCAATGTATACGTGCCGCCTGCGCCCCATACCGTGTGCTTCGCAATGCCGCCGGCGGCAATCGTTGGAAGCGCGCCATACGTGTTATCCGACGATTCCGCACCGGCTGTGCTGTA
This sequence comes from Caballeronia sp. SEWSISQ10-4 2, assembly GCF_030464885.1. Lineage (GTDB taxonomy): Bacteria > Pseudomonadota > Gammaproteobacteria > Burkholderiales > Burkholderiaceae > Caballeronia. The sequence continues at coordinate 46,241 of NZ_JALPRJ010000005.1, read as the reverse complement.
GCCTGGCTGATTCACCGTGAAGAAACCCGCATCGAGGTGAACCGGGCCGTTCACATAGTCGGCGCTGCCACTCCACAGTCGGTTGGTATTGATGCCGCCAGCGAGGTTCGAAAACGCATACAGGGCCTTCGCCGTGAAGCCGGCGATGGTAGGCGTCGTGTACTTGACCGCATTGTTGGGCCGGAATGTGCAGTTCATGTCGTCGCTGTCATACGGGTGGAACGTATAACCTGACATGTAGAGGGCGGCCATTTCGTTGCCCACATCTTCCTGGAACGGCATGTATTGGCGACCCGCCGTTACGGTTCCCCAACTGTTGTTGACGAGGCCCACGTACGCGCTGCGGCCGAACATCCGGCCGCCTTGTCCGAGCGCGCCGTTCTGAATGTTGAAGCCGTTTTCAAGCCTGAAGGTGGCTTTCGTACCGCCGCCGATATCTTCGAAGCCGAGCAAGCCCCATCGGTTCGCCGACATGGCGCCGGGCAGCGCCTGTATGCCGTGATTGATGTGGCCGTTGCTCGAACCCATGTTGCTCGTGTAGCCGATTGCCGAATCGACGAGCCCATATAGCGTGACGCTGCTTTGCGCCTGTGCGGTGCCTGCAATGGAGCCGAGCAGGGTAGCGGTGACTAGAACTTTCCTACGCATTTTAAACATCCTCTTAAAGTGCTGCATAGATCGCCCAAAATTTTCTTGTTGATGCTCGATTTTTCGGGTCGATTAGTTGACGGAGTTGAATTCCAAACGTGACTGGCTATCTATTTATAATTAGTATTACTGATGTTGAATAATGCAATGTGAGGCATTGAATGAAGACTTGTCCGGCTCGCATTTCTCCTATGACGAGGTCAATCGTTCAGACGAACGGCGGTGACGTTTCGAAGTACCTCCCGTTGTCCGGAGCGATTACGGCGGTGAGCATCGGGTAATGACAAGCTCGTCCCGAGAACGCTGGAAATCGCCCATTGTCTTCTCGCATTCGCGCACGCACGGGCGACATCAGCGCCTCGGAGAGCAGTTGCGATGAAGGGAAGGTCAGCATGTTTCGCTGCATGTAGTTCACGCGCGTCCATGGCATGGAGTCACACCAGTCGACCCGGGTGAATACGTTGACCTGCAGTACGTGGGGGTAGTCGAGCATGATCTGAGGATGATGCGCGATGTAGTAGGAAAGCCATCCGTTGAAATTTTCCGCAGCGCCTGGGTAATGCACGAGATAGCTGCACAACGCCGGGTCCGCGATCGTCCTCGTGAGAGGCAGGAACGTTCGGGTGAGCATGGCTTGGTGCGTGACCAGGCTTGCGCCAGGCGCGAGCCAATCGTCCGACTGCGCAAGCCGCCAGAGATATCCGCCATCGGCGACTTGTGACTCGAGCGCCTCGATGCAGGCGAACTCGAGCCGGAGCGCGAGCAGGGGCGAATGCCCGTCGTCGTGATAAGTCGTGATCTGGGCGGGTGTATAAAGTTCGGCCTTCAATAAGTCAGGCGTGGTGCGGATGGCTTCCTGGATGAGCCCATAATGTGCCACGCTCATCCGGGCATCCGGATCGTGCTCGTTGGTCGCAGTGATGAAGTAAGAAAATGTCATGGATCAGATCAGCTCAAGTGCGTGCAGGGAATGCGGTTTGGAGCCAGGCAAGATTTCCCTATCCCGTTCTTTTACGCAGCGGCGGTGCGAGCACCGATTCGGGAATAGGGCAGACGTAGGAACGTCCGCCGGTAAGGCGCGCATGTTCTGCCTGAGCTGCGCTGACACGCGACGGCTCCGTCAGCAGATCTACCGCCGTCGCCGCGAGCACCTTTGCTGCATGCAGCATTCCTTTGTGTGCGGCCGGCAGTTTCCCTTGCGATACCAACTGCCACGTGTGCATGTTGGTACCCACTGCGTAGCAGGCGCCGAGGTATTGAGTGGTCGGCACGATCCAACTCACGTCTCCGACATCGCTCGATCCTGTCAGCGACCCCGGTTCGTCGCTCAGTGGAAGGGGCGTGTCGGCGAGTCCATGGGCATCGGCTGGTCCTCGATACGCGTCGAGGCATTCCTGCAAATCACCCGCGCTGATGTTCCCGGCGAGCTGCGTGACGAAATTGCGGTCGGACTGGTCGAAGGGAGGGGGACCGAGCTGTTCGAGGTTATCCATGATCAAGGATTCGATCGTTTCGTTGCGCAGGACATCCGAGCATGCGCGGTCGACTTCGACCTCGACGGTCGTTTCGGTCATCAGCGCAGCGCCCGCGCCGACTCGCCGGACGCGCTCGAATAGCACACGCGCCTGCTCGATATCCGGCGCACGGACGACATACAGCACCTCGGCACGAGCCTGAACAACGTTCGCAGCCAGGCCGCCGGCATCGGTGATTGCGTAATGGACGCGAGCCTCGGCGGGCATGTGCTCGCGCAGGAAATTCACCCCGACGTTCATCAGTTCAACCGCATCGAGCGCGCTGCGTCCGAGATGCGGTGAAGCCGCCGCGTGCGAGGCCACGCCGGAGAAGCGGAAGAATGCCTGAATCACCGCCAGCGATTTGTACTTGAAAATCCCCGAGAAAGGGCCGGGGTGCCAGGTCAACGCGAAGTCGATCTCGTCGAAGACGCCTTCTCGAGCCATGTAAGTCTTGCCGGCGCCACCTTCCTCGGCAGGGCATCCGAAGTACCGGACGATCCCTGGCAAACCTTGGGAAACGAGGTAGTCGCGCGTGGCAACCGCGGCCAGCATCGCACCGGCACCAAGCAGATGATGGCCGCATCCGTGTCCGCCGCCCCCGGTGCATACCGGGCACGCTTCTACGGCCGCGGCTTGCTGGCTCATGTTCGACAATGCGTCGTATTCGCCAAGGAAGCCGACGACGGGCCCTTCGTCTCCGGCCTCGGCGGCGAACGCTGTGGACAGACCAGCGAGGTTCCTCGTGATCCGAAACCCTTCGCGCTCAAGCATCTCGATCTGCGCTTCAACTGAGCGAAATTCTTCCCAACGAGTCTCGGCAAGATCCCAGATTCGATCCGCAAGGCCAATATAGTTGTCGCGCTTTGCTTCGACGAGCTGCTCGATGAGCGCGAGCCTCTGGCTATCTTCACGCTTCATGCGTCGACTCCTGCGTATTGGACTGGAAATGCCCCCCGCACCGGGCTTCTTTGCGTTCGCCCTTCTCGGGCGACGGGAGGAAGCACGTCGTCCGGGATGGGGCAGACGTAGGCTTCATCAGCCAACTGCTCACGCAACTCCGCCTTCGCCTGTTCAAGCAATAAAGGACTCACGTAGAGCGCCGCGGCGGTGGCAGCCATCACCTTTGCGATCTGGAGCATGCCCTTGTGCGCGATCGACGATTTGCCTTGTGCGACCAACTGCCAGGAATGGAACGGCGTGCCCAGTGCGAAGCAGGCTCCGAGACAGCGGGCGGTTGGCACGACCCAACTGACATCCCCCACGTCGGTCGACGCGGGCAACAACGACGGCATCGATTCAACGGGCAGGATCCCGTCATGCAGGACTCCCACGAGCCGATGGGCGCCGAAAATCGACAAGCCGTCCTTTGCTTCGGCGGGTGAAATGACGGCGTGCATGCGCGCGGCAAATTCGTGATCGACGGTGTCGAACGACGTCGGACCGATCGCGAGCATGCGCTCGTACATCAGACCGGACAGCACCTTGTTGGGCTTCATATTCGACATTGCCTTCTCCACCCGGCACACGACGGTGGTGTCGGTCATCATCGCGGCGCCGTCCGCGATCTTTCGCAGCCGCTCGAGCAGCGAATGGATCGTGGAGAGTTGCGGTGCGCGCAATTGATAGACGACCTCGGCGCGAGCCTGCACGACGTTGGGCGCTGTTCCTCCCGTATCGTGCAGCGCGTAGTGAAGGCGGGCGTCGCTGGGCATGTGCTCGCGCAGATAGTTGGCGGCGACATTCATCAGCGTGACGGCGTCGAGTGCGCTGCGTCCCAGGTGAGGCGCGGCCGCCGCATGCGCAGCGATGCCGCTGAACGTGAAGCGCGCGTGGAGCGTCGCAAGGGTTGTCATCGCATCAATAGCGAGGACGCTTGCAGGATGCCAGGTGAGCGCGGTGTCGAGATCGGCGAATGCGCCGGCTCGCGTCATGAACGTCTTTCCGGCTCCGCCTTCTTCGGCAGGACAGCCGTAATAGCGGACCCGGCCCGGACGGCCGGACGCATGGAGCCAATCCTTGATGGCGAACGCGGACATCAGCGCTGCGCCGCCCAGAAGATTGTGGCCGCAACCGTGTCCGCTACCGGCGTCTACTGCCGGTTGCCGGCTGGCGGAGTTGGCGACCTGGCTGAGGTAAGGCAACGCGTCGTACTCGCCGAGAAAACCGATGACAGGACCGCCATCGCCGGCTTCGGCGACAAACGCAGTAGGAATGCCCGCAACTTCCCGCGTGATTCGGAAGCCATGCCGTTCCAGTTCGCGGATTTGCAGTTCCGCCGACTCGTACTCTGCGTAGGCCGTTTCAGCGAGGTCCCACAGCCGGTCGCTCAGGTGGACACATACATCACGGTACGATTCGATCCGTGCGGCAATCTCTTGATCGAGTTGATCGAAATTCACTTGCTCTCCCGTCCGCTTGAAGCACGAGTCCCGTTGCCGTTCGACCTGTAATCGAAATGACATGCCAGGCCTCGCATCCGGATAACGAACATAAACAATCAATCAGGGTGTATTGACGGGCTGCTAGATTCCCGCTTTGGCGTGGAATGCGCTGTTGCGCCCCAGCGTTGCGCGATGCCGCATGTAGAGCGTCAGGACGGCGAGCAGTGAAATGGCGTTTGTGGCGAGCAGATACCAGGCCGGCGACATCGGATCGGCCGTCCTGGCGGCGAGCCATGCGACTACCACTTGCGCGCTGCCGCCGAATATCGTGGTCGGCACGCTGAAACAGATGGACACGCACGTGCTTCGAATCGCGTTAGGAAATATCTCGGGGATGAAGCACAGGTGGAACGGAGCCATCAGCACGCGCAATAACGTCAGCAGTGCGACCATCGAAAGAAAGGTGGCGGCAGTGCCGTTCTGGGTGACCCACACGAATGCCGGCACGATCGCCAGTACGGTAAGAACCTGCGGCAGCACCATCCACTTCGTGTTGGGAAAACGGTCGTAGATCAGGCCTGCGGCCAACGACGCGACGATTCCCACACTGCCCGTGATGAGCCCGACCAGCATCGAGGTCGATGTGGGAAAGTGCAGCACGCGCAGGCCGTAGGTCGTCATGTAGTACCCGACAACATACGCCGTGACCGTCGGTCCGATCAGCACGGCACACGAGATCAGCAAATCGGAAAGGTGCTTGCCGACAATGACGGATGCGAGCTCAGCCGTACCTTTGACCGCAGACTCGGTATCGAGGGTTTCGCTCAGCTGCTTGCGGATATACAGTCCGATCGGCGCGATCAGCAGACCGATGACGAACGGTACGCGCCACCCCCACTCCGCGAGCGCCGCAGGCGACAGCATCGACGACACGACGTAGCCGACCAGCCCGCCCAGCAGCGAAGCCACGCCTTGGGTCGCAAGCTGCCAGCTCGTATAGAAGCCGCGCCGGTTCGACGACGCCATTTCGAGCATGTAAGTTGTCGCGGGCCCCATTTCGCCACCGGCCGAAAATCCTTGCAGCAGGCGGCCGATGACGACGAGGACGGGGGCCACCATGCCGATCGTCGCATACGATGGCGTGAACGCGAGGATCGCTGTGCCGAGCGCCATCAGGCCGATCGTAAGAGACAGCGCCGCCTTGCGTCCTGAACGGTCCGCGTAGGCACCGATCACCAGGCCGCCGATCGGGCGTGCGACGAAGCCGACGCCGAATACGGCGACCGATGCGATCACCTGGCTCGCCGGAGAAAAGGCCGGGAAAAAGGCCTTGCCGATGAATACCGCAAAAAAGGCGTAAACCGTGAAGTCGAAGAACTCCAAGGCGTTACCCACGACCACCGCGATGAAGTCGAGGGTCGATGCAGTGTGGACTCTCGAGTGCTCGTACCCGTTTGCTTGATTTGACACACCCTTCTCCGAATTGGGTTAACGCCGGCACCGTTGCCGCGCAGTTGAAAAAATAATGTAGTTCGTTTTTTCTTCAGTCAACGGGTCAAAATTCATCTGGGTTTCCTGACCGATTGATCATTCGAAAAGCACGCACGAAGCAATCCGGCGCCATGCCGACAGGTATGGCGCGAATGGGCCGCGTTGTGAGAAACCGCTCGCTGCGAAGCGCGTGCTTACCGGAGTGCTTACCGCCTACAACAGGCACTCGACAGAGTGAAAGAGCCGGCGCTTGAAAGGATCTTCCGAGGTCATGGAAGTGCGGATCACGCTGGTCAGGCACTCCACAAAGTATTTAGCGGCATTGCTGAGCGGCGCGCCGCGCCGGTATATGAGACTGACCTCGGCTTCGGCAATTGTGTCGACGAGCGGGAGGACTGCTAATCGTTCCTTGCTCACGAGCAGTTCGGCGAGCGGCCAGGGCATCAGCGTCAACATATTGGTGCTTGCGACCAGCCCAAGCGCGATGGCGCTGGAATGCGATATATGAATGCGTGGTTCGTAGACACGGCAGTATTCGGTGAACGCATTGTTCGCGGCGAGCTCGTCGACGGAGGAGTCGCGATTCAGGATCCACTCGGCGTCCTTCAATTCATGCAGCGATCTGCACGCTGCCAGGCGATGTTCTGCCCGGCTGACCACCGCGTAGCCCGTGCGAAATAGCGGGACATGGGTGAACTCCTCCGTTTGCGTAACGGGGCTGGCCCTTCCAATCGAGATATCGAGAGTTCCGTCACGTAATCTGGGTATCGACACGGTTGCCAATCCTTCGAAGAATTCGATCTTTACCTCGGGCATACGTGTCTGGAAAAGGCCGACAACCTCTCCGAGCAACGTTAGACCGACCCACGACACCGCTGCAATCGACAGGGTGCCGTCCCTCATACCGGATAGCCGCTCCATTTCCTGCCGCGCACGCGCCAATTGCCCGACCGTCAGCCTTGCATGGCCGAGCAGCGTCTGACCTGCCTCGGTCAGCGTCACGCCGGTGGCCTCGCGAATGATCAGAGTGACATTCAGATCTTCCTCGAGCTCGCGTATCGCCTTGGTAATGGCGGCTGGCGAGAGGTCCGTGGCGCGGGCTGCGTTCCGGATGCTGCCGGTGTCGGCTATCGCAACAAGTGCGCGGAGTTGATGTAGCTTCATGGTCAATGTATGACGCCAAATTTTGTCAGGAGGAGACAACCGGGAGTCAACAGCAACACTTTCATTGAGGTGTTGGCTTGTCATCTGTCGACATACTCTACGCCAGCAGAAAGCAGAAGGATTGGCGGCCGGTTGCCGCCGCGAATCTTTCGGAACCGGCTACCGATCCTGAACGAATGGAGGTTATGTTGAAGCACGCAGCACAGGTGAAGCGTCTCATCGAGGCAAAGCAGCAGCGATACCTTGAACTGGCAAATGAAATCTGGGCACATGCCGAGATGCGCTACAGCGAATACCGCTCGGCCGAGTTGCATGCGGCGCTGCTCGAGGAGGAAGGGTTTCGCGTGACGCGTGGCGTAGCCGGAATGCCGACGGCGTTTGTGGCAGAGGCGGGCAGCGGCGGTCCGGTCATCGGATTTCTCGGCGAGTACGACGCTTTGGCCGGACTGAGCCAGGAAAGCGGAGCACTGACCTGCGTACCGGCCGCTGACGGAGTCAACACCAACGGACACGGCTGCGGTCATCACCTGCTCGGCGCGGGCGCACATCTCGCCGCAGTTGCTGCGAGAGATTATTTTGCCGCAAACCATATTGACGCCACGGTGAGGTTCTACGGCTGCCCCGCAGAGGAAGCGGCCGCTGGCAAGACGTTCATGGCGCGCGACGGATTGTTCGATGACCTCGACGTCGCGTTGAGCTGGCATCCGTCGGTCGCCAATTCGGTGTTCATGAACGCCACGCTCGCGAACGTCCAGGCGTATTTCCGTTTTCACGGCAAGGCTGCGCACGCGGCATTGGCGCCGCATCTTGGGCGCAGCGCGCTGGACGCCGCGGAACTCATGAATGTCGGTGTCAACTATCTGCGCGAGCATATGCCGGATCAGGCGCGCGTGCATTTCGCCTACATCAATTCCGGCGGCATTTCGACCAACGTGGTGCCGGTGCTCGCCGAATTGCTTTATACAGTGCGATCCCCTCGCAGCGAAGACGCGCGCGAACTGTTCGAGCGCGTCAAGCAGATCGCGAACGGCGCTGCATTGATGACCGGCACGCGTCTCGAGATCGTTTTCGACAAGGCATGCTCGAACGTGCTGCATAACGATACGCTCGATCAGGTTCTCGACGCGAACATGCGGGCGCTCGGCGGCTTCGACGTCAGCGAGCGCGACGTCGAATTCGCCAGGCAGATTCAGCAGACCATTTCGCCTGGCGATTTCGAGAACAGCGCCCGTCATTTCGCGGTGGCCCTGCGCGACCCGCGGCCGATCGTGACTGAAATCCAGCCGTATCGGGCCGACATGATCCGCCCGGTGACAGGTTCGACCGATGTAGGCGATGTCACCTGGGTCGTCCCGACCACGCAATGCCTGACGTCCTGCTTCGCGTGGGGAACAGGTTTTCACTCATGGCAAATGGTCTCGCAGGGAAAGGCGACGCTGGCTCACCGGGGCATGTTGCTCGCCGCGCAGACGCTGGCGGCAACCGCCGTCGATCTGGCGAGCCAACCGGATGTGCTGCGCGCAGCAAAAGCGGAACTCGACGAAAAGCGCGGGCACAAGCCCTATGATTGCCCGATCCCGCCCGATGTCTTGCCACCGCCGGCACGTACTTTAGCGACCGCCTGAGCGCCGCAGGTCGGGCCTATCAACCGGGAATCGTCCATGCGCGTTCTCATGCTCTCCGGGCAAGATGCGATGCTGCGCTTCCATGACCTTCCAGGGTCAGGCACGCCGCTGGTGTTTATCCACGGGCTTGGCTGCGCGTCCTCGTGCGACTACCCGCAAGTGATTGCGGATTCGGCATTGACCGGCCGGCGCAGCATCCTGGTCGATTTGCTGGGATCCGGATATAGCGATAGGCCTGAGCGTTTTGGATATCGTGTCGAAGACCATGCTCGAATCGTCGTCGAACTCATTCAGAGTCTCGAAAGAGAAGTCGATCTCTTCGGTCACAGCATGGGTGGAGCGGTCGCTATCGTGGCGGCTACGATGGCGCCTCGCGAGGTGCGCCGGCTTGTTCTCGCAGAGCCGAATCTTGACGTGGGTGGAGGATTGTTCAGTCGCGGGATTGCCGCCTACTCCGAATCTGACTACGTGCGGTACGGCCACGCGCAAATGGTTGCGACCGCGTCGAGAGAGGGCGATCCCGTTTGGGCGGCCACTCTCGCGATCTCGTGTCCCAGAGGTATCCATCGTGCGGCGACATCGCTGGTACAAGGCGAATCACGGGCGTGGCGCCAGTTGCTGTTCGGGTTGCAAATGCCGCGCTCAGTGATTTTCGGCGAGCACTCGCTGCCGCATCCCGACGCCGTCAGCTTGGCGGGAATCGGTATCGCGGTCAGTATCGTGCAAAACGCAGGGCACTTCATGATGCGGGACAATCCAGCGGGCCTGGCGTCTGCCATCAATGCGGCGTTGTCCGCCGGGTAGTCGAGCAATGTGTGAGCGACTCTTGCGAATACCTTTCGGGTGGCCCGGCCAACGCATTTTGTTTTCCACGCCTTTCTGTTGTTGCAGATTCGCACCTATACTTGGCTGAGCGAGGCTGGCGCAACCTCATTTAGCGCCTCGCCAGGAGTGTGGATCATGAACATGCCTCGAATGATGGTGCCGGTTGCCGCTATGCTGGTTCTTCTCCCTGGGGCTGCGTTTGCGCAAACATCGAACGATAGCCCTGCCAACCGGACGAAGGTGACGCAGGAACTCAGGGAATTGGTCGGGGTTGGATATCAGCCCGACGCAGTACGGTATGACTATCCAAACGACCTCCTTGCAGCAGAAAAGCGTCTCGATGCCAAACGCGCAGCCCAGGGTAATTCCACTGTTCCAGCGCAGTAACGGAAATACCAGGTTCGGCACGCTGCGCGCACTGCCTCGGCGTGTTCACGGGTTCGGTCGACCAGCACTATCGCCCCTTCACGCTCAAAGAGCCGTGCGTAACAGGATATAAGGCATGCACTAGGTCAACCTCGGCTTGTGGCCCGGACACAGCGCCTCCACGATCAGGGAGGAATCGTTGGACAGCCATATTCTCTTTTCAGGCGCGGCGGCTCAATCAGTTGACGGTCTGTCTACTGGGAGGACCATCGCCATCAGGGCACAGAGACATTGAAGAGAGACAATGTGAATCGGCAGCGGACTGCACATACGCATGGTTCGACAGTCCCTTGCGTAAAAGCACCGAGTAGCGCTTCTGTTTCGAAATGAAACGGAAGCGCTCAGGCCCACCACGACTCGAACGATAAAGTGAGCCATTCCCTCATCCGGTACTTGTCGCGCCGGGGCAAAAAAACTTCGATCCCGACCGCGATTTATTGACTAAGATTGATTCGATGCATCCGCGCCAGAACGTCCTGTGCACTGCTTGAGTGCCGGCGTTCGAGATGCTCCTGATGCGAGGGGGCAATTCCTTTAGCGATGTTGACGAGAAGCACTTTGAACCGCGGAGGACGAGCCCATGAGAGCCATCCTGTGGATCTGTGCCACCGTGCTTGCGACGCTGTCGCCTGGCTCTTTCGCGGACTCGAGCACCTATCCGCCATTGCCGGCGCTCAACATCGATATCACGCAGACTTCAGTCTCCGGGCTGTCGTCCGGCGGGTTTATGGCGGTGCAGCTCGGGGTTGCATATTCTTCTATCATCAAGGGAGTGGGAGTGGTCGCGGGCGGTCCCTACTATTGCTCGCAGGACAGCGCGGTGATCGCGACGACGAAGTGCTCCTGCACGATCCTGCCCCCGGGCGTATGCGAAGTCACGCCAACGAGCACCGACCTGCCGAAGCTCGTCTCGTTCACGAAGGCATCGTCGGCGAGCCACAATATCGACGACGCAGCGAACATCGGTGCGCAACGCGTGATCACTATTTCCGGCGCGAGCGATGCCACCGTACCGCGGCCGGTCGTCACGCAACTGCAGGCGTACTACGCCGCGCTCGGCGTGCCGGCGCAAAACATATCGACGATCGAACTCGACAACGCAGGCCACACCATGCCGACCATGAACTACGGAGTCGCGTGCGAGAAGACCGAGTCGCCGTTCATCGGCAAGTGTCACGTCGATGGTGCAAAGGAGATTCTCGGTTGGATCTACGGCCCCGGTCCGCTCGCCCCACCTGCCGCGTCGACGAAGAAAGGGAGCTACATCCGCTTCGATCAGAACCGTTATCTGCCGGCCGGCCGTCCTTCGAGTTTCACCTGGACCACGGGCATGGACACCAGCGGCTGGCTGTATGTGCCGGCCGCGTGCAATGCGGGGGCGCCTTGCCGTCTGCACATCGTGCTGCATGGCTGTGAGCAGGGCCAGGACTACTTGCCGCTCGAATCGCCGCCGGGCGGCGGCCTCTTCTTCGGCACAACGTTCGTCCGGCACGCGGGCTATGCGCAGTGGGCGGACAATAACCGGATCGTCTTGCTGTTTCCGCAGGCGGTGTCGATTCCCGGACTGAATCCGAACGGATGCTGGGACTGGTGGGGTTACACGGACGACCACTTTGCCGATCAGCAGGGCGTCCAGTTGCGCGCGATCCGCAACATGATCGACAGGTTGGTTTCGGGCGCGACTCATTGATCGACCGCAGGCTTGTTCGTCTGGCGACGGCCTAGATACACGGCGATACAAAAATCCACCCTGGCATCGCGCGTGTTGAGTCCGTGGCGGCTGATCAGAAGCGAGCGACATCGATGACCGCATCGGCGAATGCTTTCGGCGCTTCCTGCGGCAGGTTATGACCGATACCACCGCCGATGTTCCGATGCGCATACTTGCCCGAGAATTTCTTCGCATAGGCGGCAGGATCGGGATGCGCCGCACCGTTGGCGTCGCCTTCCATGGTGATGGTCGGAACCGAGATCAACGGCGCCGTCGCCAGACGCTTTTCCAGATCATCGTATTGCGGCTCGCCCTTGACCAGCCCCAGACGCCACCGGTAGTTGTGGATCACAATCGCAACGTGATCCGGATTATTGAACGACTCGGCGGAGCGCTCGAAGATGGCGTCGTCGAAATTCCATTTCGGCGATGCGGTATGCCAGATCAGCTTGTTGAAGTCGTGGCGATTGGCTTCATAACCTGCATAGCCGCGCTCGGTCGCGAAATAGAACTGATACCACCACGCGAGCTCAGCTTTCGGCGGTAGCGGCGCGCGGTTGGCTTCCTGACTGCCGATCAGATAGCCGCTTACAGAGACCATGGCCTTGCATCGCTCGGGCCACAACGCAGCGATGATGTTCACCGTGCGCGCACCCCAGTCAAAGCCGCCGAAGATCGCCTTATCGATTTTCAACGCGTCCATCAACGCGATGATGTCGAGGGCGACGACCGACTGTTGACCGTTGCGTAGTGTATCGGCGGAGAGGAATCGCGTTGAACCATAACCTCGCAGATACGGCACGATGACCCGATAGCCCGCCGAAACAAGCAATGGTGTCACTTCAGCGAAGCTGTAGATATCGTAGGGCCATCCGTGCAGCAGGATTACGACCGGTCCATTCTGCGGGCCGGCTTCCGCGTAGCCCATGTTGAGCGCACCGGCGTTGACCTGACGAATGTTTTCGAACGAAGCAAGACGGGCCGCTGGCTTGGCGTCGTTCGACTGCGCATTGGCGGATACGCTCAGGCCGAGTTCCAACAAACTGATACCGGCAACGGTCGTCCCAAGCAGGCGACGACGTCGAGTATTAATCGGGTCCGACATAGCTGATTCTCCTTGAAGATGGGCCACATCCGAGCGGTGCCGGATTCGGCACGCTCTTGATGAATTAAAAAAAAGCGGGCGCGTCGGTCTGACATTGCTGCGCTCAACGGGAAGCGTGCTGGAAGGATTTGAACGGCAGACCCATCGGCCGCATGCGGATGTCCGGATCAAGGTGCTTCCACGGAAGGTCGGCCGGATCCGCGGCCATGGGACCGGGCGCTTTTGCCACGAGAATCGCCTCGGCAATGGCCTCGAAGTCCGCTCGGAAGTGAACCGAACTCTTGTTCACGAGGATCTTCATCCGTTCGGGTTCGATGCCGGCCACGCGGAAGAGGTTGCGATCGAACACCTGCATCTTGACGGAGCTCACGGCAATCCTTACGCCGTCGATGCGCAAACAGGCGACCGGTCCCAACTCGCCCTGCATGCCGTTGAGCATCGGTCCGTCGAAGCGGAAGCGTCCGTTCGACAAATACTCGACTTCGAACTCGGCCGCGAGCGGCGAATCGCCTTGCACACCAGAACCGCCGCCCAGCGACAGCGAAATGCGCGCACCCACACCGGCGCGATGCGCCGCTTGCGCTGCCTGCGCATCCCAGATCACGCCCACTGCCGCGCCGGTCGCGCCGTTGCGCAAGAGTGCGCGCACCATGCCCATGGTGTTCGAATCGCCGCCAACGCCCGGGTTGTCCTGCGTGTCCGCGATGATGACGGGCTTGTCAGAAGTCTTGCTCAATCGGATCGCCTCGAGCACGGCTTCGTCCGGCGTCAGGAACGGCACCTCCCAATGCGATTCTTCGTTCACGATCTTCGAAAAGAGCGCGTTCGCCGCGTGCTCAGCGGCTTCTTTGCTGAACGAATAAGCCCAGATGGTCGGACCGCACTCTGGAAAATCGGCAGCCGGAAAGCCCGGTGCAAACGATGCAGAAACAACAGGCTTTTCTTCGAGGTCCGCCAGCAATCGATACATCCCGCGTGCAGGTTCGACCAGCGTACACATGCCGTTCACGGGAATAAGAAACGGCACGCACCGAACCGCACAATGCAACGGGCGCCCTTGCGATACCAGTTCTTCGAGAATCAGCGCAGCACGTTCGCCGGTATCGGCCATATCGACGTGAGGATAGGTCCGGTATGCCACGAGCGCGCTGGCATGCTTGAACATGCGCGCGGTGACGTTGGCATGAAGATCCAGCGAGACGACCACCGGCATGCGGTCGCCGACAATCCGGCGCACGCGTTCGAGAATCTCGCCTTCGCCGTCATCGTGCTGCTCGGTCACCATCGCGCCGTGCAGGTCGAGATAGATCGCGTCGAACCCGCCTGCATTAACAGCAGCAATGATCTCGCCGCCGATCCGCTCGAATGCGTCCGTGCTCACGTGCGCCGATGCACTGGCGCCCGCCCAGATCACGGGCAACAGCTCGTGCCCGCGCGCTTGTGCCGCCTTGATGAATCCGCCGATCGGGACGTTGACGTCGCGAAGCCCAAGCACATCGGCGCCTCGCACCAGCGGTGGAAAGCCCTCTCCTTGAATGAAACTCGGATAGGAAGCCTTGGTCGGCGCGAAGGTATTGGTTTCATGCTGGAAACCAGCGATCAATATTTTCATGAGTCTCACCTTTTACTTGAATCTCACCACGATCCACGAATGAATCGTACGGATACCTACGTTTCATCTGTCTATGAGTAAATTCAAAATGCCGTCCTGTGCGTGCTAGTCCCTCGCTAGGGTCAGCTTGCCCGTCAGTATCAGGACGGCGGCCACGGCGGCCATGCAAGCCATGACAAAGAGGCCGGCATGCATGCTTCCCGTCCATGCCTTTGTCCAGCCAAGCACCGCAGGCCCCCAGAATCCTCCCGATAACCCGACTGTATTGATCAGCGCGATGCCGCCCGCCGCCGCTGTTCCCTCGACAAGCTCGGACGGAATGGCCCAGAAAACCGTATAGGCCATCCACAGGCAAGCTGTTCCCAGGGTCAGCGCCAGAAGGGTCATCGGCAGGTTTCCGTCGGCAAGAATGGTGGCGATCAGGCAGATCGCGGCGGCGAGCGCCGGAATCGCGCAGTGGTAGCGTCGTTCGCCCAGCCGGTCGGAGCGGCGCCCTGCGAGGTACATGCAGACCGCGGCCGCTACATAGGGAATCGCGGTGTACCAGCCGAGGCGGAGCGTATCGCTCACTCCCTGTTCCTTGAGCAGCGTCGGCAACCAGAAGCTGATGGCATAGATCGGGAAAATGATGCTGAAGTACGCAAGCGCGAGCACATAGACCCTCGGGCTTTTCAGCAGCGCCTTGAACGAATCCGCCCGATGCTGGCCCGGCGCAGTTTCGTGCTTCAGCAGCCGCTTTTCGTGGTCGTTCAACCAGTGCGCGTCGTCGGGGCGATCGGACAGCACACGCAGGGTCAGGAGGCCGAGCACGATGCATGGCAGGCCTTCCACAAGAAACATCCACTGCCAGCCCGCCAAGCCGCCGACGCCGGAAAGACGCGTCATGAGCCACGCCGACAATGGACCGCCGACAATCCCGCCGAGCGGCCCGGCCACGAATACGAGGGCTATGGCACGCGCCATGCGAGCCGGGCCATACCAGCACGAGAGGTAATAGATCATGCCCGGCGCGAAACCCGCCTCGAAGACCCCGAGGAGAAATCGCATCGCGTAAAAGGCGGGCACATTACGCACGAACAGCATGCAGGCCGACGTGATGCCCCAGAGCACGAGGATGCGGCTGAACGTCCGCCGGGCGCCTACCCTTGGCAACATGAGGTTGCTCGGCAGTTCGAACAGCACGTAGCCTATGAAGAAGATGCCTGCGCCGACCCCGTATGCGGCGTCCGAGAAACCCAGGTCAGTCTGCATCTGAAGTTTGGCGAACCCGACGTTCACGCGATCCAGATACGCAAACATGTAGCAGGTCACGAGAAACGGCAGGAGCCGCCAGTTGAGCTTGCTGTAGAGCGCGGAGACATCGTCGCCCGCGGTCGATGGGTGGATTGCTGACATGCGTGTCTCCCGGTTTCCGTTCACTGGACCAGTCGTAAGGGTCAAGTTCATGGTGGCAGGGAGAAAATAGACTAGCAAGAGCAACTAAGTTCACATATCGTTGCTTTGCAGACAACACAAACGGAGCAATCAAATGCGCGAGATCAACCAGCAGCGTCTTCGGTACTTCCACGAAGTGCTTACTCACGGCACCATCCGCGGCGCCGCTGAACACATCAATACCTCGCCGTCGGTCATCACGCGGCAGATCAAGCTGCTCGAGGACGAACTTGGCGCCACGCTGTTCGAGCGTCAGGCTCGCGGCGTCAAGCCGACGGAAGCGGCATTTCACCTGCTGGAGTTCTGGCAGGGCTACCGGTCGCAGCAGGAGAAACTCGAAGACCAGCTGCACGCGTTGAAGGGACTTCAGCAGGGCCGCATCCAGCTCGCCGTGAGCGAGGGGTTTGTCGATACGCTCGTTGACGACGTGCTGGCGCCGTTCTGCGCCCGCTATCCCCGCCTGGAAATCAGCATGACCATGCTGGCGGTGGACGCGCTGCTGGACGAGGTAGCGGAAAGCCGCGCGCATATTGGGCTCGCCTACAATCCGCCGCCGCATCCGCGCATTGAATATCGGGCGAGTTCCAGCCAGCCTGTCGTGCTGTTGCTGCGACGCGATCATCCGCTCGTTAAACGGATGGGACCGGCGAGCATCGAGGATCTGCGCGTCTATCCGCTGGTGCTCATGCCATCCACGTTCGGGATCGGCCATGTCGTATCGATGCTGGAACTCGCCGAGAACATTACGATCCGCCCTACGATAACAACGAACTCCCTGAGCGCATTGAAGCGCTTCGTGACGGCTGAAAATTTCGTGACGCTCATCGGCGAATTTGCGGCATACCGGGAGCTTGCGAGTGGCGACCTGACAACGGTTCGGATCGCGCATCCGCTGTTTGAAGGCGTGCAGGCGAGGGCATTGGTCAAGACCGGCAGGCCGCTCGCTGCAGGCCCGCTCGAACTACTCAACTGGATTCAGGAACGCATGCCGATGTTTGCCACACCTCGCGCACCAGAATCGCGAACGCGAACGACCCGCGGCCGGCGCATAAGGTAACCCCGCAAACCAGGCGTTGCATTGTTGCCGGGTGTGATAGCCAAAGACGCTGAAGTTCGCGACTGTGGTTGCATCGGCGTGAACACAGACTTGAAAACAATGCGAGGACGGTGGCAATTGCCCTGACGCAAGCGGGAGAAACGCTTGTGGCGCAGTTGATGCCGATCGCGCAGCACTTCGAGGAAGTAGCGGTCGGCGAACTATCGAAGACGACGCTTAAGGTATTCAAGAAGACACGCTCGCCGACGTTTGCTCGCAACTCGATACGATCGAGAACGAGATGGAACTTCCTGCCACTGAAAAATAAGGTCCTTTAAGTCCCGGCACGGTAACGCGACAACGCGACAACGCCGTCATTAACACGGCAAGACTAGGCTTCGATTGTGATTTCGCTGGCTGGTATAGCCTGGCAGGCGAAGCACATGTTCGCTTCCTCTGGGCCGTGACCAGAAATATGTTCCACCTGTCCCGCTGATATCCGGACCATGCAGCTTTCACATTGCCCGACCCGACACCCGCTTGACATGGCGATTCCAAGCCCTTCGGCGAACGCCAGGAGGCTTCCTTTGTCCGGACTCCATTCGGCCTTTTGATGCGATCGTGCGAACTCGACAATAAAGCGTTGTGACGAGTCGACACGTGGCCTCGCGGGCGAACGGAATATTTCCTTGAAAATGTCAAATGGCGGCACACCACGCTCGACGAGGCCGGCGGTGATCGAAACCATCATTGGTTCAGGGCCGCAAATATAGAATCTGGCCCGACGACGGATCAAATCGTCGCTCACTGCGTCAGCCGTAATTCTTCCGTTCACCTCGTAGTCTCGTCCAAGGACCTCACCTAGAGGATCGCTGTAGCAGTTAACTACGTTCAGCAATGGAAGCGATTTTTGCAGCTCAAGAATTCGTTGCCTGAAGGCGTGGGTTGCGCTGTTCCTGTTGGCGTAGAAGAGCCACGTTTCAGGAACTTCGTCGAGGTGCTTTATCGACTCAAGATACGCGACGAACGGCGTTATGCCGATGCCACCCGCAAACATCACTATTGGCTGCCTGGATGCTGGTGGAACAATGAACGTTCCGCTTGGCGAACCTAGCGACACTTCATGTCCAATCGCCAACGCGCGATGGATATAGCCGGACATCACGCCTTCAAACTCGTTTCCCTCGGCCGTCTTGCCCTTTTGGTGGCGTACAGAGATTGAGTATGTCCTGCGATCATTCACGATCGCAGCGCCAACGAGCGAATAGGCGCGCATCGTAGTTTCCGTGCCGCACGCAGGAACCTGTACGGTGATATGTTGGCCCGGCAGATAGTTCGGCAACGGCCCTCCGTTGGCTGCAGCGAAAGTGATCGTTCTGACGCCCACTGCCTCCTCAACGACCGCGGACACCACGAAGTCCCTGAAGCCCGGCCAGTACCGACGCGCCGGGTCGACCGATGGATCAACGCGGACATTGCATGGGATGGAGCGCAGGGGCGACGAACCACTAATAGGGTCGAGCCTTTCATTTGACGCGAGATTGCTGAAGTTACTGTTGTTGTCTCCGTGTGCCGGCAGCGCGGTCATGCCCACCTCATCGCACGATTGCCACCAGCCGTACTCAGCCACAATAACGTCTCGCGCCAACTCCGGCACCACGCGCGCGCGAAATCGCGCTGATCCATTGGAGGTCGTGACGAGCATCCAGTCGTCGTCGAGAATTCCCTTTTCGACTGCAAGCTCGCGGCTGATCTCGGCGGTGGGATAAAGCGCGCGACGGCGCAGGCTCGCAAGACTACGTCCCTGACTGTGGCAGTAGTAGCCGTTCTTGACGGACGTGACGACATGCGGGTATTTCTTCGCGTCTTCGTCTTCGGATCTTGGCCCATGCTGGGGAGGAAGATATTCCGGAAGTGGCGAATAGCCGTGACGTTGCAGCTTTTCGGAGTAGAGTTCTGCGCGGCCCGTCTCCGTATTGAACCCGCGAACGCCATCTTGAGTCCGCGTTGCATAGTTCTTTTCACGCTGCTCGAGCGGGCGATAGATACCCTCGGGATGTTCTCGCAGTGTCGCCACGTCCAGTCCGATCGGTGCGAGCATATGGTTCCACCCGGCCTCAATGCTCCCGCCGAAGAACTGCTCACCCATCCCAAGCCGAACCGCAAGGTCAAGAACGATTTCATAGTCAGAGCGACTTTCGCCCCTCGGCGAAACCATGCGCTGTCTCAACTGGACAAGCTCGACCGCTCGCTCATTGATCTCGAAGCCTGCACGCAGTCCCTCCCTTTCCCAAGGTGTGTTCACGGGAAGCAGAACGTCCGCGAAGCGCGATGAAGGCGTTTCGAAGAGCTCGCAGTGAACGTGGAAATCAAGCGCGCAAAGCGCCTCATTCGCGGTCCCTGCATCGGCGTGCGACAACAGGAGATTCGTTCCAAACGCGAAAAGCGCGCGCACTTTGTAGGGGTGGGACTTCGTAATCGCCCGATATACATCTTTCGTTGTCACCCATCCCTGTGACGGAGGTCCGATAGGCCGCTCAGCAAGACCGAGTGCTTTGGCACGTTGCTCCGGCCTGAGTAGCGTGAAGGAACTGATGGCATTAACGGGGAGTTTTGTGAGCTCGCGGTTCGATCCGTGTGTGTCAAATGCTCCGGTCAGCGCATATAACGTCGCAATGGAGCGTTCTGTCTGAGTTGCATTGGTGTGCTGAGCAATACCGGACCAGGCGTGGTAGGCAATCCGCTGGCCGGGCGCAAGCATCTTTGCAACGGCCACCACGTCAGACGCACGCACGCCAGTAAGCGTTTCGACTCGCTTGGGTGTGTATTCATCCAGCGCGTCCTTGTATAGCTGGAACGCAGGGCTGCACTTCACTATCGCAGATCGGCCCTCGGGATCGCGGACCGAAACGAAATAACTGCCGTCCAATGCAAGCGCCGAAGCCGTCGTATCCCGACCTGCACCGACGATCTCCACGCAGGCACGTGAAACGTTCCAGACCGCATAACGGTTTTGCTGCGGGTTTTGCGGCGATTCAGCGTCAAGGTCATGCTCTCGCAGGAATCGTCCTGTGTCATGCCGAACCAGCAGAGGGGCGTTCGTCCATTCACGAACGAACTTTTCGTCGACATTGCCCGTCGCAATCATTTGTCGGGCAATACCCATTGCGAGCGCTCCATCCGTGCCCGGCTTGACGCGCATCCAGACATTTGCGTCCTTGGCGAAAGCTGTCGGCCGCGGGTCGACCACGATGAGCTTCGCGCCGCTGCGACGACCTTTGCCAATCGCATCGGCCTGCGCGAGCCAGGTATTTGCGGGATTGTGGCCCCATAACAGGATGACGTCGGAGTGTTGATAGTCTGCCGTGGGCATGCCACAACCGAACGTAAAGACATGCGCGAAGTCTTTATGCCAGTTGCAGATTTCCGTTCCATAGCAGATGTTGGGACTGCCGAAGGACCAGATAAAGCGCTCAATCCAGTCGATGCTGTCGCTTATCGGGGTGCCGCTCGGCGTCGTAACGCTGAACGCAACGGATTCGGCGCCGTGCTCACGCTTTAACTGTCCGAGACGCGTCGCGACCTCTGCGAGCGCCTCGTCCCAGCTAATCCTCTTCCAGCCGGGGTCGGGTGAGTCCTTGGGTTTGGTACGGCGCATCGGGTACAGGATGCGGTTGGGGCTGTGGACAAGTTCCGGTGCGGCCCGGCCCTTCATACACATGGCGCTGCCGGTCGGATGGGAATTGTCGGCGCGAATCTTGACGAGCATGTCCCCCTGGACAGCGTTCAACGTGCCGCAACGGGATCTGCAAAGCGTGCAATAGCCCTGTTTCTCCTCAATGTCCATCGCCGATTTGTTCATTTTTTATGGCCGGATCATTTTCATGAGTCTCAAGGACAGAGTTACCGTTCGTGTCCAGGCGCCTCTTCCCGGAAAATCCCGCCGTCACCTATGGCATCACAGGTGGGTGGTACACAAGTGTTCCGCCGAGAATCCAGAGCATGAAAATGACCAAGGGAAAGTGCACGAGCAATTGGGTGAAAGTGAAGCCGACGATGTCGCGGGCCTTCAGCCCAAGGATACCGAGCAAGGGCAGCATCCAGAATGGGTTGATGAGGTTCGGGAGTGCTTCCGCCGCGTTATAGACCGTTACGGCCCAGCCGAGATGAACTTGAAGTGTTTTCGCTGCCTCGATCACATAGGGCGCTTCGATGATCCATTTGCCGCCGCCTGAAGGCACGAAGAAACCCAGAACGGCAGAGTAGATGCCCATCAGCGCGGGAAACGAGGCGTGCGAAGAAATGGCCACGAAGAATTGCGACAGGTATTCCGACAAGGACCCTCCGCTTGAGCCAGTTGCCTTGGTAATAATAAAAGCTATCCCGCCATAGAGAGGGAACTGGACAATCATGCCGGCTATTGAGGGAATTGACTTTGCCACCGCATTGAGAAACCTTCGCGGACGCCAGCTCAACAGCATGGCGATCAGGACGAAAACGAAGTTGTAGGTATTGAGGTTCGAGATGGCGAGGATCGGATTCTTGGTCGAGAACTCGTTCCACACCCATATGCTTCCTAGCAAGACCATCAGGATGGTAATGATCGGGCTGTACTCCAGCCAGTCGCCCGGACGGTCGGGGGAGGGCAGCTTGATATTGGCGTCGTCGACCGGAACGCCCAGATCAGCTGCCGTGCGGACACGGTCGCCGCGAGGCGCGGAAAAGTACGAGAGCCCGACCGAAACAACGAGAAGGACAGCAGCTAACAACATCGATTGAGGAAGCAGGATGGTTTCGGGGAAAGGAATGACCCCGGTAATCGCCAGAAGCGGCTTCGGCAAGCTGGCTGGGTTGGCCTGCAATTGCGAAGCTGCCGAGCTTAGACCCAACGCCCATGTCGCGCCTAGCCCTAGATAAGCGGCGGCTCCGGCGGCCCGATAGTCCATGCGCAGGTCAGTGCGGCGCGCGAGAGCGCGTACAAGCAGCCCGCTGAAAAACAGGCTGATCGCCCAATTGAATAGCGACGCGACAATGCTGACGAGAGCGACAAATGCGATGGCTGAATTTCCGCGGGTCGGCAGCCGCGCGAGCCACGTGATCGCCTTGGACGCCAGCGGTGATTCGGCGACTACATAACCGGTGATTGCGGCGACCGCCAGTTGCATGGTGAACGGGATGAGCGTCCAGAATCCGTCGCCGAATGCAATGCCCACGCTTTTGATGGGCGCGCCGATTGCCAGGGCTCCGATTGCGACGACCACAACCGCGATCGTCGCAAATATGTACGCATCGGGGAACCACCGCTCCGACCAGCCCGTGACTTTCGCCGCCACGAGTTCAAGCAATCCGGGAGCGTCTTTCGCGATAGGTGGACTTGCTTCTGTTAGCTGTTCCATTTTGGTTCCCGATTTCCATGGAGTGACATTCAAATGTTCTGCTTATAAACCGCGCCTGGTCCTGCGGGTCCTCAATAGGTCATATCCGTCCTGTTTGACCCGATCATCGGCAGCCAATAAACATATTTCAAATTCATTGTTTAGATGTCGAGGCATTCATTTTGTCTATGCGTTTCGAGCGCCCGGCAATAAGGGAACGATCATGGAGCGCCACCATTCTGGCGTGCTAGCATCGGCTGGATGCCAACTCTTTTGAGCGTACAGAAAAGTGGCGACCGACATCACTCTGCGTCAAATGGAGTACTTCGTATCCGTTGCGGATACGGGGCAGATTTCCCACTCGTCCAGCCTTTGCAGCGTGGCACAGTCGTCCATGACGATCGCTCTCCAAAACCTGGAGAAGACAGTAGGCGTTGCCTTGCTCGTTCGCCATCCAAAGGGGGTTCGCCTGACTGGCGCTGGCGAGCGATTCCTGCAGTACGCGCAACAGGTTGTCAATCTGGTCAATCACGCGGTGGTAGCGGCCCAGACGGAGCCCGTGCGGATTGAAGGAGAAGTTCGGGTCGGCATTACCGACACCATCTCGGCCTACTTGATGCCGTCCCTGATTTCATCGATCTCCGAACGATTCATGAATTTCCAACTGAAGATCGCGGAGCTTGACTGGACGACAATCGAGGAACAGCTGTTCGAAGAAAAACTGGACATTGGCATGCTGCCGGTGTCGAACGTAACGCTGCCGAACGAGTTGCGATGCGAGACGATCATCCGTTCTCCCCGCAAGTTATGGACTCCGCCGGACCACCCGCTGCAGGAATCAAAGCGGGTAACGCTGGAGGACGTCGCGAAGGAAGGTTTCTTGTTGCTCGACATGGATGAGCATGTTCCTACCTTTAGAAAATACTGGGCGAAGTATGGTGTGTGTCCAAACGTGAAGATGCAAAGTAAATCGATCGAGGCGGTGCGAAGTCTCGTTGCGCTCGGTGAGGGCGTAACGATCCTGTCCGATCTGGTGTATCGCCCGTGGTCGCTTGAGGGCAAACGAATCAGCCGCCGGGAATTGAGCGTTTCCATTCCCACGATGGACGTCGGCGTCGTCTGGCGATCAGGCAATACGTTGTCGCCTCCCACGAAAGCGTTTATAGAAATGCTGCGCTCACGCAAACGCACCAACGCATTCTGAATCAGGTCGAGCTCGCTTGACGATCGGGAAGCCTGACCTTGATCGCGGTGCCGGCGCCCGGCGCACTGACCACCTCGATCTGACCGCCCAGCATCAAGACCCGCTCTTCCATCCCCGCCAGGCCGAACGATGTTTTTCTGATCGCCTGCGCGTCGAACCCCTGACCGTCGTCGCGAACCTCCAGCACGAAGGCGTCGGGCGTTCGTTCGAGCATGATGATCACTTCGGTGGCCGCCGCATGACGGGCGACGTTTGTCAGCGCCTCCTGGACGAGGCGAAACAGCACGATAGCGCGGTCCTCGCTCATGACGATGTTCTCGTCCTGCACGCGAAGCCGGCACACTGTGTGGCCATTGCGATCGAACCCGGCAGCGAGCCACTCGAGCGCTGCCACTATGCCGGCGTCCAATACCGGCGGACGCAGCGACGTAATGACGCCCCGCACAACCTGCATGGTTTGGTCCACCAGCGCAATCAGTGTCCGGGTTTCCTCGAACAGCTCTGGTTGGTCGTCATTGAACCGCATGCGCAATGCCGACGTACGCATGCGAAGCGCGGTGAGATACTGCCCGAGCTCGTCGTGCATTTCCCGCGCGATGTGTTTGCGCTCTTCCTCGCGTGCCGTTTCGCGGCGGGACGTGAGTTCCCGCAACATCTCGTACGACTCCCGCAGGCGGTGCTCTGCTTCCTTGCGCTCGGTCAGATCGACCACGAAGGCGACGCCTTCCTTCCCGCCGGCTTCGAAGGCAACCCTGCCGATCATGACGGCCACGCGGCTACCGTCCTTCCTGAGGTACTCCTTCTCCTCCGGCTGCACGCGCCCGAACTTGCTGAGCTGCGCCAAAGCGAATTCGGTGGTTTCACGCCATTCCGGCGGCGTCAGATCCGTCCAGCGGACACGGCCTGAGAGGAGATCCTCGCGCTCGTACCCCACCATGCGCAGAAATGCGTCATTAGCCTCGAGAATGTCGCCATCAGACCTCCACACGATGATGCCGATGATGTTGGCGTCGACGAGCCGCCGGATCCTGGATTCGCGTTCTGCGAGGTCGCGGTAGAGGCGGGTATTTTCAAGCGACGTCGCGGCCTGGGAGGCGAGCAGCCTCAGCCCGGCAATCCGGGCTGGCGCGAATACACGGGTGATCAGATTGTTTTCGAGGTACAGCGCACCGATGAGCTTGGCACGATTCATCAAGGGCAGGCAGAGCATCGAACGGGTCCGATGCTGACGGATATACGGATCCGTGGCAAACGTGGGCTCGCTCGCGGCATCGTCGAGAATCACGCTCTCCTGCGTGCGCAGGACATGGTAGAGAACCGACTCGGGCAGCATCGCCGCGCTCACCGGCACATCGCGTAGCTGCACGCGCGGTGTGTCACCGTCCGTTGTGACCTCCGCTGCGATGCGTGGCTCTTCGCCGTCAGGAAGAATCAACAAGCCTCGCTCGGCGCCGGCCTGTTCGATCGCCGTGCGCATGACCGTGTCGATCAGCTTGTCGAGCACCATCTCTCCCGAAACCGCTTGCGACACCCTGATCACGGTCGCGAGGTCGAGGTGTTCGACCGGCGCCCCGATTGTGCTGGTCGGTCCAGGCGCCTGCTCTCCTTCCCTGAGATATGGGTGCATCTCGTCGAGTTGCCGCACCTTGCCGTCTGCACCCCAGCGCCGGTAGCCTTGCCGGGCATCGCTCAAATACACGCGTGCGATCTTCTCGAACCCGCGCGCCGCGTAGAAGCGGGACGTGAGTTCGCCGGCGAGCGCTTCGTTGTGCACGAAGCCGTTTGCGCGTGCCGACCGGATAGCCTCTTCGTAGAGGCGCATCGCGTCGAGGTCGCGGCGCTCAAGGCGGGCTATCTCGGCGCTGACCAGCGCCGTGAGGTTCTCGAAGTTTTCGGGGCAAGTTTCCGCTCGCAATTGCAGTTGTCTGTTGTGAGCGGCTATTGCCTGGAGCGACCCCCGCTGCTCGCTGCCGGAAACAGGGCTGCAGTCAGGATTGCAGCGGGCAGCCAACGATAGCGCGCTGTAGAAATGATATTCCGCTTCTTCCAGATAAGAGGCCGCTGTCCACAAAAGGCGTTGTGCCCTCAACGAGGCATCCGTGGCCGCCGCGTAGTCGCCTGCAAAGAAGCGCGCCTGCAATTTTCGGATCCAATACCAGCAATGGGCAATCACCAGGTCTGGATTTTCGAGGAAGTGGCGCTCGATCTGTTTCTCGTCGAAGTGCCCATCGTTAAAAGAGCCGAAGGCGAGCGTCAGGCCCCGCAGCGTTCGTACCAGCCCAAGCTGAGTGGCGCTGACGTCGATGGCGAATCCGAAATGCGCTTTTTGCGCGAACATCAGGCTGGCTTCGGCTTCGCGCTGCACATTGGTGAGCGGATCTCCCGCGATGAGCAAATTGGTCGTCATATGAGTGTAGCAGTAGGCTTCACAAATGAGGTCGCCAGTATTCTTTGCGGCCTCGAGCCCACGGCGTATCAATTCCCGGCCATCCCTGAGAGGTCTGGCCATGGGCAAGATGATATTTCCAAAATGCATATAGGTTCTTGCCCGGAAACGCTTCAACCCGCGCCGTTCGACAAGATCATAACCAAGCTGCCCGAATTGAAATCCGATCTTGTAGTGGCCGAAACGCGCTGCGGCGATCATGCCTAGCCGGACATAGGCGGAGGAAGAACCGTCGCAATTGCCGTACTCAAGGCTGAGGTTGACCGCCCGGGAGACGACCAGGGACCATAGATTGGTATCGGTAAACAAGGCTGCGGGCATGACTTTGACCAGGACGTCCATTGTGGCCAGCGATTCAACGTCGGTCATCAGCCGCAGGTCGATGAGCTCTTCGATCGCGCGGTTCCCAAGCTGGGACCAGATTCGCTCGTATTCTTTGCGCGCTTTCTCTTCCGCGGTATGCGGCGACCAGTCGATCCCCAGATGTCCCAGATAGTCGAGAGCGACCGCAACGGCGTTGCTGGCCTGATCGAGCGTCATGTAGAGGTCGACGCGCAAGCCTGTCACATTCGCGCGTTCAGGCACATTCGCGGCGCGGCGTGAAAGCATGTTCAACCGCTCTTCCGCGACCGGTAACCGGCCCGTCAAAAATTCGCATTCGGCCCGGTTCAACTCCAGCGTGAAGATCAGTTCATGCTGGCGCGCCCAGCAATCGTCTGTCAAAAGTTCCGCACCAGTGGTCAGATAGGTGAGGGCCGATTCATAGGCCGACGACGCCTTCGCGCGCTGGCCGGCAATCAGGTTGAACTCGGCCAGTTGTTCCCGTTCTTCTCGTAGCGTAAGGAGGGCGGCACCGCGGTTAAGTTGATTGACGATCTCGAAGATAGCCTCTTTCCGCTTCTCGGGCAGCGTCTGCGCCGCGAGCAGCCGCCCGATGCGCAGATGGGCCTCCGCGCGCGAGGCCTCCGGGATCATCGAGTAGGCGGCCTCCTGCACCCGGTCGTGCACAAATCGGCAGGATTCCTCCAGTTGTTCGATGAGCTCCTGTTCGACCGCCGGTCGCAGCAACGCCTGGATCTCCTGCCTCGAACTCTCAAGAATGTTCGACAGCATCGCCATTGTGGCCGTGTTGCCGAGGCAGGCAAACTGTTGCAACGCCTGCTGCGTTTCTGCGGCCAGGCGGGCAAGCTTCGCGACCATCAGGTCCGCCACGTTGTCGGTATAGCCCTTGCCATGGATGTTGGGCAGATCCCAGAACCAGCGGGCCGTGTCGTGATCGAAGCCGAGCAAGCCCTCGTCGACGAGTGCGTGCAGAAACTGGATGACGAAGAACGGATTACCGGCGGTCTTCTCATGTACGAGCTGCGCGAGCGGTGCGGCGCGTTCCGGCGCATCGCGAAGCGCCTCCGCGATCAATTGCTCGACGTGCTCGCGCGCAAGCGGCGCCAGGGCGACTTCATCGAACCTCGAGCCCGCGTTCCTGATGGCCTGGAGCTTGCGCATCAGCGGATGTGCGGCATCGACCTCGTTGCTGCGATAGGCGCCGATCAACATCAGATGACGCAGGTCCGGGCGGGTGAGCAGATCCTCCAGCAGATCGAGCGTCGCGGCGTCAAGCCATTGCAGATCATCGAGAAACAGCGCTAGCGGATGTTCCGGCCGGGCGAAAACCCCTATGAAGCGCCGGAACACGAGCTGGAAACGACGTTGCGCCTGATGCGGCTCGAATTCCGGGACAGGCGGCGGGTCCCCGATGATCAGCTTCAGTTCGGGGATCAGATCGGTCATGAGCCGTGCGTTTGGCCCGAGGGCCTCCGTCAGGGCATCGCGCCAGGTCGCCAGTTCCATTTCGCGCTTGCCGAGCAGCGGCCGCACGAGACCCCTGAAAGCTTGCACCAGTGTTGAATAGGGTATGTCGCGCTTGTACTGGTCGAACTTGCCGGAGGCAAAGAGTCCTCTCGGGGGAACCAGCAGCTTGTGCAGTTCATTGACGACCGCGGATTTGCCGATGCCGGAATACCCGGAAATCAGCACCAGTTCCGGCGCGCCGCTGCTGATGACGCGGTTGAAGGCGGCCACTAACGCCCCGACTTCGCGCTCCCGCCCGTAGAGCTTCTCGGGGATGAGCAGCCGGTCGGGCATGTCGTGCGCGCCCAGCCGGAAGGTATCGATGCGATGCAGTTGCTCCCATTCGGCGAGGCAATGCCGCAGATCCCGCTCGACGCCGGCCGCGGTCTGGTAGCGCTCCTCGGGCGTCTTCGCCAGCAGCTTCATGACGAGCGCCGAGACGCCGGGCGGGACCGTCCCGACCCGGGCACTAGGTGGCATTGGCTTGCGGGCGACATGGCAGTGCACCCATTCCATCGGGGTGGCGGCCGTGAACGGCAGTGTGCCGGTAAGCATCTGATAAAGCGCGACACCGAATGCGTAGAGGTCGCTGCGCGAATCGATGGAACGATTCATCCGTCCGGTCTGCTCGGGCGCCATGTAGGCGAGCGTGCCAGCGATGGTTTCGGGCGGCTCGGGCGGCTCGGGCGGCTGCCGCTCGCGCGGGAGCCGCGAGGCAATGCCGAAGCCGGTGAGCCGCACCTGAGCGTCCGCGCAATTCACCAGGATATGAGCCGGCTTGAGGTCCTTATGGACGAGGCCGGCCTGATGGAGCTTGCCCAGCGCCGCCGCGATTCCCACGGCGAGGCGCAGGACGTTTCCTGTCTCCATGGGCGCGCCGATCAGCCGTTCGAGCGGCTCGCCGCCCGGATCCTCGAGCACCAGCACGGTACGGCCGTCCACCCACAGCAGTTCCTTGGGCCGCACTGCCCACGTGCCGTTGAGTTGATCCCTCAACGCGAATTCATGAGCGAGGCGCGCGACGCTGGCGGGCAGGGGATGCTCGGCGGCGATGCGCGCGACCAGCACGCTGTCGCTGCCGTCTCGTGGCCGCTCCCGGCAGAAGACGCGCTCGCCATCCTCCCAGAGAATCTGGAGGCTGCTACCTGCGTCGAATCCGTGTGTGGTGTCCATCTGCCTCATCTGCGCCGGGCGCGCATGCATGGGAAAGGTGACATTTGTGCGGTCGGTAAAGCTTACAACAGCCGGTATTGTTGTCACGATACACCTTGGCGACCGCGACGACATAACCGCCTCAACGGCGTTGCCGGTCGCAGGAGCCGAACCCGCAACCAGGCCAACACGAGTTCGCGGGACGACTTTTCAGCTTGGGCGGTGGCTGGACGCGATCAGAAATTTTATGCTTCCCTGCCGGCGGTAACGGTCATGCGTTAATTTTCCGGAAAGCCAATTGAGTTCCTCCAGATCCACAAGCAGTGGTGTGACCACGTTGATGATCACACGGGCGTCGCTTGAACTTCTGCGAAAGGATCAGTTTGTCGCCTCAGGCATGGCCGACGAATGGTGATTGATGATCTTCCATTTGCCGGATGGCCGTTGGCATCAAGGCGATTTAGCTTGAGGGAATCGCAGCGCGCGAGGACGTTGGCATGGCGCTCGAATCCAACTTGACTAGCAGGGAAGCGGACCGGGTGGTTTTACGAGCGTTTTTTTGAGGCTTGATTTGGCGCCGGAGATTCGCGTGACCAGCCTATTCGCAAGGGGCTTCATTCGACGCCATAGACGCGGACGCGCCGCAGGAACGACGGCGGATCCGCGATGCGGCCCTGGAATGGTCGGGACTGGGAACAGAACCCGGCATCGAGCACCACGTGATGTTCGACGGCCCCATGGCGGCAAGCGACAAAGCGCGGCTGTGGCATTCGGATTTCGGCCCGCTTGACGCGCTCGCGTATCGCAAGGGAACGCTGTCCCAGCCGGCCAACCGACGGTTACAAGTCAAGGCCGGCTACCGTGCGCTTAGGGCACGCGTCGGCCATGTCTGGGTCGGCACCGCTCGAAAGCGACGCATAAGCGACCGCTATCGCGGCCGCCAGCCTGGCGTTGCTGAGACCGATCTGAACACTGCCTCCCGCGCTTGCCCCGCCGGTCAATGCATTCACACGGGAAATAAGGAACGGTGTCACGCCCTTGCCGGTTATACCTTCGGCATCCGCTTCCGCCAGTGCCTGCTCAATCGCAAGATCGATGACCTCACGTGGCAACGCGAATGGCTGGGGAATCGGATTGGCAACCACGAGGCCGTTGTTCAGTCCTAGCGCCCAGTTGGCTGTCATGACACGAGCTATCCGGCGAGGATCGTCGAGGCGCACATCGACACCGAACTCGCTATCGCGAGTAAAGAATCCGGGAAGACTCTCGGTGCCGTAGCCGATCACCGGTACGCCGTGCGTCTCCAGGTATTCCAGGGTCAACTGGATGTCGAGGATCGACTTGATGCCGGCGCACACCAATGCCACCGGTGTGCGGGCGAGTTCCTGCAGATCAGCCGAGATGTCGAAGGTCTCCTGTGCGCCCCGATGCACGCCGCCGAGACCGCCGGCGGCAAACACACGAATCTTCACCAGGTCTGCGATGATCATCGTCGCCGAGATCGTCGTCGCGCCATCGCCGCCACACGCAACAAGAATCGGAATATCGCGTCGGCTGACCTTGGCCACATCGTGGCCGCCGCGACCGAGTTGCTCAATCTCGCCACGCGTCAGCCCGACCTTGATACGGCCGTCCAGAATCGCGCAGGTGGCAGGTATCGCGCCGTGGGCGCGGACTTCGGCTTCGAGCCCAAGCGCTGTTTCGGCGTTCCCTGGCCAGGATGAACCATGCGAGATGATCGACGACTCCAGTGCCACAACCGGTCGCCCTGCGCCCAATGCCGCAGCGACTTCCGGATGGATATCCAAAAATCCACTCAAACACATCGAATCTCTCCCTCCAAGCCCAACGAAGCGACATGCTGCCGCGGGCCGCACGTCTGTCAAATACCGTGTCTACCCACTGAGAGAAACGCGCGCGCAGTGAAGCGCGCGGTCGCCCTCGAAGCGGAATTTACGCCGCACGCGGGTCCGCAGCGGCCGGTTCCAGATTTCGCGCCTTGGCCAGGGTGAGAGCCGTGTCCTCGATCATGTCCTCCTGGCCGCCCACCATGCCACGGCGCCCCAATTCGACCAGGATGTCACGAGCCGGCACGCCATACTTTTGTCCTGCGCGTTTTGCAAAAAGGAGGAAGGAACCGTACACGCCGGCGTAACCGAGCGTGAGCGCATCGCGATCAACGCGGATGGGAAAATCCATAATAGGCACGACCAGGTCCTCGGCCACGTCCTGAATCTTCCAGACATCGACGCCCGTCTGAATACCCATGCGATCACACACCGCGACGAGCACTTCCATCGGCGTGTTACCGGCACCGGCGCCCAAACCCGCGGCGGCTGCATCGACACAGGTCGCGCCAACCTCGATGGCAGCGATGGAGTTCGCTACACCCATTGCAAGGTTATGGTGACCATGAAAGCCGAGTTCGGTCGCAGGTTTCAGCGCCGCACGTACAGCGGAAAGACGGGCTCTTACGTCCTCGGGAAGCATGTACCCGGCGGAGTCAGTTACGTAGACACAGTTCGCACCGTAGCTTTCCATCAGCCTGGCCTGCTTCACGAGACCTTCGGGCGTATTCATGTGCGCCATCATCAGAAAGCCGACGGCATCCATATCTAGCTTGCGCGCGAGCGTGATGTGCTGTTCCGAGACGTCGGCTTCCGTGCAGTGTGTGGCCACTCGGATCGTGTTCACGCCAAGCTCGTGCGCCATTTTCAGATGGTCCACCGTGCCAATGCCCGGAATCAGCAGCGCCGAGACGCGCGCCTGCTTCATGAGGGGGATGACGGCGGAGAGGTATTCCTCGTCCGTGTGAGCGGGAAAGCCGTAGTTCACGGAGTTGCCGCCCAGTCCATCGCCGTGCGTAACTTCGATCAGCGGCACGCCCGCTTCGTCCAGACCCTGTGCAATCACCTTCATCTGGTCCAGCGTCATCTGGTGACGTTTTGGATGCATTCCGTCGCGCAGCGTCATGTCATGCACGACTATCTTCTTGCCTTTGACGTTCATGTCTGATTCCTCGCTTAGTGAGCGACGGGTTCGAGCTTGAGCGAGCCGCTCAGGATTTCTTCGGCGAACATCTCGGCGGTGCGCGCGGCGGCGGCCGTCATGATGTCAAGGTTGCCGGCATACTTGGGCAGGTAGTCGCCCAGGCCTTCGACCTCCAGGTAGATCGAGACCCGATCACCGTCGAACACTGGGCCATTGACGAGCCTGTAGCCGGGCAGGTACTTGCGTACCTGTTCGATCATTTCGTGTACCGACTTCTCGATCGCGGCAGCATTCGGCGTGCCCTCTACCAGGCAATGCACGGTGTCGCGCATCATGAGTGGTGGATCGGCGGGGTTGATGATGATGATCGCCTTACCTTCCTTGGCTCCTCCGACCATCGAGATTGCGGCGGCTGTCGTACGTGTGAATTCGTCGATGTTCTTGCGCGTTCCCGGGCCGGCCGATCGACTCGACACCGTTGCGACGATTTCGGCGTACCGAACGGGCTGCACACGCGACACCGCGTGCACCATGGGGATCGTTGCCTGGCCGCCGCAAGTCACCATGTTGACGTTCATCGCGCCTTTGCCGACTTGCAAGTTCAGATTGACGGGCGGCACGCAGTACGGGCCAATGGCCGCTGGCGTGAGATCAATCATCATCACACCCAGTTCATTGAGCTTGCGCGAGTTCTCCGCGTGCACGTACGCACTTGTCGCGTCGAATGCGATCTGGATGCCGTCGGCTTTCACATGGGGCAGCAAGCCGTCTACGCCTTCCGAAGTGGTTTTCAGTCCCAACGCTCGTGCCTTTTTCAGGCCATCAGACTCGGGGTCGATACCCACCATCCACACTGGTTCCAGCACCTCGCTGCGTTGCAGCTTTGCCAACAGGTCCGTGCCGATGTTGCCCGGTCCGATCAATGCGCACTTCACCTTGTTATTTGCCATGTCTCCTCCTTTGGATCAAACGAATCGCACCGAGCAGTTGCCGATGCCGTCAATAGAAACATTGAGGCTGTCGCCGGCTGCGACTGGAACCATCGCCGCCAATGAGCCGGACAGCACCACTTCACCTGCCTTCAATGACTCGTTCAGTTGGCCCAACGTGTTGGCCAGCCACGCAACCGCTTCGAGCGGGTTCCCAAGCGCAGCAGCACCTGAGCCGGTGGTCACCACCTCGCCGTTCTTCTCCAGTTTCATCGCGCATCCGACCAGGTCGACCTCGCGCGGATCCACAACGTGTTTGCCGAGCACGAACACGCCGCACGATGCGTTGTCGGCCACCGTGTCTTCGATGCGGATTTTCCAGTCCCGGATGCGCGAGTCGACGATCTCAAAGCAGGCCATCACGCCTCCAGTTGCGGCGAGAACGTCCGCGGCAGTAACGCCTGGTCCCTGCAGATCGTGCTTGAGCACAAAGGCAATTTCTCCCTCTGCCTTGGGCTGGATCAGGGAGGCGGCCGGAATCGCGTCGCCTTCCTCGTAAAGCATAGCGTCGGTGAGCATGCCGAAATCGGGCTGATAGACCCCGAGTATGTCCATCACGACCTGCGACGTCACACCGATCTTCTTGCCGATGATGCGTTCCCCCGCTTCGATGCGGCGGGCGTTCAGGCGTTGCTGGATGCGGTACGCGTCATCGATTGTCAGATCGGTGTGGCGACTGGTGAGCGGGTCGAGCACGCGACAGTCTTTTACTGCCGCGTACAGCTCGTCGCCAAGCGAACTGATAAGAACGTCGTTCATGGTTGCTGACTCTCGGGCGAGTTCACTTCATCGGAATGACTGGCGGCGAGCGGGTCGCCCTCCAGCCGGTAAAAATCGGACCACTCCAGCAACTGCTGGCTGGTTGTGCCTACACCACCGCAGGCAATGACGACGATGCGCTGCGCGTCCGGGAAATACTCGGGAACCCGGGCGAGTGCCGCCACCGATGCACCGCAGGCCGGTTCGGTCAGAAGGCGATGCTCTTCGAGCAGGGTCACGCTGCCTTGAATTGCTTCAGCGTCAGTCACCAGGCAGTTCCGGATCTGATGCTCCCTGGCGAGCGCCACGATGCGTGCGGCTACCTTGTTGGCACCAAGCGACGTAGCCACGGATTGGATTTTCGGAAGAGCGACCGGCGCGCCAGCCTTGAGCGCCTCGTTATAGGAGCTAGCACCGTCGGTCTCCACTGCCAACACCGGGATATCGCTCCAGCCGACTCGCCGCAGTCCTTCAATGACGCCTGCGAGCAGACCGCCACCGCCGACCGAGCAAACAAGCAGGTCAGGGCGTTCGGTTTGCCGGGCGATCTCCTCAACCATCGTCGCGTGGCCTTCCCACAACAGAGGGTCGTCGAACGCGTGGAGGTACGCGTCGCCGTCCCCCAGAATCGAAAGTGCATGGTCGTTGGATTCAATGAACGACGCCCCATGAACCACGACCTCTGCTTCTTCGCCACGAATGAGGGCACGGGCTCGCTCAGATGTCGTCTGCGGCACGACGACCGTCACCGGAATGCCCAGCTCCCGGCCCGCGTAGGCCACCGCATACCCCGCGTTACCTCCTGACGCTGTGACGAAGCGACGCGCACCCCGGCGCTTATGTTCTTCGCAGGCGAAGCCAACGCCTCGCAGCTTGAATGAGCCGCTCGGTTGCAACCCTTCAAGCTTCAGGAGAACTGTTCTGCACGTCTTGAGTGAAAGAGCTCGGGACTTGATTAGCGGTGTTTCGATATGCAGTGTCATAGCAGGACTTCATCCGTAAAAGGCGTTGGTCGCCTTTGCGCAATACTGATCCGTTGTCGTTAGCCAAGCTGGATGACAGCGGAGACCTCGACCGGGCAACGAAACGGCAGGCTCGATACCCCTACTGCGGCGCGGCTGTGCCGTCCCTTATCTCCCAGGACTTCAACGAGGACCTCCGATGCACCGTTGATAACTTCCGGGTGCTCCGTAAATTCCGTGGCTGCGTGCACGTAGCCTGTCACGGAGCAGACGCGGATCACGCTCAGGTCGTCCGTCAGTTGCGAACGAAGTTGCGAACGAAGTTGCGACAAAATCGCCATGCCGCTCATCCGCGCGGCTTCTCTCGCCTGCTCGATACTCACTTCTTTGCCGACCTGGCCGAGCGCAAACGGCTTGCCGTCCTTGAAGGCGACTTGTCCAGAAATGTGCAAAAAGCCACCTGCCAGAACGGTGGGTACGTAGTTGGCGATCGCCGCCTTCGGCGGTTGCAGTTCAATGCCAAGTTCTGCGAGACGGGCATCCAGTTCAGCGCGGTTCATGAAATCTCCTTATGGATGAAATAGGTGCCGATGCCCGAGGCAAGCGGCACGAGTGAAATCGGAAAATCAGGATTCGAGGTCGTACTGGATCGAGAGCTGTCCTTTCTTCTCTTTGAGCTTCAGGACCCTTATACGGCCGACCTGTCCAGCGGACTTGACGTGAGTGCCGCCACAGCTATGCATCGGCAGGTCACCGAAGCACACAGACCTCATGCCATCCTTTTCGGCCAGATGGCGCGGCACGTCATCTGCGGTGAGCTGGTTTACTGTCTGCTCTACGCCCTCGGCGGTCAGCGGCTGTGGGTTACCGCGTGGCTCGAAAACCACCCGTCCCTCACCGGGCCAGTGGTGACCTTTGCTCGCGTACCAGCCCATCTGCTCCACGACGCCGGAAATCAGGTGACCGGCAGAGTGGAGTCGTGCGTGCAGCATGCGGATCTCGGGCGATACTTCAATCAGCGCATCGCCGACGGCGACTTCCCGTTCGGCGATGTGAATAACCTTGTTACCCTCCTGCATCACGCGCCCGACCTTCACGCCGGCAATACTTCCCTGATCGGAGAGCTGTCCTCCGCCTTGCGGGTGGAACAAGGTCTCGGCCAGCGTCACACGGAACTTGCCGTCGTCGATGGGCGAGCAGTCGAGCACCTGCGTGCGCATCGTCAGTTCGTCGCTGTTGTAGTAGGTGCGTTGCGTCATTTCGTATTCCTTAATGTATATGCTTCATCGCGGTCCAGCTTCGTCAAAACCCACTTGACGTGAGTCGCGGCTTGTTGGCAAAAGGTGACTCGTGCAGCGCGACAATCGCGGAAAGACAACTCACTTCCCGCATGACTGCAAGTTAAAGGACGGTCGCCCGTCCCGCTTGTAAAAAATTGAGGGTTTGCGCTTGCGGGGTTCAATCGTCGGCAGGGCGCTCGGCGCGGATAAGATGCCGCACATGGTCCAGCTGCCTGGGATATGGCTGTGTGACGCTAATGCCGCCTTAATGCAGCTTCGTCTGACTGCTGGGGGAGTGCTAGGAGAGTGCTGGAGGGCGCAACGCTTTGGCCAAGTGGCCTGCTGCGATCTGGAATGTCAATACTTCGACGGGGATACACCAAAGGCTTGCCGGAACGCCCGATTGAAGTGGCTCTGATCGTAGAAGCCAACTTCCTGAGCCACCTGCGTCAGACAGCGGTCGGTGTGACTCAGCAAGGAGCACGCGCGCTCCAGCCTCAGCCGTATGACCCAGGCGTGTGGAGTCATGCCGGCTGTCCGCTTGAAAAGCTTGAGGAAATGGAAGCGCTCGAGGTTGCAAAGGGCCGCAAGCTCTTCGAGGGTGATTTTTTCGGCCAGGTGGACGTCGCAATACTCCCTGACTCGCTGCCACTGCACCGATGTGAGTGTGCCTTTGACAAACTGCGGTTTGACCATACGCGTCTGGACGAACAGGCGGTCAAGTAAGGTCAGCCATTCGGACTGTACTTCCATGGGCTCGGACCCTGGCGGAGCCGCCCGCAGTGCATCGTGCAATCGGGACAGATGACCGGCAAGCGACGAATCC
This sequence comes from Caballeronia sp. SEWSISQ10-4 2, assembly GCF_030464885.1. Lineage (GTDB taxonomy): Bacteria > Pseudomonadota > Gammaproteobacteria > Burkholderiales > Burkholderiaceae > Caballeronia. The sequence continues at coordinate 9,434 of NZ_JALPRJ010000005.1, read as the reverse complement.
TGAAGGACCGCACCGCCCAGTGCAGGGAAACGATCCTGCCCCGAGATTTCCTCTCCGAGTCCGTTCAGTAACTGAGGTGAGAGGCGAAACGTCTTGAGTGTGTAAGACTCGTCCCCGGCGCTGATGCCGTCATGCACCTCACCGGGTGGCATCAACTGGACGCTGCCCGGCGTGAGCAGCAGCGTTTCGCCATGGAATCCCTGTCGCTGGACACCCTCGGTCACCAGCGCGACATGGTAGTCCAGATGGTAGTGACGCTCGAAGCGGAAATCAGAAAAGCGCGCCTCGCTAAGCACGAGACCCGGAATCTCGTTGCTGCGTTTGTACTCGACGCGATCCTTCATCAGGGCCTCCTGCAGGGCTTTCCTTTCACGTTGGAGCGAACTGCCGTCCCAAGGCGCAACTTGCTCTGTGTTCTCCGAACCATTCACAATATCGTGCCTATTATAGACAAAACGACGTTTCGGGCCCCGCATCCGGCCTGGGCGAGCGCAATGATGCGGTGAGCGTATGCCCGTAGCGGGGGCGCGCTTTTGCGCGGAGTTCTGTCAAGTCTGAAAGTTCAGGACGGGGTAAGAGGTTTGGTAGACCAAGGTCCGGGACGCTTGATCTCACTTCGATTTCTCGCGGCGCATGCAACACCGGCCACAATCGCCACCATGCCTAGAACCTGATAGCGGTGAACCGCCTCATGCAGGAACAGCACGGCAAGCATGACTCCGAAGAGCGGGATCAGATGGATCGAGAGGCCGGCTCGTGTTGCCCCGACGCGTACCACTCCGATGTTGTAGAGAAGATAGGCGACGACGGACGGGAAGATGCCAAGATAGGCCAACGCACCGATCGACTGGATATTCCACGTAGGTGCGACGCCGGATGCACGCTCACACAGCCACAGCGGCACCAACACCACGAGCGCTAGCACGATCTGGGCACCCATCAGGCCGATGCGGTCGATGTCTGCGGGAAAGCCGCGCAACCACAGAGTGTAGAAAGCCCAGGACACCATCGCGCAAAATATCAGGAGATCGCCGTGGGAAAAAGACATCGATGCCAGGCCGGACCAATCTCCGTGCATGACGATGATGAGGACTCCGGCAAACGACAACGTGAGTCCAAGCACCTGCGCAACATGCAGCCGCTGTCTATAGAAGATTGCAGCTAGCAGCACGATCAGGATAGGGATGAATGAGTTCATCAGCAGAGCGTTCGATGCCGTGGTCGACTGCAACCCGAGATAGACAAGGGAATTGAAGGACACGACACCAGCCAGCGACACGCCTAGCACGCGCCAGCGATATTTCCAGTACTTGAGCAAGTCGCGGCGCATCGGCCGTAAGGCAAAGGGAAGCATGAAGAAGAGTGCAATCACCCAGCGCCAGAGCGACAGCGCCGTAGGCGGAACATGGTTGTGCATCGCCCGGCCGACAATAAAATTGCCGGCCCAGAACAAGGGTGGCGGCAAAAGCAGCAGCAAGTCCCCGGCACGCAGCGAGCCTGTGGTTTTGGCGGGCATCTTCATTTTCGTGGCTGACCGGTGAGGGCGTCAATCTGAACGAAATCGCGTGGCATGGTCCCGGGATTCTTTTTGGGCGGTGAAAGGAGTGCGCTGAAGTTTGAGGATTGCGAACCCCTATCCGCGCGTATCGACGATGATCTTTGCGTTCGCACCAGACTCGACGCGTTCGTGGGCCTTCGCGATTTCCGACAGAGGAAAAATTTCGACCTGAGGATGTTGCAGCGCCCCTCGTTCCAACAGAGGGGTGAGCACATCGATGGCAGCCTTCCTCACCGGGATGGGCAAGTTGTAGACGATAAAGAATCGCAGATTCGCGAAACTAACGATCATCGGCCTAAAGGGGACCTCGATCGATCCGGCCCCCGAACCATAGATGATCACGTCGCCGCCGAACTTCAACAGTTCTCCATATTTGCCGGCATTTGCTGCTGCGTCGACTTCAATGATGGCGTCTACACCTTGGCCGTCTGTGATCTCACGTACCGAAGCAGCCACATCCTGCTCGTTGCGATTGATGACCCACTCGGCACCAAGGCGGGAAGCGAGTTGGCACTTCTCCCGACTGCCCGCCACGCCAATGACTCTTGCGCCCGAGAGCGCGGCCAGTTGCGTCGCGTAGCCACCTACCGCGCCGGTGGCACCGTAGACAAGAACCGTCTTGCCGAGAAGTCCTCCGCAAGCATGCACCGCGTACCAGGCCGTCAAAAGCGGAATCCCAAGTGAGGCGCCCGTCTCGGTCGACATACTGTCAGGGAGACGCGCGACCTGGCTTTCGGGCAAGGCGATCAGTTCGGCCGCTGTACCGAACGGTCGCTGCCACTGGCCGTTGATCGTCCAGACTCGCTGTCCGCTCCACTGTTTCGAAACGCCTTCCCCAACTGCCTCGACGACGCCAGCGCCATCGCTGTGAGGAATAACGCACGGAAACTCCATTGCGGAGCTTGTGACGCCCGACCGCGATTTGACGTCTGAAGGATTCACGCCCGAGTGTGCGATGCGCACCAGGACTTCGCCCACTTGAGGGGCCGGATCACGCTGCTCGCCAACGACGAGAACGTCTCGAGCGGGGCCTTTTGAGGAATAGTGCGCGGCCTTCATATCTTTCAACCTCCAAACTGGTTTAGTGAAGAGCGCTCGCAAACCGACGTGCCTCAGCCGACGAGTCCCGGCCGACGAGTCCCAGTCGAGCTTTTCAGCGCAACGCTACCAATACTGTGATCCTTCGCATCTGAGCGCGCTTGTAAAAAATTGACGATACAAACTACCAGCCGCCGCCGGGCCAGACGTAACACCCTTACCACGGTCGCTGGATGCCTGCCGAGAACGGTTACCCATTGGATAGTTTGTTCGGGCAAACCTGGCCGATTAAAAAACTCGGCGTCTCGCTCCATTCGTGCTTCCCAACAACGTCTATGGAGTTCGGTTACAGCGAAATTTGAACAACCCGAACGCCTTGCGGTACTGTGCTCGCGGAACTGCGGCGACATACCTTCTGGGGCGAGTTACGCTATTGCCGTTGAAAACGGACGTCTCAAAACGCTCGGCGAGCAGTCATTCGTCGTGATGGGTCGAAGGTCCGGAACGGGTCTACATGAGGCGGTCGCGTCAGGGAGCAGTCGACCGGATTTGGCTGAGGTGAAGCTCTCGGTCGTCGGCTCTCGCGCACTGGCCGGCCGCCTCTAGCTGTCCTACTTTTGCTGCAGATGGCTCGACGAGATATCGAGGATGGTAGCGCGGTGCTGTTTCGCCGGTGATGGCAAGTGCAGTGAGCATCTGACAAAATCGCCAGAAGAATACTAAGAATGGAGGCAGCTTGCGGACGGTCGAATACCGCTTTTCCACCATTTGGCGCATCGATGCGCCAGTGCAGGAAGTTTGGGCGGCAATTCAGGATTCGGCGCGCTGGCCCGAGTGGTGGAATAACGTCGAGCGCGTAGACCAGCTGGAGGCGGGCTCCGATCAGGGCGTGGGCATCGTACAACGCTACACGTGGAAAGGCTGGTTGCCCTATCGCCTCGTGTTCGATATGCGGGTGACGCGCGTCGACCCGCTGGTCGCGCTGGAGGGGGAAGCCAGTGGCGACGTCGAAGGCGCCGGCCGGTGGAGCTTTTCGACCGACGGACGCAACGTTACGGTGGTCCGCTATGACTGGTGCGTACACACGAACCGCGCATGGATGAATGCATTGGCGCCGTTGTTGCGACCGGTTTTCCAATGGAACCACGATGCAGTGATGCGCGAAGGCGGCGCGGCGCTAGCGCGGCGGCTGGACGCGCGGCTGCTTGGCATCGAGCATGGATGAAGCCAGCGCGGCAATGGATTGAGCGCTCTGGCTCTGATAATCATATAGCCGGCCTGCCTCCGTCCCAGTAGAACGGCTGGCGTAGAGTCGGAGTGCGGACAGCGACTTGACGCACAGGAGGCCGGCTATATGATTATCAGAGCCCTTGACAATGCTATCAAATTTGTTAAGCCGCATACCCAAACGCCCAGGGCATTCCCACTAACGCGTCGCCCTTGCATTCGTACGTCGGAAATTAATGCCCTTCAGTTCGAAGCGTCAAATCGTTTTGAACATTCTCAACGCCCTTTACACTCTTCGCGACGTTACCCGCGACTTGAATTTCCTCGGCTCGCTGAACTGTTCCTTCAAGCGCGACATCTCCGTTTTTCACTTTAAGCCTGATGTCCGACGCATCCAGTTTTTCCTTATCGAGCGCCTTTCTGACGGAGTTCTCGAGCTGACGATTCTGGGCGCGAGCAGCCTTTTTCGAGCTCGACGTGCTCGCCTTCGACACGTCCTGTGCGTAAGTGGTTCCGAGCGTTGTAGCGAGTGCCGCGGCGATGATGATCGATTTAATGAGCTTCATTTTTTACTGTCCTATGTTAATAAATAATGTTCCTTACTTGTACCTAGCGGTACAGGCATCGAACGCGTTCCCCAACTATCATTTACTGGCGGACCTCGCGGGCTCTCTTTAAGCGGCCCCGAGTCACCCAACTTGCATCTCAAGTTTCGCCATCGTTTCGGCGCCTCGCCGGCGATCCGCTTCTGAACTGGCAAGGCTAGGACCTGTTGACTAGCGGTAACGTTTTTCGAAAATGGCCGTGGTCAGAAAGGAAACTGACGCGTGCCGTGTTGCACCGAGATCCAGTGCTCGGTCGTGAAGTCCTTGAACATTCCATTGGCGCCAAACCGGCCGAGACCGGAGTTCTTCTCGCCGCCAAACGGCATGTTTGCGAGATCCACCGCTGGAAGGTCGTTGACGTGGGTCACCGGCCTCGACCTGATGTGCGAACCGCACGCCGCGATCGATGTTGCGTGTCAAGACGGCGCTCGACAGACCGTATTCGGTATCGTTCGCCATACGCAACGCATCCGATTCATCCTTGGTGCGCGAGATCGGTACGACAGGCCCAAAAATCTCATCTCGCCCGAGACGCACATTCTCCGGTGGACATGAGCATTATTCTTTGTGATTGTCGAAACCCAGGCCGACAGCCTCACCGACAGCCTGGGGCCGCGTTGCCGTTGATGAAGGACCGTCGAGACATGGGGAATGTGGCGGGCTTCCTCTTAAGTGGACCGCGCCCGCCTATACGTTGCTACTTCACGGGTTGTCCCGCAGCGGCGATGATGAGCTCCGCAATTTCCTGCGGATGGGAGATCAGCGAGAGATGGCTGGCCTTCACTTCGATTGTTTTGGCGCCCATGCGCTTAGCCATGAAGCGTTCGAGATCGGGGTTGATCGTTCGATCTTCCGTCGAGACGGCATAAAAGCTCGGCTTCGACCGCCAGGCCGCCTGCGTGGTCTTGCCCGTGAGCAGCTCCCTGTGGAACGGCTCCTGTACCGCATAGAGCACCTTTGCCTTCGCTTCCGGCAGGTCGCCCGCGAAATCACGTAAGAACGCAACTTCACTTAGGCGTCCTTCGTCGCCATCGAAGACGATTCCCGCCGAGGCGGGCGGCGTCGGGAACGTCTTGGCCAACGCCGTATAATCTTCGCCCGCATCGGGTGCTCGCGCCGCCACATAGACAAGAGCAGAGACGTTCGGATGCATGCCGGCCTCGGTGACGATCATCCCTGAGAAGGAATGGCCAACCAGGACCGTGGGGCCGTCCTGCCGGGCGAGCACCCGCTGTGCCGAGGCGACCGCTTCCGGCAGCGTCGTCAAAGGGTTCTGCACGGCTGTAGCGTTGAGGCCCGCGGCCTGCAATCGTGCGATTACCTCTGACCAGCATGACCCGTCGGCGAACAGCCCATGTACCATGACCACGTTTTTGGCGATGGGCACGGTCGCCGATCGGGCCGCGGCCGGGAGGAGATTTGCCGCCGCTATTGCGGCGATTGCGATGGTAAAGGTGCGTCTGTCGATCTGGGGCATGAGCCTGTCGTTCCTTCGATGTTCGATGTCTTCGGCAGCGAGCGGGATCATCGCGTTCAGGTGCCCGAAGAGGCGCTATTCGGTCGCGAAGCCGCGGTAGGGCGCCAGTGGCACAATGGAGACCGCTTCTTGCATGCCCAAAACAAACAATGGCAGCCTGTCCAGGGCAGATTTCACGCCGTCTTCGGATTCGACTTCGAGCAGGAGGCATGCACCCCCCACGTCGCCACGGTGCCAAATGTGGCGCACGATGCCGTCGCCATAGAGCTTGCGAACGGCGGCGGTTTCGGCTGCGAGTCTCTCGGGGGTGTAGTCGGAGTCCGGGAATTTTTCGCTGCGCCGGCGGGTTATCACGATGTATTGCATTTGATTGCTCCTGGTGTGTTGCCTCGAAGGCAAGTCTAGATTCGAACGTGACCGACTCTACTTCTGGGCGTGGAGCTTGGACGCCTGCTCGGAGGCATCAACGGGCGGCAGGACGGTGGCGAACTCGTCTCTGGACATCGGCGTCCCATCAATCATTTCGAAGACGTCCTTGGACCGACCCAGCGTGCCCATCAGGGACGGCGGTCCGACGAACGGCTCTCCGCCGATGTGCCAGCCGTCGGTGTGAAGTTCCTCGATCAAGACCCAGGTCACCTGGCGAAACGCCTCGGAGCCCTCGAACTTGACCATGACGTCCGTTAGGGCCTTTGCCAGTGCATGTTTCTGGGTGCTGGTGAAGACGCCATCGACCAGTTTCACATTTACGAAGGGCATGTTTTTCTTTTTGGGAATTTGGAGCGCAGCGGGGCGTTGCAGGAGCGGGATTGCGCCTGCAACGATGACTACGCATGTCGGCTCTCAAGCGGTAGAAGGCAGGAAAGCCTCAGGGTTCGAACGCGGTTGCGGTGGCCCGCTCGCGCCACGCCGCCATGTCGGATTGCACTTTCGCGATCTTTTCATCAATCCTGGCAAAGGCATCGGCGCCCAGCGGCAGCCGCAATGGCGGGAACTCGGATTCCGCCGCCGCGATGATCACCTGCACAGCCTTCGCCGGATCGCCGGGCTGGCTACCATCGCGGCTTCCGACGTTCGCGCGTGTCACGCCGGCGGTCGGCGCGTAGTCCTCGATCACGCGCTCGGCTTTGGACATGGATTGCGACGACAGGAATTCGGTGCGGAAGTAGCCGGGCTCGACGATCATCACGCGAATGCCGAAAGGGTTCACCTCCAGAGCAAGCGCTTCGGACATGCCTTCGACGGCAAATTTGGTCGCGTTGTAGATCCCGAACCCGGCCGAACCCGCCATGCCGCCAACCGATGAGAAGTTGATGACGAGGCCGGAACGCTTTTCTCTGAGGGAGGGTAGAACCGCTTGAATGACGTTCAGCGTTCCAAACACGTTCGTCGCGAACACATGTCGCGCTTCATCCGGTGAGACCTCCTCGACCGCGCCGACCATGCCGAAGCCGGCATTGTTGACTACTACATCGATTGGCCCGACGGTCTCGATGATATCGAGGACGGCTGCGTGCACATCTTCCGGGTTCGTCACGTCGAGCTTGAATACGGTCAGATTTGCGTGACGAAGATCGCTGAGGCCGTTGCGTGTCGTGCCAGCGACACGGTGTCCATTCTTCAGAAGTTCTTCCGACAATTGCTTTCCGAAGCCCCGGGAAATTCCAGTTACCAACCAATTGGACACGATTTAGCTCCTCAGCAGTGTTGTTCATCTCGTGCAAACAGAATACGATTGCCCACGCTCACCGTCCAATCGACTATCACCGGCTCTGTGATTAGAGAAACTTATGAGCCCGATCGACTTCAAGCACCTGCGCTATTTTGTCGGCGTCGCCGACGAATTGCATTTCGGACGCGCGGCAGCAAAGCTCGCGGTGACGCAGCCAGCGTTGAGCCAACAGATCGCAGCGTTGGAAGCCATTCTGGGTGTGCAGCTTCTGATCCGTGATCGAAGAGGCGTCGTACTGACGGCCGCAGGCGAGGTCTTTCAGGCGCAGGCGATCGAGGTCTTGGCCCAGATGGAAACGATGGTGGAGGTCACGCGCCGCACCGCGTTTCAAAACGAACAGCGGATCGCGATCGCTATGGTCGAATACACCGATCTGCCCTTTATCGTGCCGGCGTTGACGGAACTGCAGAAGCTCTATCCCAACGTCAAGATCAGCCGCAAGGAGATGGTATCAACGCAGCAAGTCAAGGCCCTGATCACCCACCAGATTGACATTGGCATGGGCGTGCTGTTGGCGAATGAAGATCAGACGGCGAAGGTTTCGACCCGGTTTGTCCTCGAGGGGCGATGGCTATTGGCCGCGCCGCGCATTCACCGGCTGGCACAGGTCAAGGTTATTCATCTGGCAGATCTCGTAGACGAAAACTTGATAATCTTTTCCCGCAATGTTAACGAGCCGCTCTACGATGCTGTTCTGGCGAGCTTTCAACGCGCCAAGGTTGTGCCAAACTTCGTTTACGAGACCACGCAAGCGCAGATCGGTCTGCGCATCGTCAAGGATAGTGGCGGGTTGATGCTCGGCGCCGATTACGCGTTGAGAGAGAGGCACGATGGCATCATCTATGTCCCGATCGAGGGGCTCCCGAATTTGAACGTGCATATCTTTTGGCGGGAGCAGGAAAGCTCCGGTCTCGTCTTGGACTTCGTGGAGTTCCTGGCCGAGGCGGCGCTGCGCGAGGCGCTGTCTCGTTGACCCATCGGCGGCGTAAAACTGCAGGAGACCCGTGTTTCTCAGGAGGCAGACGGACCCCGGGCGGGCTCGGTGAAGCGATGCCACGCGTCAAAACGCTGAGCGAGCTGTTTGCGGTAGAACGAAGCGCGCAACAAATGTCGCTTGAGCGCGAAGTGCTGCCTGATTGGTCCGAAGCTCGAGAGGAACGCCTGGGTGCGCTTTGGATTGCGAAACCCGCGTAAGCGCCGCTCACGTTCACGCGTAGGTTGATGACTATGCTCGGCACGATTATTAACGCGAGCTGCAGCTTCGACGAACACGTGTTTGACGGTGGCCAGCGCGGGGATCCTGGATTTCGCGACTGGATAACTGCGCAGCTGGTCGGTGACGATCTTGCGCGGCACCGGGCACGAACGAAGCACGCGCTTGAAGAATCGTTTGGCGGCGGCCATGTCCCGCCGCTTCTGCAGCAGGATATCGAGTTCGGCGCAGTGTTCGTCAACGGCTCGCCACATCACATAAGGTTCTCCGCGCAGCCTCACGAACATCTCATCGAGATGCCAAGTACTGCCCGGTTTGCGCCGAGGGCACTTGACGCGATGCGCGAACCCAGAGCCAAATTTTTCGCACCAACGGCGCACGGTTTCGTAGCTCACGACGATGCCGCGTTCGAACAGCAACTCTTCAATGTCGCGCAGGCTCAACTGAAACCGAAAGTACCAGCGGACGGCACAACTGATCACCACCGGCGGAAAGCGATGACCGTGGGTATGCCGAGGGGCCTCGTCTTGCCGTTTTTCTTCAGAATAAAAACCCTCCGAAGCGGAAGGGGCGAGTAACCCCGC